>NZ_JAFBCM010000001.1:7279614-7899518 GCF_016907715.1 Tenggerimyces flavus | reverse complement strand
GGCCTGCCATGCCGGACGTGACGGGCGGCGAGTCGGTCGGACTGCCGGTCTCGCGCTACGAGGACGCGATCCGGGTGACCATCCCGCAGTTCGTGTCGGGCAACAACCTGATCTACGGCTGGGGCGACACCGGAGGGTTCCCGGGGTCGGAGCTGCAGGATCGCACCACGATGACGTTGCGCAAGAACGGCCAGCTGGTGAAGACGTTCAACGGGCCGACCGGCCAGTTCCCGGTGCCGGCGGCGCGGGCTCGGTACGACCTCGAGCTCGCCGTCGACCGGAACTCCGAGTCGTGGGCGACGACCTCGTCGTCGACGCGGAGCGTGTGGAGCTTCACGTCCTCGCACGTACGCAAGCGGGAGGTCCTGCCGTTGCTGCAGCTCGGGTACGACCTCCAGACCGATCTGAACAACGCCATCCCGCGGGCCGGTGGCAAGCTGCTCACGATCCGGCCGGGCTACCAGCCGGGCGTACGCGGACCGAGCGGGACCACCCTGCGGGTCGAGGTGTCGTACGACGGCGAGACCTTCAAGCGGGCTGCGACCTCCGGCCCGAGGTCAGCTGTCAAGGTGACCTTGCCGAAGGCGCCGGCCGGAGCGAAGGCCGGCACGCTGCGCGTCACGGCGACCGACCGCGACGGCAACAAGCTGGTGCAGACGATCGTCCACGCCTGGCACGTCCGCTGAGCAATGGAATGAAGGGCACCTTCATTCGAACCTCCTCGAGCGAGGGGACCCTCCGCCCTTCGCGAAAGTGTGGGGTTCTGGTCGCGACACGCTGGCGTGTCGCGACCAGAACCCCACAGTTTGATGGGACATGGTGGATGGGCCGGGCTATGGAATGAAGGTGCCCTTCATTCAAACGTCGGTCTAGCAGGCGGAGAGGGAGTCGGCGAGCTCGTGCCGGCTGGTGACGCCGAGCTTGGAGTACGTCCGCTGCAGGTGGCTCTCGACCGTTCGCACGGACAGTGTCAGCCGCCCGGCGATCGCGCTGCTCGTGAGCCCACGGGCAGCCAGGCCGGCGATCTCCCGCTCGCGGGCGGTCAGCACGGCGCCGGGGCCGGCGAGGTCGAGCGCCGGCGTACGGACCCGCTGGCACCGCGACACCAGCGCGCGGGACCGGCCGGCCAGGCTCTGCGCGGTGCGGGACTGGGCGCCGCGCCGATACGTCGCCGCGGCGGCGGCCGAAGCCTCGGCAGCGAACAGCGTCGCGCCCAGAGCCTCGAACCGGTCCGCCGCCGCGACCAGCACGCCGGCGTCGCCGCCCGCGACGCCCTCGGCGTGCAGGGCCCGCGCCCACAACAGGTCGCCGTCCACCACCTCGGCCAGCGTCGCCAGGGCAGGTGCGGCGAGGGCGGCGTCGCCCAGCCGTACGCAGTCGTGCCAGAGCACCGCCGCCACCGCACGCGCAGAACCCTCAGCCAGCGATCGCAGCCGCCGAACGGCCTCCGCCAGCTGCCCCTCCGCGGCGAGCACCCATGCCCGGGCACGCTCGAGGTCGACGGTGCTGGCCGGTCCGGCGAGCTCGAGCACCGCGGAAGCCCGCCGGACGTCGCCGACCGAGGCCGACGTGATCGCGAGGTTCGCTAGGCACCACCGCGCCGGTTCCTGCTCGCCGAGATCGGAGAACACCGCCGCGGCCTCGGTCCACAGGTGCGCGGCGTCGACGAGTGCGCCGGCCTGCACGGCGACCAGCGCGCGGCCGGCGGCGCACCACGCCTGACCGACCCGGCAGCGTGCGGCGACGGCCTCGTCGTACGCGACCTCCACCACCGACCGCGCCTCCAGCGACCCGCCCTGCACGAGGGCGGCGGCCCGCAGCGCCACCAGGAACCCGGGCTCGGGCAGCCCGATCGGGTCGGCCAGCGTCCGCCGTACGGTCGACGCCCGCTCCGCCATCGAGGCGGCCGACTCGAACCGGCCCAGCAGCCGCCACGCCAGGCTCACCGCGGTCGCGGCCCGTACGAACACGCGCCCGTCCGGCGACTCCAGCAGCGGCGAGGTCAGCCGCAGCGCCTCCTCCGGCAACTCCCGCAAGGCCCGCTCGGCCCGGAGCTCGTCCCGCCACGGCCCCGGTGCGACGCTCGCCTCCGCCGCGGCCAGCGACGGGCACGGGTCGGCCAGCTGGGCGGCGAGGACCGCCGACCGCTCCAGTGCGGCCGCCGCGCGCTGGTCGTCCGGCAGGTCGAGGCCGTCGAGCGCGTCGAGCCGCTCGGCCCGTTCGCGCTGCCGCCCCCACCGCCCGTAGACGCGGGCCAGGAGCAGGTCCGCCTCGGGCGCCGTCGTCGCCGACGCCAGCCGCTCGGCCAGCGCGAGGTCGCCGGCGTCGTACGCCCGCCTCGCCGCCGCGAGCATGAGCCCCGCCGGGGCCGCGCCGCCGCCGTCGAGTCGCCAGACCGCGACCTGGACGAGGTCGCCGTCGTCCGTCGAGGCGTCGGCGAGCCGCCGGCACAACACCAGCTGGGTCAGCTTGCTCATCCGTTGCCGCAGCACCTCGCCGTGCAACGGATGCGCGAGCCGTACGTGCAGGCGGTCGCCGATGACGACGGTCGCGACCAGCCCCTGCCGCTCCAGCGCCGGCAGCAGCGCGGTATCGGCGACGGAGGTCAGCAGCGAGAACGCGATCGGCTCGCCCAACGCGAGGAGTTCGAGCAGCTCGCGTTCGGCTGGACCGGTGTCGACGAGGCGGCTCTCGACGAGCTCGACCAGCCGCGGCGTGCTGGCCAGCGTCCGGGTCAGCCGGAACAGGCCGCGCTCGCGGCGCAGGATGCCGTGGTCGACGGCGCCGAGCAGCAGCTCGCGCAGGAACAGCACGTTCCCCTGGCTCGCCTCCCACAGGTCGCGCCGGCATGCGCCGTCGATCGGCCCGCAGAGCAGTTCGTCGAGCAGCCGGTCGTGGTCGGGTCGGGGCAGCGGGCCGAGGTCGAGACGGTCGACCGTTCCGTCTTTCCACAACGCCTGCAGGGGATCCGGGCTCGCCTCGCCCGTCCGTACCGTCACGACGACGAACGCCCGGCGCGACGCCGCGAGCTGATGAACGACCGCGGCCGAGGCCTCGTCGAGCAGGTGTGCGTCGTCGACCACGAGCAGCAGCGTTCGCTCGTCGCTGGTAGCGACGACCTCGGCGACCGCGCTGAGCGTGTCGCTGCCGTGGTCGCGGAGCAGCGGGGCCAACGCGCCGTACGGGATCCCCTTGGCCGCGCGCGTCCCGAGCACGCGCCGGCAGTCGAATCCGGCCCGCGCCGCGATCGCGGCGGCCTCCGCGGCGAGCCGGCTCTTGCCCACCCCGGGCGGGCCGGCGATCATCAGCCCGGCGCCGGCGGGCTGTGCCAGCGCTGCGACGATCCGCCGCAGCTCCCGTTCTCTTCCCACGAACGGCCAGCTGGTGATGTTCTCGAACGCCATTCCCGACCCCCACCTCGATCGATGCCCTGGTCAGAGCGTGATCTCGGCCGGTTGCGTCCTGGTTGCGTCGGCGCGCAAGCGGGATAGTGGGCGCATGGAGCTGGCGCTGCTGGGACCGGTCCAGGCGACCTCGGCCGGGCGCCAGCTCTCGCTCGGCCCGCGCAAGCGGCGGTTGCTGCTCGCGCTGCTCGGGCTGGAGGTGGGCCGGGTCGTTCCCTGGGACCGGCTCGTCGCGCTGATGTGGGAGACGGCTCCGCCGGGTGCGCTCGGGGTCGTGCGGGCGCACGTGTCCCGGCTCCGGGCCGCCGGCGTGCCGCTGGAGACCGTCGGCACGGGATATCGGCTGGCGCTCGAGCCGGATCTCGTCGATGCGTGCCGGTTCGAGCGGCTGGTCCAGGAGGGTGCGCTGCGTCCGGCGCTCGCACTGTGGCGCGGGCCCGCGCTCGTGGACGTCGCCGATCCGCCGCTGCGGGCGCGGCTCTGTCGCACGCTCGAGGATCAGCGGCTCGCGGCGCTCGCCGCGGTGGTGGACGCGGACCTCGCGCGGGGACGGCATCGCGAGCTGGTGGGGGAGCTGGCCGAGTTGGTTTCGGAGGATCCGCGGTTCGCTCGGCCGTTGATGCTCGCTTTGTACAGGTCCGGGCGGCAGGCCGACGCGCTCGCGGCGTTCCAACGGGTCCGCGCGCGGCTCGCGTCGGAGTACGGGTCCAAGCCGTCGCCGGAGGTGGAGGAATTGCACTCGGCGATCCTGCGCGGCGATCCCTCGCTCGAACTGTCGGCGTTCCCCGCCTCTCCCGCACTGGTGGGTCGAACGGCGGAGCTGAATGCGCTCGACGAGCTGGTGCCGGAGTCGTCCCTCGCGCTGGTCGTCGGTCCCGCTGGGGTGGGGAAGACCGCGCTCGCCGTGCTCTGGGCGCATCGGGTGCGGTCGCGGTTCCCCGACGGGTTGCTGTATGTGTCGCTAGGGCAGTCGGATCCGCTGGACGCGCTCTTCGAGCTGCTCGCCCTGCTGGGCGTCTCGTCGCCGCCGGCCGAGCTGGACCGGGCCGCGAGCCTCTACCGTTCGCTGCTCGCCGACCGGCGCGTCCTGGTGCTGCTCGACGACGCGACGAACGTGGCTCAGGTCCGTCCGCTGCTGCCGGGATCGGCGGGCTGCGTCGTGCTCGTGACGAGCCGCGCGGCCTTGGGCGGGTTGGTCGCGCGTGAGGGCGCGTTCCGGCTCGTTCTGGAGGCTAGTCGCCGATAGACCGGCAGGGCCGGCCGCGCAGCTCGGCGGCGTAGTCGTCCGGCGCGCCGCCCGCCTCGGCCGCGTCGGCGAGGATGCCGAGCAGCCGGGCCGAGGGCAGGCCGCCCTCGAACGCGTCCAGCACGTACACCCAGGCCACAACGTCGCCATCCAGCGTGTGCGCGCGGATCCGGAGCTTGCGGTAGAGCCCGAGGTTGAGGCCCTCCCACTCGTCGAGAGCGTTCTCGTCGGCCTCGGAGACGTCGTACAGACCGACGAAGACCTGGGACTTCTCGTCCTCGACGACGGTCGGCAGCGCGCCGTCCCAGCCGTGGTCCTCGCCGCCGAACGTGAGCCGCCAACCCGGCAGCCACCCCGTTCCGCGCAGCGGCGAGTGCGGGCACCGGGCAGACATCTGCGCCGGGCTGAGATTCGAGCCGTATGCCGCGTACAGGGTCACGGGCTCTGAGCGTATCGGAGGAGTCCCGATGTAGCTGCATCATTGCCGCGCTGGCGCGCGGCGAGACCGGCGCTTTAACGCGGCGCCTGCCCGCGAGCCGCCGCCGAGCGACGCTGGTGGCGAGGTCAGGTGGGGGCTGGGGTCGCTCGTCGTCAGCTCGACGGTCAAGCACCGCGGCGCCGGTCTGGAACAATGGCGCCGTGACTCGTGTCGTGATCGTTGGCGGGGGACCTGGCGGGTACGAGGCCGCCCTCGTCGCCGCCCAGCTCGGTGCCGAAGTAACCCTCGTCGACCGCGACGGCCTCGGCGGCAGCGCGGTGCTGACCGACTGCGTGCCGAGCAAGACGCTCGTCGCCACCGCGGACGTCCTCACCGAGATCCGCGAGTCCGGCGAGCTCGGCGTGCGCATCGCCGGGGCCGAGCCGGAGAGCGGCGCGGTCCACGTCGATCTCGAGAGCGTCAACACTCGCGTGAAGGCGCTCGTCAAGGCGCAGTCCGCCGACATCGCGGCGGCGCAGGAACGCGAGGGCGTACGCATCGTCCGCGGCACCGGTCGCCTCGATGGCCCCGACCGTGTCGTCGCCGAGCTCACCGACGGCGGCATCGAGGAGCTCACGGCCGACGTCATTCTCATCTCGACCGGCGCTCACCCGCGGGTGCTGCCCGACGCGGTCCCGGACGGCGAGCGGATCCTCACCTGGGAGCAGGTGTACGAGCTCGATGAGCTGCCGCAACGCCTGATCGTAGTCGGGTCCGGCGTGACCGGCGCGGAGTTCGCCGGCGCGTACAACGGGCTCGGCTGCGACGTCGTGCTCGTCTCCAGCCGCGACCGGGTGCTGCCGAGCGAGGACGCCGATGCGGCGACCGTGCTCGAGGACGTGTTCACCCGCCGCGGCATGACGGTGCTGTCGCGATCGCGGGCGCAGAGCGTCGTACGCCAGGGCGACGGCGTGCTCGTGACGCTGACCGACGGCCGTACGGTCGAGGGCTCGCATTGCCTGCTCGCGGTCGGCTCGATCCCGAACACCGCGGACATCGGCCTGGAGAAGGCGGGCGTCGGCCTGGACAAGGGCGGCTTCGTCGAGGTCGACCGGGTCTCCCGTACGGCGGCGCGTGGGGTGTACGCGGCCGGCGACTGCACCGGTGTGCTGATGCTCGCGTCCGTCGCGGCGATGCAGGGGCGGATCGCGATGTGGCACGCGCTCGGCGACGCCGTTCAACCGCTCGACCTCAGCGAGGTCAGCGCGACCGTGTTCACCTCGCCGGAGATCGCGACGATCGGCTGGTCGCAGGTCGACATCGACAGTGGCAAGGTCGACGCGGTCGCTGTCAATCTGCCGTTGACGGGGAACGCGCGCGCCAAGATGCAGGACTTCAAGGACGGTTTCGTCAAGCTGTTCTGCCGTCCTGGTACGGGCATCGTGGTCGGCGGCGTGATCGTCGCGCCGCGGGCGAGTGAGCTGATTCACCCACTGTCGTTGGCGATCTCGGCGAATCTCACGGTCGACCAGGTGGCGCACGCGTTCACCGTGTACCCGTCGCTGAGCGGCTCGATCGCCGAGGCGGCGCGCCGGTTGCACCGACGTGAGCAGGTGCCACGGGAGCGCTGAACGCGCTACGGGGGGCGCGTTGGGTGGTGTTGCTGCTGGTGCTGGCGTTCGTCGTCGGACCGGCGCACCGGGTCGCACCCCGGTTGTTCATGCAGGGCATCGTGCTCGGTGCCGACGGCGTCGTGCGGCCGATCACGTTGGACACGCGGGCGTACTCGTACGAGATGGACTCGGACTCCCTCGGTGGGTTGGTCGTCGATCCTCGCTACACAGACATGGCGGCGCGTGCGGTCTCGGACCTTCGGCTGCTGGGGATGGCGGGTGAGCCGGGCGCGCAGGTCGCCGCGTGGGATCCGGCGTGGCGGTACGTGTGGCCGCGGGACTCCGCGTTCGTCGTGGCAGCTCTGTGCGCCGGGCACGAGCACCGGCGCGCCGAGGTGATCCTGCGGTACCTGCTTGCGATGCATCCCGCGGATGGTCGTTGGCAGGCGCGGTATCTGCCGGACGGGTCGGGGTTGCCGCCGGACTCGCGGGGTGTGCAGCTGGACGGGTCGGGGTGGGTGCCGTGGGCCGTTTGGTACTGGTGGCAGACGAACACCTCGGGCGACGAGGGCGTGCGGCGGACCGTCTCCGAGTTGTGGCCGATGGTTGCCGCGTCGGCCGATGCGGCGGTGCGGTCCTTGGGTCCGTCGGGGTTGCCGTCGGTGTCGCCGGACTACTGGGAACTGCGCGAGACCCAGGTGACGTTGGGGACGGCGGCGCCGTTGCTGTTGGGGCTGCGGTCGGCGGCCTCGCTGGCGATGGGGACGGGGCGGTCGGTGGAGTCGGCTCGCTGGGATGCCGCGGCCGATCGGCTGGCTGCCGCGATCGAGACGACGTTCGGGCCGCACGGGTATCCGCGGCGGGTTCCGTCGGGTGGGATGGACGCCGCGGTGGCGTTTCTTGCTCCACCGTTCGCACCTGCTCGTGCTCCGGTGGACGCTGCTGTGCATCGGGCTGTGCGGCAGTTGCGGCTGCCGAACGGCGGGCTGAAGCCGGGGGAGCGGTGGCGGCGGGACGGGATCGCCTGGACGCCGGAGACCGCGTTGTTCGCGTTGGTGCTGGCGTCGTCGGGGGACCGCGCGGGGGCAGAGGAGCTGTTGGACTGGCTCGACCGGCACCGTACGGCGACCGGGTCGTTGCCCGAGCAGGTGTCGCCGGAAGGGCGGCCGATCATGGTGGCGCCGTTGGGCTGGACGTCCTCGCTGGTGTTGCTGACGCTTTCGGCGTTGAACTACGGGGTCGCTGCCGGGCCGACGGACATTCCCTACTGAGGCAGACTCTCGTTTGTGATTACGTTGACGACCGTTGCCGAGCGGCCGGAGTACGCGGACCGGTTGTACGAGTTCGAGGACACCTGGCCGACGTTCATGGCCAAGGACCTGTTGGCGAACGCGTTGTTCTGGCAGGTGGCGCACGCGTTCCCGGCGTACTGCGTGGTGGCGTTGGACCCGTCCGGCGCGGTGGTGGGGCGCGGGCGTTCGGCGCCGTTCGGCTTGGCCGAGCGCGGTGGTGAGCTGCCCGACGGTGGCTGGGACGCGGTGCTGCTGCGGGCCTTCTACGACCAGGCGCAGAAGAACGTCGCGGACGCGGTGAGCGCGCTGGAGGTGGCGATCAGCCCTGCGTATCTGGGTCAGGGCTTGTCGGGGCGGATCTTGTCGGCGATGCGTGAGGCTGCTGCTGGGCAGGGGCATCGGGAGTTGTTCGCGCCGGTGCGGCCGACGGCGAAGCATGAGCAGCCGTCGTTGTCGATGGCGGAGTACGTGCAGCTGGTGCGGCCGGACGGGTTGCCGGTCGATCCGTGGCTGCGGGTGCACGCTCGGGCCGGTGCGTCGATCGTGAAGGTGGCGCCGCGTTCGATGACGATCTCGGGCTCGCTGGCGGAGTGGCGGGAGTGGACCGGTCTGCCGTTCGACACCGACGGCCCCGTGACCGTGCCGCAGGCCCTGATCCCGGTGCACTGCGACACGACCCACGACTACGCGGTCTATGTGGAGCCGAACGTCTGGATGCGGCACCCGCTCTGAGGAGGTCGGTCGTGATCACGGTGAGCACGGTGGCCGAGCGGCCGGAGTACGCGGGCCGGCTGGGCGAGGTCGAACGGACCATGCCGGCGTACCTGAGCCAGGGCATGCTCGGGGGCGCGTTGTACGGACGGATCGTGCGCACGTTCCCCGAGTACTGCGTCGTCGCCACCGACCCCGCCGGCCAGGTGGTTGGCCGCGGCCGTTCGGTGCCCTTCGCCCTAGCCGAGCGCGGCGGCGAGCTGCCCGACGGTGGCTGGGACGCGGTGCTGCTGTGGGCGTTCCAGGATCACGGCCAGCGGCCGGCGGAGGCGGTGAGCGCGATCGAGATCGCGGTCAGTCCTGCGCTGTCGGGTCAGGGCTTGTCGGGGCGGATCTTGTCGGCGATGCGTGAGGCTGCTGCTGGGCAGGGGCATCGGGAGTTGTTCGCGCCGGTGCGGCCGACGGCGAAGCATGAGCAGCCGTCGTTGTCGATGGCGGAGTACGTGCAGCTGGTGCGGCCGGACGGGTTGCCGGTCGATCCGTGGCTGCGGGTGCACGCTCGGGCCGGTGCGTCGATCGTGAAGGTGGCGCCGCGTTCGATGACGATCTCCGGCTCGCTCGCCGAGTGGCGGGACTGGACCGGTCTGCCATTCGACACTCCGGGCGACGTGATCGTGCCCCAGGGCCTCGTCCCCGTGCACTGTGACCCGCGGCACGACTACGCCGTCTATGTGGAGCCGAACGTCTGGATGCGGCACCCGCTCTAGACGAGTCATGGCCGTGCTTGGCGAACCAAGCACGGCCATGTCGCTCAAAGCTGGACGGGTCAGAAGCCGCCGAAGTCGCCGCCGCCGAAGTCGCCGCCGCCGAAGTCGCCGCCGCCCCAGTCGCCGCCGCCCATGTCGCCGCCGGCGTCACCACCGCCGCCGTCGCCACCGCCGCCGTCTCCGCCTTCACCGTCACCGTCGGCGTAGCCGCCGTCGCCCCAGCCGCCGCCCATCATGCCGCCCATCATCGAGCCGATGAGGATGGCCGGCAGCAGGCCGGAGGTCGCGAAGCCGGCGAAGTACCCCTGCGTGTACGGGGAGTACGCCTGGCCGCCCTGCCAGTACGGGACGCGTTCGCCGTCGTCGGTCATCACCTTGCGAATGTCCGGCTCGGCGCCGGCACGGACCCGCTCGGCATCCGCGGCACACACCGGCACGCGACGGTACTCCCCGCCCGCGGGCGCCCACTCGACGTCCTCGGTCGACGGCCCGTGCTGCGGGTTGAAGAAGCACGGCGGGCGCCGCTGCGGCAAGGGCTCACCCTTGATCCGAGCCCGGACGCACGCCACTGCGTACTTGCCGTCCTCGAGGATCGTGGTGATGTTCTTGATGTCGTCGGGACGCGCCGCGGTGTCGAGCTGCTTCTTGGCCGTGTCGTACTCGTCCAAGGCGCGCTCGTAGTCCTGGCGAGTCGAGTCGTCCAGGTCATGCCCGGCCACATCGACGTCCAGGCGCTGCAGCTCCTCGCCGAAGCGGGTCACGTCCTCCTCGGCGAACGCCTTGACCTTCGCCAAGTCCGAGGCCGCGATCTCTTTGCGGCGCTTGTTGCTGCGAATATTCGACACGACCGCGATCGCACCGATCACGACCAGCAGAATCAGTAGAAACTCCACGTCGGCCTCCCTCAGCCGTCTCCAGCCTATGGGACGGCTGACCTAGGCGCTCATGTTCCCCGCGCCGGAAGTTTTCGCACTGTGATCTCGGTCTCGACCACAGGCGGTAACGCACGTCGGCTTCGCGTGCAAAGCCATGATCCGACCAGGATAAGGCCCAGACCCGCGAATGTGCCCGGCCCGACCGGCTCGTGCAGCAGCAAAGCGCCGTACCCGACGGCGAACGTCGGCGCGAGGTACGACACCAGGCTCGCCCGAGCGGGGCCGGCCGTGGTGATCAGCTTGTTGAACAGGACCAGACCAGCGGCCGTGCCACCGACCGCCAGCACCGCGATCGCCGCGATGGCCTGCCAGCTCGGCATCCGGTCGGGCAGATCGAACGCCGTGAACGGGAGCAGCATGATCGAAGCCGCTGCCGTCGTACTCCCGGTGATCGTCACCGCGTCGATCCCGTCGAACCAGCGCGCGAGCAGCGCGGCGCCGACCGAGTACGACGCCGCCGCGACCACGACGAGCGCGGCGCCGAGCAGGTGCACGTCGGCGCCCGTACCGATCCCGCCCAGCAGGATCGCGACGCCGACGAGCCCGATCAGCGTCCCGCCCACTGCCCGTCCGGTCGGCCGCCCCTGCCGCAGCAGCGGACCGAGGACGACCAGCCACAGCGGAGCGAGCGCGACGAGCGTGCCGGCGAGGCCGGAGTCGATCGTCCGTTCGCCGGTGTTGATCAGCGTGAACGGCAGCGCGATCTCCGGGATCGCCACGAGGAAGACCAACGGCCAGCGCTTGGCCAGCACGGCGCGGCGGCGCCACCAGAACGGCAGCAGCACGAGCGCGGCGCCCGCCACCCGCCCGAACGTCAGCGCGAACGGCCCGACGCCGGTGAGCGCGATGCTGATGAACAGGTACGACGCTCCCCACAAGGCGGACAAACCGAGCAGCTGGGCCCACGAGCTTCTCGTCATGCGCCCCAGCCTCGTGTGGGCTCCGAGTGAAGAGCAACTACGACTTTGACACGATGTTTTAAGTTGTACTTCATGCTCGATCTGCACCGGTTGCGCGTGCTGCGCGAGGTCGCCCGTACCGGCAGTTTCTCGGCCGCCGCCCGCGAGCTGCGGATCACGCCGTCCGCGGTCTCCCAGCAGATCGGCGCGCTCGAACGTTCCCTCGGGCTGCCGGTCGTCCACCGGGGCCCGCGCGGCGTCTCGGTGACCGAGCCGGGGCGGATGCTGGCGGACGTGACCGCCGAGCTGGACGGCGACCTCGGGCAGGTGGAGCGGCACCTCGCCGCGTACGCCGACGGGCTGGTCGGGCGCCTCGCGATCGCCACGTTCCCGACGGCCGGGCTGGCGCTGCTGCCGCGGGCGCTGGTCGGGCTCACGGCGCGGACGGAGGTCGAGCTCGACGTCCGCGAGTCCGAGCCGCAGGACACCGTTCCGCTGCTCGCCGCCGGTGGCGCCGACCTCGGGATCGTCTACCACTTCTTCACGCCCGCGCCGCCGCGCGAGTGGGCCGCGGAGTACGAGTACACGCCGCTGCTCGGTGAGGAGATGTACGCCGCGCTGCCTGCGCGCCATCCACTGGCGGACCGCGCGGAGATCGAGCTGGCGGATCTCGCCGACGAGCGCTGGGTGCAGGGCGTCCGCGACTGCGGGCTGCAGACCGACCAGTACTGCCTGGCGGCGGGCTTCCCGCCCCGAACGGCGTGCCGGGCGAGCGACTACGGCTTCATGCAGACGCTCGTCGCGGGCGGCGTGGGAGTCGCGTTGGTGCCGGCGCTGGCGATGGCGCCGCAGATCGAGGGCCTCGCGTTCGTCCGCGTCCGCCCGTTCCCGCACCGCTACGTCGGCGTCCTCCGCCGCAAGGGCCGCTGGCACCCACCACTGGGCTCGGAGCTGGTCGACCGCCTCCGCGAGACCGCCGCCGACCTCGCCAAGCCCGGCATCACGCCGCTGGTCCGCTAAGGGTGTGGGAAGCGCCTGTTGATCAGCCGGAAACGACGAGTTCTTCCCATCCATTTTTCGCAGGTTTGGGCCGCGACTTCAAGACTTATGTTTCGGCGCCCAGTGGCGCAGACTCGGGTCCCGCAGAGCTGCTCTCAGCGAGCTCGGCTGATCGGTGGCCGAGAGGGAAGAGGTACTGGTACCTGTGACAGGACCAAGGCAACTGCAGTGGCCGAACTGTCTCAACGTCCGCGATCTGGGTGGCCTGCCCACGAGCAACGGTCGCCAGATCGCGGCGGGGGCGTTGATCCGTTCCGACAACCTCTCCCGGTTGACCGAGGCCGGCGTCGAGGCGGTCCGGCGGGCCTCCGTGAGCCGCATCGTCGACGTGCGAACGCCCCCGGAGTGCGAGGGTGATCCATCTCCGTTCGCCAACGGCCCGCTCTACCGCAACCAGCCGCTCTACCACGTCGACGATCCCTACGATCCAACCCAGACCATCGACCAGCAGTACATGGCGATGCTCGACCGCAACCCCGCCATGATCGCCGCGGCGGTCGGGGCGATCGCGGACGCGCCGTCGGGCGGAGTCGTCGTCCATTGCCATGCGGGGAAGGACCGATCCGGGAACGTGATCGCCCTGGCTTTGAGCCTCGCGGGAGTACCGGCCGATGCCGTCGTCGCCGACTACGCCGTCCTGGACGACCGCATGCGTGACCACTTCGCCGCACAGCTCGCGCTCGTCGACGACCCCACCGAACGTGACCAGCTGGCGGAGTCCTTCACGGCTCGACCGGCAACGATGTTCGCCCTACTCGAGCACCTCGAGGACAGGTATGGCGGCGCCGAGCCGTACCTCCGGCAGGGAGGCCTGGGCGACGACCAGGTCGACGCGCTACGGGCCCGACTCGTCAGCTAGCGACGGGCTCGCCCGGTCGGGCCGGAAATGGACACCGATTACCCTTTCTGCCCGCGGCAGGCGTCGTTTCTGGTGTGAGGTTCGAGCTGTCCGGCTCGGGCCTCCTTCTGTTGGCCGATGACGGGGAGAACATGGTCCAGAAACCACGAAGGCATGCCATCGCGGCGAGCGTCCTCGCGGCGGTGATGGTGGCGGGGACGGGCGTTGGGCAGGCCCAAGTCGACGTCGCGAGCAAGCCCAATACCGCGGGGGCAGCAGGGGCGCACCGGGTCACGCTGGTCACCGGCGACGTCGTCCTCGTCGGGCCAGGCCAGCCCGGCCGCGAGCCCGTGTCGCTGATCGGCAAGCAGCGAAGCTCGGACTACCTCCAGATCCTCAGGCAGCACGGCCACACGTACGTGATCCCCGAGAAGGCCCGCCCGTACGTCCTCGCCAAGCGACTCGACCCGACGCTGTTCGACGTCACGACGCTCATCGAGCAGGGCTTCGACGACAAGCGCTCCAAGACCCTCCCGCTGATCCTCGACCGCTCCCAAGCCAAAGCCACGATCAAGGGCGCCAAGCGCACCAGGCTGCTGAAGTCGATCAACGCCGAAGCCGTCCGCGTCGACAAGCAGAACGCGGACACGTTCTGGAACGCCATCGACACCAAGCCGGCCAGAACAGCAAAGCTGGACAGCGGAGTCGACTACATCTGGCTCAGCCAGAAGGTGCAAGCGAGCCTCGACCAGAGCGTCAAGCAGATCGGCGCCCCCGCAGCCTGGGCGAAGGGCTTCACCGGCGAGGGCATCAAGGTCGCGATCGCCGACACCGGCATCGACGCGACCCACCCCGACCTCCAGAACAACGTCGTTGAGGCCAAGAACTTCAGCGAGAGCCCCGAGGTCACCGACCACTTCGGCCACGGCACGCACGTCGCCTCGATCGTCGCCAGCAACGACACCAAGTACAGGGGCGTCGCCCCCGACGCCACGCTCCTCAGCGCCAAGGTCCTCGACGACAGCGGCGGCGGCTACTGGGACGGCATCATCGCCGGCATGGAGTGGGCGGTCGCCCAGGGCGCGAACGTCGTCAACCTCAGCCTCGGCGGCACCGACAGCCCGGGCGTCGACCCGGTCGAGGAGACCGTCAACCGCCTCACCCAACAGACCGGCACGCTGTTCGTCATCTCCGCGGGCAACGACGGCCAGCTGGGCGAGCAGACGATCGGCAGTCCCGGTAGTGCGGACGAGGCGTTGACCGTCGGCGCCGTCGACAAGCAGGACGAGCTCGCGGACTTCTCCAGCCGCGGCCCGCGCGTGGGCGACGGCGGTCTCAAGCCGGACGTGACCGCGCCCGGCGTCGACATCGTCGCCGCGAAGGCGGCGGGCACCGAGCTCGGCGACCCCGTCGGCGACGACCACGTCAGCCTGAGCGGAACGTCGATGGCCGCGCCGCACGTCGCGGGAGCCGCCGCGATCCTGCTGCAGCAGCACCCGTCCTGGAAGGCGAACGAGGTCCGCGCCAGCCTGATGAGCACCGCGAAGCCGCACGCCGACCTCACCGAGTTCGAGCAGGGCGCCGGCCGCATCGACGTCGCCCACGCGACGACCGAGCAGGTCCACACCGACACTGGAAAGCTCGAGCTCGGCTACTTCAAGTGGCCCCACGACAACCCCGCGCCGGTGACCAAGCCGATCACGTACACCAACACCGGCACCAGCCCCGTCACCCTCGAGCTCGCGGTCACCGGCAACCTCACCATCGACCAGACCGCGCTCACGATCGCCGCCCAGAGCAGTGCGACCGTGAACGTACGTCTCGACCCCGCCGGAATGCCGAACGGCGTCCACGAAGGCGCGCTCACCGCCACAAACGGCGACGGCCAGCTCCGCACGCCGATCGCCTGGTACCTCGAGCCCGAGCTGTACGACCTCACGATCAACGCCGTCGACCGGCACGGCGAGCCCATCACCGACCTGCTCAACATCGCCGACACCGACGACGGCCAGTGGTACCCGCTGAACCCGTTCATCCCCATCGAGAACGGCAAGGTCACCCTCCGCCTGCCCAAGGGTGCGTACAGCGTCGGCGTCACCGCGGCCGTGAACGCGACCGACGAGTCGCTCCCGGAGTTCCTCCTCATCCACGAGCCGAACGTCGATCTCCAGCGCGACACGACGGTCGACCTGGACGGCACCAAGGCCCGCGAGGTCACGCTCGACGTCCAGAACGGACCCAGGACCAACACCCACACGAAGGCGTTCGGCCTCGTCCGGGTCTCCGCGAACGGAGCGTCCTGGAACGGGTTCGGCGGGACCGCCCACGACACCAACCGGCGGCTGTTCGCGGTGCCGTCGGCGAAGGCGAAGGTCGGAAAGCTCGAGTTCTCCACAGAGGTACGCCGCGAGGCGCCGCCGATCACAATGAACGTCGTGGGCGCGAAGGGCCTCGACCTCGCGCCGCGTGCGATCCCGTTCGCCCCTCGGTTCGACGGGAAAGCCAGGATGCCGGTCGACACGTTCCCGGGCGGCGACGTCGAGGGTGGCGTCGCGTTGATCGCGCACGACCAGAACTCGTCGTTCGCCGACGAGGCACGGGCGGCGGCCGCCGCTGGCGCGAAGCTCGCGCTGTTCTACGACCCGTCGTTCCCGGGACGATCCGGCGAGTGGTGGTGGGGCGAGCCGCCGTACGAGACTCCGAGCATCATGACCGACCGGGCAGCGGCCGCGAAGTTGCTTGCCCTGGTGGAGAAAGGCCCGGTCCGGCTGGACGTCACGGGGATCGCGCGGTCGCCGTACGTCTACGATCTGGCGATTCCGGTGGAGGGCCGGATCCCGGCCGACCTGACGTACCGGGTGCGCAAGAGTGAGCTGGCGAAGGTGGCGGTGTCGTTCGGCGCCCACGCGCCGAGCGGCGGCGAGACCTCGGAGGTGCGCAGCGCGATCACGCCGCTGGGGAGCGAGAACGGCGGCAACCTCATCCCGCAGTTCGACACCCCGTCCACGCGGACCGACTACATCCTCGCGAACCAGATGAAGTGGACGCAGGTGATCCTTCCGGTCAACCTGGACGACAGCTCCGGCGTCAGCCTGGCCGAGCTGCCGCGTGCGTATCGGCCGGGCTCGCGGCACGACGTCCGCTGGTTCCATCCGGTCGCGACGCACTCGCTGCCCGCGGGCAACGACCTGCCGTGGCTCGGCACGGCGCGGCGTACGGAAGGCGCGCTCGAGGTCGTGATGAACGCGTTCGCCGACCAGCGCGACCGGGTCGACAACTCCTCTGCCGACACGCACGTTCAGCGGCTCTATCGCGCCGGAAAGCTGGTGGGGGAGACGCCCGACCGGTTCGGCTTCTACGAGCTCGCCGCCGGCGCGGACACGTTCCGGCTCGAGCAGGAGAGCACGCGGTCGTTCCCCTGGTGGAAGTACTCGACGAAGCTCGCCTCGGCGTGGACGTTCTCCTCGAAGGGCACCGGGACCGAGAAGAAGCCGGAGCAGCTGCCGTTGCTGCTGGCCGAGTACGACGTTCCGACGGCCGACGCCTCGAGCCAGGTGCGCACCGGCCGGTTGGTGCCGCTGAAGCTGGCGGTACGGCACCAGGACGGCGCGAAGTCGGCCAGGATCGCCCGCGTCAAGCTGGAGTTGTCATACGACGACGGTGCTACCTGGGAGTCCGCGCGGCTGCTCAGGACCGGGCGGAACACCTACAAAGCGCTCGTCGTGCATCCGCAGAAGGCCGCGGGTGGCGCGGTGACGCTTCGGGTGGATGTGTCCGACCAGGCCGGCAACCGGCTGCAGCAGACCGTGACCCGGGCGTACGGGCTGAAGTAGCAAGCGTTGGTCGTGTCTGGCAAATAGCGCCGGTCATCGCGCGTAGCGCGATGGCGCGCGGCGCCCCGCGCCCGGCTGGGCGTGGTGCAGGAGGAATTCATATTGGTTATATGGGTGACGATGTGCACCGCGGCCAGGCGGGATGTGGGGCGCCGCGCGCCAGGCGATCTTTGGCAGACACGGCCTTAGACCCTCCCGCGTGCGACGATTCCCTGAGTGGGCGGCGTACGCGGGAGGTCTGACGTGGCAGCGAAGCAGGGGTGGCGGGCCGTCGTTGCCACTTTGCTGCTCATCCTGGGTTCGCTGGCCACGCTGGTCGCCGTGCCGGCGGCGTGGGCGGACCGGGCGATGTCGACGACCGAGTTCCGTTCGACGGTGCGCACGATCTCCGCCGACCCGCGGCTGCACGTGACGGTTGCCAAGCAGGTGACCGGGGCACTGATGGAGCGGATCGACGTCAAGGGCAACATCGGCGACGGGTTGGACTCGTTGGCACGACGGGGCATCACCGGCGGGTTCCTCGACGACATCCGCAACCTGGTGAACGTGTCCGACGTGGCCGTACGAGCCCTCATCCAACAACGGATCCAGGACGTGCTCGCGACCTCCGCGGCGACCGGTGTCTGGGAGACGCTGGCAAGGAACGCGCAGACGGTGATCGTCACCCAGCGGACCGGACCCGCGACCGCGATCAGCGTGGACGTGGCGCCGTTGATCGATGAGATCAAGCGCCGGCTGGTCGCGGACGGGCTGACCGCGGCGTCGCAGATCCAGCCCGGCCAGACCCAGGTCGTGCTGGTGCGGTCGGAGACCGTCGGGACCGCGCGGACGTGGTACGAACGGGTCCACCTGCTCGGCACGTACGCGCCGTTCGTCGCGATCGGCCTGTTCCTGCTCGCGCTGATCGCCGCGGTCCGCCGGATGCGTACGCTCGTCGCCGCGGCACTCGGTGTCGCGGTCGCGATGATCGCGCTGCTGCTCGGCCTGACCATCGGCAGCGACCTCGCGCCGCCGAGCATCGAGGCGCTGATCTACGACGCCGCGGCCGAGTCGTTCCGCCCGACGGCGCTCGCGGTCCTCGGCAGCTCCCTGCTGGTCGCTGGAGTGTCCGCCTCGATCGCCTGGATCCGCACCGACTGAGGTCAGCCGATCTGGAGCGGCGCGGTGAGGCGGCAGTCGGCGATCGAACGACCGGCCTGCACCTCGTACGCGCCGGGCACCAACCGCCACGATGCGAACTGCTCGTCCCAGATCTGGAACGCCCGCTCCGGCAGCGCGACCTCCACCTCGGCGCTCTCGCTGGGGTCGACCTCGACGGACGCGAAGCCGGCCAGCCAACGGGCCGGCCGCTCGGCGGAGTCGTCGACCGGGGCGACGTACACCTGCACGACCTCGCGGCCGGGACGCGAACCCAGGTTGCGGATCCGTACCCGAGCCACCGTCGGCGAGACGAGGATCGCCTCGTACTCCCAGTCGGTGTAGCCGAGCCCGTGCCCGAACGGGTACGCGGGCGTCCGCCCCGCCCGCTCCCACGCGCGGTAGCCGATGAAGACACCCTCGTCGTACGCGAGCTGCCCGTTCCGCGGCGTCACCTGGGTCACGGGAGCGTCCGCGAGGACCGCGGGCCAGGTCGTCGGCAACCGGCCACCGGGCTCGGCCGACCCGAGCAGCACGTCCGCCAACGCCGCGCCGCCCTCCTGACCGGGGAACCAGGTCAGGAGCACCGCCGCGACCGAGTCGCGCCACGGCAGCTCGACCGGCGCCCCGGCGTTCACGACGACGACCGTACGCGGATTCACCGCCGCGACCGCGCGGACCAGCTCGTCCTGCGTGCCGGGCAAGGCCAAACTCGTCCGGTCGAAGCCCTCCGACTCGACCCGTTCGGTCGTCGCGACCACGACGATCGCCGCGTCAGCGGCACGAGCCACCTCGACGGCTTCGGCGATGAGCTCGTCCGACGTCCGCTGCGGGCCACTGTGCGCCAGCGCGAAAGCGACGACCTTGATCGGGCCGTCGTACTTGGGAACGACATACGTCAAGCTGACCTGAATCGCCTTGCCCGCTTCGAGGTTCACCGAGCCGCGCTGGACGGGCGCGCCGAAGATCGCCTCCATGAAGTCGGCACCCTCGGGAAGCTCGTGCACGCCGTCGAACAGCACCTCCGACCCCACGACGAGCCGGTGCGCGCCGAGTCCGCGGGTGCCGAACGCGTGCTCGCCGCTCTCGCGCGGTACGAACGTGCCGGTGATCTCGACCGCGTGCAGTTCGTCGTAGTCGACGTCCCGCGGCATCGAGTCGGCGCCCATCCAGAGCACCGAGCCGTTCGGCAACGGCGTGCCGCCCAACACCTGATCGTCCTCGCCGCGGCAGACCGCTTCGAGCTGGAACCCGGCGCCGGCAGACGCGAGCTCGCCCGACGGGTCCGCGCCGACGGCGTATCGGACGGTGCCCTCCGGCAACGCGGCGGTCAGCCCGTCGAGCGGCGACACCACATGGTCCGGGAACACCTCGGCCGACCCGCCGCCGAGCACCCGCGCGTCGCGAGCGGCGGCGCCGAGGACGGCGACGCTCCGCACGCCGGTAAGCGGGAGTGCCTGATTCTCGTTGCGGACAAGGACGAACGAGCGTTGCGCGACCTCACGCGCGAGCGCGTCGCCGTCGATGCCGGCGGGCGGCTCGGTGGGCTCGGCGCCGGCGAGCGCGCCGACGCGGGAGGCGAGGAGCAGGACGCGGCGTACTGCGTCGTCGACGACGCGTTCCTCGACCTCGCCAGCTCGGACCGCGGCGGCAAGCGCCGGTCCGTACACCGTGCCCGGGCCAGGCATCGCCACGTCCGTGCCGCCGGTGATCGCGCCGACGGTGCTCCGCGCGCCGGTCCAGTCCGAGACGACGAAGCCGTCGAAGCCCCACTCGCCGCGAAGAATCTCGTTCTGTAGTTGGTGATGCTCGGTCATCGACGTGCCGTTGACACGGTTGTACGCCGACATCACACCCCAGGCGCCGGCGTTCTTGACGATCGCCTCGAACGGCGCGAGGTAGAGCTCGCGGAGCGCGCGCGGGCCGACGAGGTTGTCGACGGTGAAGCGTTCGGTCTCGGCGTCGTTCGCGACGAAGTGCTTGACGGTCGTCGCGACCCCGCCGGACTGCACGCCGCGTACGTAGCCGGTGCCGAGTTCGGCGGTGAGGAACGGGTCCTCCGAGTAGGACTCGAAGTGCCGGCCGCCGAGCGGGGAACGGTGCAGGTTGACGGTCGGGGCGAGCAGCACGTGCACGCCCTTGCGGCGCGCCTCCTGGGCGAGCAGGGCGCCGGCTCGTTCGGCGAGCGCCGGATCCCAGGTGGCGCCGAGCGCCGTCGGCGACGGCAGCGCGACGGACGGGTCGTCCGCACTCCAGCGCACGCCGCGCACGCCGATCGGCCCGTCGGACATGACGATCGGGGCGAGCCCGATCGCTGCACAGGCCGGCAGTTTCCACATGGTCTCGCCGGCCAGCAGCCCGCACTTGGTGTCGAGGTCGAGCTTGGCGAGCGCCGCCTCCACGATGGCCCGACGTGCGCTGTCATCCATCCCGGCCTCCCCTGGTGGTGCGGTGAATCAGTCCTTGATCTCGCAGAACACCGCGCCTGCGCTCACGGTCGCCCCCACGGTCGCGGCGAGGGCGGTGATCGTTCCGCTCTTGTGCGCGTTGACCGGTTGCTCCATCTTCATCGCCTCGAGCACGACGATGAGCTCGCCCGCGGCGACGGTCTGCCCTTCCTCGACGGTGACCTTGACCACGGTGCCCTGCATCGGCGAGGTCAGCGCGTCGCCGCCCGCCGTGGCCGCGGACTTCGCTCCGCCGGAACGGCGCGGTGGCTTTCGCCCGGCCGTTGTCGGCGCGGCTGCGGCGCCCAGTGCGGCGGGCAGCACGACCTCGAGCCGCTTGCCGTTGACCTCGACGGTGACGCGGTCCCGTTCGGCACCGTCGGCTTCGGCGAGGTCGCCCTCGTACGGCGCGATCGTGTTGACGAACTCGGTCTCGATCCAGCGCGTGTGCACGCCGAACTTGCCCTCGCTGGCGACGAACGCCGGGTCGTCGACGACCGCGCGGTGGAACGCGATCACCGTCGGCATGCCGTCGACCTCGAACTCCGCGAGCGCGCGCCGCGACCGTTCCAGCGCCTGCGTCCGGTCTCGCCCGGACACGACGAGCTTGGCGACCAGCGAGTCGAACGATCCGGGAACGGTCTCGCCCTGGTCGTACCCGCCGTCGAGCCGCACGCCCGGACCGGACGGCGGGTGCCACCTGGTCAACGTGCCGGGCGCGGGGAGGAAACCGCGGCCGGCGTCCTCGGCGTTGATGCGGAACTCGATCGAGTGGCCGGTGATCGGCGGGTCGTCGTAGCCGAGCGATTCGCCGTTCGCGATGCGGAACATCTCGCGGACCAGGTCGATGCCGGTGACCTGCTCGGTGACCGGGTGCTCGACCTGCAGCCGTGTGTTGACCTCGAGGAACGAGATCGTGCCGTCCTGCCCGACGAGGAACTCGCAGGTGCCGGCGCCTTCGTAGCCCGCCTCGAGCAGAATCGCCTTGCTGGCTTGGTAAAGCTGCTCGCGCTGGGCGTCGGTGAGGAACGGGGCCGGAGCTTCCTCGACGAGCTTCTGATGCCTGCGCTGGAGGGAACAGTCGCGGGTCGAGACCACGACGACGTTGCCGTGCTGGTCGGCGAGGCACTGGGTCTCGACGTGGCGCGGGCGGTCGAGGTAACGCTCGACGAAGCACTCGCCGCGGCCGAACGCGGAGACCGCCTCGCGGACGGCGGAGTCGAACAGCTCGGGGATCTCCTCCAGCGTGCGGGCCACCTTGAGACCGCGGCCGCCGCCTCCGTACGCGGCCTTGATCGCGACCGGGAGGCCGTTCTGCTGGGCGAAGGCCACGACCTCGTCGGCGCCCTCGACCGGGTCCTGGGTGCCGGCGACGAGCGGGGCGCCGACCTTCTGCGCGATGTGGCGGGCCTTCACCTTGTCGCCGAGCGCGTCGATCGCCGCGGGCGGCGGGCCGATCCAGGTCAGGCCGTGGTCGATCACGGCCTGCGCGAAGGCGGCGTTCTCGGCGAGGAAGCCGTACCCGGGGTGGACGGCGTCGGCTCCCGCCTGCTCGGCGACGCGGAGGAGCTTGTCGATCGCGAGGTAGCTGTCGGCCGGCGTGGCACCGTCCAGCGCGTACGCCTCGTCGGCGACGCGCACGTGCAAGGCGTCCCGGTCCGGGTCGGCGTAGACGGCGACGCTCGCGAGGCCGTGGTCCGCGCAGGCTCGGGCGATGCGGACCGCGATCTCTCCGCGGTTGGCGATGAGCACCTTGCTGATGGTCACTGGCTGGCTCCTCCCACGTTCTCCGGGAGTCTAGGACGCCTGGGCTCCGTGGCCCGGCTCAACCGCTGAGCGATGCCGGCCACGGTGTCCAGCGTGCCGTCGGCGACGTCGATGATCAGGTCGTACGCCTGGGCGTTGGTGAGCGTGAGGCGGCGGCCGTTCATGCCGTAGAACGCGATGAGCCCGGCGAGGCTGAGGCGCTTGTTGCCGTCTTCCAGGGCGTGGTTCTTCGCGAGGGAGTGCAGGAGGGCGGCGGCCTTCTCGTCGAGCGTCTTGTACGCGTCCTCGCCGAACGCGCTCGCCCGGGGACGGGCGAGGGCGGCCTCGAGGAGCCCGTAGTCGCGCACCTCGAAGTCGCCCAGGATGCGTTCCGCGACGTGCAGCAGCTCACCCAGGGTGAGGTAGATCACCGGCCGAGCTTCTCCAGCGCCTCGGCGTATCTCGGCAGCTCGTCGTCGAGCACCTGGTCGAGCAGCTCGGCCCGACTGTGGCTCTCGACGTACTCGCGGACGGCCTGCCGGGCCACGTCCTGCATCGACCGTCGCTCCAGCTCGGCGCGGCGCTTCAGCGCCTCGGCCTCGTCGTCCGTCAGTCGCAGTGTCATCGCCATGCCCTCGATGGTATCACCGCTGATACCGGCCGGTGAGGACGGCGAAGCGGAGGTTCTGGTAGACGCAGGCGACGTCGGCAAGGCCGGCTTCTCTGAGCCATGTCAGCTGGTCCTCGGTCGGCGCCGTTTGGTCGAAGGCCATGCGTGCGCGGGCGCCGGCTACTTCGGCGTCGTCGCTGCCGTTCTCGCGGGCGTCGGCCTCCCAGAGCTCGTCGTAGAGCGCGTCGAGCCTGGGGGTCGGGCCGGCGACCTGCTCGGCGTTCACGAACACGCCCCCGTCTGCGAGGGCGTTCGCCGCGCGGGCGTAAAGGTCGCGCTTGCCGGCGTCGTCGAGGTGGTGGATCGCGAGCGCGGACACGATCGCGTCGTACTCGCCTTCCGGCAGTTCGTCGGTCAGGTCCCGCAGGACGGTGCGGTGCGCGATCCCGCGCGCGGTCAGCTCGCGGTCGGCCTGGTCGAGCATCGGCTGGGCGACGTCGACGAGCGTGAACGTCGCATCGGGCCGCACGCCGGCGATCAGCAGCGACAGCAGGCCGGTCCCCGCGCCGAGGTCGAGCACCTTCGCGTTCGCCGGCAGGTCGAGCGTGGCGAAGCGCGTGGCGGCGGCGTAGAAGTCGTCGAAGCAGGTGACGAGCCGGCGCCGGCTGGCGTCGTACGTACCCGCCACGGCGCCGAACGCCTCGCCCACCGTCTTGATATTCGAGACTGCGATCTCACTCATCGGACGACCGTACTGCCGTTGGTCGATGAGTGTCCACCGTTCTCTAGGCGTTGGGCCGGTACTGCGAGTCGCACAGCGGCGTCTCGCCCGGCTGCCAGGTGCAGAGGCGGACCGCGTTGCCGTCCGGGTCGGCCAGCACCCACCAGGCCGGCGCGTCCTGGTCGCTGACCAGCGTCCCGCCGGCGGCGAGGGCCGCGTCGATCCGAGGCTGGACCTGTGCGGGGTCGACCCAGAGGTCGGGATGCCAGCGCCGCTCGCCGGAGCCGCGTTGGAAGTAGATCATCGGCAGCGCGTGGTTCGGGTCGCCGACGTCGCCCCAGGAGTCGTCGCCGACGACGTGCTCGGTGCCCAGTACGGCGGTCCAGAACGAGGCGATCTTCCCGTACGACGGGGTGTCCAGCCCGAGCTCGATGCGGGACACGTTCGCGTCCAACGTGCAGCCCGAAGCCGTCGCGAGCTCGGTGACCCGGCGCGCGAGCCGTACGTCCAGCTCCGTCACGCCGCCGGCGTCGCGGCTGCTCAGCCGGACGTCGACTCGCGACGGGCGGAGGTCGAGCGAGGCGTGATGGTTCAGCTCGGCCGCGGCGGAGCCGATCGCGGTCACGATCGCCAAGCCGGCTTGGAAGTTCTCGGTGCGGATCCGTGTCTCGAGTCCGCCCGAGCCGTAGTGGAGGAGGAACGCCCAGCCGTCGAGTCCGGCGTCGGCGATCCGCTGTCCGGTCAGTGGTGTGCTCATGGACCCGAGGGTTGCAGGCCTTTACGACACCTGATGTCATATTGCGATGCGCGCCGAACGGCTGCTCCGGATCGTCATGGTTCTGCAGGCGAAGGGGCGTGCCACGGCGGCGGAGCTGGGACGGGAGCTGGAGGTCTCGCCGCGGACGATCCAGCGTGACATGGACGTCCTCAGCGGCGTCGGCATCCCCGTGTACGCCACCCGCGGCACCGCTGGCGGGTGGGCGCTCGTCGCCGACTACCGCACCAGCCTCAACGCGCTCACCACCAGCGACGCGCTCGCCATGGTCGTCGCCCAGTCGCGCGGAGTCCTCGACGACCTCGGCATCGACGATCCTGGCCAGGCGCCGATCCACAAGCTGCTGGCCGCCATCGCACCCAGCGCGCGGGACCAGGTCGAGCACGCGCGCCAGCGGATCCACGTCACGCAGGGCAGCTGGGGACCGGAGCCGCCTCGGTCGACGCTGTTGGACCTGCAGCGGGCGATCTGGGCCGATCGGCTCGTGTCGATTCGCTACCGCACCTCCTCGCCCGTCACCCTCGAGCTGGCTCCGCTCGGTCTGGTCCGCGACAACATGACCTGGTACCTCGTCGGTCGCCGCGAGGCCGGCCTGCGGACGTACCGCGTCGACCGGATCCGCAGCATCGCCGTGCTGGACGAGACGTTCGAACGTCCCGAAGGCTTCGACCTCGCCGCCCACTGGCAGGCGGCTTCCGCCAGCTACGTCCAGTCGTTGGGGAGCTACGTCGTTCGGCTGCGGCTGCGTGGGGACGCGGTCCAGCGGACCGACTGGGTGTACGTGCGGTCGCGCACGCTCTCCGAACCCGACGCCGACGGCTGGGTGGACGCCGTGCTCGAGGTCGGCGACGAGGACAACGCCCACGCCGTTCTGCACGACCTGGGCATCGCCGGCGAGGTGATCGTGGTCGAACCCGAAAGCCTCCGCCAGCACGCCGTCACGGCGGCGAAGGCGTTCGTGGCGGCCAACGACCTTTCCGACTAGGACCCGTGGCGTATGTCGGCGGTGCTGGCGGATGGGCGCCGATGCCCGCTTTACCTGGCGAGTGGGTGCTCTACGCGGGGTGTACCCCAGGTAGAGCGGCAAATGATCATGTAAACATGATCATTTGCCGTCGCCGGTGAGGCGGGAGAGGTCGTCGCGGCAGCGGGTCTCGACGGCGTCCAGCTCGGCCAGCGTCTCCTCGATGTCGCGGCGCCGTTGCTCCAGCTCCTTGCGGCGCACCACGATCTGCTCCAGCAGGTACTGCAGCTGCCCCACCTCGCCCGGCTCCGCGTCGTACATGCCGACGATCCGCGCGATCTCCTCCAGCGAGAAGCCGAGCCGCTTGCCCCGCAGGATCAGCCCCAGCCGCACCCGGTCGCGCGCGTGGAAGACCCGCTGCGTGCCCTTGCGTTCCGGCGACAGCAGCCCGCGGTCCTCGTAGAACCGGATCGTCCGCAGCGTCACCGCGTACTCCTCGGCCAGCTCGGCGATCGACCACGTCCGCGCGTCAGTCATCCGGATCCCTTCGCGGCTAGCGATGAGCTAAGCTTACGTTTACGTAAGCGTAAGTCAGAACGAGGTGACACCATGCCGTTCGAACTCGACGAAGAGCACGAAGCGTTCCGCAAGGTCGTCCGCGAGTTCGCCGACACCGAGCTCGCGCCGCACACCGCCGCCTGGGACGAACGGCACGAGTTCCCGCTCGACGCGGTCGACAAGATGGGCAAGCTCGGCCTGTTCGGGCTCCCCGTTCCCGAGGAGTACGGCGGCAGCGGCGGCGACTTCACCAGCCTGTGCATCGCGATCGAGGAGATCGGACGCGTCGACCAGTCGCTCGGCATCACCCTCGAGGGCGCGGTGGGGCTCGGCATCACCCCGATCCTCGCGTACGGCACCGAGGAACAGAAGCAGCGCTGGCTCCCCGACCTCACCGCTGGCCGCACGCTCGCCGCGTTCGGACTCACCGAGGCCGAGTCCGGTTCCGACGCCGGCGCCACGAAGACCAAGGCCAGGTTGGAGAACGGCGAGTGGGTCATCGACGGCTCCAAGCAGTTCATCACGAACTCCGGCACCGACATCACCGCCCTCGTCACGGTCACCGCGAGGACCGGCGAGAACGAGATCTCCTCGATCATCGTCCCGTCCGGCACCGACGGCTTCATCGTCGAGCCCAGCTACAACAAGCTCGGCTGGCACGCCTCCGACACCCACCCGCTCACGTTCCAGAACTGCCGCGTCCCCGAGGCCAACCTGCTCGGCGAGCGGGGCAAGGGATACGCGCAGTTCCTCGCCACGCTCGACGACGGCCGCATCGCGATCGGCGCGCTCGCGACCGGGCTCATCCAGGCCTGCCTCGACCACGCGCTCGCGTACGCCAAGGAGCGCAAGGCGTTCGGCAAGACGATCGGCACCAAGCAGGCCGTCGCGTTCAAGCTCGCCGACCTGCAGGCCGCGGTGGAGACGTCCAGGCTGCTCGTCTACAAGGCCGCGGCCCTCCGCGACGCCGGCCGTCCCAAGGCCGAGGTCAAGCGCGCCGCCGCGATCGCGAAGCTCGTGTCCACCGAGGCCGCGGTCACCGCGACCCGCGAGGCCACGCAGATCTTCGGCGGCTACGGCTTCATGGAGGAGTACCCGGTCGCCCGCTTCTACCGCGACGCCAAGATCCTCGAGATCGGCGAGGGAACGAGCGAGATCCAACGGCTGGTGATCGCGCGCGGTCTGGGCCTCGACGTCGAGTAGGGTCCGGAACGTGGCTCGCAGGGATCACGCCAAAGAGGTGGCCGTCGCTCGCGAGGCGACGCTGCGCCCGGGCGACAAGGGAGCCGCGAAGCTCGCCAGCCAGAACAAGCTGTACGTCCGCGACCGCATCGCGCTGCTCGCCGACCCCGGCACGTTCGTCGAGGACGGCCAGCTCGCCAACGCCTCGGCCGAGGGCCTGCCCGCCGACGGCGTCGTGACCGGGCGGCTGCTCGTCGACGGCCGCCCGGCGCTCGTCGTCGCGAACGACCCAACCGTGAAGGCCGGATCGTGGGGCGCGCGCACGGTGGAGAAGATCGTGCGCATCACCGAGATCGCGCTCCGGGACGAGCTGCCGATCTTCTGGTTCATCGACTCCGCCGGCGCCCGGATCACCGACCAGGTCGACCTGTTCCCAGGCCGCCGCGGCGCGGGGCGGATCTTCGCCAACCAGGTCGCGCTGTCCGGCAAGGTGCCGCAGATCTGCTGCCTGTTCGGGCCGTCCGCCGCCGGCGGCGCGTACATCCCGTCGTTCTGCGACATCGTGATCATGGTCGAGGGCAACGCCTCGATGTACCTCGGCTCGCCCCGCATGGCCGAGATGGTCGTGGGGGAGAAGGTCACGCTGGAGGAGATGGGCGGCGCTCGGATGCACGCGTCCGTCTCGGGCTGCGGCGACAACCTCGCGTCCGACGACGCCGAGGCGATCGAGTCCGCGAAGGCGTTCTTCTCCTACGTTCCTGGGGCGTGGCGCACGCTGCCACCGTCGTACGACGCGCGCCCGCCGGCGCGGGAGTTCACCGCCGACCTGGTGCCGGAGGCGGAGAACGTCGGGTACGACATGTACACCGTGCTCGACGCGCTGCTGGACGAGGACACGTTCTTCGAGCTCAAGCCGCTGTTCGCGCCGGAGATCATCGTGGGCTTCGGGTGTCTCGCCGGCCAGGTGGTGGGGGTGGTGGCCAACAACCCGGCGGTGAAGGGCGGCGTGCTGTTCGTCGACTCGGCGGACAAGGCGGCTCGGTTCATCTGGCTGTGCGACGCGTTCAACGTTCCGCTGGTCTATCTGGCCGACGTTCCGGGCTTCATGATCGGGTCCGAGGTGGAGCGGCAGGGCATCATCCGGCACGGCGCGAAGCTGATCACCGCGGTGTCGGAGGCGACCGTTCCGACCGTCTCGGTGGTGGTGCGGAAGGCGTACGGCGCGGGGCTCTACGCGATGTCGGGGCCGGGCTTCTCACCGGACGCGACGCTGGCGTTGCCGACGGCGAAGATCGCGGTGATGGGGCCTGAAGCGGCGGTGAATGCCGTGTACTACAACAAGATCGCGGAGATCTCGGACCCGGCTGAGCGCGAGGAGTACGTTACGCGGCTGCGCGAGGAGTACGAGGACGACATCGACATCCTCCGCCTCGCCGCCGACCTCGTGATCGACGCGGTGGTCGAGCCGGGCGAGCTGCGTGGAGAACTGATCGCGCGCCTGGCGGCGGCGTCGACGAAGGACCGTCGCGGCCCGGAGAAACGGCACGGCGTCCC
Organism: Tenggerimyces flavus; assembly: GCF_016907715.1. Classification (NCBI taxonomy): domain Bacteria; kingdom Bacillati; phylum Actinomycetota; class Actinomycetes; order Propionibacteriales; family Nocardioidaceae; genus Tenggerimyces; species Tenggerimyces flavus. The sequence goes on along the minus strand of NZ_JAFBCM010000001.1, from coordinate 7,870,809 downwards.
GCCGGTCTAGGCCTGTGGGGAGAAATCCGTCGGTTGGGTGTCGGATCGGGGCTCGGGTGTTCGTAGCTGGGGTGAAGACCGCCCGAGCTAGGAGGAACTCCCATGGAGTCGATCGCCCGTCGTCTGAAGCGGCTTGTGGACCCGATCCACGAGGTCACGTACCTCGCCGATGAGCCGACCGCCGAGTTGATGGCGCTGGGGCACCGGAACTACTGGGACGGCTACTTCGCCGGCCGGGCCGCTCCACTGGGTCGGGTCTCGGCGGAGGTGGTGCACGCGGTCTTCTACAACTTCGCCGACGGCGAGGTGGCGCGCCACGTTCCGCGGGTGTGGGAGACGGCCACGCCCGAGGCGGCGCTGACCGCTCGGGAACGGGGCAGCGCCATGGCTCTGCGGAGCCGTCTCGGGCCTGCTCTGGCTGACAGCGCCGGCTTGGCCCGGGCCGCCGAGCTGGCTCTCCAGGCGGCGACCAGCGCGCCGACGGAGGGGCGGATCCTCTACGCCGCGCTGCGGACGCTCCCCGTGCCGTCCGAGCCGGTGGCGAAGCTCTGGCACGCAGCGACCCTGCTGCGCGAGCACCGCGGCGACGGCCACATCGCCGCCCTGGTCACCGCGGGCATCGGCGGCACCGAGGCCCACGTCCTGGCCGCGCTGTCCGTGGGCATGCCGGCGGAGAAGTTCGGCCGCGTCCACCACCTCCCGAAGGCCCAACTGGCCGCCGTCATCGACGGCCTCCGCACCCGCGGCCTGATCGACGCCTCCGGCTGGCTCAGCGAGGTGGGCCGTGCGACGAAGGAGCAGATCGAGGCCATCACCGACGACCTCGCCGCGGCCACCCACGAAAGCCTGGACGAAAACGAGCTCGACCAGCTCCTCACCGACCTCGAACCGATCACCAAGACCCTCGAAGCCGCCAACCCCCACTAGCCCCGCGGCGTGATCATGAACGTGATCATGAAGGCAAACTGGCGTATATGGCGGCTACGCCTTCATGATCACGGACATGATCACGGACATGATCACGAGGGGCGCGCGACTTCGGCGGAGTCGGTTCCTCGCTGGGCCGTGCTTAACGATTAAGTGGGGAGGCGTCCGTGGACGGCCGTCTCAGTTCCCAAGACGACTCGTGCGGCACCCCCCTCGTCCGGCAGGATGCAAGAGAACCCACAAGACATCAGACGACATTCAAGGGGATGACTCATGGCAACACCCCTCGCGATCCAGCTCTACACCGTCCGCGAAGCGTTCGCCGAGGACCGCGCCGCCGCGCTGGCCAAGGTGGCCGCGAAGGGCTTCCGGGCCGTCGAGGCGTACGGCATCGGCGACCTCAGCCGCGACAAGGCGGACAGGATCAAGGACGCGCAGGAGTTCCGCGCTCAGCTGGACGACAACGGCCTCACCATCGTCTCCACGCACGGAACGGTCGCGAGCGACGACAGCGCCGAGGAGATCTACGACGAGCTCGAGATTCTCGGCACCAACCGCCTGATCGCCCCCGTGCCTGGCGCGGTCAAGGGCTTCGCGCACGACGTGCTCAGCACCCGCGACGGCGTGAACCGCATCGCCGAGGCGATCAACAACGCCGCCGAGAAGGCGAAGGGCCGCGGGATCAAGATCGGCTACCACAACCACGACTTCGAGTGGCAGCCCGTCGAGGACGGCACGCCGGCGTACGACCAGTTCGTCCGCAACCTGAGCGACGACGTGTTCATCGAGCTCGACATCTACTGGACTGCGACCGCCGGGCAGAAGCCTGCCGACGTCGCTGCCCTCTACGCCAACAAGATCGTCCTGCTGCACGTCAAGGACGGCCCGGCGAAGCGCGGGGAGCTGCAGACCACCGTCGGCCAGGGCGTCGTCGACAACGTCGGCGCGATCATCAGCGCCACCATGGTCGAGTACCACATCGTCGAGCTCGACGAGTCCGCCGGCGACCCGTTCGACGACGCCGCTACCGGTGGCCAGTGGCTGGTCGACAACGGCCACTCCACCTGGGCCTGATAGACAAGGGCGCAAGAGGAGGACGACACGTGCAGTTGCTACGCCTTGGAGCTCCTGGCGAGGAGCGTCCCGCCGTCCGCACGGATGACGGCACGCTGTTCGCGCTGGACTCCCTCACTCCCGAGATCGACGGCAAGTTCTTCGCCACCGGCGGGCTGGCCGAGGTCAGGGAAGCGGTTTCTCAAGGGACACTCGAGCAGATCGACGATCCCGGTGACGGCAGCGGGCTGCGGCTCGGCGCGCCGATCGCCAAGCCGGGTGCGGTGTTGTGCATCGGACAGAACTACGCCGCGCACGCCGCGGAGTCCGGTGACTCGCCGCCGAAGACGCCGATCCTGTTCTTCAAGCACCCCAACACCGTGGTCGGTCCGTACGACGACGTGCTGATCCCGCGCGAGTCGGTGAAGACCGACTGGGAGGTCGAGCTCGGCGTCGTGATCGGCAAGCAGGCGCGCTATCTCGCCTCGCCAGACGAGGCGCTGGAGTACGTCGCCGGGTACGTCGTGTCGAACGACGTGTCGGAGCGCACGTTCCAGATCGAGCACTCCGCCGGCCAGTGGTCGAAGGGCAAGTGCTGCGAGACGTTCAACCCGCTCGGCCCGTTCCTCGTTCCCGCCGACGAGGTCGAGCCGCAGAAGCTCGGCCTCAGATCGAGCGTCAACGGTGAGGTACGGCAGGACTCGACGACCGCGGACATGATCTTCGACGTCGCGTTCCTGATCTGGCACCTCTCGCAGTACCTCGTGCTCGACGCCGGCGACCTCATCAACACCGGCACGCCGCAAGGGGTCGCGCTCTCCGGTCGCTTCCCGTTCCTCGAGGCTGGGGACGTGATGGAGCTGGAGATCGACGGCCTCGGCAAGCAACGCCAGCAGCTGGTCCAGGCATGAGTGACTTCGACGGTCTGGTTGCAGTCGTCACCGGTGGCGCGTCCGGCATCGGGCTCGCCACCGCGACGCTGCTCGCCGAGCGCGGCGCGAAGGTCGCCGCGCTCGACCTGCAGGCCGAGAAGGTGCCGGAACCGCTGCTCGGGGTGAGCTGCGACGTGACCGACTCGGCGGCGGTGCAAGCCGCGATTGACATCGTGATCGAGCGGTTCGGCCGGCTCGACATCGTCGTCAACAACGCCGGCATCGGCGCGATCGGCACGGTCGCCGACAATGACGACGACGAGTGGCTGCGGGTGCTGAACGTCAACGTGGTCGGCATGGCGCGCGTCAGCAGGGCGGCGCTGCCGCACCTACGGAAGTCGCCGGCGGCCGCGATCGTCAACACCTGTTCGATCGCCGCGGTCGCGGGCATCCCGATGCGTGCGCTCTACAGCGCCTCGAAGGGCGCCGTTCGCGCGCTGACGTTCGCGATGGCGGCGGACCACGTGCACGAGGGCATCCGCGTCAACATGGTCCACCCGGGGACGGCGGACACGCCGTGGGTGGGCCGGTTGCTCGCGCAGGCCGACGATCCCGAGGCCGAACGTGCGGCACTCGAGGCGCGGCAGCCGACCGGCAAGCTGGTGTCGCCGCAAGAGGTCGCCGCTGGCATCGTCTACCTCGCCTCGCCGCTGGCCGGAGCGACCACCGCTGTCGAGCTCGGCGTCGACGGCGGCATGCAGAACCTCCGGCTCCGGCCGAAGTCGTAAATCAACGGGGAGTAGTGCGGCAATGGCAGGGATCGAGTTCGACCACGCGCAACGGGTCTGGTTGCTGTCGACGCAGACGACGTCGTACGGGATCCGGCTGACGCCGCACGACCGTTTGGTCAACATCTACTGGGGTCCGCGCATCCACCTGGCCGACGCCGTGCACGTCGTCTTCACCGTCGCGCCGAGCCGGATCCGCACCGCGGAGACCGGCGGCGACGGCGTCGAGGAGCTGCCGGTCGAGGGCGAGCTGCGGTACGGGCAGCCCTCGCTGTCGGTGCGCTTCGGCGACCAGGTGCGCGGCATCGAGTGGACGTTCCAAGGTGCGGAGACACGCCGCGAGGGCAACCGGAGCGAGCTCGAGCTGCGGTTCGCCGACCGTACGTACCCGCTCGAGGTCACGCTGCACTACCGCGTGTACGAGGACGGCGACATCATCGAGCGCTGGACGGAGCTGCGGCACACCGCTTCGGCCAGCGAGGACGGTGCGCCGGAGACCGCCGAGCCGATCGACGTGCTGCAAGCGCACTCCGCCTCGTGGGCGATCCCGTTCCGCGACGACTACCGAATCAGCCACCTGCATGGACATTGGGGCGGCGAGACGCAGCTGTCGCGGGTCCCGTTGGCGCCGGCATCGACGTTCGCGATCGGCAGCCGGACGGGGATCACGAGCCACCACGCCAACCCGTGGTTCGCGGTCGACGACGGTACGGCCGGCGAGGAGCACGGCGAGGTGTGGAGCGGGGCGCTCGCGTGGAGCGGGTCGTGGCGGTTCCACGCGCAGCGGTTCGCGAACGGGCGCGCGTCGGTGTCGGGTGGCTTCGGGCAGGACGGCTTCAGGGTCTGGAAGCTGCACGCTGGTGAGATCTTCGAGACTCCGGTCTTCGCGGGCGTCTACAGTGCCGCGGGCTTCGGCGCGGCGAGCCGGGCGTGGCACACGTACCAGCTCCGGCACATCGTGCCCAAGGCCAAGCAGCTTCGCCCGGTGCTCTACAACTCGTGGGAGGCGACGTTCTTCGACATCAACGAGGAGAACCAGACCCAGCTCGCGGAGCTCGCCGCGGAGATGGGGGTGGAGCTGTTCGTGATGGACGACGGATGGTTCGGGCAGCGCATCAACGACCGGGCCGGCCTCGGCGACTGGGTGACGAACCCGGACCGCTTCCCCAAGGGCCTGGCCCCGTTGATCTCCGCCGTGCACGACCGCGGCATGCAGTTCGGCATCTGGGTCGAGCCGGAGATGGTCAACCCGGACAGCGATCTGTACCGCGACCATCCGGACTGGGTCTACCACTTCCCGACCCGGAAGCGGAGCGAGTCACGCAACCAGCTCGTGCTGAACTTGGGCCGTCCCGACGTCGCCGAGTGGATGTACGAGTGGCTGCACGACCTGCTCGCGAACAACGCGATCGACTACGTGAAGTGGGACATGAACCGCCCGTTCTCCGAGCCCGGCTGGCCGGAGGAGGCGGACAACCCCGAGCGGTTGTGGATCGACCACGTACGCAACCTGTACTCCGTACTCGATCGGCTGCGGCGCGCGCATCCCGGCGTGGCGATCGAGAGCTGCGCGGGTGGTGGCGGCCGGGTCGACTTCGGCATCCTCGCGCGGACCGACATGGTGTGGACGTCGGACAACACCGACGGCTTCGACCGGTTGAAGATCCAGGAAGGCTTCACGCAGGTGTACGCGCCGCGCGTGATGTCGGCGTGGGTGACGGACTCGCCGGACCACATCAACAAGCGGCGCTCCTCGTTGCGGTGGCGCTTCCACTCGGCGATGGCAGGTCTGCTCGGTATCGGCGGCGATCTGACGAAATGGACCGATGCCGAACGTACCGAGGCGAAAGAGCTGATCGCGCAGTACAAGCGGATCCGTCCGGTCGTCCAGCACGGCCTGCTCTATCGGCTGCGGCCGCCTTCGGCTGGAGACCTTTCGGCGGTGGAGTACGTGCACCGCGACGGCTCCGAGGTCGTGGTGATCGCGTGGCAGCACTCGCAACAGTTCGGCACCGTCAAGCCGCCCTTGCGCCTGCGCGGCCTCGACCCGTTGGGCCGCTACCGCAACCCCGACACCGGCGAGGTCTGGACCGGCGCCCTGCTGCAGAACCACGGCGTCCCGCTGGTACTGCGCGGTGACTTCGACAGCTGCCTGATCCACCTCGTCCGCGAGCTCGACCGCTAGGGCCTGCTGCCCCTCATTCGATACGTGCCGGGGCGGGGCGGGGCGGGCTGGCTGGTTGGGTCGGGGGCACCCTGGTCCGAACCTATGGGACCGGGGTGCCGCCGACCCAAACCGTGTCATGGCCGGCGCGCTGAGGTGCTGGTGATCATGAAGCCTCACTGGCGAAAAGAGAAGCTCTGCCTTCATGATCACGGGCGCGTGGCGGATTGCGGGACAGGCCCCAACCGACCCTTGGATGAAGGGCACCTTCATTCGAACCTATTGAATGAAGGTGCCCTTCATTCAAACAGCGGGGACGGAATGCCCGGCTTCATCTGAGCCACAAGGAACCGGGGCCAACAAGCAACGCGAGCACGGCAGCAGACCCCAGCAAGAAGGAACCTCCCCCGGGACACCTGTTCCGGGGGGAGGGGGCGGCGCGTGAAAAACAGGTGGCCGGGCCGGGGCGAGTCAAGGGCCGCTTCGCGGTCGCGAAGCGACGCCTCTCTCCGTCTGCGCGAAGCGCCCCCAGTGAGGCGCCCTTGACGCGCCCCGGACCGGCCACCAAAATCGACCGCCGCCACAGACCCCGAGAGCACCAAACTCCCGGAGAGTCCGCAGAGAACACCGCACCAAGACAGCACCAGAACCAGAAGAGCTTCGTCAAGAACAGCCCGAGCCCGCATCCGAACGAACCTTGGATGAAGGTGCCCTTCATCCAAAATGGTGGGGTGCGGGGGTCAGGAGGCGCGGGCGGTGCCGGGGTCGGTGGCGGGGGTGGTGACGACTGTGGTCGGGGCCGCGCGGGTCAGCGAGGCGCGGGCCAGCGCGAACGTCTGCTCGGCCAGTGAACGGATGCTCGTCCGGTCGAAGCCGGCCAGCCCACTCCGCAATGTGTCGCCGAACGGGGCTGTCCAGTGCGGCGGGATGCCGGCGCGACCGGAGAACGCGCCCGCCGCGGAGCCGGCTGTCGCACCGTTGGTGTCTGCGTCCAGGCCGGACTGCACCGCGAGCCCGATCGCCCGGGTGTAGTCGTCCTCCGCGTACAGCAACGACAGCGCGCACACCGCGGCGTTCGGCACCGCGTGCCGCCAGTGGTACTGCGCGTACCGCTCGAGCAGCTGCGTGATCGCGTTCTCCCACTCCACCCCCGAGTCGGCCACCGCGAGCGTCCACCTCAATGCTTCCGCCAGGCGGGACCGCTGCGGGACATGGTTGAACGACTCGAGAACGGCGTCGCGCAGCGACGTCGCGGTGAACGAGGCCGCGACCAGCGCGGCGGCCCACAGCTCGGCGTAGATCCCGTTGCCCACATGGGTCAACGAGGCGTCCGGGTACGACAGCATCGCTGCAGCGCGCGGCCGACCAGCACACACGTACCCGAAGATGTCGCCGCGCATCTGCGCGCCGCTCCACTCCCGGTACGGGTTGTCGTTGACCGCGCACTCCTCGGCCGGCACGCCGTTGACGAGGTTGCGGTACGTCGAGCGCTCCGCGGAGTACGTCAGGTGGAACGGCAACCGCAGCAGCCACTCCTTGGCGACGTCGCCCGTGCTGTAGCCGAAGCCGTGCGTCTGGAGGATGTGCAAGCCGAGCAACGTGTAGTCGAGGTCGTCGTCGCGAGGGACGTACTTGATCCGACCCTTGGTCGACTCGGCCCAGGCATCGCACAGCTCGAGGCCGTCCGGCATCGGGTCGAGCCGGCGGAGGTAGTCGTTGATCGGATAGTTGCCCGAGCGCCGCAGATAGACGGTGATCGACTCGCTGTTCCAGCGACCGCCGTCCTCGACCGGCTTACCGAGACAGTTGCCGGCACTGCGCCCGAGCCAAGCGGCTTCGAGCCGGTCGCGCAGGTCGGCCAAGCCCAGCCTCGCCGTACTCGCGGACGCGGGCAGCTCGGCCTGAATGCCTTCCAGAGTGGACGGTTCGACGTACGGCCAGTCCTCCGGAGCCTCGAGCTCGGCGAGTCGGGTGAGCAGCTCGCGGGCCAGCGCAGGAGTGATCTCAGACTGGTTGGCCAGCTCCTTCTCGATCGCGGACACATCGAATCCGCTCACGCGCCGCTGGGCGATCTCGTGATCGAGAACTGTCGGGAGGTACGTGTACTTCGTCGTCATCCCCTCCCTTCATGATCTTCAGGGAAAACCCTACTCCCCATGTCCGACATCGTTCCCAGTCCGGGTGTCCCGAAGGGGACATCGCCCCCGGTTTTGCGAAGTCGTACCATCTCGCGGGTGGAACAATCGAGCAGACCGCGACTCGTTCTCGCTTCGTCCTCCCCGGCCCGCCTGAAGGTCTTGCGGGCTGCGGGAATCGAGCCTGAGGTCATAGTGTCCGGGGTCTCGGAGGACGATGTCGAGGCCCTGTCCGCGGCTGAGTTCGCGCTGGTTCTCGCGCAACGCAAGGCGAATGCGGTCGCAACACGAGTCACCGACGACGCGTTCGTGCTGGGCTGTGATTCGGTCCTCGAGCTGGATGGCGAGATCTACGGCAAGCCCGCATCCCCTACCGACGCTGTCGAACGGTGGCGTTCGATGCGCGGCCGGAAGGGCGTTCTGCACACCGGGCACTGCGTGATCGACACGCGTCGTGGAAAGACGGTCGCGGAGACGGCTTCGACCGTCGTGCAGTTCGCGGACCTGTCGGACGCGGAGATCTCGGCGTACGTGGGGACGGGTGAGCCGCTGAACGTGGCGGGTGCGTTCAAGATCGACGCGCTCGGCGGTGCGTTCGTCGAACGCGTCGAAGGCGATCACCACAACATCGTTGGACTTTCGTTACCTCTGCTCCGCCGGATGCTGGGTGATCTGGACGTGTTCTGGCCCGATCTCTGGAACCGCTAGGCATCCTCGAGCAACAACCGGTGGGCCAACGGCAGCAGGCCCGCTCGGACGACCGGCTCCAACGGATCCGCCTCGCCGGACGCTGCCCGGTACGCCCGGGGCGAGGCGCCGTACGCGCTGCTGAAGCGGCGCGAGAAGTGGAACGGGTTCGCGAAGCCGCAGCTCTCCGACACCGCGCCCACCGACAGGTTCGAACGCTGCAGCAAAGTCGCCGCTCGCGCCAGGCGAACCAGCTCGATCGCCGCCACGGGGCCCACCGCGAAGCGCTCGCGGAACAGCCGGCTCAGGTGTCCCGACGACACCCGCGCCGCCGTCGCGAGCTCGGCCAACGACAGCGCCCGCGCCTCGCCCGAGCCGGAACGCCAGGCGGACTGGACGTGATCGACCAGGCGCTCCACGTGTTCGGGCAGCCCGTCCACGGACTCGTCCGACGGCAACGGTCCCGCGACGAACAGGTCCAGCAGGCACCCCACCATGTCGTTCGCCCGCTCCGCCGTCGCCGGGCCGGGCGTCCGACTCAGCCACAGCAGGTACCGGCACAGCGCCGCCATCGGGTCGGCCGGCGTGAGCGCGCGCGTCAACGGCCAGGTGTCGGGCGCCGGCAACAGACCGCGGGACGGCACCGAGAAGTGCGCGTAGGCGTGGGCGGTCGGCCGCCGCGGATCCCAGGCGAACCGGTGCCGCATCCCCGGCCGGGCCAGCAACAACGTGCCCGGACGCAGCGGCAGGTCGAGGTCGCCGCACTCCCACCGCGCGCTCCCCGACAGCATCCACACGAACTCGAAGTCGTCCAGCACCCGCGGCCCGTACGTCGCCTTCGGGGGATAGTGCGCCACCGCGACACCGAAGCGGACGACTACCCGGCAGGTCACGAACAGACAGGTTAGTCGGGTGCGACGGACATGGCCATCAGGCCCGCCAACGGCGATGCTGGAGAGCGTACGAGGCCATGCCCAACAGGAGGATCGCATGTCAGCCGTCGTCGCAGAGACCAGCACCAAAGCCCCGGCCACGCTCCACGACTCGATCTCCGATGCGCTGATCGAGCAGATCAAGCAGGACGGCTTCGGCGTACTCCGCGGCGCGTTGTCGCCCGAGGAGGTCGCTGAGGTCAACGCCGAAGCCGTACGACTGTGCCGCGGCGACCTCGGCGCGGTCGGCATCGGACGTGAAGGAGACTCCGCCCCCGTCGTCGGCGAGGACATCTCCGACGAGGACGTGTTGCGCCGTTATCTGTGCATTCACATGCCCCACAAGGTCTCCCAGATCCTTGCCGATCAGCTGGCCCAGCCGCGGATCGTCGAGGTGCTGACCAAGGTGATCGGGCCGAACGTGAAGGCCATGCAGTCGATGCTGTTCATGAAGTCCGAGGGCAAGCCGGGCCAGGCCTGGCACCAGGACGAGTTCTTCATCCCGACGCGGGACCGTTCGCTCACCGCGACCTGGATCGCGCTCGACGACGCGACGATCGAGAACGGCTGCCTGTGGGTGCTGCCCGGTTCGCACCGGCGTGGCGTGATCTATCCCGACCGCGACCAGGACGACCCGCGGTTCGACTGCTCGATCGAGGCGTACGACTTCCCGTACCGCGACGAGGACGCCGTCCCCGTGGAGGTTCCGGCCGGCTCGGCGGTGATCTTCAACGGCTACCTGCTGCACCGTTCGCTGCAGAACAGCGGCAAGCACGGCTTCCGCCGCGCGCTCGCCAACCACTACATGAGCGCGGAGTCCCTGCTGCCATGGCGCAAGGAGGAGCGCGGACATGTCGCGAAGTGGGACTATCGCGACGTCGTGCTCGTGGCCGGTGAGGACCCGTACGCCTACAAGGGACTCGAGGACGTCGCCCGCCCGCACGTCCGCCCCGACGGCGAGGGCGGCTGCGACCGCTGATCGGTCCGTGATCTCGCGGGCTGATTGGCTCGCTCTTCCGGCGGCGGGCAGATAGCGTCGAAAAGCGTGGACTATCGCTACTTGGGAAGAACGGGCCTCGAGGTCAGTGAGCTGTGCCTCGGCGCGATGGGGTTCGGCGGCGATTCCGACGAGCAGACCAGCCATCGGATCCTGGACGAGTTCGTCGACGCCGGCGGCACGTTCATCGACACCGCGGACGTGTACGGCTTCGGCGAGTCCGAACGGATCCTCGGCAGCTGGCTGAAGACGCGGGATCGCGACGAGCTGGTGATCGCGACCAAGGTGTACGGCGAGGCCGCGACCGGGCAGCCGCCGCAGGGAGCTGGGCGCAAGCACGTCATGCGGTCGATCGACGCGAGCCTGCGCCGGCTCGGGACGGACTACGTCGACCTGTACCAGATCCACGTGTTCGACGACGCGACCACGTTCGAGGAGACGCTCTCGACGCTGGACGTGCTGGTGCGCAGCGGCAAGGTGCGGTTCGTCGGCGCCGCGAACTACGCCGGCTGGCAGCTGCAGAAGTCGGTCGACGTATCGCGCGCGAACGGCTGGGAGCCGTTCGTCTCGCTGCAGCCGCTCTACAACCTGCTCGCCCGGTCGGCGGAGTACGAGCTCGTGCCGGTCTGCGAGAACGAGGGGCTGGGTCTGATTCCCTGGAGCCCGTTGCAGGGCGGCTGGCTGTCCGGCAAGTACCGGCGCGGCATGTCGTCGCCGCCGTCGGGCACGCGGGTCGCGGCGAGTGGGTCGTTCGACTCGATGGCGACGGAGGCGACCTGGCAGGTGCTCGACGCGCTGCACGCGGTCGCGGCGGAGGCCGGCAAGTCGCCGGCGCAGGTTGCGCTGCGTTGGCTGCTCCAGCAGCCGGCGGTGACCGCGCCGATCTTCGGGGCGCGGACGCCGGAGCACCTGCGCGACAACCTCGGCGCCACCGGCTGGTCGCTCACCTCCGAGCAGCTCGACCGCCTCACGACGGCGAGCGACCAACCGTTGCCGTACCCGTACGACCTCCTCCGGCTCCCGCAGTTCCAGCGCCGCGGCTAAACCCGGTGATCATGTACGTGATCATGAAGGCGAACCGGTCATATACGCCCAGTCCGCTTTCATGATCACGTTCATGATCACGGCGGCCCGCTAGCTGGCGGGGAGTGACTGGCGGACCTTGCGCGCCGCGGCGACGAGGTTGCGCAGGGCCGGCTCGATGTCGTCGTACGTGCGGGTCTTCAGGCCGCAGTCCGGGTTGACCCACAGCCGGTCGGCCGGCACGGCGACCAGCGCGAGCCGCAGCGACTCCTCGATCTCCTCCGCCGACGGCACCCGCGGGGAGTGGATGTCGTACACGCCCGGGCCGATGCCGCGGGAGTAGCCGGCCCGCTGCAGATCGCCGACCAGCTCCATCCGCGACCGCGCCGCCTCGACGCTGGTCACGTCGGCGTCCAGCGCGCCGATCGTGTCGACGATCTCGCCGAACTCCGAGTAGCACATGTGCGTGTGGATCTGCGTGCTGTCGGCGATCCCGGACGTCGCGAACCGGAACGCGGCGACGGCCCACTCCAGGTACTCGGCCTGGTCCGCGGCGTGCAGCGGCAGCAGCTCGCGCAGCGCCGGCTCGTCGACCTGGACGTACCGGATGCCCGCCGACTCCAGGTCGTGGACCTCGTCCCTGAGGGCCAGTGCCACCTGCCGTGCGGCCTGCGACAGCGGGAGGTCGGAACGGACGAACGACCAAGCCAGCATGGTGACTGGGCCCGTCAACATCCCCTTGACAGGCTTGGCCGTCTTCGACTGCGCGTACGTCGCCCACGTCACAGTCATCGGCTTCGGCCTCGACACGTCGCCGTAGAGCAGCGGCGGCCGGACGTACCTCGTGCCGTACGACTGCACCCAGCCGTGCTCGGTCGTCGCGAAGCCGGCGAGTTGCTCGGCGAAGTACTGCACCATGTCGTTGCGCTCCGGCTCGCCGTGCACGAGGACGTCGAGCCCGAGCTCCTCCTGCAGCGCGATCACCGAGTCGACCTCGGCCTTGATCCGCTGCTCGTACGCTGCCGCGTCGATGCGGCCGGCGCGGAAGTCGGCCCGCGCTGTACGGATCGAGGCGGTCTGCGGGAACGAGCCGACCGTCGTCGTCGGCAGGGCGGGGAGCGCGCCGAGCGCGTGGTGGGCCGCGGCGCGTTCGGTGGCCGGGCCGCGGGCCGTTCCGTCGCCGAGCGCCTCGAGCCTTGCTCGTACGCGGTTGTCGACGGAGCCCGCGAGCTCTCTGGTGCGTGCCGTCTCCGCGTCGTCGAGCGCTGCGGCGACGGACTCGCGACCCTCCTTGAGGGCGCGGCCGAGGACGACGATCTCGTCCAGCTTCTCCCGGGCGAACGCGAGCCGGTCCTTGAGCGCGTCGTCTAGGGCGTTCTCCTGGGCGAGGTCGAGGGGTACGTGGAGGAGCGAGCTCGACGAGCTGACGACGAGGTCGCCTACGGAGCCGAGCAGGGCGGCGGCTATGGAGAGGGCTTCCGGGAGGTTGGTGCGCCAGACGTTGCGGCCGTCGACGAGACCGGCGTAGATCGTCTTCGTACCCAGCCCGGCGCTGGCGATCTGGTCGAGGTCGGCGGCTCCCGCGACCAGGTCGAGCGCGAGGCCTTCGACGCCGGTCCTCGCGAGGACGGGGAGTGCTTGGCCGTAGGGGCCGAAGTAGTTCGCGACCAGGAGCTTCGGGCGCTGCGTGGCGGCGGCGAGTCGTTCGTACGTCGCCTGCAGCGCCGCGAGCTCCTCCGCGGACCGGTCGGCGGCCAGCACCGGCTCGTCGAGCTGCACCCACTCCGCGCCGGCTTGCGCGAGCTGGGCGAGCAGGTCCTCGTACACCGGCAGCAGCCGGTCCAGCAGGTCGAGCGGCCGGAAGTCCTTCGGCGCATCGGCATCGGGCTTGGCGAGCAGTAGGAAGCTCAGCGGCCCGACGAGCACCGGACGCGAGCCGGGAGCCTCGGCCAACTCATCGAAGGGCTTGCGGCCCGACACCGCGAACGTGGTCTCGGGTCCGAGCTCGGGCACGAGGTAGTGGTAGTTCGTGTCGAACCACTTCGTCATCTCGAGCGGCGCGATGCCCTCGACACCGCGGGCCATCGCGAAGTAGCGGTCGAGCTCGTCGGTGAGGTGGGCGAACCGTTCGGGGACGGCGCCGACGAGTACGGCCTGGTCGAGCACGGAGTCGTACAGCGAGAAGGTGTTCGACGGGAGCTGCTCGATGCCGGCGTCGCGGAGCGTGGTCCAGACGTTCGTGCGGAGCTCTTTCGCCGTGGCCTGGAGGTCGGCGGCGGACGTACGGCCGTTCCAGAACGACTCGGTCGCGCGCTTGAGCTCGCGGCGCGGACCGATCCTGGGGTAGCCGAGAACGGTGGTGCTGACTGTCATCAGGGTCCTTCCCTCGCGTGACGGCTGTCGTGGGGCAAGGTGGGGACGCGAAGGCGCGCGATGATCGCGCCGCTCGTGTCCGGCAGCCACCCCTCGAGGCCGTGGACCAACCACGCGCCGGTCGCGCGTGGGCGGTGGGCAGGTCTTCGGACTCGTGGGCTCGTCGGCTGTCGCCGCTTGTCCTACTGGCCGTCGCTTCCCAGGCTCGCGCCCAGTGCGTCTGACGGCGGTCGTTCCCACTCACCGCTGCGGGGCAGTCCCGGAGTCACACCGGGTTCCCTCTTGCCTCGTCCGGTCCCGGAGTGTCCGGTACCAGACGAACCAACCGCGGGATCGACTATAGGCACCGTCATCTGAGCTAGCGTCGAGAAGACCACAGAGTGAGAGGACCGTCCACATGCTGATCACCCGCCTCACGACCTACCTCGTGGCGCCGCGCTGGTGTTTCTTGCGCATCGACACCGACGAGGGCATCACCGGGTGGGGGGAGCCGATCGTCGAAGGGCGTGCTCACACGGTCGCGACGGCTGTGGACGAGCTCGCGGACTACCTCGTCGGCCAGGACCCGCTCCGGATCGAGGAGCACTGGCAGGTGATGACGAAGGGCACCTTCTATCGAGGCGGCCCCGTGCTCTCGAGCGCCGTGGCGGGCGTCGACCAGGCGCTGTGGGACATCGCGGGCAAGGCGCTCGGCGTCCCGGTGTACCAGTTGCTCGGCGGTCACGTCCGCGACCGCATGCGCGTCTACGGCTGGATCGGCGGCGACCGCCCCGCGGAGGTGGCCGACGCGGCGCTGAACATGAAGGCGCAGGGCTTCACGGCGATCAAGATGAACGGCGGAGGCGAGCTGCGCCGGATCGACACGGCCGGCGCTGCGGAGTCCATCGCCGCCCGGGTGGCCGCAGTGCGCGCGGCGTGTGGGCCGGAGTTCGACGTGGCAATCGACTTCCACGGGCGTATGACTGTCGCCATGGCGCGGCGTGTCCTGCCGTTGCTCGAGCCGTCATTGCCGTTCTTCGTCGAGGAACCGCTGGTGCCGGAGATGTCCGAGCACATCGGCTCGATCGTCTCCTCGACGTCGATCCCGATCGCGACGGGAGAGCGGCTGTTCTCGCGGTGGGACTTCAAGCGCGTTCTGGACAAGGGAATCGCGATCGCGCAGCCGGATCTGTCGCACGCTGGTGGGATCTCCGAGGTGCGGCGGATCGCCTCGATGGCCGAGGCGTACGACGTGTCGTTGGCCCCGCACTGCCCGCTGGGCCCGATCGCACTGGCGGCGAGCTTGCAGGTGGACTTCGCGTCGCCGAACGCGTTGATCCAGGAGCAGAGCCTGGGGATCCACTACAACGAGGGATCGGACCTGCTCGACTACCTGGTGGACAAGTCGGTGTTCGGCTTCGCAGACGGCTACGTTCGCCGGCCGACGGGGCCAGGCCTGGGCATCGAAGTGGACGCAGCAGCAGTGGAGCGCGCAGCAGAAGTGGGCCACAGGTGGAGGACGCCGACCTTCAGAAGAGACGACGGCTCCCTCGCAGAATGGTGAGGTAAACGGAAGCCCGGTGTCATCTGCACGACAAGTGACCGGGGGCCCACAGGCGACCCACGACGGCAGCAGACCTGAACGACGAGAAGCCTCCCCCGGGCACCCGTTCGGGGGTGGGGCGGCGGCTTTTCAAACTGGTCACCACAATCGACCGCCGCGACAGCCCACGCGAGTCCCACATGACCGGGCTGCTCGCCGACACAACAATCGAGTCGGCAACCTGAGACCTCACACCAGTCACATCCCAGATCAGCGCGGAAACTATGGGCGCCATAGCACCCCAAACCTTCCGCACTAACCGTGCTCAGCCCCACCCACCCCAACCACGCGCCACGCCCGCCCGACCCTGGTGGTCGTCACGCGAGTCACACCTGCCACACCCAGGATGAGCCCGAAGCCTATGCGCGCTATGGCGACCAAAAGTCTTCGCGCTCATCCGTCCGGGACCTAGACAGGACCTTCGCGGAGCTCGTGCGGCGCACCTTCTCCTATCAGAGTCGGCGCAGAGCCTCGCGGAAAGGGTCCAGGCCAAGACATCCCAGGTCCAGCGCCCGGCGGTGGAACGTCTTGAGATCGAACGCAGCCCCAGCACGCTCCTGAGCCTCCGCACGAGCCTGCAGCCAGATCCGTTCGCCCACCTTGTACGACGGCGCCTGCCCCGGCCACCCGAGATACCGGTTGAGCTCGAAGCGTAGGAACTCCACATCGATCCGGCTATGAGCGATGAGAAACTCCAAGCCCAGCTCGGGATTCCACCGCTCACCGGTGTGCCAGCCACTCCCACGGTAGTTCGGGATGGGCAGCTCCAGGTGCATGCCGATGTCCACCACCACCCGGGCGGCGCGCAGGCTCTGCATGTCCAGCATGCCGAGCCGAGCGCCCGGGTCGTCGAGGTAGCCGAGCTCGTCCATCAGCCGCTCGGCGTACAGCGCCCAGCCCTCGCCGTGCCCGGAGATCCAGCACATCAGTCGCTGCCAGCGGTTGAGAATGTCCTTGCGGTACAGGGTTTGCGCGACCTGAAGGTGATGCCCCGGCACGCCCTCGTGGTAGACGGTCGAGTACTCCTTCCAGGTCGAGAACGTGGTCACGCCCTTCGGCACCGACCACCACATCGCGCCCGGGCGGGTGAAGTCCTCGCTCGGGCCGGTGTAGTAGATCGCGCCGTCGCTGGTCGGAGCGAGCCGGCAGTCGATCTTCCGTACCGCGTCCGGGATGTCGAAGTGGACGCCAGCCATCTCCGCGACCGTACGGTCGGCGAGCTCCTGCATCCAGTCGCGGAACTCCTCCTTGCTCCCCAGCTGCCGCTCCGGATCCGCGTCCAGCGCAGCGACCGCGTCCGAGACGCTGCCGCCGGGAACGATCTTGTCCGCCACCGACTCCATCTCGCGCTCGATCCGGGCGAGTTCCTCCCAGCCCCATGCGTACGTCTCGTGCAGATCGATCGAGGCACCGAGGAAGTAGCGCGAGTTCAGCGCGTACAGCTCCTGGCCGACAGCGTCCTTCTCGCGTGCCTTGGGCGAGAGCTCCTGACGCAGGAACGTCTCGAACTCACCGAGCGCGGCAGTCGCGGAGGCGGCGGCCCGGTCGAGGTCTGCGCGCAGCGCGCCGTCGACCTCGGAACGGGCGACGAGCCCGCCGAACAGGTCGTCCGCCGCCCAGGAAAGGCAGTTGTCCGCGCACGCGTCGACCTGCCGGCGCGCGGCCACCCGCCCGGCGTCAGCTGACTCGGCGAGCGAACGCCGGTAGCCGGCCAAAGCCGCGGGAACGCCGGAGAGCCGCTGCGCGATCGTCCGCCAGTCCTCCTCCGAAGCCGTCGGCATCAGGTCGAAGACCCCGCGCACGTACTGCAGCGGACTCGCGGCGACATTGAGATCGCTGGTGAGCAGACCCGCCTCGTACCGCTCGACGGACAGGCCGAGCCGTTCGACCATCGCGTCCTTGGCGACCCGCTCCCGCTCGTCCAAGGGCTCGGTCGCGGCGAGCTCGGCGAGCGTACGGCGGTTGAGCTCCTGCCGTGCCGCGAAGCCGTCCGGGGAGTAGTCGTTCAGCTCCGCGTCGTAGCCCTTGATGCCAGCGTAGGTCGCCTGGATCGGGTCGAGCGCGGCCTGCTGGTCGACGAGATCGTCAGCGATCTCGGTGATGTCACGCATGAACGCAGAGCCTACGGTCTCAGCGCGGGCGCGCGCTCGCTCGCCATCCGCCAGGGCCGTGCTGAACGGGCTGTCGAACCGAACGCCAATACGCTGCCCAGCCGCTCTTCTCCTCGCGACCAACCGCGGGCGGGCCGGACGCCGACGAGGCCCGCGCCTGCACGACCGCGACGAGCGCCGCCAACTCCTCCGGCGTCGGGTCACCCTTGACGACGCGCAGCACCGGTCGGGTCTCCTCCGAAGCTTCGCTCATAGCGGGATGTTCCCATGCTTGCGCGGCGCGTGCGTCTCGCGCTTGGTGCGCAGCAGCCGGAGCGCGCGAACGATCTCGACCCGGGTCTCGTGCGGATGGATCACCGCGTCGACGTAGCCGCGCTCGGCCGCGACGTACGGGTTCGCCAGCGTGTCCTCGTACTCCTCGACGAGCTGCGTCCGCAGACCGTCCGGGTCGGAGTTGGCCGCGAGCTCCTTGCGGTACAGGATGTTCACCGCTCCCTGTGCGCCCATCACCGCGATCTGCGCGGATGGCCAAGCCAGGTTGATGTCCGCGCCGAGGTGCTTGGAGCCCATCACGTCGTACGCGCCGCCGTACGCCTTCCGCGTGATCACCGTGACCAACGGGACGGTCGCCTCGGCGTATGCGTAGATCAGCTTGGCGCCGCGCCGGATGATGCCGTTCCACTCCTGGTCGGTGCCCGGCAGAAAGCCCGGAACGTCCACGAACGTGAGGATCGGGAGGTTGAACGCGTCGCAGGTCCGCACGAACCGGGCCGCCTTCTCCGACGCGTCGATGTCCAGGCAGCCCGCGAACTGCAACGGCTGGTTGCCCACCACACCGACGGACTGACCGTCGACGCGGCCGAACCCGACGACGATGTTCGGCGCGAACAACGAGTGCAGCTCGAGGAACTCCCCGTCGTCCAGCACATGCTCGACTACCTGGCGGATGTCGTACGGCTGGTTCGGCGAGTCCGGTACGAGCGTGTCCAGCTCGCGATCTTCTGCTGTGATGGAGAGAACGGCGTCCTCGTCGTACGCCGGCGGGTCCTCGAGGTTGTTCTGCGGCAGGTATGACAAGAGCGCCTTGACCCAGTCAACCGCGTCTTGCTCGTTCGGCGCGAGGTAGTGCGCGTTGCCACTTTTCGTGTTGTGGGCAAGGGCTCCGCCGAGATCCTCGAACGAGACGTCCTCGCCGGTGACGGTCTTGATCACGCCCGGACCGGTGATGAACATGTGGGATGTTTGGTCAACCATCACGGTGACATCGGTCAGCGCGGGGGAGTAGACGTGCCCACCTGCACACGTTCCCATGATCAGCGAGATCTGTGGAATCACGCCGGACGCATGGACATTCCGGCGGAAGATCTCGCCGTACAGCCCGAGGGAGACGACCCCCTCCTGGATGCGCGCGCCAGAGCCTTCGTTGATGCCGACGATCGGGCAGCCCGTCTTCATCGCGAGGTCCATGACCTTGACGATCTTCTCGCCGTACACCTCGCCGAGGCTGCCGCCGTAGATCGTGAAGTCCTGGCTGAACACGCAGATCTGACGCCCACCGACAGTGCCGAACCCGGTCACGACCCCGTCGCCGTACGGGCGGTTCTTCTCCAGACCGAAATTCTGGGAACGATGCCGGGCGAACTCGTCCAGCTCCACGAACGAGCCCTCGTCGAGCAACATCGCGATGCGTTCCCGGGCGGTCAGCTTGCCGCGGGCGTGCTGCTTCTCCACCGCACGGGCCGATCCGGCGTTGACGGCTTCGTCGAGTCGGCTGTCCAAGTCGGCAAGCTTTCCTGCCGTGGTGTGGATGTCCGGGAGTTCTTCCTCGGGTTGCGCGACCATGGCCAGCACATTACCTGCCCGTTGCCACCGCGCTAGGTGGAAGAAACCTCCAAAGAATAGAGTCTTGTCCATGCCCACCACAGCACAAGCGCGCGTGCACGCCCGCTTCGAAGTGCCCGCGCCGCTCCGCGCCGATGTCCGCCTGCTTGGCGAGCTGCTCGGCACTGTGCTTCGCGAGTACGGCGGGCAGGCGCTGCTCGACGCGGTCGAACGCCTTCGCGAGCTGACGATCGCCGCCCACAGCGACGACCTGGTCGAGGCGGAGAACGCCGCCGTCGACGTCGAGCGCCTCGTAACCTCCTGGTCGCTCGAACGCGCCGAGGACGTCGCGCGCGCGTTCACCTGTTACTTCCACCTGACCAACCTCGCCGAGGAGTACCACCGCGTTCGCGCGCTGCGGGAGCAGGACACCGAGGGCACTCCCGAGCGCGACTCGCTCGCGGCGGCGATGCGGAACGCCAGTGCCGAGTACGGCGAGCAGCAGGCGCTCGCGATGCTGTCCGGGCTGGAGTTCCGCCCCGTTCTCACCGCGCACCCGACCGAGGCGCGCCGCCGTGCCGTGGCGACCGCGATCCGGCGGATCTCCGTTCTGCTGTCCGAACGTGACGACCCGCGACTCGGTGCGACCACCCTCGCCGAGAACCGCCGTCACCTGTTGGAGGAGGTCGACGTCCTCTGGCGGACCGCGCAGATCCGCGTGACGAAGCCGGGGCCGCTCGACGAGGTCCGGACGGCGATGACGGTGTTCGACGACACGCTGTTCCGGGTGCTGCCCGAGGTCTACCGGCGGCTCGACGACCAGCTGTCGGGGGAGCGCGCCGGAACGTCGCCGCCGCAGGTGCCCGCGTTCGTCCGGCTGGGTTCGTGGATCGGTGGCGACCGCGACGGCAACCCGTACGTGACCGCCGCGTTTACCCAACGGGCTATGGCGATTCAGGCCGACCACGTGCTGCGTGCGTTGGAGCGGGCGTGCGAACGGATCGGCCGGGCGCTCACCGCCGACGCCGAGACCACGCCGCCGTCGCCCGCCGTCCGCCGGCTGCTGAGCGACATCCGCGCCGCGTACCCCGACCAGTCCGAGGACATCGCGACACGCTCGCCGGGCGAGCCGCACCGGCAGGTGCTGCTGTTCGCGGCCCAACGGCTGGCGGGGACGAGGCTGCGGCAGGCCGACATCGGCTACCCGTCGCCGGTGGAGTTCCTTGCGGAGTTGCGGATCATCCAGTCCTCGCTGGCCGCGGCGCGTGCCGCGCGGCAGGCGTACGGCGAGCTGCAGCACCTGATCTGGCAGACCGAGACGTTCGGCTTCCACCTGGCCGAGCTCGAGGTCCGGCAGCACTCGCGGATCCACGCGCGGGCGCTCGCCGAGCTGCGCGCCGGCGGCGACCTGTCGTCGGAGACCGAAGAGGTGCTCGCGGTCTTCCGCGTGATCGCCCAGATCCAGCAGCGCTTCGGCCCGGACGCGTGCCGCCGGTACGTCGTGTCGTTCACGCGCGAGCCGTCCGACCTCGCGGCGGTGTACGAGCTGGCCGACCACGCGCTCGAGGGGCGGCCGATCGCGCTGGATGTCGTTCCCCTGTTCGAGACCGAGGACGACCTGCGGCGCAGCGTGACGGTGCTCGAGGCAGCGCTGGAGCTGGCGCCGGTGCGGCAGCGGCTGGAGGAGACCGGGCGCCGGTACGAGGTGATGCTCGGGTACTCCGACTCGGCCAAGGACGTCGGCCCGTTGTCGGCGACGCTGGCGCTGTACGACGCGCAGGCGGCGATCGCGGAGTGGGCGGACCAGCACTCGTTGGTGCTGACGTTGTTCCACGGCCGCGGCGGTGCGCTCGGACGGGGCGGCGGTCCGGCGAACCGGGCGGTGCTCGCGCAGGCGCCGGGCTCGGTGAGCGGGCGGTTCAAGCTGACCGAGCAGGGCGAGGTGATCTTCGCGCGGTACGGCGACCCGATCATCGCGCGGCGGCACATAGAGCAGGTCTCGGCGGCGACGCTGCTGGCGTCAACGCCGGCTGTGAACGAGCGTGCGGACCGGGCCGCGGAGAAGTTCAGCAAGCTGGCGCGCACGATGGACGACGCGGCGCGGACGGCGTACCGCGGGCTGGTCCGGACCGACGGCTTCGCCGAGTGGTTCGCGCGGGTGACGCCGGTGGACGAGCTCGGACAGCTGCAGATCGGCTCCCGTCCGGCGCGACGCGGCCTGTCGGTGTCGTCACTGGAGGACCTGCGCGCGATCCCGTGGGTGTTCGCGTGGACGCAGGCGCGGGTCAACCTGACCGGCTGGTACGGCGTCGGCTCCGCGCTCGAGGCGGTCGGCGACGTGGGCGCCCTGCAGGAGGCGGCCGCGGAGTGGCCTCTGTTCGCGGTGATGCTGGAGAACGTCGAGATGTCGTTGGCGAAGACCGACGCCCGGATCGCGCGGCGGTACCTCGACCTCGGCAACCGCGAGGACCTGACCGAGCTGGTCTTGTCCGAGCACGCGCTGACGACGTCGTGGGTGCTCAAGGTGGCGGGGACCGACCGGCTGCTGGCCAACCGGCGGGTGCTCGGCCGGGCGGTGCAGCTGCGGAACCCGTACGTGGACGCGCTGTCGTACCTGCAGCTCCGCGCGTTCCGCGGGCTGCGGACCGAGAAGCTGTCCGAGGGCGAGTCCGAGCGCCTGCGCCGGCTCGTCCTGCTGACCGTGAACGGGATCGCGGCGGGCCTGCAGAACACCGGGTGAGGTTGGCGCCTAGCCTGAGATCGTGACTGGCTCGCCATTCCTCGATCTGGACCGTCCGCCGCTGCGCGAGGCGGCGCTGCGGCGGGCTTTGGTGCGGCCGGACGGGTTCGTCACCGACCTGCGGGTCGTCGCGAGCACCGGGTCGACGAACGCCGACCTCGGCGCGCTCGCCCGGGAGGGCGCGCCGGCCGGGACCGTGCTCGTCGCCGAGCACCAGACCAGCGGCCGGGGTCGGTTGGATCGCACCTGGACCACGCCGCCGCGGTCGGCGCTCACGTTCTCCGTCCTGCTCAGGCCCAGCGACGTTCCGCCTCGGCGGTGGCCGTGGCTCCCGTTGCTCGTCGGCTGCGCCGTGGTCGAGGCGATCAAGCAGACCACCCAGCTCGAGGCCAGGCTCAAGTGGCCGAATGACGTTCTGCTCGCCGACAAGAAGCTCGCCGGCATCCTGGTCGAGCGGAACGAGGACGCCGCGATCGTCGGGATCGGGCTGAACGTGTCCACCCGCCCGGACGAGCTGCCGACCGACACCGCCACGTCACTCACCGCCGAGGGTGCCGACGGGGACCGCGATCCGCTGCTGCGCGCGATCCTGCGTACGCTCGGCTCGCTCGTCGACGCCTGGCAGGACGTTTCGGGCGATCCGGACGGTTTGCGGGAGTCGTACAAGACGCGGTGCGCCACGTTGGGACGCCGGGTACGGATCCTGCTGCCCGATCGGATCGTCGAAGGCATGGCGACCGACGTCGACACCGACGGCCGGCTCGTCGTCCAGCCGGACGACGGGGAAGCACAGCCTTTCGGCGCGGGCGACGTGGTACACGTGCGGTGAGCCAGGCCGCTCCGGCATGATCGAGCCAACACAGCACAGGGGACGAAGGAGCACGTGATGGGGATCTCGGCGAAACTCCTCGGCGAGGACGAACACATCGTCGCCTCGGTGCGCACGCACTGGAAGAAGCTGATCAGCCCGGTGCTCGTGCTGATCTTCACCGTCGGCATCGCCGCGTTCGTCGCCGCGATCCTGCCGGAGAACCCCAACCAGCAGTGGTTCCGGATCGGCATCGTCGCGGTCGCGGCGATCATCGTGATCGTCTGGTCGATCTGGCCGTTCCTGCAGTGGCTCACCTCGACGTACACCGTCACCAGCCGCCGGCTCATCACGCGGCACGGGGTGATCACGCGGACCGGGCGGGACATCCCGCTGACGCGGATCAACGACGTGTCGTACGAACGCAGCCTCACCGACCGGATGCTCGGCTGCGGCACGCTGGTGATCGAGTCCGCGTCGCAGAGCGGCCGGGTCGTGCTGCCGGACGTGCCGAACGTCGAGCGCGTGCACGTGAAGATCTCCGAGCTGCTGTTCACGATCGCGGGCGGCCGCGAAGAGGACGAGAACCCGCCGGCCAAGCAGGTCCCGCCGCCGGCTTAGTTCTTGGTCGGCGCGTCGATCGTCGCGCGCACACCCGCGATCGCGATCTGCAGACCGCGGCGGGCCGCCGCCCACACCTCGTCGAGCGGGTCGCCGCGCTGCAGGGTCAGCAACACGGGAGCCTGAGCGGCGCCGAAGAACGCGGCGACCGCGGACGCGGCCATGATCTCGTCGAGGCGTTCGGGGAACGCCTTGTGGAGTGCCTCGGCCAGCTCGCGTTGCGCTTCGTACGACACGTGCAGGGCTCTCGCCTGCAGTGTGGGCACGTGCAGGATCAGTCGGGTCCGGATCGGGGCGAGCTCGAGGGTCATGCCCGCCTCGGGGGAGGCGACCCAGGCCACCGAGCGTTCGGCCAGTCGGATCAGCACGTCGGCGACGCCCTCGTCGGGGTGCCGGTCCGCGATCACGGCGAGCGCCATCCGCATGCGGTCCTCGGTGTCCGCGAACAGGACGTCGTCCTTCGCGCGGAAGTAGTTGAAGAACGTCTTCGTCGAGACGTCCGCCGCCGCTGCGATTTCCGCGACCGTGGTCCGCTCGTACCCCTGCTGGTCGAACAGCCTGAGCGCGGCGTCGACGAGGGCGCGGCGCGTCCGTACCTTCTTCCGCTCGCGGTGGCTGAGCTCCTCCTGCATGAGACGTAGATTACAGCAAAGGAAAATTTACACTCATTGTAAATTCATCTGGATCGGTGCGAGGATCGCAGCACGAAGGCGCCTACGAGGGAGCGCACGCTGATGGCTCAGACCCAGACCCAGTCCCTTCCGATCGACCGCAGCGGGCCGTTCGACCCGCCCGACGCGCTGGAGGCGTTTCGTGCGGCCGGGCCGATCAGTCCGCTGCACTTCCCGAACGGCCATGTCGGGTGGCTCGTCACGAACCACGGCCTGGCGCGCCAGGTGCTCGCGGATCCCCGCTTCAGCGCTCGCCAGGAGCTCCGGCACTTCCCGCTGCCGGTGGCGCGCGCCACCGAGCCGGTCCCGCCGGCGCCGCCGGGCATGTTCATCCGGATGGACGAGCCGATCCACGGGCGGTACCGGCGGCTGCTCACCGGGCAGTTCACCGTGCGGCGGATGAACCAGCTGACGCCGCGGATCCAGCAGATCACCGACGACCGGCTCGAGGAGATGGCGCTGGCCGGGCCGCCGGTCGATCTGGTGCAGGCGTTCGCTTTGCCGATCCCGTCGCTGGTGATCTGCGAGCTGCTCGGGGTGCCGTACGCGGAACGGGAGCAGTTCCAGCACACGACCTCGAAGATCGTGCGGCTGGACTCGACGGTCCAAGAGCTCACGGCATCGATGGCGGAGCTGAACGCGTACCTCGACGAGCTCATCTCGCGCAAGCGCGGCAAGCCGTCCGACGACATGCTGTCGGGGCTGATCGAGAGCGGCGAGCTCTCCCAGGAGGAGTTGCGGAACATGGCCTTGCTGCTGCTCGCGGCCGGGCACGAGACGACGGCGAACATGCTGTCGCTGGGCACGTTCGCACTGCTGCAGCACCCGGATCAGCTTGCTGTGTTGACGTCTGAGCCAGACGTGATCGAGAACGCGGTCGAGGAGCTGTTGCGGTACCTGAGCATCATCCACATCGGTCCGACGCGCGCGGCCCTGGAGGACGTGGAGCTGGGCGGGGTGCAGGTGAAGGAGGGCGACACGGTCGTGATCTCGACGCCGGTGACGAACCGCGATCCGGAGCACTTCGCGAGTCCGGAGACGCTGGACCTGCACCACGTGGTGTCCGGGCATCTGGCCTTCGGGCACGGCGTGCACCAGTGCTTGGGGCAGCAGCTGGCCCGGATCGAGATGCGGGTGGGCTACGCCAGCCTGTTCCGGCGTTTTCCGACGCTCAGGTTGGCGATCCCGGCGAACGAGGTGCCGCTGAAGACGGACATGGCCATCTACGGAGTGCACAAGCTGCCCGTGACCTGGTGACCCGCTGCGGCCTGAGTGTGGGTCGGGGGCACCCCAGTCCGAACCTATGGGACGTGGGTGCCCCTCACCCCCACTGTCGCCGCCGCCTGAGTGTGGGTCGGGGGCACCCCAGTCCGAACCTATGGGACGTGGGTGCCCCTCACCCCCACTGTCGCCGCCACCTGAGTGTGGGTCGGGGGCACCCCAGTCCGAACCTATGGGACCAGGGCGCCCCCGACCCAAGCAGACCAGCGCGCAGCGGCTACGGGGCGAGCCGGTAGACGCCGTGCTCGAGGCGCTCGAAGTCGTCGTACGTGACGGCCGCGTGATCGGGGGCATTGAGGCACATGTGGGAGGTGACCATCGTCCGGATGGTCGCCTCCGCATAGCTGGTGCCGGCATCCTGCAGCTCCCGGACCACCTCGACCGGACTGAACGTTTGCTGGCCCGAGCGAGCGAGAATCCGCGTCACTGCCGCCAGAATCTCCCGCCTCGCCCCATCTCGCGCCGAAGCCCGCCTGGCGAGTCGGTCGACACAGTAGACCGAGAGTCGTAGTTCGTCGTCGACCCGCAAGGCGACGAGCTGCGCCGCCAGCTCCGACTCGACGAGCTGGCCGGCGGCCTCGACGGAGACGAAGAGGCGAGCCGCATCGAGAGGTACGGCGGCCAGCCGGCTGAGGCGCGGTCCCAGCGACGGGGGCTCGCGGAGGTACTCGAACTCGATCAGCGCGATCGGCGGTTCGCTCACGACCAGGTCGATCCGCGCTCCATCGAGCGACGGGTGCGGCCACTCGACGCGCAGGCCGGCGGGGTCCGCGCCCTCGGCGACGAGGGCTCGGGCGGTGGCGAAGCGGACGGTGTCCTCGGTGAGGAGGCCGCCGAGGCCTGAGCGGCGATGGTGGCGTAGTTCGTCGGCCACCCGCTGCCAGGTCCTCGGCGACTCCCAGGGCTCCACGTTCGGATCGTAAGGTGTAAGGCACGCCTAGTTGAGGAAGATCTCCACCACCGGCACCAGCTGGTTCGGGCGCTGGATGGGGAGCTCCAGCGTCACCGTTCCGTCCGGGATGCCCTTCAGCGACGTGTTGTGGTGGACCTCCTCCTCGGTCACCTCGCGGAAGTGGATCTCCGACGCGTCGTGCAGGAACTGCGCGTACTTGATCCGCCCCGCCAGCCCCGGCAGGTGCAGGTGGCGGAAGGGCCAGTTCAGGATTTGCAGGTACAGGCGGTCGCCGCGCTGGGTGTAGCGAGTGTCCGAAGGCGCGGTGAACGATGAAGGCCCGGCGCCGTAGATCGAGCGGCCGTTGCGGCGCGTCCAGCGGCCGATCTCCGCCAGCGTCGACAAAGCCCGCTCGTCGAACTCGCCGCGGCCGGTCGGACCCACGTTCAGCAGCAGGTTGCCGTCCTTCGACACCGAGTCCACCAGCATGTTCACCAGCAGCTCCGGCGACTTCCAGTCCAGGTTGTCGCGGTCGTATCCCCAACTACCGTTGAGAGTCTGGCACGCCTCCCACGGCACCTCCTGCCCGTCGATCGTCGGGTGGGCGAACGGCTGGTACTGCTCCGGCGTCGTGAAGTCACCCGGGTAGTCCAGCCGGTTGTTGATCAGAACGCCAGGCTGCAGCTTCCGCACGAGCGAGACCAGCGCCTCCGAGTCCCAGTCGTCCCGCCCCTTGCCCGGGAAGCCGTGCGTCTCGCGCCCCGGGTACGAGAAGTCGAACCACATCACGTCCAGATCGCCGTACCGCGTCAGCAGCTCCTCGACCTGGCCGTGCAGGTACGTCCGGTACGCGGAGAAGTCGCGGCCCTTCGCGCTCTCCCGCCACGCCGCGTCCTCGATCTGCGGGTGGATCCCGTCCGGCGTGAACGACTTGTGGTGCCAGTCGATCAGCGAGTAGTAGAAGCCGACCCCGAGACCCTCCGCACGGAACGCGTCGACGAACGGGCGCACGAGGTCGCGGCCCGCGGGCGTGTTCGTCGCCTTGTAGTCCGTCAGATCGGAGTCGAACAGGCAGAAACCCTCGTGGTGCTTGCTGGTCAGCACCGAGTACTTCATCCCCGCGTCGCGCGCCGCCTGTGCCCAGACGGCCGGGTCGTACAGGTCGGGATCGAAGTGGTCGAAGTACGGCTGGTACTGCTCGTCGGTCAGCTGCTCCCGCTTCTTCACCCACTCGTGCCGTGCGGGCAGCGCGTACAGGCCCCAGTGGACGAACAGGCCGAACCGCCGCTCGCGGAGCAGGTCCAGGGACTCCTGTGGTGCTGGCATGCGAACTCCCACCCTTCAGGCGCACTGAATACATCAGATGTCTAGCAGGGTCGGCTGCAGCTGAGCAAGGACGAGAACCGACCAGATCAGGCGGCCAAGACGGCGATTCGTCGGAGCAATCGATAAATTAGGCATCCCTTACTTATAAGGAGATTCCGCGAAATACCCCTCCCAGTCCTAGTGAATGCGACAGGTCGGGCGTATGGTCGCCGCACTACACCCACGGAGCGTCGTCGTTCGACTTCGGCGCGTTCTTACCTTCCAGGACGGAACGCATGGCTAAGCACTCCATGACGCGTCGCATCTTCCTCGCCCGGGTAGGCGTCCTCGGAGCCGCCGTCGGCTCGGGGATCCTCGTCCCGGCCACGGCCCACGCCGGCTCGGCCGGCCCTATCTCGTTCGCCCGGAACGACCCCGCTGGGCTGCCCGGCCTGGAGGACCTGGTCGAGCTGCTCCGGCCCTTGCTCGCCGAGCTCTCCAGGGACACGTTGAACGGGCTCACCACGTTCGTCGTCCCCGGCCGGGACGCCTACTCCCGCGCCCAGGGCACGCCGCGGAACGAGCCCGGCGCGCTCGACGCGAAGGCGACCGACTTCATGATCGAGTCGCTCGACAACTTCGTCCCGTTCCCGCAACAGCTCGCGCAACCCATGGCGGCCGCGCTGACGACCGCCCTCTCCGACCTCGGCATCGACCTGCCCGGACCGCTCGACGACCTGCTTCCCGGACAGGTCAAGGATCTCGACGACGCGCTCCGGGTCCTGCTGGAGAACGACGCCACGATCCCGCTGTCGCTGGTCATCGCGCTGCTGCTGAATCTCGTTGCCACCCAGGTGAATCCGCTCTCGGTGCACGGCGCGTTCGTGTCGCCGTTCGCGCGCCTGAGCTTCGAGGAGAAGGCCAAGGCGTTCGAGCTGATGGAACGTACGGACTCCGACCTCGTCGCGCTGCTCGACACCCAGCTGCCCGAACCGCTGCGCGGATCCGTGTCCGGGCTGCTCAAGTTCGTCGCCGGCGCGCTGATCGAGTTCGCGGGCTTCGGCGCGTTCACCGAGTACGCCGTGTTCGACCCGCGGACGAAGAAGCTGCGCGGCACGCCCGTGGGCTGGCGACTCAGCAAGTTCGACGGCGTCGCCGACGGCTGGAACGAACTCAAGGGCTACTACCAGGGGCGAACGAAGGTGGAGGACTGATGCGCGACGTGATCGTCGTCGGCGCCGGCGGTGGCGGACCGGTCGTCGCCAAGGAGCTCGCCGCCCGCGGCCTCGATGTCCTGGTGCTCGAGGCCGGTCCGCGGCACGCCAAGCCGCGGGAGGAGTGGACGCACTTCGAGAACGACGCCAACAACCCGCTGTCCGGGTTCTTCCGCTTCGGCCCGGAGAACCGCGACAAGCCGGCCTGGTTCCGCGAATGGGCGCAGAACTCGTTCCTCTGGCAGCTGTCCGGCGTCGGCGGAACCACCCAGCACTACTACGGAAACTGCCCGCGCGCGTACCCCGGCGTGTTCGCCGGCTACGACGGCGCGGACAAGGCGGCGTACGACACCAAGCACCTGTTCCCGTTCAGCTACGACGAGCTCGTCCCGTACTACGAGTGGGTCGAGGCGACGCTGCCCGTGCAGACGGCGGCGATGGGAACGAAGGAAGAGGTCTACTTCGGCGGCTGCGAGACGCTCGGAATCCCCGTACAGACGAGGAAGACGACGACCGGCGCCTCGTATCGCCCGCAGGAGAACGCGATCCTGCAGCCCGGCGGCAACGCGGGCAAGACCAGTGACCCGAACCTGCTGCAGTACCCGAAGGCGACTGGCTGCACGTTCTGCGGTTCCTGCTTCCAGGGCTGCATGGAGCCGATCAACGCGCCGCGGAACCGGTTCGCGAAGCGGTCGACGGACAACAGCTACGTGCCGATGGCGATCACCGCCGACGTGTGGGCCGGCGGCGGCAAGCGCGCGACGTTGGTCACCGACGCGTTCGTCACGCGCGTCCACACCTCGCAGGGCAATGGCGAGCCGGTCGCGACGGGTGTGACGTGGCGCGACAACGCCACCGGCGACGAGCACCGCGAGGACGCGCGGGTCGTCGTGCTCGCGGGCGGGTGTACGGAGACGCCGCGGCTGTGGCTGAACAGCGGGCTGCCGAACCCGAACGACTGGGTCGGACGCGGCTACACCGACCACTTCTTCGACTGGGTGATCGGCTCGTTCGACGACTACACCGGCAACTCCAAGGGCGTCGGCTCGTCGGCGCGCTGCGACTTCCCGGGCTACGGCGGCCTGGAGAACGTGGGTCTGCCGCCGGCGATCCAGGCGTTCTCGGCGCTGCTGTCCGACAGCGGCATCCGCGGCCAGTACACCAACGGGCGTGGGATGTTGGGGCCGTGGGACGGTCCGGCGGGACGTCCGATGGGGCCGGAGCTGAAGGAGCTGCTCGCGGGCGGGATCGACAATCTGCTGAACGTTCTGGTGATCACCGACGACCACGTCGAGGCGCAGAACCGCGTGACCCGTTCGGTGTTGCCGGCGGACGCGAACGGGCCGGTGGCGAAGGTGCAGTTCCACCAGCGGCAGCGGTCGGCGAAGACGTTGGCGAACCGCGAGTACCTCGCGCGCAAGGCGGCAGAGCTGCTGCGCGGAGCGGGCGCGAAGAAGGTCTACCGGATCGACTGGGCGCCGCTGATCCTGCACGTGCAGTCGTCGATGCGGATGGGTCAGTCCGCGGCGACGTCGGTCCTGGACTCGTCGGCCGAGGCGCGCTGGGTGAAGCGGCTGTTCGTGGCCGACAACTCCGCGCTGGCGAACGGCCTCGGTGGCCCGAATCCGACCCTCACCGCGCAGGCCGTGGCGACCCGGACGTCGGAGAAGATCTTCCAGCGCTACTTCGACGGCGACCCCTGGGTGACGAACGAGTCGCCGGTGGAGTCGACGGACTCGCGGGTCAGCATGGAGCTCAGCAAGCTGGGCCTGTAGCGGCCAAGCGGGGCGCGGTGGGCGCGTACGATGCACAGGCGTGCAGCCCGAACGGGACCGGGGACGGGACGCCTACGCCAGGAAGGCGTGGGCTGATGCGTACGCGCACCTCGCGGCCGCTGATGCGGACCGCGAGGAGCCGTTGGAGCCCGCTGACCTCGAGCTGCTCGCTGCCTCCGCGTACCTGACCGGCCGCGACGTCGAGTGCGTCGAGCTCTGGGCGCGTACGTACAACGCCCTGCTCGAACGCGGCGAGTCGATTCGGGCCGCCCGCAACGCGTTCTGGCTCTGCATCCACCTGATGCTCCGCGGGCAGCCCGGCCGGAGCGGCGGCTGGCTGGCGCGGG
This sequence comes from Tenggerimyces flavus, assembly GCF_016907715.1. NCBI lineage: Bacteria > Bacillati > Actinomycetota > Actinomycetes > Propionibacteriales > Nocardioidaceae > Tenggerimyces > Tenggerimyces flavus. The sequence continues at coordinate 7,839,690 of NZ_JAFBCM010000001.1, read as the reverse complement.
CGCAGCGCCTCGTCGACGCGGGCGAGACCGACTGTCCCGAACGCGGCTACCTGCTGGTCCCCGTCACCCTGGTCACCCTGGACGACGACCCGGCAACGGCCCTGGAGCTGGCGCGCGACGCCACGGCCTGCGGCGACCGATTTGAAGACGCCGACCTCAGCGCGTTCGGGCTCACGCTGCAGGGCCAGGCGCTCGTCGGCCTCGGGCAGGTCGCCGAGGGCGTCGCCCGGCTCGACGAGGCGATGGTCGCCGTGACGTCGGGCGAGGTGTCGGAGCTGGTCGCGGGGATCCTGTTCTGCGCGGTGATCGAGACCTGCCGGCTCACGTTCGACCTGCGGCGGGCACGGGAGTGGACGTCCGCGCTGACCAGCTGGTGCGACGCGCAGCCCGATCTCGTTCCGTACCGCGGCCAGTGCCTCGTCCACCGCGCCGAGATCCTCACCTTGCACGGCGCGTGGGCGGAGGCGCTCGACGAGACGCAGCGGGCGTGTGCCGCGTATGGCCAGTCGAGCGAGCAGCCGGCGATGGGTGCGGCGTACTACCAGCTCGGCGAGCTGCACCGGCTGCGCGGCGACGACGCGGCGGCGGAGGAGGCGTACCGGCAGTCCAGTCGGCTCAGCCGGCTGCCGCAGCCGGGGCACGCGCTGCTCCGGCTCGCGCAGGGCAAGACGGGGGCGGCGGCCGCGGCGATCCGGCGTGCCGTCGACGAGACCCGCGAACGTAGTCAGCGAGCCGAGCTCCTCGCCGCGCAGGTCGAGATTCTCCTTGCTGGCAAGGACGTTCGCGCCGCCCGTGCTGCGGCGGACGAGCTGGTGGCGATCGCTGGTGAGCTCGACGCGCCGCTCCTCGTCGCGGCCTCCCGGCAGGCCGACGGTGCCGTACGGTTGGCCGAGGGCTCTCCGCAGGTGGCCCTGGTGCTGCTGCGCTCGGCGTGGAACGCGTGGCAGGAGCTCGAGGTGCCGTACGAAACGGCCCGGCTGCGCGTGCTCATCGGCCTGGCGTGCCGCGCGCTCGGCGACGAGGACAGCGCGCGGATGGAGTTCGACGCGGCGGGCTGGATCTTCGCCGAGCTGGGTGCGGTGCCGGACGTGGCCCGGGTGGAGTCGCTGGTGCCCGGGACCGTTCGAGGGCTGACAGCACGGGAGGTCGAGGTGGTGCGGCTCGTCGCCACCGGCCGGACGAACCGCGAGATCGCCGCGGAGCTCTACCTGAGCGAGAAGACCGTGGCCCGGCACCTGAGCAACATCTTCGCCAAGCTGGACAGGTCGTCGCGTTCGGCGGTCACAGCGTACGCGTACGAGAACGGCCTGCTTGCATAGTTCTACCCATGCTCGCCCGGCCGGCATGGGTGTTCTCTTCGAAGCCAGCGCCTCGTGTCGCGGCCTAACTTCGGCGCATGGACACTCGACACGAGATCGACACCCTGGTCATCGGTGGTGGGCAGGCCGGGCTCTCGACCAGCTACTGGCTGAGTGAGGCCGGCGTGGAGCACCTCGTCGTGGACGGCCGCGACGCCGTCGGCGGTGCTTGGCTGGATCGGTGGGACAGCTTCCGGCTGGTCGCGCCGAACTACATCATCCTGCTGCCGGGGATGCCGTACGACGGTCCCGATCCGGACGGTTTCGGCACTCGGGCGGAGATCATCCAGTACCTGCGGGACTACGCGGCCAAGATCGACGCGCCGCTGCGGCTCGGGACGCGGGTCTCGCGGTTGGTGGCTTCGGGCGACGGGCGGTTCGAGGCGTTCGCCGATGGCGTGACTTTCGTTGCCCGCAACGTGGTTCTGGCGACGGGCGGGCATGCGGTGCCGCACGTTCCGTCCATCGCATCGGGGCTGGACGGCTCGGTCACGCAACTGCACTCTCAGGTGTACCAGCGGCCCGGCCAACTGCCGGCCGGTGGGGTGCTGGTCGTCGGTACGGGACAGTCGGGGGCGCAGCTCGCCGAGGAGTTGCACGCGGCGGGGCGCGAGGTGCATCTCGCGGTGTCCCGGTGCCCGAGCATCCCGCGGCGGTATCGGGGCAAGGACCTCATCTACTGGCTGTTGAACGTGTACCTGCACGGCGACGAGGTGGGCGTGCCGTTCCCGACAGTTGCCGATCTGCCCACGCCTGCCGCCCGGTTCGGCTGCATTCCGCACGTCAGTGGGCAGGACGGCGGGCACGACCTCGACCTGCGCGACTTCGCGCGGCGCGGGATGCGGCTGTACGGGCAGCTGGAGTCGGTCGAGGGTGGGGTCGCGCGGTTCAGCGACGACCTGGGGGAGCGGTTGGCGATGGTGGACTCGGGCTTCGACGACGAGTTCCGGCCGCTGTTCGACGCGTACATCGCCGCGGCGGGGATCGACGCGCCCGCGGACGATCGGCCGCCGAAGTCCCTGTACGTGCCGGAGACGTCGGCGTCGCTCGACCTCGCCGCGGCGGGCGTCCGCACGGTGCTGTGGGCGACGGGGTACCGGCTGGACTTCAGCTGGGTGGAGCTGCCGGTGATGGACGAATGGGGCTACCCGCTGCACGACCGCGGCGTGGTCATCCACCCGGGGCTGTACGCGGTCGGCCTGCCGTGGCTGCACACCGAGGCCTCATCCGCCCTCGCTGGCGTGGGAGATGACGCCGAACACATCGTCCGCCACCTCGTCTCCCGCCGATCGGAGCCTGCCCCGTGATCATGAACGTGATCATGAAGCCAAACTGGTCGTATACGACGGGTTCGCCTTCATGATCACGTTCATGATCACCGCGAGGGGCGGTTACGCTCAGCGGTATGACGATGTTGCGGTTGCCGAGTGAGGTGTCCGTCCGGGAGGTCGGGCCGCGGGACGGGTTGCAGAACGAGCCGCCCGTGCCTACGGAGGGGAAGGTCGCGCTGATCGACGGTCTCTCGCAGACCGGCGTGAAGCGGATCGAGGCGGTCAGCTTCGTGCATCCCAAGGCGATCCCGCAGATGGGCGATGCCGACGAGGTGTGGGCGAAGATCGCAAAGAACCCGGACGTTCGCTACTCCGCGCTGGTGCCGAACTCGCGCGGCGCGGAGCGGGCTCTCGCCGCTGGGTTCCGCGAGATCGAGGTCGTGGTCAGCGCATCGGACACGCACAACCGCAAGAACGTCAACCGTTCGACCGAGGAGTCCCTCGAGGACATCAAAGCGATCATCGCCCTTGCCCACAAGGAGAACGCGACCGTCGAGGTTGTCGTGTCCACCTCCTGGGGCTGTCCGTACGAGGGGGACATCGCCGTCGATCGGGTCCTCGACGTCGCCTCCCGGGCGCTGGAGTCCGGAGCCGACGCGCTGACGTACGGCGACACCACGGGCATGGCGACGCCGACGCGGGTCGAGGCGCTCGTCACAGGGACGCAAGGCCGGATGCCGGATGTCTATCTTGGCTTGCACTTCCACAACACGCGCGGGACCGGGCTGGCGAATGTCCTTACGGCGTTGCAACTTGGCGTCACGAACTTCGACGCCAGCGTCGGTGGGCTCGGCGGGTGTCCGTACGCGCCGGGGGCGAGCGGCAACATCGCGACCGAGGAACTCGTGCATCTGCTCGAGGACATGGGCGTCGCGACCGGGATCGATCTCGAACGCCTGTTGCTCGTCGCCGCGGAGGCCGAGAAGCTCGTGGGCCACGAGCTCCCGTCCCAAGTGCTCCGTGCCGGTCCGCGGACCCGGACGACCCCGCTCGACGCCTAGTAGCCGTACTCGTAGCCTCCGTCGGACGAAGCGGAGCTCGAGGGCGCCGGTGTTCCGGAGGAGTCGCCGCCGGCGGCGGGGCCGTTCGACGTCATCGCGATCCACACGAAGTGCGTACCCATGAAGTCGTCCTCGAAGCCGTTGCCCTTGGCCGTTCCCGCGCCCTTGTCGTTGGAGAACATGTACAGCGGCCGGTTGTCAATCGTGACTTGCAGCTTGCCGTCGGGCCGCTTGACCGACCCGATCTTTCCGGTGATTCCCTCAACGCTGGAAGGAAGATCCGCGCCCGCCTCCAACGGCGGCCAGAACTCCGCGCACTCGTCGACGCACTTGATCGACCCGTCCTTCTCGGCGTCCGTCACGTAGAGCGTCATGCCCATCTGGTCCGCCAGGACGGTTCCAACGCCCTGGACGGTGCGGATGCCGATCGGCGAATTCCCTGGTGGGGCTGCCGTTTCGGCTTGTCCGCCACATGCTGCGAGTAGGAGGAGGGCCGCGGTCGAGGTTGCCAACGAGGCGGCCCACCGTCTGGTGTTGAACTTTCCCATGCCCTCTTACACGGATGGCGCACGCCACCAGTTCACCCGAGCAGCTGGTCGAGCTGAGCGAGCAGCTCCGGGCTGGCCGCGCCCGCCGCGTACTTGCCCTGCACGATCGCGCAGTCACCCCGCCCGATCGCGATCAGGTAGTTGCCGCGACCGGCGTCGCCGAACGCGAGCACGTCGACCGGGTCCGCAGGGGCGATCTCGCACTCCACCAGGGCATCCATCGAGTCGTTGACCAGCGTACGGAACGCCTCGGCCTTCGCCTTCGGGATCGGCACCTGCCTGGTCTGCGCCGCGGAGGTCGAGTGCCGGCAGGCCAGCGCCTCGGCCACGAAGTTGGGAACGAACATGTCCGTGAACGGGCGGAAGCTCTCGTACGACAGGAACTGCGGCCAGGCTTGGTCGTTCGTGGCCCACACGGGCTTGCCGCAGTCGGCGCCGGACGCGTGCTCAGGGGGATTGGCGAGGCGCTGGTCCTCGGCGAGCAGGCGGAACGTCTCGTTGATCGCACGCGCGCCGACTCGGTGGCGGCCATCGGACTCGACGTCGCCGCAGCCGTAGTTCGCGAGCTTGACCACCCGTGTGTGGCCGTCGGGGTAGGTGAGCACGAGGTCGTACGCCGGACCGTAGTCGTCGGTGCACACCTGGTCCTTGCCTGGGACCGCCAGCGCGTTCAGCTTGTCGACGAGCCCGGGCAAGCCCGAACGAATCGGGAAGCTGGCGAGCTGGTCGGTCGGAGTGTCCTCGGCCCGGCCCGGGCAGAGCCTGGCCTCGATGGCGCCCTTCTCGACGAGCTCGCCCGGCGGGCCGGGGTTCGTCGACAGCTTCGGTCCGCCGGACGGCGGCGGGCAGCCTTGGTTCACGGACGGATCGCCGACCAGCTGGGTGAAGAGGTCGTCGATGTCCCGCGCGCCCGCGCGGTACTCCTCGCCAGACTTGGCGATGCCGCAGCCGAACCCCTCGAACGTCACCACGGTCTTGGATCCGTCCGGGTAGCCGAGGTACAGGTCGTACGTCGCCCCGAGATCGTCGCGGCAGGCGCCGACGGGGTTCACTGCCGTGAGCTGGTTGAGCTCGTCGACGAGTTGGTCGACGCCGGTCGTCGCGACCTTGCCGACGATCAGCGAGTCCAGCGCGACGTTCACCAACGCCCCGCAGATCAGCGCGGTCGTCGCGCCGGGGCGGACGAACTCGCCGGTGCCGGTGTTCTTCGGCGTACCCACGCCGCCCGACGGCCCTGGGCAGGTCTCAGTGCCGCTGGGTGCCGGGTTCTGCTGCTTGACCAGCGTCCGGAAGAGCTCCGCGATCCCTGGTCCACCTTGCCGGAACTCCGAGCCGGACCGCGCGTACTGGCATCCGCGCATCTCGAACGTGACGACCTTCGTCGACCCGTCCGGGTACGCGAGGAGCAGGTCGAACATCGGCCCCAGGTCCTGGTTGCAGGCGAAGTTGGGCTGGACAGCGGGGAGCCCGTTGACCTTCGTCACCAGCTGATCCACACCCGTTCGGAGGACGGGAGCCAGGTCGGCTGGGTCGGGCTCGACGTAGAGCTTGTCACTCTTGTCCAGCGCCGGGCAGAGCCGCGCGACGACCGCGCCGGTCGGCACCAACGGTCCGTCCCCTGTCGGCTTCGCCTCGCCCACGCCGCCGGAGGGCGGCTGGCAGGCAAGGGCGTTCGGCTTGTCCTGCTTCTTGGCCAGCTCGGAGAACTGTTCGTGCAGCTTGCCGGCGTCCATCCGGAACTCGGCGCCGGACTTCGCGACGCCGCAGCCGTACGCGTTGAACGACACCGTGACCTTCTTGCCGTCGCCGTAGACGAGCAGCAGGTCGTACGACGGGCCCATGTCCATCGTGCAGAACGCGGCGGGGTTGAACGCGGGAAGCTTGTTGAGGGTCGCGACCAGCTGGTCGACGTTCGCATGCAGGCGGAGGTCCAGAAGTGCTTGGTCGGGCTTGACGTTCGACTGCGGGTCGTCCTTCAGCGCGGGGCAGAGGCGGGCGGCGAGCGCTCCGTCGCGGACGAACGGCTTACCGGTGGTTGCCTTCGGCTCCTGGGGGCCACCCGAGGGTGGCGCGCAGGTCAGGTCGAGCTCGTCGGCCTTGGGTTCGTTCGCGACGACCGTTCTGCCGTTCCGGCCGTCGCCGCCGCCCTGGTTCGCCCACGCGAAGCCGCCGATCGCGGCGAGCAGAACGACGGCGCTGGTGATGCCGGCGATGGTGCCCGTACGGCGGTGGCGCACGCGGCGCGCGACTTCGTCGTACCTGCCCGGGTTGTCGGTCAGGCCGTCGGTGGCGCGTCGCAGCGCACCCCGCAGCCCTCGCTCGATGTCCTCGCTCATCGCTCCTCCTCGACCAGCCCGGCCACGATCTCGGAAGCTCGCAGTCGTGCCAGCGCGCGTGCTGTCTGGCTCTTGACGGTGCCCACCGTGATCGTCAGCAGCTCCGCGGTCTCCGCCTCCGTGCGATCCTCGAAGAACCGCAGGACGACGACCGCGCGCTGGCCGGCCGGCAGCGTCGCGAGCGCACGGAGCAACGTCGTTCGTTCCTCCACGCCGCGGTACGCGTCGGCCGCCTCGCGGTCCGGCGGCTCCGCCGTCGGCACCTCGGCGCGCCAGCGCCGCTGCCACCAGCTCGCATAGGTGGTGTAGAGGACGCGTCGTACGTACGCCTCCCCGGTCCCTTCGCGATTGACCCTCGCCCAGTGCCGCCAGGTCTTGGCCAGCGCTGTCTGGAGGAGGTCCTCGGCTTTCCCAGCGTCTCCGGTGAGCAGGAACGCCGAGCGCAACAACGCCGCCGAGCGCCCCGCCACGAAATCGCGGAACGAGACGTCCGCGGTGTCCTCTCCGCCCATTGCGTCCCTCCGCTCGTTGTAACCCGCTGGACGCCTCAGGTGGTTGTCGGGTTGTCGCATTGAACGTTCAGTTTCTTTCGGACGGTGAGCCTAGTGCCGTGATCTTGGGCGGGATCTTGGGCGGGTCTTGGGCGCGCGGTGCCGAACACTGGCCAACGGGCGGCCAGCAGACCAGCGGACGTCCAACCAACGGGAGGGAAAGTCATGCGGAAGAGATCGATCAAGCGACTCGGTATTGCCCTGGTCGCGGGTGCCGCGGCGTTCTCGATGCTCGGGGCACCGGCCTACGCGGCGAGTGCGGACGAGGCGTCGCGGGCCGCGGCCACGCCCGCCAAGACCCTGACGGGCCTCACACACGTCGCGCAGGGGACCAGCTACTGGTGCGGCCCGGCCACGGCGTACATCCTGATCAAGGGGATGAAGCACTACGGAAAGATCTCGACGACCAACTCCGCGCCGGCGGGCTCGGCGCTCACCCAGAGCAGGCTCGCGGGAGAGCCCTATCTCGACGCCAACGACGGCAACGGCACGCAGGCCGCGGACATGCGCAAGGGCATCAACAAGTGGATCGGCCACAACTGGTTCAACATCCTGAACAATCCCACGTCCGCGGAGTTCAAGGCCAAGATCAAGAACAACATCGGCAAGGGCTACGGCGTCGCGGTGGCGACGTACGAGCCGGCCCACCAGCGGCACTACAACAACCACCCGGAGCACAAGCCCATCTACCACTGGGTGGTCGCGCGCGGTCACAACGAGAACGTCAGCAAGACCCACTTCGTCGACCCGGCGACGAACGTGTGGAGCAACGTCAACGTGCAGCCGTACTTCAGCCACTACTCCAACAGCTTCGCCAACCTGTTCGTCGGGCCCAGCGAGATGATCGTGTGGTAGTCAAGCTCCTCGCGGTGGCGGTCACGGCGTTCGCCGTGACCGCCTGCGCCGCGGACACCGGCAGTGTGAAGAGCGTGGCCGCACCGGCGCCGCCGGTCTCGTGCGGCGGGACCGGCACGACGCTGAGCGTGGCCAAGGCTTCGAACGGTGCCGCCGACCTCTTGACCACGGGCAAGCTGTTCCCTGCCAAGGCCGATCTGCTCGCCGCCGGTCCGACGGGCGAGCTGTTGATCGAGCGCGGCCGCACGGAGACCGTCGGAACCGGCGGCGGCGCGCCGACCTCTCTGCCAGGGACGTTGGCGGTGCTCGACCCGGCGACCGGCCGCGAGCAACTCGTTCGGGGTAAGGACGACCTTCAACCCGGTACCCACACCGTGTTCGCCGACCTCGACCGCGACCATGTCGTCTGGCAGCAAGAGACCAGCACCACCTTGGACGTGTCGGACTGGACGCTCGTCGCGGCCGACCGCGAGACCGGTGCGATCACCCGCCTCGCCGCGGCCAAGCCGGTCGACGCCCAAGGGCTCAAGCCCACCGTGCCTGGCTACACCATTCCCCGGTTGCACGAGGGCACGGTCTATTGGGCGGAGGCGCGCCGTGGCGTCGCCGGCAAGCGTCCCGTCGTCGGCATCCACGCTCGACCCGTCGACGCGTCGGCGCCCGAGCGGCTCGTCGTGGCGAACGCGATCCTCCCCGCCGTCACCGGCTCGTGGCTCTACTACGTCGACTTCGACGGCGAGAACGCCTCTCGGCCGGGCTACGCGATCCACCGCCTGTCGCTGCGTACCGGCAGGACCGAGACCGTCCAGCGGTCCGAGACCGGACCCGGAGTCCAGTTCCTCGCCGCCGACGGCGACAGTGTCGCCTGGGCGCTCACCGACAGCACCGTCCAGGTGCGGCGGACCGCCGACGAACCCGTGCTGACGATCGCGCCCGAGGGCGAGCAGCTCGGCTGGCTCAGCGCCGACAGGGGCCTGGTCGGCTTCGGCGACGGCAGCGGCGAGGCCAACGGCGCGTACGTGCTCGACGTACGGCGCGGCTGCCTGCACGTCCTCGCCGCCAAGGGCTCCAGCGTCGTGATCGGCGGGTCGACGGTGGCCTGGACCTCCGAGACCGCCGACGGCGGGCGCCAGCGGCTGGTCGGCTCGATCAGCGGGCCTGGCCTGTCACGGACCGAGTAGCCGCTTCGGCGCCGTCAGCCGGTAGGCCACCTCGAGCATCGCGGTCAGCTCGTCCCAGTCGTCGGGCGGGGGCTCGAGGCGGATGCCGATCCAGCCGTGGCGGCCGTTGTACGCGGGGACGAAGAAGCGCTCCGGGTCGGCGATGATCATCTCCTCCTGCGCTCCCGGCGGGGCCTTGCACCACACCGCTGGGCGGGGGTCGGAGAACCAGTGCGACCAGTACACGGCGAAGCCGCGGCCGCGGACCCGGAAGTTCAGCACGTCGGGCCCTGGCACCTCGGCCACCTCCGGGAAGGCCGCGCAGATCCGGCGGATACGCCGCAGCATCGGGCTCTTCACCGCGCCGAGCGTACGCGTTCGGTGACGTACGACCAGGCTCTTCCCACGGCAACGGGGGCAACGGTCGTACGATCGCTCCTATGACGCGGGTCATGCTCGCCGAGGACGACGCCTCGATCTCCGATCCGCTCGCCCGGGCACTCCGGCGCGAGGGGTACGACGTCGCGGTCACCGCCGAGGGCGAAGACGCACTCGGCCAGGTGCGAGGCGGCGGATTCGACCTCGTCGTCCTCGACCTTGGCCTGCCCGATCTCGACGGCCTGGAGGTGTGCCGGAGGCTCCGTGCCGACGGCAGCCGGATGCCCGTCCTCGTCCTCACCGCCCGCGCCGACGAGGTCGACACGGTCGTGGGCCTGGACGCCGGGGCCGACGACTACGTGACCAAGCCGTTCCGCCTCGCGGAGCTGCTGGCCCGTGTCAGGGCACTGCTGCGCCGCGGCACCGGCGAGCAGTGGACCGACGGAAACGGCGTACGCATCGACGCCGAGTCGCGGCGCGCCTGGCTGGACGGCGCCGAGCTGCAGCTGACCGCGAAGGAGTTCGACCTGCTCCGCGTGCTGCTGCGCGAGAGCGGCCGGGTCGTCACACGCGACCAGCTGATGCGCGAGGTCTGGGACACGACCTGGTGGTCCTCGACGAAGACGCTCGACATGCACGTGTCGTGGCTGCGACGCAAGCTCGGCGACGACGCGTCGGACCCGAAGTTCATCACGACGGTACGAGGCGTGGGCTTCCGCTTCGAGCGCGACGCGTAGGACCGGATGCGGCGCCGGCTCGTCATCACGACCGTGGTGATCGCGATCGTCGCGGCCGTGCTGTTCGGGCTGCCGATCGCGGTGTTCGGGCAGCGCTACCTGCAGGCCGGGCGGTTCGAACGGATCGAGCTCGACGCCCAGCGCGTCGCCAGCGCGGTCGACGTCCTGCTCGAGCAGCAGCGGCCGGTCACGCGTGCCGCGGTCGCGGCGGCCGCGCACGACGGCGAGCGCGTGCTGGTGTGGCACGAGGAGGACCTGCTGCTGGCGTTCGGGCCGACCGTGCCCGCGGCCGAGTCGATCTCCGCCGAGGCGGTCAGCCGCGACGGCGTCCGCGTGCAGGTGCTGGAGCCGCGGTCGGCGGTCGAGGGCGAGGTCCACACGTTGTGGCTCGCGCTCGCGGCGTTCGGGGTGCTGGCGATGCTGGCCGCGGCGGCGCTGGGGATCTGGCAGGCGCGGCGGCTGTCCCGTTCGCTCGTCCTGCTCGCCGACGCGGCGGAGCGGGTGGGCTCGGGCGCGGTACGGACGCCGAGCGCGCGGTACGACGTCCCCGAGCTCGACCGGGTCGCCGAGGTCCTCGACCAGAGCGCGGACCGGATCGCGGAGATGCTCGCGGCCGAGCGCCAGCTGTCCCAGGACGCGTCGCACCAGCTGCGGACGCCGTTGACCGCGTTGTCGATGCGGCTGGAGGAGATCCTCGCGACCGACTCGCCGGACGTCGTCCGCGAGGAGGCGCGGATCGCGCTGGGGCAGGTCGAACGGCTGTCGCAGGTCGTCGATCGGCTGCTGACGCGTTCCCGCGACACGCACTCGGCGCGGCGGATCGTGGTGCCGGTGGACTCGGTGGTGGACCAGCAGCTCGCGGAGTGGCGGCCGGCGTTCGACGCGGTGGGCCGGCGTCTGGAGGTGCTCGGGGTCGACGGGCTGGCGGTGTCGGCGGGGCCTGGGACGCTGGGGCTGGTGCTGGCGACGTTGCTGGAGAACGCCCTGCACCACGGCCGCGGCACGGTGCGGGTGCGGCGGCGGTCAGCGGGTGGCTCGGCGGTGGTCGAGGTGGCCGACGACGGGCCGGGGATCCCGGAGGCGCTCGGCCAGCGCGTCTTCGAACGCGCCGTCAGCGGGCGGCGCGGTACGGGACTGGGGCTTGCGGTGGCGCGTGATCTGGCCGAGGCGGACGGCGGGCGGCTGGAGCTGATCTCGCGGCGGCCGGCCGTCTTCGCGGTGTTCCTGCCTCAGGCGGCCGAGGAGAGCTTGACCTCGGTCTCTTCCTCCGGGCCCTTGGACGGGGCGGAGACCTCGCGGAACAGGAAGCGGCGGTAGGACCAGAAGCGGAAGATTGTGCCGCAGCCGATGCCGAACAGGTTGGCGAGGTTGTTCGAGAGCGGGTCGTGCAGGTTGAGGACGTAGATCACGAACCCGAGGACGGCCAGGTTGAGGACCAGGCCGACACCGTTCAGCACGAAGAACAGGCTGTACTCGAAGTGCAGCGCGCGGCGCTCGCGGTTCTTCCAGGTCCAGTGCCGGTTGCCGAAGTAGGCGACGATCGTCGCGAGGCAGACGGAGATGACCCGCGCGGTGAGCGGCTTGTGCTGGAGGATCCCGCTGCCGTCGAAGTCGTACCGGAGCAGGTTGAACGCACCCATGTCGACCACGAACGCGACGGCGCCGATGATCCCGAACTTGGCAACCTCGTGGGCGAGCTTGTCGACCTTGCCGTAGAGCGACTTGAGCAGCTTCACGCGGGACCTCGGGGCGAGTTCGGGGGAAGTCACGGACATCGGACAGGGGCGGACAAGTCGCCGAGCCTACCGGCCCTTTGTGGCAACGGCTGAGCCGACGCCCCCGATTCCGCCCCTGATAGTTCCCTGAGGCACCTACCGTGCTCGAGTGCCGCGATGGTCCGCGGATCGGGGCTAGCCTTCCGGGCGTCAGCGGACTTGGCGGAGGGCAGCAGATGCGGAACACCGAGATGGCGAGACTCGAAGGGCTCGAGGGTGTGTGGACGACGACGATGTCCGACGCCTGGTTCCTGGAGCCGCCGGGCGTCACCGTGCCGGGCAGCGCGACGATCGAGTGGCTCGGGGAGTCGCTCCTGGTCGTACGGGTCCAGTTCGCCGGCAGCGAGCACGTGCACTCCGAGCTGTCCCTGGTCATCGGTCGCAGCGACCCGAACGACCGCTGGACCGCCCTCCACCAGGACGATCGCGGCACCTGCCGGGAGTACGCCATGACGTTCGACGGCGCGCGCTGGACGCTGCTCCGCGAGGACCCGGACATGCATCAGCGCTTCGTCGCCGCCGTCGAGCAGGACCGCATCCTCGGCCGCTGGGAGGCGTCGGAGGATGCGGGCACCACGTGGCGCAAGGACTACGACCTGACGTTCGTCCGCACCTGAGCTACTCCGCCAGGCGGCCGGAGACGGCGAGGTCGGGGCCTTCCGTCAGCTTGGCGATCTCGGCCGGCGTCTCCGGCACGGTCTCGCGGGCGATGGTGCCGTCCAGGCGCCAGGTCAGGTTGACGGTCAGCGCGGGATCGAGGTTCGGGTAGTCCGAACGGTTGTGCGCCCCACGGGTCTCGCGCCGTTCCAGCGCCGTCTGCAGGGTGGCGCGGGCGGCGAGCAGGGAGCCCTTGAGGTCGAACGTGTGCGCCAGGTCGTCGTACCCCGCGATGTCCGGCCGTACCTCCAGCCCCGCCACCCGCTCCTCGACCGCGGCGAGCTTGGTCAACCCCGCATTCAGCCCGTCCTCCGAACGCACGACGCCGCAGTGCTCGCTCATCACGTCCCGCACCGCCCGCTGCAACGGCCGCGCGAACTCCTCGCCGCGCTGGGCGAGGATCTCGTCGACCTCCGCCTGCGCCGCCGCGACCACCGCGCGGTCCCGTACCTGGACGTCGAGCGACTCCGACCACTCCGCCGCCTCGGCGCCCACGATCCGGCCGAACACGATGCAGTCGACGAGCGAGTTGCCGCCCAGCCGGTTCGCGCCGTGCACGCCGGTCGCGCACTCGCCGATCGCGTACAGCCCCTCGACGTCGGTCTGGTGCGTCGTCGGGTCGACCCACACGCCGCCCATCGAGTAGTGCGCGGTCGGCGCGACCTCCATCGGCTGGCGGGTGATGTCGACCATGAGCAGGTCGACGAACTGCCGGTACATCCGCGGCAGCCGCTGCAGCACGAGCTCGCGATCCAGGTGCGAGACGTCGAGGAGTACGCCGCCGTGCTCGGAGCCGCGGCCCTCGGCGATCTCGGTGTAGTTGGCGAGCGCGACGCGGTCCCGCGTGGACAGCTCGAGCCGCTCGGGGTCGTACCGCTCCATGAACCGTTCGCCCTGCGAGTTGCGCAGGATCCCGCCCTCGCCGCGGACGGCCTCGGTGACGAGCGTGCCGGCGGCGTCCTCGGGAAAGACCATGCCGGTCGGGTGGAACTGCACGAGCTCGACGTCGCGCAGCCGGCAGCCCGCCTCGGCCGCGAGGCGCATCGCGTCGCCGGTGTTCTCGTCGCGACGGCTGCTGGAGCGGCGCCAGATGCGCGTGTGCCCGCCGGCCGCGAGGATCACGGCGTCGGCGAGGATCACCGTTCGGCTGCCGTCCTCGATGCGGAAGCCGTACGCGCCGAACACGCGGCCGTCGTGCACGAGCAGCTTGGTGATGTAGAGGTCGTCGCGGATCGGGACGTTGAGCTCGTTGGCTCGTTTCACCAACGTACGTTGGATCTCCCGGCCGGTGTAGTCGCCGGAGAAGCAGGTACGGCGGTACTTGTGGGCGCCGAAGAACCGCTGGCTCAGCCGGCCGTCTTCCTCGCGCTGGAACTCCGCGCCGTACCCGACCAGATCGTCGATCGCGCGCGGCGCCTCCTTGGCGAGCAGCTCGACCGTCCGCGGGTCGGCGAGCCAGTACGACTCGCGGATCGTGTCCGCGGCGTGCTGCTGCCAGGTGTCCTCCGGATCCATCGTCCCGAGCACGGCATTGATGCCGCCGGCGGCGAGAACCGTGTGGGCGTCGTCCTTGCGGCGCTTGCCGACGCAGAGCACCTGGGTGCCGCGTTCGGCAAGCTCGATCGCGGCCCGCAACCCCGCGGCTCCGGTGCCGATGACGAGAACGTTGGTGGCCGTTCGGTGCTCAGGAGCGTGGCTCATGCCTCGAAAGTAGACCCCGCCGGCCGGTGAGTGTGTGCGGTTGTGAGCAGCGCGACATGAGGTCTGGATCACGTCTGACCGTGGTGGTCTGCGGCTGACTCCGGCAGACACTGGCAAGTCTTGTCAGGAGGTTCGGGGCGCGCCTACGATCGCTTGGGTCGAAGCGATTCGACTCGCGCCTTGAGGGAGGCCGCGATGGTCAAGATCGCCGATGTGGCCAAGCACGCGAAGGTGGCGCCCAGCACGGTCTCGTACGTGCTGAGCGGCAAGCGGCCGATCTCGCCGGAGGTGCGGCGGCGGGTCGAGGAGAGCATCCGGGCGCTCGGGTACCAACCCCACGCCGGGGCGCGAGCTTTGGCCAGCAGGCGAACGAACATCATCGCGCTCGTCATCCCGCTGCGAACGGGCGTCCACGTCCCCGTTCTCATGCGCTTCGTCACCGCCGTCACGGCTCGCGCGAGGCAGTTCGACCACGACGTCCTGCTGCTCACCCAGGGCGAAGGCGAGCGCGGACTGCAACGGGTACAGGGGAGTTCTCTCGCCGACGCGATCATCGTGATGGACGACGAGCTCAACGACGAGCGCCTCCCGCTCCTCCGCGATCTGGAGACCCCAGCGGTACTGATCGGCTCTCCCAGGGACTCCACCGACCTCACCTGCATCGACCTCGACTTCCACGCGGCCGGCGCCAAGTGCGTCGCGCATCTGGCCGATCTCGGTCACCGCCACGTCGCCCTGGTGGGGACGACGGCGCGCGTCGCCGATGGGGCACACGCGGCGGCAGCCACGCGAGGTGTCGAGGTCGCCACCAGGATGGACGACCACGTCACCGGCGTGATCGTGCAGAACGTGCCGGCGCTCGAGTCGTGGCTCCACACCCTCCGGCCGGACGTCGCCGTCGTGGCGATCTGCCCGGACGAGGTCGCCGAACGCCTCGACCTCACCGCCGTCGCCCTACCCGCGGAAGACGTCGGCCGGCGCGCGGTGGAGCTCGCGATGGCCAAGCTGGACGGCGAACCCGTGGATGCGGAGACCGTTCTCGCGCCCACCTTGACGATCCGCGCGAGCACCGCCTACTCCCGTTCGAGCCAGCTGGCGGAGTAGAGGCCTCTTGCGCATGGGTGCGGCTCCGCGGAGCGGCTGATCAGGGGAGACGAGAACGAGGTCCACCACGTGACGCTGGTCGACGGATCGGCTGTGTACGTGCGGGTCTCGCTTCCAGGAACGGCGTCGAGCCTGGTGCGCCACGAGGCTTGGGCGATGGGCCGGGCACGCGACGCGGGCGTGCCGGTGCCCGACGTTCTGGACATCCGGTCGATCGAGACCGGCGACGATGTGCGTACGGCGATGGTGATCCGGGCGGCGAACGGTCGCCAGCTCGGGCAGCTCCTTCCGGAGCTCACGCCCGCTCAGCGCTCGACCGCGATGGGCGAGGTCGGCCGAGCGTTGGGGATCCTGAACGCGATCCCGACGTCCGGTGCGTGGGAGCCCGAGGGGGAGGGCCGGTGGGCCGATCCCGACGCGCATCGGGAGCGCTATCTGGCGAACGTCCTCGCCGACACCCAGCACCTGCCGGCTGCGGGACTCAGCGCGTCGGAGGTCGACCGGGTGGTCGAGGTGCTGGAGTCCTTCCCCGTCGAGCCAGCTCTCGCGTTGTGTCATGGGGACGTATCGCCGGAGCACCTGTTCGTCGATGCCGAGTTGCGCGTGGTGGGCCTCATCGACTTCGGCCAGTGGTACGCGGGATCGGCCGCGTCCGAGCTCTCCGGCGTCGGGATGCTGATGGCTGAGCCGGACTTCGAGGCGATCGTCGCCGGCCACCCGCAAGGTGACGTGGCCCGGGCGGAGATCGGCTGGCACACGATCACGCAGGCGACGGGGCAGATCCGGTGGTTGGTGACGAGCGGCCAGCTGCAGGAAGTGAGCAGGCCGGTCGCCGCACTCCGCGCTGCCCTCGCCTACTCCCGTTCGAGCCCCGCCACGCCGCGCGCGAATTCGGGGACACGCCTGGCCGGGCGGGACGGGTGGCCGCGATAGCCTCACGAGCGTGGTGGAACTCGTAGGGGTGCCGACCGTCGGCATGATCGGCGGCGGGCAGCTGGCGCGGATGACGCACCAGGCCGGGATCGCGCTCGGCGTGCGTTTCAGGCTGCTGGCCGAGGGGCCGGACGTGTCAGCGGCGCAGGTGGTGCGCGATCCGGTCGTGGGGGACTACACCGATCTCGACACCCTGCGGCGATTCACCGACGGCTGCGACGTGGTGACGTTCGACCACGAGCACGTGCCGACCGCGCACCTGCATGTGTTGGAGGAGGCCGGCGTCACCGTACGTCCCGGCCCACACGCGCTGGTCTTCGCGCAGGACAAGGGCCTGATGCGGGAACGCCTTACCGGGTTGGGAATTCCCTGCCCGAGGTGGCGGAAGGCGACGACGGCCGAGGAACTGGTCGCGTTCGGCAAGGAACTCGGCGGGCCGCTGGTCGTCAAGACCCAGCGCGGCGGGTACGACGGCAAGGGCGTGTGGGTGCTGGGCGACGCGACCTACGAGGCCGTGGAGGAGCCCGTCGCCACCGGCGTCCCGCTGCTGGCCGAGGAGCACGTGTCGTATGTACGCGAGCTGTCCGCGCTGGTGGCGCGCAGCCCGCACGGGCAGGCGATCGCGTACCCGATCGTCGAGTCGGTTCAGCGCGACGGCATCTGCCACGAGGTGATCTCGCCGGCGCCGAACCTCGAGCCGCGGCTCGCGACGGAGGCGCAGGAGATCGCGCTGACGCTGGCGAAGGAGCTGGACATCGTTGGGGTGTTGGCGGTTGAGCTCTTCGAGACCTCCGACGGCCGGATCCTGGTGAACGAGCTCGCGATGCGGCCGCACAACACCGGGCACTGGTCGATCGACGGCGCGGTGACGAGCCAGTTCGAGAACCACCTTCGCGCCGTGCTCGACCTCCCGTTGGGTTCGCCGCGCACGCGGGCGCCCTGGACGGTGATGGTGAACGTGCTGGGCGGGACCGCGCCGAACATGCACTACGCGTTCCTGCACACCCAGGCACGGGATCCGGAGCTGCGGATTCACCTGTACGGCAAGGAAGTTCGGCCGGGACGGAAGATCGGGCACGTGACGACGTACGGCTCGGACCTGGAGAACGTGCTCGAGCGGGCGCGGCACGCGGCGGCCTATCTGGCGGGAGAGATCGATGAGTGAGGCGCGCGTCGGCATCGTGATGGGCTCGGACTCGGACTGGCCCGTCATGGAGGCGGCCTCGGTCGCGCTGGACGAGTTCTCGGTGCCACACGAGGTCGACGTGGTGTCGGCGCACCGGATGGCGCAGGCGATGATCGCGTACGGCGAGTCCGCCGCCGCGCGCGGCCTGCAGGTGCTCATCGCCGGCGCGGGCGGTGCCGCCCATCTGCCGGGCATGCTCGCCAGCGTGACCCCGCTGCCCGTGATCGGCGTGCCCGTTCCGCTGAAGTACCTGGACGGGCTCGACTCCCTGCTCTCGATCGTCCAGATGCCCGCCGGCGTCCCGGTGGCGACCGTGGCGGTCGGGAACGCGCGGAACGCCGGACTCCTCGCCGTCCGCATCCTCGCCGCCTCGGACCTGGAGCTGCGCAAGGCCATGGAGCAGTTCCAGCTCGACCTGGAGGCCCAGGCCCGCGCCAAGGGCGAGGCTCTGCGCCGGAAACGGTCAGAACCCACCAGCTAGCTGTACTCGGCCAGGACGTTGGTGGCCGTTGCGTCGTGGCGGTGGCGGGCGTGGCCGCCAATGATCATGTTTACATGATCATTGGCCCCTTTACGTGGGGTGGACGTCAGGTAGAGCGGTCACTCGCCGTGTAGAGCTGATCGTTGGGGGCGCAGACCACCGCCTCCGGCAGCGAGTCGGCTGGTGGCCGGGCACGGCCAACGGGTTGCGCCCACCGACCAGCTATCGCTAAGAGTAGTCGGATGGCCACTTTTCGCGACCGATCTCCGTTCCGTCGCATGGTGGGCTACTGCCGCGAACATCGGGCGGCGGTCGCGCTCGGGTTCGTCACGTCGATCGTCGGGAGCGCGGCGCTCGCCGGGATTCCGTTGGTGGTCAAGCAGATCGTCGACGATCGGGCGAACGTCGGACCGTGGCTGGGGCTGCTGGCCGCCGCGGCACTCCTCAGGTTCGTCGCCGGGACCGTGCGCCGGTACGTGTCCGGCACGCTGGGCTACGGCGTCGGCGCGCGGCTGAGGACCGACGTCTTCGACGCGCTGCAGCGGCTGGACGGAGCGCAGTACGACCGGCTCAAGGCAGGGCAGGTCGTCGGCCGGGTCGTCACCGACGTCGGCTCGGTCGAGACCGCTCTGCGCAACGTCCCGCAGCTCGCCTCGAACGCGGTGATGTTCGCGCTGTCGTTGGTCATCATGCTCACGCTCTCCCCGCTGCTCACTCTGGTCGCGCTCGTCGCCGCGCCCCTTCTGTTCGTCTCAGCGAGGCGGGGGAGCGCGTTCCTCACCCCGCTGCACCGCGACTACTCCCAGCAGACCGGCGTCCTCGCCGGCGTCGTCGAGTCCGCGGTGAGCGGCGTACGCGTCATCAAGGGCTTCGGCCAGGAGCACCGCGAGCAGGAACGGTTCGAGAAACAGGCCGGCCACCTGTACGACCTCGGCGTCAGAAGAGCCAACGCCGCAAGCAACTTCTACCCCGCGCTCAACGCGATCCCGGCCATCGCCCAGGTCGCCGTGCTCGCGTTCGGCGGCTGGCTCGCCCTCGACGGCAGGATCACGCTCGGCACGTTCCTCGCGTTCGCCACCTACCTCGCCGCTACCGTCGCCCCGGTCCGCTGGCTGGTCACCCAGCTTCCCGCTCTCGTCGAGGCGAAGGCCGGCCTGCTGAGGCTGCTCGAGGTCATCGACGCGAAGCCGACCGTCACCGACAAGCCAGACGCCCAGAAAGCCCCGGACGGACCGCTCAGCATCGACCTCGAGCACGTCACGTTCGGGTACGACCACGACTATCCCGTCCTCCACGACGTCACGCTCCACGTCGAAGCCGGCGAGACGCTCGCGCTCGTCGGCGCTCCGGGGTCCGGCAAGTCCACGATCGCCTTGCTGCTCACGCGTTTCTACGATCCCCAGCAAGGGACGATCAGCCTGAACGGCACCGACATCGCCGACCTCACGGTCGAGTCCGTACGCGAACGCGTCGCGATGGTCTTCGAGGACAGCTTCCTGTTCTCCGACACGCTGCGCTCCAACATCGCGTTCGGGCGCTCTGACGAACGGGTGGCCGAAGCAGCCCGCCAGGCCGAGGCAGACCCCTTCATCGACGACCTCCCGAACGGCTACGACACCGTCGTCGGCGAACGAGGACTCACGCTCTCCGGCGGCCAACGCCAACGCGTCGCGCTCGCGCGGGCGATGCTCACCGCGCCGCCGATCCTCGTTCTGGACGACGCCACCTCCGCGGTCGACGCCGGCGTCGAGGCCGACATCCTCGCAACCCTCAGGCAGGCAACGCGAAACCGCACCACGCTGCTCATCGCCCACCGGCGCAGCTCTCTCAGACTCGCCGACCGCATCGCCGTTCTCGACCGGGGCAGGGTCGTCGACGTCGGCACCCACGCCGAGCTCCTAGCACGCTGCCCCCACTACCGCACGCTCCTCCACAACCCCGCCGACTTCCCTTACCCGACTGGGGTTCTGCAACGTGGCAAGGAGCCCCAAAACCCCAGTCCGGTAAGGGAAGTGGGGTCGGGCTGTGGAGATGTGGACGCCGACGTACGGCGGGCTAGGGAGCCCGAGCCGAAGCTCAGCGCGCGCAAGTTGCTCGGGCCGCTGTGGGCCAGCCTCGCGCTTGTCGTCGCCGCCATGGGCCTGGAGTCGATTGCCAACCTCGCTCTCCCGCTGCTCACCAGATCCGCCATCGACAACGGTGTCGGCAAGGACGCGCCAGGGGTCCTCGTCCAGGCCTCCGTCGCCGCACTGGTGCTCGTCCTGCTCACCTGGGCGATCCGGGTCTTCCACGAACGCGTCGTCGGACGCACCGGCGAACAGGCCCGGCTCTGGTTGGAGGTCAAGGCGTTCGCCCACCTGCAACGGCTCGGCCTCGACTACTACGAACGCGAGCACAGCGGCGGCGTGCTCACCCGCATGACCAGCGACATCTCCGCGATCACCAGTTTCATCCAACGCAGCTTCGGCACTCTCGTCACCGCGGTCGCCGAGTTCACCGGCGTGCTCGTCGTCATGCTGATCCTGCAGCCCCGGCTCACGCTCGCCCTCGTCGTGCTGCTGCCGCTGTTCGTCGCCTCCGTCTTCGCCTACCGACGTTGGTCGAGGCGCGCGTACGACGAAGCCCGCGACCGCCTCAGCGAGCTCAACACCGACCTGCAGGAGAACATCGCCGGCCTCCGCGTCGCCCAGGCGTACGGCCATCAGGACGCCAGCAGAAGAACATTCAGGCAGCTCGTCGATAAGCATCTCCAAGCCCGCTTGCGATCCGAGCGCTACCTCGCGGTCTTCACCTCGTTCACCGAGCTCGTCGGCGACCTCGCCCTCGTCGTCGTCCTCGCGGTCGGCGCGACGCTGGTCGCGGGCGGCGACCTCACGACGGGCGGCCTGATCGCGTTCGTCCTCTACATCAACCTGCTGTTCGGCCCGGTCCAGCTGATGACGCTCGTGATCGACAGCTACCAACGCGCCCAAGTAGGCCTGGAGAGGTTGCGCGAGCTGCTCGGCACGAGAACGTCGACCCCGCAGACCGCCCACCCGCAAACAGTCGACACCGTCACCGACGCGATCACGTTCGACGACGTCCACTTCACCTACCAGGGTGCGGCAAGGGAGGCCGTCAGCAGCATCGACCTCGAGATCACCCGAGGCCAAACCGTCGCTGTCGTTGGCGAAACCGGCGCCGGCAAGTCGACCCTGCTCAAGCTGATGGCGAGGTTCTACGACCCGACGCGAGGCGCGATCACCATCGGCGGAACGGACCTGCGCCAGCTCGATCTGGCCAGCTACCGCAGCAGGCTCGGCATCGTCCCGCAGGAGCCGTACCTGTTCGCCGGCACGGTCCGCGACGCGATCGCGTACGGCCGCCCGCACGCCACCGACACGCAGGTCGAGGACGCGGCCAGAGCCGTCGGCGCGCACGACATGATCGCCACCCTGCGGTACGACTACCACCACGAGCTCGGCGAGGGCGGCAAGGGCATCTCCGCCGGCCAACGCCAGCTGCTCGCCCTGGCCCGGGCGCAGCTCGTCGATCCCGACGTACTGCTGCTCGACGAAGCCATGTCGACCCTCGACCTCGCCACCGAGGCCGCGGTCACCGCCGCGATGCGCCACCTCACCGAGCCGCGCACGACGCTGATCATCGCCCACCGGCTCTCCACCGCGATGACCTGCGACCGCATTCTGGTGATGGCCGCCGGGCGGATCGCGGAGGCCGGCACGCACCAGGAGCTGCTCGACCGCGGCGGGCGATACGCGAGGCTATGGGCCGCCTTCAACGGAGTCCAAGACACACGTCGCACGTTGTTCACCCAGCGTTAACGCCTGGTCGGGACCACCCCCGCGTCCCATCTTCGTAGTGTGAAGCAGTCGGGATGGGGGGTTAGCAATGGGGGACATCGGCGGGGTGGAGCATCCGTGAGGCGTGTGCTGTCGATCGGCCTTGCGGCCGTATTGATCATTGGGGTCGGGTTCGCGATCTGGTTCGGAAGTCGGGGTGGGGGTCCCGGTGAACAGCCCGGCGGCAACACCAACCTGACCGCGGTCAAGGGCGTCATCGGCTCGGAGAAGTCGGCGTTCTTCAAGGACCAACGCGTACGTGACGTGTTCGCCAAGCACGGGCTGTCGGTCGAGATCGACACCGCGGGCTCGCGGCAGATCGCGACGTCGGTCGACCTGGAGAAGTACGACTTCGCGTTCCCCTCGAGCGCGCCGGCGGCGGAGAAGATCCAACGGGAGAGGAAGACGACGCAGAGCTTCGCGCCGTTCTACTCGCCGATGGTGATCGCCTCGTTCCAACCGATCGTCGACCTGCTCGCCAAGCAGGGTGTCGCGGTCAAGGCAGCGGACGGCACCTGGACGTTCGACATGGCCAAGTACCTCGAGCTCGCGGCCAAGGGCACGCGCTGGAACCAGCTGCCGGGCAACACGACGTACCCGGTCCGCAAGAACATCCTGATCCGTACGACAGACCCGAGAAACTCCAACTCGGCGGCGATGTACCTCGCGATCGCGAGCAACGTCGTCAACGACAACGCGATCGTGCAGAGCGCCGCGGAGGAGCAGAAGGTGCTCTCGCAGGTCTCGCAGCTGTTCCTCGCGCAGGGCTACACGGCGAAGACCAGTGAGCAACCGTTCGACGACTATCTCTCGCTGGGCATGGGGAACACGCCACTGCTGTTCATCTACGAGGCACAGTTCGTCGACCGGGTCGTCCGCAACGACGGCACGATCACGCCGGACATGGTGCTGATGTATCCCTCGCCCACGGTGCTGTCCAAGCACACCGTGGTGCCGTTGAACGACAACGGGGCCAAGGTCGGCGAGCTGCTCGTGAACGATCCCGAGCTGCAGTCGCTCGCCGCGACGTTCGGCTTCCGCACGACCAAGCCGGCGCAGTTCGCCGACGTCGTGAAGCAGCACAAGGTGGCCGTCCGTACGAGCGTCGTGGACGTGATCGACCCGCCGAGCTACGACACGCTCGAACGGCTGTTGACCTCGATCGAGAAGAAGTACGCGGCCTCTGGTGCCGCGGCTGTGGGGAAGGACGAAGGACCGCTATGACAGCTCTCGACCCATCGGCTGGAGCCTCCGAGCTCGTACTCACACCGCCCGAGCCGGTCACCGCCGTCCAGCCCGAACGTGCGAAGACGCTGGTCCCGATCAGCGAGGACACCCGCGCCCAGCTGGAGCAGCGGGCCGCGTCGTACGTCGCCAACGTCAGCTCGCTCGACCCGCGCTCGCCGGAGTTCACCGCGAAGATCGGGGACATCGCCTCCCTCGGGGACGGCGAGGTCCGCTCGTCGTCGCAGGTCGCCAACCGGATGCTGACCCGTTCGGTCGCCGCCCTCGCCGGCGCGAAGGGCGACGGCGCGGACGCCCAGCAGCGCGTGGGCAAGGGGCTGCTGGAGCTGCGCCGTACGGTCGAGGACCTCGACCCGAAGGACATCGGCAAGCTCACCGGGCGAAAGCTGCTGTCGAAGCTCC
The DNA here is from genome assembly GCF_016907715.1 of Tenggerimyces flavus. NCBI lineage: Bacteria > Bacillati > Actinomycetota > Actinomycetes > Propionibacteriales > Nocardioidaceae > Tenggerimyces > Tenggerimyces flavus. Next base: position 7,816,112 of record NZ_JAFBCM010000001.1, on the reverse strand, counting down.
CGTTCGGCAACGCGATCCGCGACTTCATGAACAAGTACCAGTCGGCGAACGTCAACATCAACAAGATCGTCGTCTCGCTCCGCAACGGGCAGGACGAGCTGCGCCGCGACAACGCCACGATCCAGAGCGAGCGCACCCAGCTGTGGAACACGATGGGCAAGCTGCAGGAGTACGCGGTCCTGGCCGAGGCGCTCGACCGCGCTGTCGAGGCGCGGATCGCCGACGTCGAGATCGAGGCGCCCGAACAGGCCCAGAACCTCAAGGTGGACGTGCTCTTTCCCGTTCGGCAGAAGCACCAGGATCTGCTTACCCAGTTGGCCGTCTGTGTCCAGGGCTACCTCGCCCTCGACACGATCCGGCGCAACAACGACGAGCTGATCAAGGGCGTCGAACGAGCCGCGACCACGACCGTGTCCGCGCTACGGATCGCGGTGACGATCGCGCAGGCGCTGTCGAACCAGAAGATGGTCATCGAACAGGTCAACGCGCTCAAGGGCACGACCGAGGACCTGATCCGCGCGAACGCGGAGATGCTCGCCAGCCAGTCCGACGAGATCCAGAAGATCGCGGCCGACCCGGCTGTCGGCGCGGAGACGCTGCGGAAGTCGTTCGAGCAGATCTACACGACGATCGACAAGATCGACACGTTCAAGGCCCAGGCCGTCACGAACATGCAAGTCACGGTTGACGCACTGCGCACCGAGCTCGGGCACGCGAGCAGCTACCTCGAGCGTTCCCAGCAACGCAATCAACTCGAGGGATGACGCCATGAACGTTCGGGGGGTGCCGCGCGCGCTCGTTCTCGGGCTGCTCGGCGCGGCCATGGTCCTCGCCGGCTGTCAGACCGGCGGGAGCGGCGACACGAGGAGCGGCGACGTACCGGAGGGGCCGGGCAAGGCCGGCGAGCTGCGCATCCTCGCGGGCAGCGAGCTGTCCGACCTGCAGCCGATCCTCGAGCAGGCGAAGGAGAAGACCGGCGTCGCCGTGCACTTCGAGTTCGTCGGCACGCTGGACGGTGTGCAACGCGTTCTGGACGGCCAGACCAAGGACAAGTTCGACGCGGTGTGGTTCCCGTCGAACCGCTACCTCTCGCTGCATCCCGAGGCGGCCGGCAAGACGAAGACCGAGACGAAGATCATGACCTCGCCGGTCGTGCTGGGGATGGCGTCGTCGAAGGCTTCTCAGCTTGGCTGGGGACCGGGGTCGAAGGTCACCTGGTCCGACATCGCCAAGGCGGCCGGGGAGCAGAAGTTCACGTACGGCATGACGAATCCGGCCGCGTCGAACTCCGGCTTCTCCGCTCTCGTCGGCGTCGCGGCGGCGCTGTCGGGGACGGGCGCGGCGCTGGAGCAGGGCGACGTCGACAAAGTCGGCCCCGGCCTGCAGAAGTTCTTCTCCGCGCAGAAGCTCACCGCCGGTTCGTCCGGCTGGTTGGCGGACGAGTTCGCCGCCCGGGCGTCCGGTGGAAAGCCCGGGGTGAAGGTCGACGGCGTGATCAACTACGAGTCGGTGCTGCTGACGCTCAACGCGGCCAAGAAGGTGCCGGAGCCGTTGACGTTGATCTACCCGACCGACGGCGTCGTGACCGCGGACTACCCGCTCACGTTGCTGAGCACGGCTTCGGACGAGGTGGCCGACGGCTACCGCAAGCTGGCCGACTACCTGCGGACTCCGGACGTCCAGCGCGAGATCATGGCGCAGACGCACCGGCGGCCGGCGATCCCGCAGGTGAAGCCGACGGCCGAGTTCGGTGCGTCGACGCTCGTCGAGCTGCCGTTCCCGGCGAAGGTCGACGTGGTCAACGGGCTGATCGACACCTACTTCGACAAGCTGCGGCGGCCGGCTCGTACGGTCTACGTGCTGGACGTGTCCGGCTCGATGGACGGCGACCGGATCGAGTCGCTGCGCTCCGCGCTGGTCACGTTGACCGGTGCGTCGGACACGATCGCGGGGCGGTTCCAGCGGTTCCACAGCCGCGAGGAGATCACGCTGTTGCCGTTCGACTCGGGTCCGCACTCGCCGCAGGCGTTCGTCGTTCCGGAGAGGAAGCCGGAAGAGGTGCTGGGGCAGATCAAGTCCGCCGCGGAGGCGTTGGAGCCGGGCGGTGACACGGCCGTCTTCGACAGCGTGCTGGCGGCGTTCGACGAGCTGGCCAAGGCGCCGGCGGGTGACTTCGCGACGTCGGTCGTTGTCATGACGGACGGCGAGAGCAACCACGGCGCGGACAGCTCGCAGTTCTGGACGCGGCATGCGTTGCTGCCGCCGGCGTTGAAGAACGTGCCGATCTTCACCGTGCTGTTCGGCGAGGGCAATACTGACGAGATGAAGGAGCTCGCGTCTCGGACCGGTGGGCGGGCTTTCGATGCCCGGGAGGGTTCGCTGGAGGCCGCGTTCCGGGAGATCCGTGGCTACCAGTGAGAACCGGTTCCTGCGCTATCTCGGGTCGACCAAGAACCTGGTGGGCTCGGCGGCGGGCCTGGCGGGGCTGGGGCTGACGTTCACGGGGATCGCGGGACCGTACTGGCCGCTGGTGGTGGCCGCTCTGTACGCGGCGGGCGCGCTGTTGGCCCCGCCGGAGAAGCCGAAGCTGGTGCTGTCGGGGACGGCGGAGGACGTGGGTCCGCTGCGCACGGATCTCGCGTCGCTGGGGACGTTCGTGGACCGGTCGTCCTCGCGGCTGCCCGCGGGTGCGGTCGACACGTTCCGGCGGATCTCCGCGAAGCTGTCCGACGTCCTGGGGCACCCGAACGCGGGGTCGGACCCGGAGGTGTTGCACGTGCTGTCGTTGACGATCCGGCGCAACCTGCCGGAGAGCCTGCAGGCGTTCCTCTCCCTGCCGCGTTGGTACACGCCGCGGTCGGGGGAGCGTTCGCCTGGGGATGAGCTGCTGTACCAGCTGTCCCTGCAGGAGCGGTACGTGACGGACACCGCGGAGCAGATCTATCGGGCGGACACGCAGGGGATCAAGGACTTCACGATCTACCTGGAGAACCTCGACAAGCGCCGGCACGCGTCCGGCGAGCTGGATCTGGGCGACTCTTCCTGAGATTGCCCTGGCTGCGGTAGTTTCCGCGGCGGGAGTTGTGCGGAGTGGAGGGATTCAGGGGGCAATGCCGAGGTACTACACGTACGAGGTCGAGCTGAGCGACTACGACGGCAGCTGGGAGGGCTCGGGGCGGCGGGAGTCGCGTTCGGACCTGGAACGGGACGCCGACGACGTGGCGCGGGCGATCCTCGAGGTCTGGGTGATGGACCATCCGGACGACGTCGACGGTGGCGTGCGGATGCAGGTGTACGGCGACGACCCGGAGGACTATCCGGCGGACGGCCTCACCAACGTGCGGGTCTTCGTGTACGAGGGCACGCTCGAAGCCCACGACGACGCCCCCTCGGCCGCTGCGTACCTCGTCAACCACCCTGGCGACGACTAGCCTCAGGATTTCGTGACGGGTTGGTCGGCTGGTCGCCTCACACGTCCAGTGGCCCCTCTACCTGGCGTCCACCCCACGTAAAGGGGCCAATGATCATGTAAACATGATCATTTGGCCCCGAAGGTGGACGGAGTGAAGGTCACTCCTCGATCCTGCCTCGCCGACGCAAACTCTGATCGTCAGCGCCCGGTGAGCCGGAAGCCGACGATCGTCACGTCGTCGTCGAGGGTGATCTCCGGGTAGTGCCGCGGCATCCGGGCTCGCAGGTCGGCGAGGTCCGCGTTGCCGGCGGCCACCGCCTCCTCGTGCGTGACGTCGCTGAGGCGCTTGCGGACCAGGCTGGTCACCTCGCCCGACAGCACCACCTCGGGCGAGGACTCGAACACCAGGTCCGCCTCGCCGAGGCGCACCGAGTCGCGCAGGCGGATCGTCGCCACCTTCCGTCCGGCCCGTACGGCGTCCAGGTATTCGGCGGCGAACGGCACGCGCTGCTGGTTCGCCAGAGTGGAGACGTATGCGAGCGGCAATAGCTCCGCGACCGGCACCGTGCGCGGGCCGTCCGGCGTCGGCAGGATGACCCGGATTCCCGGGAACAGGTCGGCCAGCACCTGCCGGTCCCGCCCGCAGGGCGACAGCACGCCGCGGCCGCGGTCGCCGACCGCGACGATGGTCGTGAGCTCCCGCGCGCCCTGGGTCCGCGCGGTCGCGAGCGCCGTCAGCTCGGCGCAGGGGCCGCCGGTGAAGTGGTACAGGTTGACGCCGACGTACACCGACCCGTCCACCGCGCTCACGGCCGCGCCGACCGTGTACACCCGGCCGTCGCCGACGGCGTCGATCGCCCGGGTGGCCGCCGCGACGAGCGCCTCGTCCGAAGCGGTGAGGGGAGCGAGATCCATCAACCCTGCAACAGCTTTCGCCCCATCACCATGCGCTGGATCTGGTTCGTGCCCTCGTAGATCTGGGTGATCTTCGCGTCCCGCATCATCCGCTCGAGCGGGTAGTCGTTCACGTAGCCGTACCCACCCAGCAGCTGAACGGCGTCCGTCGTGACCTCCATCGCCACGTCCGAAGCGAAGCACTTCGCCGCCGCTCCGAAGAACGTCAGGTCCGAGTCGCCACGCTCCGACCGGGCCGCCGCCGCGTACGTCAGCTGCCGCGCCGCCTCGAGCTTCATCCCCATGTCCGCGACCATGAACTGGATGCCCTGGAAGTCCGCCACCGCCTGGCCGAACTGCTTCCGCTCGCGCACATAGGCGACAGCGTGGTCCAGCGCACCCTGCGCGATCCCCAACGCCTGCGCGGCAATCGTCACGCGCGTGTGGTCCAACGTACGCAGGGCCAGCTTGAAACCCTCGCCCTCGTTGCCGATCAGCCGCGAGGCAGGGATCGTGACGTTGTCCAGGTAGACCTCGCACGTCGGCGAGCCCTTGATCCCCAGCTTCTTCTCTGGCGCCCCGAACGACACGCCGGCGTCGGACTTCTCCACCACGAAAGCGGAAATGCCGCGCGCCCCCGCCTCCGGATCGGTCACGGCGAAGACCGTGTAGAACTCGCTCACCCCGGCGTTCGTGATCCAGCGCTTCACGCCGTTCAGCACCCAGGAGTCGCCGGAACGTACGGCCCGCGTCTTCATCGACGCCGCGTCGCTGCCGGCCTCGGGCTCGGACAGGCAGTACGAGAACATCGCCTCGCCGCGCGCCAGCGGCACCAGGTACTGCTGCTTGAGCTCCTCCGTGCCCGCGAGGATCAGCGGCATCGAGCCGAGCTTGTTCACCGCCGGGATCAGCGACGACGAGGCGCAGACCCGCGCGACCTCCTCGATCACGATCGCCGTGGCCAGCGCGTCGGCGCCGGCACCGTCGTACGCCTCCGGGACGTGCGGGGCGTGGAAGTCGGCCGCGCGCAGCGCGTCGTACGACGCCTGCGGGAACTCGCTCAGCCGGTCTGCCTCCGCCGCGTGCGGCGCGACCTTGTCGCGGCACACGGCCGCGCAGGCCTCGCGGATGGCCTCGTGTTCCTCGGGCAGGGCGAACAGCGGGATCTCGCTCATGCCGTGAATCCTACGGTGGGGTAACGTGCGGCGCGTCGGCCGTTCGCCAACAGGGCTGGGAGGTCCTAGGCCGTGACGCATCGCATCACTGTCATCGGTACGGGCTATCTCGGCGCGACGCACGCCGCCTGCATGGCCGAGCTCGGCTTCGAGGTCCTCGGCGTCGACGTCGACCCGGGCAAGATCGCCAAGCTGGCCGACGGTCAGGTGCCGATCTTCGAGCCCGAGCTGGAGCCGTTGCTCCGCAAGCACGTCGAGACCGGCCGGTTGCGGTTCACCACGTCCTACGACGAGGCCGCGGAGTTCGGCGACGTCCACTTCGTCTGCGTGGGCACGCCGCAGCGCGATGGCGAGTACGCGGCGGACCTGTCGTACGTCGACGCCGCCGTCGAGGCGCTCGCCAGCCGGATGACCCGGCCGGCGCTGATCGTCGGCAAGTCGACGGTCCCGGTGGGTACGGCCTCGCGCCTCGCCGCCCGCATCGCGTCGCTCACGACGGCCGACGTGGAGCTGGCGTGGAACCCGGAGTTCCTCCGCGAGGGCTTCGCGGTCGAGGACACGCTGCGACCCGACCGGCTGGTGCTTGGGGTGCGCAGCGAGCGGGCCGAACGGATCCTGCGCGAGGTCTACGCGCCGATCGTCGCCGGCGGCGTACCGGTGATCGTGTGCGACTTCGCGACCGCCGAGCTGGTGAAGACGGCGGCGAACTCGTTCCTCGCGACCAAGCTCTCGTTCATCAACGCGATGGCCGAGCTGTGCGACGCGACCGGCGCGGACGTGTCGATCCTCGCCGACGCGATCGGGTACGACGCGCGTATCGGCCGGCGGTACCTCGACGCCGGGCTGGGGTATGGCGGAGGCTGCATCCCCAAGGACCTGCGCGGCTTCATGGCCCGCGCCGGCGAGCTGGGTGCGGAGGAGGTGCTCACGCTGCTGCGCGAGGTCGACCAGATCAACCTCAACCGCCGGCAGAAGGTCGTCGACCTGTGCGCGGAGGTGCTCGGCAACCGCTGGGTCGGCTCGAAGGTCGCGGTGCTGGGTGCGGCGTTCAAGCCGAACACCGACGACATCCGCGACTCGCCCGCGCTGAACGTCGCCGGCCGGATCCACCTGCACGGCGCACTGGTGAGCGTGTACGACCCGAAGGCGAACGAGAACGCCCGCCGCTCGTTCCCGACCTTGCGCTACGCCGACTCCGTCATGGACGCCTGCCGCGGCGCCCACGTCGTCCTGCACCTGACGGAGTGGCCGGAGTTCCGCGAGCTGGACCCCGTCGTCCTGGGCGACGTGGTGGCGGACCGCCAGGTCATCGACGCCCGCAACTGCCTCGACCGCCAGGCCTGGCGGACAGCCGGCTGGACCTACCGAGGCCTCGGCCGCCCTTAGGGTTGCGCTGACTCGTCAGAGGCCGGTGCGGAAGCCTTCGCGCCAGCTCGGGTAGGTCAGCTGCCAGCCCAGCTCCCGCTTGGCCTTCGCGTTCGACGCGCCGCGGATCTGGGTCATCATCGCGACGCCCATCTCGCCGATCAGCAGCTTGGCGACGAAGGCGGGCACCTTCAGCGGTGGCTTGGCGCCCAGTGCTGAGGCGAGGTACGGCAGCCACACTCGGACCGGCGCCGGCTCGTCGTCGACGATGTGGAAGATCCCGGTCGCGCTGCCCTCGATCGCGCAGACGGTGGCCGAGGCGACGTCGGCGATATGGATGAACGACCACACGCCCTCGCCGGAGCCGACCAGGGGCAGCTTGCGCGACCGGACCATCTCGGTGATCTCGCCGTCGCGGCCGAGGCTCGTGCCCGGGCCGTAGAAGCCGCCGTACCGCAACGCGACGCCCGCCAGGTCGGACGCGCCCGCCACCACCTCCTCCACGTGCACGATCGCGGCGTACGACTCCCGGGACGCGGCAATCGGCGACGGGTCGAGCGGATCGGCCTCGGTCTTGGCCGGCCCGCCCGTACGCGGGAACGGCCAGCTGGTGAAGCTCTGCGCCACGAACCGCCCCGCTCCACTCGCCCGAGCGGCAGCGAGCAGGTTGTCGGTCCCGCGCGTCCGCAGCTTGTTCGTCTCCGCGAACGACCGGTCGAAGTGCTTGAAGTCCGCGCCCGTCCCGAGGCCGGTCAGCTGGTGGACGACGACGTCGGGCTTGGACTTGCTGACCGCGCGGAGAACGCCGTCCGCGTCCAGGCCGTCGACCACCACGGGCTCGACCCCGGAAGCGCGCAGGCTCTCGACCTTGGCGGACGAACGAGTGGTGCCGACGACCTCGTGGCCCCGTTCGATCAGGGCCGGTGCCAGGTAACGGCCGACGACTCCGGTCGCTCCGGCGAGGAAGATACGCATCGGTGTGCCTCCATTTTCCTCACTTGATGACCCCTCCGACGTACGGCTCCTCCGTCCTGTGACACCGACATGGTTGGATCGAAGCCGTGACCAATCTCGCGGCGGACCTGCACGACGAGCTGCGGCCGCTGATGTTCTCGATCGCGTACCGGATGCTCGGCAGCGTCGCGGAGGCGGAGGACATCGTGCAGGAGGCGTTCCTGCGCCTGGTTCGGTCGCAGCCCCACGAGGTGGAGTCGCCCGAGGCGTACGCCACGACGGTCACGACCCGGCTCGCGATCGACCACCTGCGCTCGGCGCGGGTGCGGCGCGAGCAGTACGTCGGCGCCTGGCTTCCCGAGCCGCTGCTCGACACGTCCGCGATGGGCGACCCTGCCGCGCACGCCGAGACGGCGGACACGGTGTCGCTCGCGTTCCTCGTCCTGCTGGAGAGCCTGACGCCGGTCGAGCGCGCGGTGTTCCTGCTGCGTGAGGTCTTCGGGTACGACTACGACCGGATCGCCGCCATCGTGGAGAAGACCGAGGCGAACTGCCGGCAGATCTTCGTCCGCGCCCAGCGCCGGCTCGCGTCGGGGGAGTCTCGCTTCGAGGCCTCGCCTGCGCGGCGGGACGAACTGGCGCGGCAGTTCTTCGCGGCGGCGGAGTCAGGCGACATCGCTGGCCTGGAACGGATGCTCGCCGAGGACGTCGCGTTCGTCGGCGACGGCGGCGGCAAGGCACCCGCGCTCGCGACCCCGGCGGTCGGCCGGACCAGGGTGGCGCGGTTCGTGCTGGGCATCTTCCGTACGGCGAAGAGCCTGTCCGGCAGGATCGAGCCCACGCTCGTCAACGGCCACCCCGGCGCCCGCATCGTCGACGCCGACGGCAACCTGGCCGCCGTCCTCGCCCTGCAGATCGCCGACGGTCAGATCGTCGGTTTCCAGAACGTGTTGAACCCCGACAAGCTCGCCCACCTCGGCCCGCTGATCGACCCGAGCCTCTTCCCCGGCAACCAACGGCCCGCCCGCTAGCCTCGACCTTTCGTCCGGCGGTGGTTCGCCCGGTCCGGCCCGCCCGCCCTGGGGCCAATGATCATGTTTACATGATCATTGGCCGCTTTACGTGGGGTGGACGCCAGGTAGAGGGGCCACTGGCCGGGTAAGGCGAGGCTAGGACGGCAAGGGCGAAGGCAGCAGGTCGCGCGGGATCGTGCCGCCGGAACGGAGGGCGTCGAAGAGCAGCTCGGCTTTGTCCTCGTCCAGCCGCTCCGCGCTGCCGTCGGTCACCGGCACGGTCAACGTCACGCCGCCCTCGCCGGAGATCGCTCGCATCGCGAGGGCGAACTTGGCCAGGTCGAACAGCCCGGTCGAGTCGCCGACCGTCAGTGCGTCGCCGCCGGCGGTGTTGAGGGTCGCGTACCGGATCGGGTTGACGAACGTCGCCGGGCTCGCGGCCTCCTTCAGCACCGCCGCGAGGAACTGTCGCTGCCGCTCGACCCGCCCAAGGTCGCCGCGCGGGTCGGACTTGCGGGCACGGACGTACCCCAGCGCGTTCTTGCCGTCCAACGTCTGGCAGCCGGCCGGCAGGTCGATGTGCGCGTCCTTGTCCTTCATCGCCTTCGGCAAGCACATCTCGATGCCACCAAGGGAGTTGACGATCGACGCGAAGCCGCCGAACCCGATCTCGACGTACTCGTCCACCCGCAGGTTCGTCGTCGCTTCGACAGTCTTCGTCAGCAGCTCGGCGCCGCCGAACGCGTAGGCCGCGTTGATCCGGCTCCGCCCGTCCCGACCGGGGATGTTCACGCGCAGGTCGCGGGGGATCGAGACGAGCACCGGCGGCCCGAACGTCGGAACGTGCAGCAGCATGATCGTGTCGGTCCGCTGCCCGGTCGCGCGCCCGGTGCCGAGCTCGTTCTGCTCCTCGCGGGTCAGGCCCTCGCGGCTGTCCGAGCCCACCAGCAGGTATGTCGTGCCGGGCGTGTCCGGTGGCCCGCCGTCGGCCGACTCGAACGGCACCTTGTCCACCCGGCCCCACGCCACGATCGGCATCGCGACGAGGAACACCAGGTACGCGAAGATCAACAGCAGGATGATCCGGATGATCGGCAACCGGCGCCGGCGCCGCGTGGACGGAGCCCGGCGCGGCGGCTGAGGGGGCTGTGGACCCCGCGGACCCTGCGGCGGGCCGCCGGGCCCCTGGGGCTGCGGGCTGGGCTGTCGCGGCGGGAGCGGCGGCGGGTACTGCGGATCGTTCGGATCGGTCCGGTACGGAGCGGGCGGCGGCTGCTGCCCGTACCCGCCCTCTTGGTCGTAGCCCTGGTCGTAACCCTGCGACAGCGGCCGCGTCGAGTCGGACTCGTCGGCGTACAGCCCGCTCCGCCTGTGCCCGGACCGCCGATCGCGGCGCCGCGGCATCATCTGGGTCGCGTCGTCACCCGCCGGCTCGGCTTGGTCGCCCGCCGCGTTGTCGCGTGCGTAGAGCCAGTCGTATTGGGGGTCCTCGTCGCGCGGGCCACCGTTGGGCATGCCGGTCACGCTACCCGGATTGAGATCCCACCACTCGGCGTGGCACCCCCGAAGTTCCGATCCGCTGTGCAAATACTGACAGTCACGAACATCACGGAGAGTAGATCGAACGGGGCAGGGGCATGCAGGAGGAGGACCTCCAGGGGCACTCGTCGCGGGTGCGATTCCGCCGGAGCATCACGCTGCTGTTGATGACGTTGTTCGCCCCCGGGACGGCTCAGCTCGTCGCCGGCAACAAGGCGGTCGGACGGTTCGCCGTACGTGTCCTGCTCGGCGTCCTCGGCGTCGGAGCCCTCGCCGCACTGCTCGCCTGGCTCGCCCCCAACCTGCTCGTCGGCCTGTTCACCAACTCCGCCGTGCTCGCCGTGCTCCGCATCGTTCTGCTGATCTTCGCCGTCGGCTGGCTGCTGCTGTTCATCGACGCCTGGCGCCTCGGCCGGCCGCTCGGCCTCGAACGCAAGCAGCGCCTCACCGCGACGATCGCCACCGCCACCATGTCGCTCGTCTGCGTCGGCGCCCTGCTGCTCGGGTCGCAGTACGTCGCGGTCGCCCGCGAGTCGATCGACGGAATCTTCGGCGCGGGCAAGAAGTCCGACCCGAACGCCGGCCGCTACAACATCCTGCTGCTCGGCGGCGACGCCGGCCCCGACCGCGAGGGCCTCCGTCCCGACAGCATCACGCTGGTCTCGGTCGACGAGGACACCGGCCACACCGCGATGTTCAGCTTCCCGCGCAACCTGCAGCGCGTCCCGTTCCCGCGCGGCACCGTGATGCACGAGCAGTTCCCGAACGGGTTCCACTGCGACAGCTGCCTGCTCAACGCCGTCTACACCTGGGCGAACGACCACAAGGAGCTGTTCCCCGGCGTACCGGACCCCGGGATCGTCGCCACCAAGGACGCGATCAGCGGACTCACCGGGTTGCCGGTCAACTATTACGTGCTCATCGACCTGTTCGGCTTCCGGCAGCTCGTCGACGCGGTGGGCGGGCTGACGATCGACGTCAAGAAGAACGTCCCGATCGGCGGCATCGGCAGCGAACGCAGCGGCACGATCAAGGCCGGCAAGCAGAAGCTCGACGGGTACCGCTCGCTCTGGTACGCCCGGTCCCGGACGGGCTCGAGCGACTACGACCGGATGGCCAGGCAGCGCTGCGTGATGGCGGCGATGCTGGACCAGCTGGATCCCGGCACCGTGCTGCTGAAGTTCCAGGCGATCGCGAAGGCCGGCAAGCAGGTGATGTCGACCGACATCCCGAGCTCGGAGCTGGGGAAGTTCGTCGACCTCTCGATGCGGGTGAAGAAGCAGAAGATCACCTCGGTGCAGTTCGTCCCGCCGCTGATCCGCGCGTCGCACCCGAACGTCACGCTGATCCAGTCGAAGGTCCGAAGCGCGATCGATGCGTCGAACGGCGTCGTTCCCACCCCGACGGCGGCGAAGAAGCCGGTGAAGGCACCCCAGCCGTCCAAATCGATAAAATCAAACGGGACAAAGTCTCCCGAACCGGTCGGCGACCTCAACTCTGTCTGCGCGGCAGCCTGACCCTGCGTCCCTACTCCGTCACAATTGGCCCGGCGACGGGTCGGTCAGGGATGCCAGATAGGTTGGCGGACGCTATGGAGACAGTCGAGGAGACCGGTGTCGTGACACGAGACTCCGATACCGCGCGGGCTACTTGGCCGCCGGTCTCTGTCGTGATGCCGGTACTGAACGAGGAACGCTTCCTGCGCGACTCGGTCAACAAGGTGCTCGCCCAGGACTACCCAGGCCCGCTCGAGATCGTGATCGCGGTCGGTCCGTCCACGGACCGTACCCACGAGATCGCGCAGGAGATCGTGACGGCCGACCCGCGCGTGCGGTTGATCGACAACCCGCGCGGGATCACGCCCAGCGGACTGAACGCGGCGATTCGGCAAGCCCAGCACGGGATCGTGATGCGGGTGGACGGGCATGGGATCCTCTCGCCCGGATACATCAAGCGCGCGGTCGAGGTGCTCGAGGAGACCGGCGCGGACAACGTGGGCGGCGTGATGGCTGCCGAGGGTTTGACCCCGTTCGAGCAGGCCGTCGCGCGGGCGATGACGTCGGCGCTGGGGATCGGCGGGGCGCGTTTCCACCTCGGTGGTGGCGCCGGGCCGGTCGACTCGGTGTACCTCGGGGTGTTCCGGCGGTCGACGTTGGACAAGCTGGGCGGGTACGACGAGACGTTCGTCCGCGCGCAGGACTGGGAGCTGAACTACCGGATCCGTCGCAGCGGCGGCACGGTGTGGTTCTCGCCGGACCTGCGGGTGACGTACCGGCCGCGGCCGAACGTCCGTGCGCTGGCGCGGCAGTTCTACCTGACCGGTCGCTGGCGGCGCGTGGTGACGCGTACGCACCGGGGCACCTCGTCGCTGCGCTACCTGGCGGCGCCGACGGCCTCCCTCGCGGTGCTGGTCGGGACGCTGCTCGGCCTGGTCGGCGCGGTAACCCGGATGTCGCTGCTGTTGCTGGGCTTCGTGCTGCCGGTGGGGTACGCGCTCGCGATCGTGCTTGGCTCGCTCGTCGAGAGCCGCGGCCTGAACTGGCGGGCGCGGCTGTGGCTGCCGGTCGTGATCGCGACCATGCACCTGACCTGGGGCTGGGGCTTCCTCACCAGCCCGCGCTCGCTGGGCGAGCACGAGCGGCCGGACGAGACGCCCTAGCCGCCGACCGTATCCGCCGGTCGAGCACCCGGGCCAATGATCATGTTTACATGATCATTGGCCCCTTTACGTGGGGTGGACGCCAGGTAGAGGGGCCACCGGCCGTGTAAGGCGACCACGGGCGGGTGGTCGGACGGGACGCCCTAGCTGCCGACGAACGCGGCGTGCAGGAAACCCTTCAGCAGCGAGACATTCGTGTTCGCGAGCGCCGCGACCGCGTGCCCGTCGTCGGCGGCGTAGACGGCAGCGGTGTAGCCGGGCCAGTTCCCGCCGTGGTACGCGACGAGCATGCCGTCCCGGTCCTCGACGCGGACCGCGAGACCCTGCCACCGCCCGGACGGCTGGACGACGTACCGGCCCAGCAGATCCTCGCGTGAACGTGCCGAGATCAGCTCGTCGGTCATGACCGCCGCGGCGAGGCGGGCGGCGGAGGAGGCGGAGCAGACGAGCTCGCCGGCGCCCTGGGCGAGGATCGCGCTGCTGCGGACCAGCACGAGCTGACCCGCGTCGACCACGTAGCCCCGGGCCGCGTCGTCCGGCAGCACCGGCGCGACGGCAACGTCCGACAGCCCGAGCGGTTCCAGTACCCACGACGTCACGGCCTCGGCGTACGAGCGCCCGAGAACGTCCGCGGCCACCTGACCGAGCGCGACGAAGCCGAGGTTGCTGTACGCGAAGCTGCCCGCTGGCCGGACGGCGCGGATGCCCTCGGCGAAGGACTCGGCCGGCGCGGGCACCGGCCCGAGGTAGTGCCGCAGCCCGACGCCAGGCGGCATGCCCGCGGTGTGCGTGAGCAGCTCCCGCAGCGTCACCGCCGACGGTTCGCCCTCGGGATCGAGCAACGGGAAGGCACGCAGGTACGTCGTGGCGGGATCGTCGAGAGCGACCAGACCGGTCTCCTGCAGCCGGAGCAGGAGCAGCGCGGTGGCGATCTTCGAGATGGAGCAGATCCGGAACGGCGTGGTCGGCTCCACGGGCCGTTCGCGCGCGACGTCGGCCCAGCCGTAGCAGGCGGCCTCACCGTTCGTGGACGCCACCGAGACGCCGACGGCGGGCTCAGCCGCGACCAGCGGCGTGATCACCGGGTGTTCGGCTGCGCAAGGTGCCAGCGAGGAGAACGGGTACGTCTCGGCCGCCTCCCAGACTCCGCCAGGCGACAACGCGTGCTGGCACTGCAGGAGCTGCGCCCGCAGCGCACGCCAGTCACCGGGCAGCGAGGACAGCAACGCCAGCAGCAGATGCTCGGTGCCCACGATGCTCGTGTCCCGGACGAAGGCCTCGTCCGCGGCCAGCGCCTCCCAGCCCGCACGGTCATGCGCGACGCCGGCAGGCGAGAGCCGGAGGCCCAACGCCAGAAGCGCCGAAGCGGCAATCCCGTCGGGCTCGGACAGCAGGCCCTCGAGCAGCTGAGCAGGCACGATCGGCCCGCCAGAAGCGAGTCGTTCGGCGTGATCCAACGCCGATGAGGCGCGTGGAGCGAGCCTGAGCGGCACTCAGCCGCCGGTGTCGGCGATGTACGCCTTGACCACGGTGGCGGCGTCGTCGTCCATCTTGATCTCGCCCTTTTCCAGCCAGATCGCCCGATCGCAGGTCGCGGTGATCACGTCGAGGCCGTGACTGACCAGGAACACCGTGCCAGCCTCGTCGCGCAGCTCACGGATGCGTTCCTCCGAACGCCGCCGGAACTCCGCGTCGCCGGTCGCCAGCGCCTCGTCGATCAGCAGCACGTCGTGCTTCTTCGCCGCCGCGATCGCGAACCGCAGCCGCGAACCCATGCCCGAGGAGTACGTCCGCATCGGCAGGTCGATGAACTCGCCGATGCCGGAGAACTCGACGATGCTGTCGTACTTCTCCTTCACCTCGGCGGGCGTCATGCCCATCGCGAGGCAGCCCAGGACGACGTTCCGCTCGCCGGTGAGGTCGTTCATCAACGCCGCGTTCACCCCGAGCAGCGACGGTTGCCCGTCGGTGAACACCGCACCCTTCGTCGGCGGGAGCAAACCGGCGATCGCCTTCAGCAGCGTGCTCTTGCCCGAGCCGTTCCGGCCGATCAGGCCGACCGACTCGCCGTGGTACGACGTGAACGAGATGCCGCGGATCGCGTGCACCTCGCGCAGCACCGGGGACGACTGGCGGCGCACCAGGCGCCGGAGGGCCGCCGGAGCGGTGCCCTTGCCACCCGTTCCCGCGCCGAAGACGCGGTAGACGACGTGCAGGTCGTCGACCACGACGGTCGGCGCCCGCTCGTCGGTAGGTACGACCTCAGCCACGCCCGTAGGTCTCCTCAGCACGCCAGAAGTACCAGAACCCGACACAGAACATCACCACCGCCCAGACGATCGCGGCCAACCATGCCCAGGAGGGCGCGTCGTGCCGATCCATGAAGGCATCCCGAACGAGCTCGATATACACAGTTGCCGGGTTCCCCATCATGATGTCCCGGAGCTTCGGATGATGGTGCATCTTCTGCGGGATCGAGAAGAACACGCCGGACATGTACAGCCAGGTCCGGGTGATGAACGGCAGCAGCTGCGTGATGTCGGTCATCCGCGAGCCGATCCGCGCGAGGGCCATGCACAGCCCGGTGTTGAAGATCGTCTGCAGGATCAGCGCCGGAATGATCAGCAGCCACGCCCAGGTGACCGGCTCACCGGTGAGCAGGACGATCACGACGAGCACGCCGACGGAGATCAGCATCTGCTGCAGCTCGATCAGCGTCAACGTCAACGGCAGTGTCGCGCGCGGGAAGTGCAGGGCGCGGATCAGCCCGAGGTTGCTGGTGATGGCCGACGCGCCGGACGTGACCGAGCGCTGGGTGAACGAGAACACGAACACACCGGTCACGAGGAACGCGATGAAGTTCGGGATGCTCCGACTGGTCTGCAGCAGCAGGCCGAACAGCAGGAAGTACACCGCGGCGTTCAGCAGCGGCGTGAGGACCTGCCACAGCTGGCCGAGGCGGGCGCCCGCGTACATCGTGACCGTGCGCGAGGTCGCGAACGAACGGATGAAGTACCGCCGCTCCCACAGCTGCCTGATGTAGCTGAAGAACGGTGGGCGGGCCGAGCTCGGCGAGAGGCCGTAACGCCGTGCCAGTTCGGACGGCGTCTCAGTGACACTCGTCACAGAGCGCCTCCGGGCGACTGCAAACTCATGCGCACGAGAGTACGACATGACCCTGGGCAACTATCGGCACGCCTCACTTCGCCGTCCCGGTTCACCGGCCGTCTCCTGTCACCAGCGTCGCCATGCGCTGCGTCGGTTCTCCTCGTACCCATGTCGCGGTGTTCACCACACTCTCGGCCACGAACAACACCGCCAGATAGATCGCCAGAACGATCAGACCACCTGCCAGCCAAGCGGATCCGGCAAGGGTGAGCAGCGCAAGGATAAGCATGCGGCCGTCGTGACCGCCTGTCGCGGCGACCAACCAGCGCGGTGGCGCGGTCTCGGCGCCGCGCAGCCGGTACACGGTGTCGTAGTGGTGGAACGAGGTGGCGGCGACGTACGCGAACGCCGCCGGCAGCGCGTGCGGGGCGAGCATTGACGCCGCACCGATCGCGACGGCGGCCTCCGCCGCCCGGTACGACGGCGGCAGCACCCAGTCGGCCCATCCGTTCAACGGTTGGCGGCTGGCGAACGAGATCAACAGGACGTACCAGAGCACGCCGACGACGATCCACATCACGCCCGCGGAAGGGGTGAACAACAGCGCGCCGGTGAGGACGACCAGGGCGACGAGCGTCACCAGCGGCGAGGGGAGCGAACGGCCCGGCAGCGCGTGGTGCCAGAGCCAACCGATAGGTCCGACGTCGACCATCGCGCCGAGCGACCAGGCCGCGTGCTGGGACCAGCCGCGGCGGATCTTGCGCAGGCTGCGCAGGATCCGGCCGGTGAACCCGTACAGAGCGGACAGCAGCCCGAGGCCGAGCAGCACGAGGAACATCGTGCGGGGGCCAGCGAGGATCGTGAGTACGGCGATGAGCAGCATGCGTTCGCCCTGGGGGAGCAGGGCGAGCCGGCGCAGGCCGACCGTCCAGTGCAGCTCCGCCAGCTTGGCCTGGGCCGAGGTCGTGACGACGCCGGCGTCCACGCTGGTCTCGGAGTACGCGAAGTGCATCATGTGCCGGACGACCTGGAACGCGACCGCGCTCGCGGCGAGCAGCCAGATCTCGTCGCCCGGTTGGGTGGCGGCTCCATACGCGAGGCCGGCGAAGAACACGAACTCCTTCGCCTTGTCGAACGTCGCGTCCAGCCAGCTGCCGAGCTTGGTGAAGTTGTAGGTGTAGCGCGCCAGCTGGCCGTCGATCGAGTCGAGGAAGAACGAGACCAGCAGCAGGAGCGCGCCGACGGTGAGGCCCGCCCTCGTTCCGGTCGCGGCGAGCACGCCCGCGACGAGCGCGACGACGGCGGACGCCCAGGTGACCTGGTTGGGCCGGATGCCGCCGCGGGCGCACCAGCGGGCGACGTGCTTGGTCCAGGGGCTGACGAGGAACGAGGTGAACAGGCTGTCCTCGGCCTTGACCGCCTGGTTGAGGCGGACCCGTTCCTCTGTCTTGTCGTCCAGCTGAGCGCGGAGCTCGGCGGCTTCGGCCGGCGTGGCCGCGAGCTGGGCCACGAGTGGGGCCGGGTCGATCCGCTGCAACGGCAGCTCGCTGGCGAGCGCCGCGGCGATGTGGTCCGGGTCCGGGTCGGCGCCGGCGATCGTGACCGCGGTGAGCAGCTGCTCGCGGGCGGCCTGCGCGACCGCGACCGCACCCGGTCCGGCGGCGGCGATCGGGCGCGGGTCGGCGACGATCTGGCGGAGGACGTGCGACTGGGCGACCAGGCGGCGGTCGACGAGCGCCACCCGCCCCTCGGGCGCGGTCTGGATCGCCTCGTGCAGCGTGCTGGGGTCGGCGGCGTCCACGACGGTGAGGCCGAGGGTGCGCAACTGCTCCGCCAGCGCCTCGTGCGTTGGTGGCTGGGCTGCGTCGACTGGTCCGACGAGGAACGCGGTCGCCAGGTGGATCACCCCTCTGTCATGAACGGCTCATCGTAGGCCGCTCCGTTCAGGGTTGAGCAGCTGATGCCCGGTCTCCGTGTTCGCCATTCTCGGCGAGGCCGTAGCGGTAACTGAACGGTCGTGCTATTTTCGAGTCATGAGCAAGGGTGAGGAGACGCGGCACGCCGTGCTGGAGGCCGCGTTGCGGATGGCCAGCAAGGTCGGGCTGCGGGGCCTCACCATCGGCTCGCTCGCCGAGCAGGCCCAGCTCTCCAAGAGCGGGTTGTTCGCGCACTTCCGTTCCAAGGAGGCACTTCAGCTCGCCGTGCTGGAGTACGCCTCGGCCCGCGTCGTCGACCTGGTGATTCGCCCTGCCCTGAAGACCAATCGTGGCGAGCCGCGGCTGCGCGAGCTGTTCGAGGGCTGGCTCGAGTGGGACCGCGACACCTGGCCCGGCGGCTGTGTTTTCGTGGCCGCGGCGACCGAGCTCGACGACGAGCCCGGTCTCGTCCGCGACCGGCTGGCCCAGTGCCAGCGGGACTGGCTGGAGTCGATCGCGACGATGTGGCGCTCCGGAGTGAACGACGGCCAGTTCCACGCCGATCTCGATCCCGAGCAGTACGCGTTCGAGCTGCACGGGGTCATGCTCGCCTTTCATCAGTCGTACCGGCTGCTCGCCGATCCGCACGCCGAACGGCGGGCGCGGGCTGCGGTCGACAAGCTGCTCGCCTCGGCCCGCGTCGGCTGAGTCGCTCGAAATCTCCCGGGGAGGGACCTCATGGTGTCGCTACAGAAAAGCACGATCGGTCGTATCAGAATGCTCGCCCTCTTCGGGCTGACGAGGGCCGCCTTCGGCCTTCTCGAGCCGCTCGCTCCGGACGTGGGCTCGCGTTGGGCCGCGAAGCTGTGGTTCCGCACGCCGCCCGGGTCGCGCCGACCGGCCGTGCCGCTGGCTCCCGGGACGCCGTTCACGGTCCGCGTCGACGGCCGCCGCGTCGTCGGGCAGTCGTGGGGCGAGGGCCCGGTCGTCTACCTCGTACACGGCTGGGGTGGCTGGGGGACGCAGCTCACCGCGTTCGTCGAGCCGCTCGTCTCGCTCGGCTTCAAGGTCGTGACGTTCGACGGTCCGAGTCATGGCGAGTCCGAGCCGGGTGTGTCCGGTCCGGGACGGACGACCCTGTACGAGCAGTCCGACGCGCTCGCGATGGTGGTCGCCGAGCACGGTCCCGCGTACGCGCTGATCGCCCACTCGGCCGGTGCGGCGGTCGTCGCGATGCAGCAGCGCGAGGGGCTCAAGCCGGACCGGCTGGTGTTCCTCGCGCCGATGGCGCACCCGACCCCTTCGACGATGACGTTCGCGCGCCGCTTCGGCTTCGGGGAGCGCATCCGGCGCCGGATGGTGCGGCGGATCGAGTCGAAGTTCGGGGTGACGATGGACGCGTTCGCGATCCCGTCGCTGGCGTCGGAGCAGGCCGTCCCGCCGTTGCTCGTGGTGCACGACCGGAACGACGAAGACACGCCGATCTCGGGCGGGCAGGAACTCGTCCGGGCCTGGCCCGACGCGCGGCTGGTGACGACGCTCGGCCTCGGCCACCACCGCATCCTGCGGGACAAGGCAGTAGTGGCCGAGGCGGTCGACTTCGTACGTACTACTCCGCGCGTCTGACCAGCGTCAGGCTCCCGCGGGTGAACACGCCCGCGCCGAGGATGGCGAGCAGCGGCACGCCTACCGCGACGATGCCGAGGAGCTCCCATGGGATGTCGACGATGTGCCCGCCCGCCGATCCGGCCGTGATCGGGTAGGTCAGTGCGATGCCGGGGACGATGCCGACCGCGACCCCGGCGACCACTCCGAGCACCGCGATCACCACCGCCTGCCCCATCGCCGTCGCGCGCCGGGTCCCCGGCCCCGCGCCGATTGCCGCGAGCGTGGCGAAGTCGGCTTTGGCGTCGTCGAGCGCGAGCGCCGTCGAGGTCGACGTACCGACCAGCACGATCAGCCCGCCGATCAGCGCCAAGAGGAGGAACAGGTACGTGCCGGCCGGATGGTCGTAGCCACGCTCGACGTAGAGGTCGGTGAAGCCCACCAGGCCGCCGACGATCTCGTCGACCCGCGCCTGCTGCACCTTGGTGATCGCGGGCTCCCCGGGCGGCACGACGACCCTGGACGAGGTGAACGCGAGGCCCAGGCGCTCGGCGGTCTGCTCACTGATCACTCCGGGATAGGTGACCTTCTGGTCGAACGGTGCGGTGATCGGGGGAAACACCAAGGCGGGCACCTCGAGGCGCTTGGTGTCGGTGCGGGACTTACCGTCGGTGTCCTTGGTCAGGTAGGTCTGGAGGTAGGCCGTCCCGCGCTGGGTGAGGGCGGCCTCGACCGGGACGAGCACGCCGCCCGCAGCCAGGGTCTTGGCCTCCGCCGCCGTGGGCTTCCTGCGGAGCAGGGCCTCGACACCTTCTGGTGTCACCACCGCCAGGCTGTACGACTCCAGCCGGCCGACCCGGTCGATGGCCTTGCAGCTGGGGAAGCCTGGGCCCTTGCAGCCGGCTCCCGGAACGACCAGGGTCGCCATCCGCCCCTTCGCCGCGTAGGGGTCGACCTCGTAGAGCACCGCGACCTCGCGTCCCGGCAGCTCGTGCTCGACCGCCCGCTCAGCCTCCTTCGCCGCGGCGTTGGGCACTCCGTAGAGGAACCCGGTCAGCGTGCCCATCGGCTCTCGGGGCTGGTAGTCCCGGCCTTCCATCGCGAGCGTGCTGAACGCCGCGACCGACATGGCTGTGACGGTGAGGACCGTGCCCATGATCGCGGCGACGGCGGGGACCGTACGGCTCCGATGCCGTGAGGTGTCCCGCGCGGCCAGTCGCAGCGGCAACGGCAGTCGTCCGGCGAAGCGGCCCGCGAGCCCGACGACGGCCGGCATGATCAGGATCGCGCCGAGCGACAGGGCGACGGTGCCGGCGACCACCGCCCAGTTCTCGGCGTCCTTCCGGAATCCCTGCAGGACCAGGATCGCGACGCCGATCGCGGCGATCACGACGCCAGCGATCGGCCAACGGCGCTTGGTACGGAGCTCTCCGCGCCGGCCGCCGAGGACCGCGACGGCATCCTGGCGGGAGGTCTGGATCGCGGGGACGAGCGCCGCCGCGAGGGCAGCCAGGACACCCGCACCGATGAGCATCCCGAAGTCGCCCGGGTCGAGGGCGACATCCGGGATCGCTTTGCCATAGAAGTTCTCGATGACGGGGCGGGCGGCGAGGAACCCGACCACGCCGACCGCGCAGCCGAGCACGGCGGTGGCGAACCCGAGGACCAAGGCCTGGGCGAGTACGACCCGGCGAACGTCCTTGGGGGTGCCGCCGGTCACGACGAACAGGGCCAGCTGCCTGCTCTGCCGGCGGGCGCCGACGGCGAACGCCGGTCCCGCCAGCAACACGATCTCCAGGACCACGATGCCGCCGATCGCGCCGTTGGTCCCCAACATGCTCGAGTCGTCGGAGGTCTGCCTCTCGACCATCTTCGGGGCGATCTCCGACGTCGGCGGCGGGTCGCGGAGCACGGCTCGCGAGAGCAGGTACAGCCCCTGCTCGTTGAGGGCGCGGACCTGCTTCCAGGAGAGGGGAGGCCCACCGACGAGGTACTCCGGGGGATTCCCGTCCTCACCCAGCAGCGCGCCGGGGAGGGCCACGAGCTGCATGCCTTTGAGGTCTTCGGGGACGCGGACGATGCCGGCAACGGTGAACGCCTTGCCGTCTCGTACCCGCACCGTGCCGCCGAGGCCCATGCCCCGCTCGGCGAGGGCGGCGGTGACGAGGACCTCGTTCGCTCGTTCGGGCGCTCGACCGTCGGTGATCTTGGCGAGTCCCTTGGTCAGCTTGTTGCGCAGGTCGAGCTCGCGGACCTGGACGCCAAGCCCGCCGGCCTCGGTGGTGAGCAGGACCCGGCCGGTCTGGACGGAGGCGAGGTCGTTGTTGGTCGCCTTCGCGATCTCGCCGGCGGTCCAGGGGACGTCGTCCTGCTCGTCGCCGTCGTACAGCCACCGTTCGGTGGGGTGTTGCACGAGCGGCTGGTGGCCGTGCCCCTGGACGAGGGCCTCCGCCGCGCCCAACGACCGCAACGTGGCGCTTTCGTCGCCGGCCTCCACCGAGCGCAACGTCAGGGACAGCCCGGCGACCAGCAGGACGGGGATGCCGATCATCAACACCACAAGGAGATTGCGGCCCTTCGCGCGCAGCACGTCGCGGCGCGCGATGCGCAACGACACCCGCCAGGAACCTCGGATGCTCATTGGGCGCCTTCGAGAAGTGACTCGGGCTCGGAGACGTACCCGGAGTCGTCGACCATCCTGCCGTCGCGGAGGAACACGACGCGGTCGGCCCAGGCGGCGTGCCGGGCCTCGTGGGTGACGAGCAGTCCGGCCGCCCCTGCGTCGACCCGACCACGCAACACCCGCAGCACCGACTCGCCGGTCTCGGAGTCGAGCGCCCCCCGTCGGCTCGTCGGCGAGCACGAGCCTGCGCTCGCCGACGAGCGCTCGCGCGATCGCGACCCGCTGCTGCTGACCGCCCGACATGTCGTCGGGGAACCTGTTCGCGAGGTCGGCGATGCCGACCTCCTCGAGCGCCGCGACGGCCTGCTTGCGGGCACGGCGCGCGGACACTCCGTCGAGCTCTCTGGGGAGGGCTACGTTCTCCGCGGCGGTGAGGGCGGGGATCAGGTTGAAGTCCTGGAAGACGTAGCCAATCGCGCGTCGCCTCAGCGCCGCGACCTGGGCGCGGGACTGGGTGCCGAGGTCGACGCCTTCGACGATCGCGTTGCCGGACGTGGGGGTGTCGAGGCCGCCGGCGAGATGGAGGAGCGTGGACTTGCCGGAGCCGGAGGGACCCATCACGGCGACGAGCTCGGCGGGGCGGATCTTGAGCGTGATGCCGCGGAGCGCGTGCACGGCCGTCTCACCGTGTCCGTGCACGCGGCGTACGTCGCGGAGCTCGAGGACGATCTGTGCGGCGGCGTTCATCGCGGCACCTCGATGTCGTCGGGCTGCGGCTGCGGGGCCTTGGTGTCGCTGGTCTTGTGTCGGATCAGCCGGCTCTCGCAGTGGTCGAGCCAACGCACCTCCGCCTCTGCCTGGAAGATCATCCCGTCGAGGATCAGCAGCCAGGAGATGTCCTTCTCGGTGGCGTCGCGCTTGAGCCGGGTCAGCTCTTGCAGCGTGCGCAGGGTGGCGGTCCGCTGCGTCTGCACGATCGCCCCGACGTCGACGCCGTTGACGGTGAGCGCGAGGGCGAGCTTGATCGCGAGCTCGTCCCGCGGTCGCGCCTCGCGGCTGACGGGCGTACGGAACCAGCTGGTGAGCTCGTCGCTGCCCTGGTCGGTGATCTCGTACATCACCCGACCCTCGCCGTCCTCGCCCGCGCCCCGCACGAGGCCGTCGCGGTCGAGCCGGGTGAGCGTCGTGTAGACCTGCCCGACATTGAGTGGCCAGGTCGTTCCGGTGGCGTGCTCGAACTCGACCCGGAGCTGGTAGCCGTACTTCGGGCCGTCCTGGAGCAGGGCGAGAAGACCGTGTCTGATGGACATAGCTACTGAGTATGCATACTCGGTAGGCTGGTCGCAAGTCAGGCGTTTCTGGCTGTGGACGGCAGTCGCCTGAGGCGTGCCCTAGGGTGAGCAACCATGACCTGGCTCGTCACCGGAGGCGCCGGTTTCATCGGTGCCCACGTCACCCATGCCATGCTCGCCGCGGGTGAGCGCGTTGTCGTTCTCGACGATCTGTCGACCGGCATCGCGTCCCGGATCGAGGGCGTGCCGTTCGTCGAGGGCTCCGTGCACGACACCGAGTTCGTCGCCGGCGTGCTCCGCGAGCACGGCATCACCGGCGTCGTGCACCTCGCGGCGAAGAAGCAGCCGGGTGAGTCGGTGGACAAGCCGATCCTCTACTACCGCGAGAACGTCGGCGGGCTCGCGTCGCTGCTGGACGCGGTGGCCGCGGCGGGCGTCGAGACGTTCGTCTTCTCCTCCAGCGCCTCGGTGTACGGCAACCCGTCGCAGGAGATCGTCACCGAGGACCTGCACTGCGAGCCGGAGTCGCCGTACGGCGAGACCAAGCTCGCCGGCGAGTGGCTGATCGCCGACACCGCGCGGGTGACCGGGCTGCGGTACGTCAACCTGCGGTACTTCAACGTCGCGGGTACGGCGCGGCCCGAGCTCTCCGACACCGGCGCGTACAACGTGATCCCGATGGTGTTCGAGCGCCTCACCGACGGCAAGCCGCCGCTGATCTTCGGCGCCGACTACCCGACGCCCGACGGCACCTGCATCCGCGACTACGTGCACGTGTCGGACATCGCGTCGGCGCACGTCGCGGCTGCTCAGCACCTGGCTTCTGGGGCGGACGCCCGGCTGACGTTGAACGTCGGGACCGGGCGCGGGGTGTCCGTACGCGAGATGGTCGACACCATCCTCGCCGTGACCGGCTACAGCGAGCTGCCGGCGACGGTCGTCGACCGCCGGCCGGGCGACCCGGTGGTGTCGATCGCTTCCGCCGACCGGATCGCCGCCGAGTTCGGCTGGTCCGCGGGGCACGATCTGCGCGACATGGTGGAGTCGGCGTGGGCCGGCTGGGTGTTGCGGCACCCGGAGGCGCGGCGTGGCTGAGGGGCCCGCTCTCGGCACGGTGCTGTGGACGCCTCCGGCTGACGTTCGTTCGTCTTCTCGGGTCGGTGCCTATCTGTCCTGGCTGTCTTCAACGCGCGGGCTGACATTCCCGGACTACGCGTCGTTGTGGCAGTGGTCAGTGGACTCTTTGGAGGACTTCTGGGCTTCACTCTGGGAGTACTTCGCTGTCGGCGGTTCTTACTCGTCGGTGCTGACGTCGCGGTCGATGCCGGGCGCCTCGTGGTTTCCCGGCGCTTCCTTGAACTATGCGGAGTACTTGCTGCGTTCGCTGCCCGCGGACGAGGTCGTGATCGTCGGGCAGTCGGACACGCGGGCTTCTGTGACGTTGACGGGGGCCGAGCTGCGGGCGGCGGTGGCCGCGTGCCGGGCTGGGTTGGTGCGGCTCGGGGTCGGCCGGGGCGATCGGGTCGCGGCGTACCTGCCGAACATCCCGGAGACCGTGGTGCTGCTGCTCGCCACAGCCTCGTTGGGGGCGGTTTTCTCTTCGTGTGCGCCGGAGTTCGGGACGCGGAGCGTGGTCGATCGGTGGAGCCAGATCGCGCCGAAGGTGCTCGTGGCCGTCGACGGGTATCGGTACGGCGACAAGCCGGTGGACCGTACTTCTGAGGTGGCTGCGATCCGCGCCGCGCTGCCCTCGCTCGCCGGTGTGGTGTCGGTGCCGTACCTGGGATCGGGGGTGCCGGACGCGCTCTCTTGGGAGGAGCTGCTCTCGTCCCCGGCGCCGATGGCTTTCGAGCTGGTCCCGTTCCACCATCCGCTGTACGTGTTGTACTCGTCCGGGACGACGGGCCTGCCGAAGGCGATCGTCCACGGGCATGGGGGAATCCTGCTCGAGCATCTGAAGGCGCTCGCGTTGCACCTGGATCTGGGACCGGGGGATCGGTTCTTCTGGTTCAGCACGACCGGCTGGATGATGTGGAACTTTCTCGTGTCGGGCTTGGCGGTTGGCGCTTCGATCGTGCTGGCCGACGTCAACCCGGGGTATCCGGATCTGGGGTCGACCTGGCGTCTTGCCTCCTCGACTGGGGTCACGTTCTTCGGAACGTCAGCACCCTTCTTGCTGGCCTGCCGAAAGGCGGGGGTACGGCCCGCTGATTTGGGTGACATGTCACGCATCCGCGGGGTGGGCTCGACCGGTGCGCCGTTGCCGCCGGAGGGTTATGGGTGGGTGTACGAGAACGTCAACTCGTCCTTGCTCCTGCAGTCGTTCTCGGGTGGGACCGACCTGTGTACGGGCTTCATCGGCGGCTCGCCGCTGTTGCCGGTGTACGCGGGGGAGCTGTCGTGTCGGTGCCTCGGAGCCGCGGTGGCCGCGTACTCGCCGGCGGGGGAGTCGGTGGTGGATTCCCTTGGAGAGTTGGTGATCGAGCGGCCGATGCCGTCGATGCCGGTGTCGTTCTGGGGCGACTCTTCGGGCTCGCGGTATCGCGCCGCGTACTTCGGGGACTTCCCCGGCGTATGGCGGCACGGCGACTGGATCACGGTGACGTCGCGGGGGACGTGCGTGATCACCGGGCGGTCGGACGCGACGCTGAACCGTGGCGGGGTGCGGTTGGGGACGGCGGAGTTCTACTCGGTGGTGGACACGTTCCCGGAGATCGCGGACTCGCTGGTGGTGCACCTGGAGGACGCCGACGGCGGACCGGGAGAGTTGTTGCTGTTCGTGGTGCCCGCGGCCGGCGTGACGGTGGACGATGCGCTGAAGGCGCGCCTGGCCGCCGAGCTCCGCCGCTCGCTCTCGCCTCGCCACGTGCCGGACGTCGTGGTCGCGGTGCCGGACGTGCCACGAACGTTGTCGGGGAAGAAGCTCGAGGTCCCGGTGAAGCGCATCCTCGAAGGCCGCGCCGCCGACGAAGCGGCCAGCCGCGGCGCGCTGGCCAACCCCTCGTCCCTCGAGGCCTTCGAGAAGCTCGCCGCCGAACGCGCCACCGACGTCTGACCCGCGAGTTGTTGGACAGATCTCGCCTTCTATCCCGACATCTGTCCAACAGGTCGGGGTGCCGCTGAGGGACCGTTGGCGGGCCGGTCGAATTACACGAATGGGATATAACGACCACACAACGAAGTCACTTAGGTACCTTCCGTAACAAATGCCCCAATCGGCACAGTCTTCCTCAGCACAACCGTTGATCGCTGCGGAAGGGGCACCGGGGCGAATGGGCAGTACACGCAGGTGGAAGAGCGACACGCGGCGAGTGGGCGGACGGGCTCTGGAGGGATGGTCGGCCGTCGCACTCGCCGCTGTGGTTCTCGTCGGAGGAGCGACCACAGCGCACGCCGAGATCGCCGAGACTCCCGAGACCCCGGACGCGGGTCAGGCGTTCGCCGCGCCGGCTGACGGGATCTACGACCTCAAGGGGCAGGGCTTCGGCCACGGGCGCGGCATGTCGCAGTGGGGCGCGCACGAAGCGGCCGAGGATGGCCTTGGGTACAAGAAGATTCTCGACTTCTACTATCCCGGCACCAAGCTCGTCGACGACGCCACCTCCAAGGCGATCCGCGTCAGGCTCAGTCACAACAACTCCGACGTTCGCGTCCGCATGGAGAAGAACCTCGAGGTCGTCTGGACCAAAGAGAACGGCGACGTCGACACCCAGAAGCTCCCCGCCACCCTCGCCGGCTGCAAGGTCGGCACCTGGCGCGTCAACGCCGTCAAGGGCAAGGACATGACGCTCGAGGGCTACTCCTGCCGCGCCTGGCGCGCGCTCATCCCCGCCAGCGACGTCGACAGCGGCGGCCGCATCTCGTTCGTCACCAGCGACGACACGTTCGCGATGGAACGTCGCCCGTCCGGCAAGCTGCTCAGGCGCCTCTACCGCGGCGACCTCCGCGTCATCCTGCGCGACAAGCGGCTCCGCCCGATCAACATCGTCAAGTACGACGACTATCTCCGCTCGGTCGTCCCCTCGGAGTCACCCGCAGGCTGGCCGACGAACTCACTCAGAGCGCAGGCCGTCGCGGCGCGCACGTACGCCCTGAAGTCCGCGATCAACCGCAAGAAGAAGTACTTCGACGTCTACGACACGACCGCTTCGCAGGTCTATCCCGGCATCGCAAGTCTCAAGCTCAGCTGGGAAATCTCCCGCACGTACGAGAAGGAACGCACCGACGACGCCGTCAGGGACACCGCGAACGAGACGCTGATGTTCGATGCCAAGCCGGCCTTGACAGAGTTCGGCTCCTCCAACGGCGGCTGGACGGCGAGTGGCGGAGTTCCTTACCTGCAAGCGCTTCAGGACAACTGGGATCCCTCCACCAACTGGAAGGACACGGTCAGGGTCGCCACGCTGGAACGGCGTTACCCCAGCATCGGCGCACTCACCGAGCTCCGTGTCGTCGCGCGCAACGGCGGCGGCGACTGGGGCGGACGCGTCAGCTCGATCAAGCTGGTCGGCACCCAGGGCGAACGGACGGTCAAGGGCGAGGACAAGATCCGCAACCTGCTCGGCCTCAAGTCCGCCTGGTTCACCGTGACGTCCTAGCTCCAGCCGTACAACAAGGCCGCGTTCGTCACGAGCACCTGCTCGCGCGACGACGCGTCCGGCAGCCACCGATCCAGCACCGCTAGGTGGTCCGAGGCGGTTGGTACAGGGCCGGGCGGCCGGACGTACGGCCAGTCCGACCCCCACGCCAGGCGCTCCGGCGCGAGCGATAGCAGCGTGTCAACCCGGCCTTGCAGCAGTTCGGCGGCGTGTGCTTCGGCCAGCGGAGCCGCGAGCCGGTACGCGCCGGACAGCGTGACCCAGCACGTGTCGTACGCCATCAGCTCCCGCAGTACGGCGGTCCCCGCGTCGGCCTCGCCGGGCGCGGGCGCCGGCAGGTTGCCGAGATGGTCGAGCAGGATCGGTGTCGTCGTGGATCGCAGGCAGGAACGGACGATCTCGCCGTTCTCGAGCAGGTCGGTCCACACCTCGACATGCCAACCGCGCGAGCCAACTCTCGAAGCCAACTTGGGCAGAGCGTCGATCGGCAACCCACCCGTCATCCGGTCCTGCACCCGGCATCCCCGTACGCCCGCCGCGTGCAGCTCGTCCAGCGTCGCGTCGTCGACGTCCGGCGGCACCACCGCGATGCCGCGCAGCAGATCGGTCGAGGAACGCAGCGCGTCCAGCAGCACGGAGTTGTCGGCGCCGTAGGTGCTCGGCGTCACCAGCACGCCGCGGCTGAACCCGAGCCCC
Source organism: Tenggerimyces flavus (assembly GCF_016907715.1). Taxonomy (NCBI): domain Bacteria; kingdom Bacillati; phylum Actinomycetota; class Actinomycetes; order Propionibacteriales; family Nocardioidaceae; genus Tenggerimyces; species Tenggerimyces flavus. The sequence continues at coordinate 7,787,263 of NZ_JAFBCM010000001.1, read as the reverse complement.
CGCAGGTGAGCGACGAAGCTCTGCACCGGCGCGGAGAACGGCTGGTACGCGGCGCCGTCGATCCCGCCCTGCTCGCCCACCATGACGTGGGCGTGGTTGTCGATCGCTCCGGCGGGGACGGTCATGGGTGCGTGACCCGTTCGTCGGCGACGCGCCGGTCGGTCCGTTCCGGCTTCGGGTTCCGTACGAGGACGATCGAGCCGCGGACGGCGAGGGGCGCGAGCAGCGCGTCGAGGTAGCCGTCCTTCGCGGCGGGGTTGGCGGTGGTCAGGACGCGGGCTCCTGCATCGAGGCCGACCGCGGTCGCCCGCGCGACGAGGTCGGCGGCGGTGAGCTCGGTCCCGTCGACGGCCAGCGCGAGGTCGCTGGGCGCCACCGGAACGTAGGGCGCGAAGTGGTCCCCGTACGTCGGCACCTCGGCGCCGTAGTCGAGCACGCCGGCCGGCAGCGGGGTGGTGAAGCGGCCGCCGAGCGGGCGGAGCGCGAGCGCGAGGGTGTCGCGGGCCTTCATGGCGACGGCCTCGTCGAGCGTGTCCGGACCGGTGACGACGACGTCGGGCGCACCGTTCCCGGACAGGTCGACGATCAGCCCGGCGGACCAGGCCGCGAGCATCCAGACCGCGCCCTGCCAGTGCGGCGGGAGCAGGATCGCGACCCGTTCGCCGGGCTCGGTGCCGAGGCCGTCCTGCAGGAGGTTCGCGGTCTTGGCGACCCAGTTGTCGAACGACGTCAGCGACAACTCGATGCGTTCGTCGGTCGCGTCGTTGTAGAACGTCAGGAACGGGCTCGCCGGATCGGCCGTCCGGGCGGCTGCGAGAAGCTGAGCGGGCGTCACACGTAAAGTGTCGTGATGCGTTACGCAGTCATCAACGCGGGGGGCTCGGGGACGCGGCTGTGGCCGCTCTCGCGGGGCGGTCGGCCGAAGCAGCTGCTCAGTGTGGGCGGCGGCAAGAGCCTGCTGCGGCTCGCGTACGAACGCCTGCTCGGGCTCGTTGACCCGGCCAACATCTACGTGTGCGCCGGCGCGGTGCATCGCGAGGCGGTGCTCGAGCACCTGACCGAGCTGCCGGAGTCGAACGTGCTCGGCGAGCCGATCGGTCGCGACACGGCGGCGGCGATCGGCTTCGCCTCGGCGGTGCTGCACGAGCAGGACCCCGAGGCGGTGGTCGCGTTCGTGACCTCGGACCACGTGATCGAGCCCGTCGCCTCGTTTCAGTCGGCGTTGCGGACGGGGTTCGAGCTGGCCGAGCGGTCGCCGTCGACGCTGGTGACGTTCGGCATCCCGGCGTCGTACCCGCACACCGGGCTCGGTTACGTGGAGCGCGGCGCGCCGGTGGCGCCGGGGGTCTTCGAGGTGCGGTCGTTCCGCGAGAAGCCGGACGCGGAGACGGCGGCGTCGTACGTGGCGAGCGGCGGCTATCTGTGGAACGCGGGGACCTTCGTCTGGCGCGCGTCAACGCTGCTGGCCAGCCTGGACGCGTACCTGCCGGAGACCGGCGCGGGCGTCCGAGCGATCGCCGCGGCGTGGTCGGGGCCGTCGCGGGACGTGGTGCTGAAGGAGACGTACGAGTCGCTGCGCAAGATCTCGATCGACTTCGCGGTGATGGAGCCGGCGTCGCGCGACGCGGTGGTCGTGGTCGTGCCGATGTCGGTGGACTGGCTCGACGTGGGCTCGTGGCCGACCCTGGCGTCGACGTTGTCCAGCGACGACGCGCGGAACGCGTACGACGGCGTGACGGTCTTGGTGGACTCCGAGGGCAACATCGTCGTGAACGACGACCCCACGCACCTCGTCGCGACGGTGGGGCTGCGGGAGATGATCATCGTGCACACGCGAGACGTGACGATGGTCTGCCCGAAGGCCTGCGCGGAACGCGTGAAGGAGCTCGTGGCCCGCGTCCAGGAAGACCACGGCCCCCGCTACTCCTAGCCTCGGGATTTCAGGTGTTGTTGGGCGACCTTGGCCTGGGAAGGCCAGAAGTGCCTGTCCTGCTGGGGAGACTTGGGGTTGCGACGTCTCGAGTGCTCTGAGTGGGAAGGCACTCCCTTGGCGAAGCGTCGCGGTCGCCTTACCCGGCCGGTGGCCGCTCTACCTGGCGTCCACCCCACGTAAAGGGGCCAATGATCATGTAAACATGATCGTTGGACCCAGGGTCAGCCCCGGACCGGGCGAACCCACCGCCAGCTGAAAGCTAGCGGGCTAGACCCCCAGGTAGGAGAGCACGGCGAGGACGCGGCGGTGGCCGGCGTCGGTGTGGGGGAGGTCGAGCTTGGCGAAGATGTTGCCCACGTGCTTCAACACGGCTCGTTCGGTGACCACGAGGCGGCTCGCGATCTCGGTGTTGCCGTACCCCTGGGCCATCAGCGCCAGCACCTCGCGTTCGCGGCTCGTCAACCTGGCAAGGGGATCGTGGCGCTTCGCGACCAGCTGGGCGACGACCTCGGTGTCGTGGACGACACTGAGGCGCTATTCTTCAATGTGGAGTACTAGTCGAGCTGGGGGAGTGACGCGACGATGAGCGGGACAGCGGTCCTCGGTTACCTGGGCGGCGTACGGCGAGCGCTCGCCGATGTGCCGCCGGCCGAGCAGAACGAGCTGATGGCCGACGTCGAGGACTGCCTGCTCGACATCGCCAACGAGGCAGGCCCGGCGCTCACCGCCCAGGGGCTGCGCGACCGGCTGGGGTCGCCCGACGACTATGCGGCCGAGCTGGTGCGGGCGGCGGGGTACGGGGAACGCGTACCGGAAGCCCAGCCGCAGCCAGCAACAGACCTCGACAAGAGCACCTGGCGGCTCGCGCTGTTCCTCGTCGGCGCCGCGGTGCTGCTCGCGGGCACCGCCGGCTCGGTGATCGGCGGGTTCGTCTACGGGAACGGCGTGGGCTTCCTGCTCGCGGTCTTCGCGTTCTTCGGGCTGCTGATCGCGGGCGGCCAGTGCCTCACCGCCGCCGATCGGAACGCGCGCTGGGCGCACCTCCGGTCGACGGCCACCAAGGTGAAGCGAGAGCTCAGAGCGCGTTCGGCTCCGGCGAGTCCGACCACGGGTACTTCTTCATAAAGGCCTCGATCGCCTCGCCACTCACCGAGCCGCAGTACTCGCGGTGCCCGGCCTGGGTGGCCCAGCGGCTGAACGCGACGTGCTTGCCCTCGGGGAACTTGCCGTCGGCGTTGTCCCAGCTCGCGGCGATGAACTTCTTGTCGCCCGTCGGCGTCGAGGTCTCGAACCGCTTCGCGATGTTCTTCAGCGCTTCCAGCTGGTCCTTGTCCTTGGCGATCGTGTCGTCGTACCAGACGATCGTGTACCCATGCTCCAGGTTGTGGACGAGCGTCTCGAGCGGCGGGCGGTCGCCCGACTCGTAGAACTTGCGCTCGAACGCGGCCGGCGTGCCCCAGTGCGGACCTGCGGACGGTGGCGCGGTCGTGTACTTGACCTTCTCGCCGTCCGGCTTGTGGTCCGACACGCCCGTCGCCGGGTCCTTCGGAGCCTCCTCGCAGCTGGCCGCCGAGGCCGCCGCGCCGAACTCCGTCATGGCCTTCCGGGACGGGTCGTTGATCCAGTTGTTGACGATCGGGAACGCGCCGACGCCGATGATCACGGCCGCGACAGCCGCGCAGGCCACGATGATGATCGCCGTCCGCCGGCGTTCTTGGGCCTTCTGCTCCTGGCGGAGCTCCTCGACGCGCTCTCGCCTCGTCTTCTGGCCCTGGCCTCGCTTGGCCACGCCTCACCGTCCTTTTCGCCCGAGGTCCCCGACACGCCACCACACGGTGGGTCGGGGGTGGATTCTACGGGTGGATTGTGAGTGGACACTGGTTCGGTGCAGAACAACCGCTCTCTCGTGACCGACGAGCCGATCGACCTCGCCGCCACGCTGGCGTCGCTGCGCCGCGGTTCGGGCGATCCGGTGCACCGTCGTACGCCGGACGGCGCGATCTGGCGAGCGGTACGAACCCCCGACGGTCCGGCGACAATCCGCCTCACAGCCCGCCCGGCCGAGCGGCGCATCGAGGCCGCCGCGTGGGGTCCTGGCGCGGCCTGGCTGCTGGAACGGCTGCCCGCGTTCGTCGGCGCCGAGGACGACCTCAGCGGCTTCGACCCTGGCAACGTGCTGCTCGCCCGGCTGGCCAAGCGGTTCAAGGGCTGGCGGGTGCCGCGTACGGGGCTGGTGATGGACGCGCTCGTCCCCGCGATCCTCGAGCAGAAGGTGACGGGCAAGGAGGCGTGGCGGTCCTGGCGCGAGCTGGTGTGGCGGTTCGGCGAGCGTGCTCCCGGGCCCGTGCCGTTCAAGCTCTGGGTCGCGCCGGCGCCGCGGACGTTCCAGAAGCTCGCGTCCTGGGACTACCACCTCGCGGGCGTCGGGCCGGAGCGTTCCCAGGCGATCGTCCGCGCTGCCCGCGTCGCCGACCGGCTCGAGGAGACGATCACGATGGAGCCGGCCGCCGTCGAGCAGCGGCTGCGGACGGTGCCGGGCATCGGCGTGTGGACGGCGGCGGAGGTACGGCAGCGCGCCCACGGCGACGCCGACGCGGTGTCGGTCGGCGACTTCCACATCGCGAAGAACGTGGGTTGGGCGCTCGCCGGCCGGCGGTTCGACGACGCCGAGATGCTGACGGCGCTCGAACAGTGGCGCGGCCACCGCTATCGCGTCACCCGGCTGATCGAGCTCGCCGGCATCGGGGCGCCGCGGCACGGTCCGCGCTACGAAGGGCGCAACTACCGCTCGATCTGAGTCGCCCCGACCGCGATCACCGAGACCGGGACGGCGTCGTCCGGCAGGGCCTTGGCCAGCTGCTTGCGAACGTCCTCGAACGAGACGTGCATCGCGCCGAGGCGTTCGATCGTGCAGGCCACCAACAGCCGATCCAGCGCGGCACCGAGCATCAGCAGCGAGCTGGAGCGCTTCGTGGTGACGTACGGAACGGCGATGAACGGCACCGACGACGGCAGCCCGAGCGCGTCCGTCCACGGCTTCGCCGAGAAGCTCGCGATGCCCCAGCCCTCGCCGGTGACGGCGAGCGCGGCGATCCGCTGGACGGCGTCGGGGTCGACCGGTTCCTCGGCGAGCTCGTCGACTGTCCGCGGCATCGTCAAGGTCTCCCGCCAGGCCTCGCGCGTGCCGAGCCGGAACATGTCGTCCTCCGACGGACGCACCAGCGCGCGGACACCGGGACCGTCCTCGTCGAGCACCCACACGTCGAGCCCGGAGATGATCGCCACCGGGACCTGCGCGAGCTTGCCCATCGCCAGCTCGGCGGCGGCCGCGAGCTCGTCGGCGATCGCGGGCGCGGTGACCGCGAGCTCGTTGCCGTGGGCGTCGACGCGGCCGCGGTGGTCGTCGAGGACCTGGACGCCCGCCGCGCCGATCGCGAGGTCGGTCTGCCCGACCCGCCAGGTCCGGCCGAACGTGTCGGTGACGATCACGCCGACTCGCTTGCCACCCAGCCCGGCCCGGATCGTCCGGGCCGACTCGTCCGGGTCGAGCGGGAGGAGGACGAGGCTGCCGACCGCGACGTTGGAGTTGTCGACGCCGGCGGCGGCCATGACGAAGCCGTGCCTGGTCTGCACGATCTGGGTCTCGCCGCGCTCGGCGACGACGCGTACGGTCTCGGCGCGGATCGCGGCGCGGCGGTCGTCGCCGGGAACGACGCGGCCCTCGGCCTTGCTGACGATCTTGCTGGAGATCACGACGATGTCGCCGTCGGCCAGGTCGGGCGCGTGCTCGGCGATGACCTGCGCCAGGTCCGTGCCTTCCGCGATCTCGGGGATCCCGCGGACGGGCCTGACCGAGTAGCCGTCGCTCACTTCGTGACCTCGGCGGCGAGGTCGAGCGTGGCGCGGGCGATGTCGGTGGCGAGGGGAACGTCGTTCATCAGCAGCGGCCTCGCCCGGCAGGCGATGCCGGCGGCCTGGACACGTTCGACGGCGTCGGCGTCCTGCTCGTCGACCAGCCAGCCGTCGAGCAGACCTTGGTCGGTGCGGCTGCCGAAGTGCAGCGCGACGCCGGTGGCGCTGGTGTCGACGCCGATCGCCGGGAGCAGCTTGTCGGCCATGCCGCGCACGACCGCGCCGCCGACGATGGGGGAGAGGCCGATCACCGGGGCGTGGGCGTTCCGCACCGCGTCGCGGATGCCGGGGACGGCGAGGATCGGGCCGATGCTGACGACGGGGTTCGAGGGCGGGAACACGATCACGTCGGCGTTCTGGATCGCCTCGAGGACGCCGGGCGCGGGCTCGCTGTTCTCGATGCCTTCGAAGCGGATGTCGGCGACGGCCAGCTCGGCGTGGTGGCGTACCCAGTACTCCTGGAAGTGCAGCCGCCGCTGCTTGCCGGGCTCGTCGGGATCGTCGACGACGACGTGCGTCTCGACCCGGTCGTTCGTCATCGGAATCAGCGTGAACGGAAGTCGCCAGCGCTGCGTCAGAGCCTGCGTGACCTCGGTGAGCGTCCTGCCCTCTGACAACAGAGCGTTGCGGACCAGATGCGTACCGATATCCCGGTCGCCCAGCCCGAACCACGAGGGTGTGGCGCCGTACGCTGTCACCTCGGCGAGGGCGTTCCAGGACTCGTCGGCACGGCCCCAGCCACGGGCCTCGTCGTTGCCTCCGCCGAGTGTGTACATGACGGTGTCGAGGTCTGGTGAGACGCGCAGTCCGTACAAGGTCAGATCGTCACCGGTGTTGCCGATGACGGTGATGTCGGCCTCGGGTGTCGCGGCGACCAGGCCACGAAGGAAGCGGGCGGCACCGATGCCGCCGGCGAGAAGGGTGATCCGCACGGTCCCAGTCTCTCCCGCCACGCCAAGGGCCTGTCCACAGGCCGCCCGACGTAGGTGGGGCCAGGTGGTCCATAGTGAGTCGCGCCGTGATCTGTGTCCCGGTGCGGCGAGGCGTGACTGCGGTCGGGACACGGGATGTGGAAAGCTTCCCTACGAGGACAAATCATGACAGGGGGTATCAAAGTGGTAACCGAGAAGACCAAGCCCCACCGGGAGCTCCTCGCGTGGGTGCTGGTGGGTGCCGCATTGATCCAGGTCGCCGTCGCGATCGTGCGACTGTTCACGGGGCCGAACCAGGCGGGATTCACCGGGCAGGCCTACAACTCGCAGAGCTTCTTCGTGAACCCGATCATCATCGGCTTGCTGGTGCTGGCAGTCGTGCTGGTCACGCACCTCGGCGACGCCACCCCCAATGCTCGGGTGCTGACCATCGTCGCGCTCGCCGTGGGGGGTTTGCTTGCCCTGTTCGCAGTGGTCACCTGGATCGCGGCGGTACTCGTCGACGCGTTTGCGTTGGACGCGACCTCCAAATGGATCGGGTTCCTCGCGACGCTGGGCGGCATCGCGTTGATCGGTGCAGGGCTCTTCTTCATCGTCACGACGTTCGGTGCGCTTCCGGCGCCTGAGCCCAAGCCGCAGCAGCAGTTCGCGTACGGGCAGCAGCAGGGCTTCGGCGGCCAGCAGCCCGCGTGGGGACAGCAGCAGCAACAGCCCGCGTGGGGCCAACAGCAGCAGCCGCAGCAGGGCGCGTGGGGGCAGCAGCAGCCCGCATCCGACCAGCAGCAGGCTGGTTGGGGTCAGCAGCAGCCCGCGTACGACTACAACCAGCAGCAGCCGGCGCAGGCCCAGGGTGCGTGGGGTCAGCAGGCCGCCGAGCAGCCGCAGCAGGGCGCTTGGGGTCAGCAGCAGCCCGCCGCTGAGCAGCAGCAGGCCGGTTGGGGTCAGCAGCAGCCCGCGTACGACTACAACCAGCAGCAGGCTCAGGCGCAGGGCGCGTGGGGACAGCAGCAGCCGGAGTACGGCCAGCAGCAGCCGGAGTACGGCCAGCAGCAGGCTGGGTGGGGTCAGCAGCAGCCGGCCGCCGACCAGCAGCAGGCTGGCTGGGGTCAGCAGCAGCCCGCGTACGACTACAACCAGCAGCAGGCCGGGTACGACTACGGCCAGCAGCAGGGCTATGGCCAGCAGCCGCAGCAGGGTGGTTGGGGCCAGCAGGGCGAGCAGCAGGCGTACGGCCAGCAGCAGGGCTACGGGCAGCAGTACGACTACGGCACCGGCCAGGCGCAGGAGTCGGAGCAGCCCGCCGAGGACCAGACCCAGGTGTTCGGCGGCGCGGGCAGCACCGAGCCGGCCGCGTCCGCGGACGCCCCTGCCGACGGCGCGACGCCCACCCCGGGCGCCGACGCCGAGCCGGCGGGTGACGCCGGCACCGACCCGGACAAGGCCGACCAGGGCCAGCCGCAGCAGCCGGGCTGGTGGTCGCAGCCTCCGCGCTGACAGCAGCAGAACCCACGATCGGGCCCGCCGGGGTGCTCCGGCGGGCCTGATCGCGTCTTGAGACCCGAGATTAGTCTCATGAGACTAATCGCATGAGAGATGCCAATCCCGTTCGGCTCCTGATCCTCGGATTGCTCGCCGAGGCGCCCCTGCACGGTCACCAGATCCGGCGCGCCGCCGATCAGAGCGGCATCGAGCATTGGGGTGGCGTCAAGGTCGGCGCGCTGTACGGCATGCTGCACCGGCTCGAGTCCGAGGAGCTGATCGAGCCCGTACGGACCGAACAGGACGGGCGCCGGCCCCAGCGGACGGTGTACGCGATCACGTCCGCGGGCCGCCAGGAGCTGGCCATCCATCGCGACCGCGCGCTGACCCAGCCGATGCTCCACTCGACCACGGTCGAGGCCGCTCTCAAGTGGTCGGCCGGCCTCGACCAGGCGGCGCTGACGGACCGGCTGTCCCACCGCCGGGCAGCCCTCGAGGCGACGCTCGCCGAGCTCGTCAAGGGCCGTGAGCTCCATCGCGGCGAGGGACATCTCTCCGCCGCGAGTCTCGCGGGCTACCTGCGCTCGGAGCTCCATCTGCGAGCCGAGCTGGCCTGGCATGAAGCGCTCGAGCCGATGCTGCCCGCCATCGCCCAGGAGCCGGCCATCGATCTGGAGTCCGTCGGCGTACGGACCTCGACATGACCGACGTCATCACGGCGCGGAACCTGTCCAAGCGCTACGGCTCGGTGGACGCGGTCAGCGACGTGTCGTTCGCCGTGGCGGAGGGCGAGGCGTTCTGCCTGCTGGGACCCAACGGTGCGGGCAAGTCGACGACGATCCGGATGCTCGCGACCCTGACCCGGCCGGACGGTGGCTCCGCGTCGGTCGCCGGTTTCGACGTTCGCCGGCAACAGCGGTCCGTCCGTGCGTCGATCGGGTACGTCGCCCAGAGCGCCGGCACTGACGACTATCTGACCGGGCGGGAGAACCTCCTCGTCCAGGCGGCCGCCCAACGGTTGAGTCGTTCGAAGGCTCGCCCTCGGGTCGCCGAACTGCTCGACCTCGTGGGTCTGGCCGATGCCGCCGATCGCATCGTGCGTACGTACTCCGGCGGCATGCGGCGACGCCTGGAGATCGCCATGGGCATCGTCCACGAGCCGCGGGTCCTGTTCCTGGACGAGCCGACGACGGGCCTCGATCCGGAGGCGCGGGCGACGATGTGGGACGAGTTCCGCCGGATGCGGATCGAGCAGAACCTCACCGTTCTCCTCACCACCCACTACCTCGAGGAAGCCGATCAGCTGGCCGACCGGATCCTGATCGTCGGCAGGGGACGGGTGGTCGCGAGCGGGACGCCCGAGAGCCTCAAGGCCGGCCTCGCGGGCGACTCGGTCTCCGTCGAGCTGACGAACGGCCCGTCCGCCGAGGCGGCCGTGGGGGTGCTGGCCCGGATCGGACTGGCGGCGGTGACCCGCGACGGAGCCGTGCTCCGCGCCCAGGTCGAACGGGGCAGTCGGGCGTTGCCGGCCATCCTGTCCGTCCTGGAGGCGGCGGGCCTGCGGGTGGAGTCGGCCGCGGTCGCTCGGCCGACCCTCGACGACGTCTACCTGCATCACGCCGGCCGCTCGTTCGGAGAGGCGGTGTCGAGGTGACCGTCGCGCTGCTCGGACGTGCGTACCTGCTGCTGCGCAGGCAGCCCATCATGATCCCGATCATGTTCGTCCAGCCGCTCGTGTGGCTGCTGCTCTACAGCCAGCTGTTCGGCGACCTCCCTCGGCTGGGCGGCTTCGGCACCGACTCCTACCTGCAGTACCTCGCGCCGGGCGTGGCGATCATGACCGCGTTCTCGCACGGTGCGTGGGAGGGTCCGGGCGTGGTCGAGGACCTCGAACGAGGCGCGTTCGACCGGTTCCTCGCGACCTCCCTGCCGGCGGGTGCGTTGCTGGCCGCCCGAGGGCTGCAGGCCGCGGTCATCGGAGCCCTCCAGGCCCTCGTGGTCGTCGCGGTGGCGTTCGCGTTCGGTGCCCGCCTGGCAGGCGGGGTCGCCGGTCTGCTGGCGATCCTGGTCGCGGCGGCGCTCGTCGGTGCCGTGTTCGCGGGCGTGTCCCACGCGCTGGCTCTGACGTTCCGCCGGCAGCAGACGATGATCGCGGTCGGGCAGTTCGCCGTGCTGCCGTTCATGTTCCTCTCGACGACGCTGACCGCGTTCGACCAGCTGCCGGAGTGGATCCGCGGGGTCGCCGGCGCGAATCCGGTCAACTGGGCGGTGGAGGCGTCCCGTTCGGCGATGCTCGGAACGGACTGGACCTCGGTGGCCGTACACCTCGGTGCCCTGGCGGTCCTCGTCGTCGCGACCCAGGCGGTCGCCCTCCTGGCGCTGCACCGCTATCGGCGAGTCCTCTAGCTCCGGCGCAAGATCTCTCTCGTCCGGCGGTTGGTGCGAACCGGCCCAACCCCGCCCTAGGGCCAATGATCATGTTTACACGATCATTTGCCCCTTTACGTGGGGTGGACGCCAGGTAGAGCGGCCACTGGCCGGGTAAGGCGGTCACAACGCGCGTCACCTACGACCTGGTCCGGCGCGAGATCGGGCGAGATCCGGCACTCTCGGACAAGGTCCCCGACGCTGACGGCGCGTACACAAGGGGACGAAGCCGCCAGCCGTGACGATCCCGAAAGCCGTTACTCTTCGGAGTCAAAGTCGCGATTCGCAAACTTTTTCGGCCGATCCTCGGCGTGTCGCGCACCTATAGCAGACCCCGAGTTGACGCCACGGGATTTCGGGCATGTAATTTCACCTGTGTCATTCGTCGGCGACCAGGGAATCGTCCCGAACGGCATGAACCGGACATGTAACAACGATCGACGCGAACGACCGAGCCGGGATTGTGAGGGTGTCGCAGGGACATCCTCGGCGGCGGGGCCGGTCACCACGTCGCTGTAGGTCGTGGCATGACCACAGCTCAACGCAAGCCACGGGGAATATGGGTCGAGGAGGCGAGGACCGTGCAAGAGCAAACCCCGCTGCAGCACGGCAGCGCCGAGGAAGAGCTCAGCTGGCAGGAGCGCGCACTGTGCGCGCAGACCGATCCAGAAGCGTTCTTTCCGGAAAAGGGCGGATCCACGCGCGAGGCGAAGAAAGTCTGCCTGGTCTGTGAAGTCAGGGCGGACTGCCTGACGTACGCGTTGGAACACGATGAACGCTTCGGGATCTGGGGCGGCTTGTCCGAACGAGAGCGTCGCCGGCTCAAGAAGCGAGCTGTATAGCTTGGTCCGCACCGGTCGGCGGCATAAGGCGTCACCATCCCGAGCCACCGCGCAACCGACGGCGCCAGGTCGCTTGTCCGCCGCGGTCCGGCTGTAAGCGCCGTCGGCGCGTTGGCTCGGGATAGCAACGCCGCCGCCGACTCTCTTGCGGACGTTTAAGACCGCTTCATGGCCGGGCGTCGTCCACATGGCACGCGCCCGGCCCGGCGGTTCCATACTGGCGTCGTCTAGTCTGATGGCGCGGAGCCCGACCGCTCAGCGAGCGTGCTCGTTGGTATGTCGGCTGCAGCAGAGCAGCCTCACGGTCGACTCCGCGCAGGTGCGCCCGAAGTCCCATCCCCAGCAGCAGAGGCCCACAGCTAGGCATGAGTACGCCCGACGGTTCCCCGCCGCCGGTTCGACACGTGGTCACCGCCGTCGTGGTCGCTCACAACGGTTCCCGCTGGCTCAGCGAGCTCATCGCAGGTCTTCGCCAGCAGCGCCGGCGACCTGATCGCATCACGATCGTCGACACCGGAAGCAGCGACGGCAGCCGTGAGCTGCTCGTCGACACGTTCGGCGAGCATGCCGTCACGACCGCCCCACGCCACACCGGCTTCGGTGAGGCTGTTTCGCGCGGCGTCGCTCGCGTCCCGCTCGCCCAGGACGAGACCCCGCATCACCGCGGTGAGGTCCGTACGGTCGAGTGGCTCTGGCTCCTGCACGACGACTGCGCCCCCACGCCGAACGCGCTCGAGAGCATGCTCGAGCTGCTCGACACCGTTCCGTCCGCCGCCGTCATCGGCCCCAAGCTCCGCAACTGGCCTCGTGGCCGCCGCATCCTCGAGATGGGTGTCGCGATCACCGGCGCCGGTGCTCGCGAGACCGGCATGGAGTACGGCGAGTTCGACCAGGGCCAGCACGACGCCGTCCGCGACGTGCTCGCGGTCAGCACCGCCGGCATGCTCGTGCGCCGCGACGTCTACGACCAACTCGGCGGGTTCGACGCCGCGCTGCCGATGTTCCGCGACGACGTCGACTTCGGTTGGCGGGCCAACCGCGCCGGCCACCGCGTCGTGACCTGCCCGGACGCGGTCGTGCACCACTACGAGGCCGCCACCCACAACGCCCGGCCGATCAACGCCGGCAAGGGCCGGGCGAACGGCCGCCCCCGCAGGATCGACCGCCGCAACGCGATCTACACGCTGCTCGTCAACTGCTCGGCCCCGGCGTTCCCGCTCGTCGCCCTGCGGCTGATTCTCGGCACGCTGCTCCGCACGATCGGCCTGCTCGTGGTCAAGTGGCCGGAGGCCGCGTACGACGAGATCGCCGCGCTCGGTGGCGCACTCGGCCGGATCGACCGCATCATCGTCGGCCGCCGGCGCCGCGCGAAGATCCGCGCGGTCTCCAGCCGGGCCGTACGCCACCTGCTGCCACCGCCGTGGATCGGGCTCACGCACGCGTTCGAGACCGTCGTCGGTGTCGTCTCGGCCCGCTCCGGCACCCACTCCGGCACCGCCAAGCGAGTCCGCCGCGCCGGTCACGAGACGGGTCCGGTCTCGGAGGAGGCCGAGGAGCTCGACTCCGACGGCCTCGGCATCGTGCGCTGGGTCGCGACCCGGCCGCCGGTCATCCTCGTGCTCGCGCTGGTCGTCGTCGCGCTCGTCGCGGCCCGCAACCTGCTCGGCGACGGCGTGCTGTCCGGTGGCGCCTTGCTCGCGCCGCCCGACGGGTACGTCGACCTCTGGACCCGCTACCTCGAGTCCTGGCACCCGGTCGAGCTCGGCTCCAGCCGCGCCGCGCCGCCGTACCTCGCGGTCATCGGCATGCTGTCCACGGTGCTGATCGGCAAGGTCTGGCTCGCCGTCGACGTGCTGATCATCGGCGCCATCCCGCTCGCCGCCGTCACCGCGTACCTGTTCTCCCGCCAGGTCCTGCAGGCCCGCGCCGTCCGCATCTGGGCCGCCGCGACGTACGCCACGCTGCCGGCCGTCACCGGCGCGATCGCGGCCGGTCGCCTCGGCACCTGCGTCGCGATCATCGTGCTGCCGCTGCTCGCGCTCGCGGCGCACCGGCTGGTCCGCAACGGATCCTGGTCGGCCACCTGGACCACCGGGTTGCTGCTCGCGCTGCTCACCGCGTTCGTGCCGATCGCGTACGTCATCGCGGTCGTGCTGCTGATCGGCGCGGCCGTCGCGCTGCGCGTCCGCGTCCCCCAGCTGGTCGCCGTGTTCCTGGTGCCGCCGCTGTTGCTGCTGCCGTGGACGCTGGTGCTGTTCCGTACGCCCGCGCTGCTGTTCACCGAGGCGGGGCTCAGCGATCCCGCGCTGACGACCGTCGACCTGCCGTCGTACGTGCTCGCGCTCGGCAACCCCGGCGGCCCCGGCGCGGCGCCGTTCTGGCTGCTCGGCGTGCTCGTCGTGGTCGGCCTCGCCGGCCTGCTCCGCCGCGACCGTACGGTCGGCGTCGGCTCCGCCTGGGCCGTCGTCGTGCTCGGCCTCGCCGTCGGCCTCGTCCAGACGAGGCTGCAGGTCAGCGTGGACTGGCTGGGCGACATCGCCGCCTGGCCCGGCCTCGCCGCGGTGATGGTCGCCGCCGGGCTGATCGCCGCGTCGGCCCTCGGTGCCGACGGCGCCGGTGCCGTGTTCAGCGAACGAAGCTTCTCCTGGCGGCAGCCGGTCGCCGGTCTGCTCGCTGTCGCTGCGGTCGCGACGCCGGTTGCCGGCCTCACCTGGTGGCTGGCGAGCGGTGCGACCGGCCCGCTGCAACGGTCGACGCCCGCCGCGCTGCCGTCGTACATCGTCAACGAGCAGACCAATCCCGCTCGCGTTCGCGCGCTCGTCCTCGACCCGGCCGCGGACGGCTCGGTCGGCTACTCCGTCCTGCGTGGCAACGGCGCCAAGCTCGGCGATGCCGAGACCGGGACGGCGCGGAGCGCGATGACCGGGCTCAGCGCCGACGTCGGCGAGCTGCTCAGCGACGGGCGCCGCGAGTCCGCGGCGGCCGACCTGGCGCGGTACGGCATCGGCTACGTCTACCTGCCGCCGCCCGCCGAACCGCGGGTGGTGTCGCTGCTCGACACGACGCCCGGCATCACCCGGTCGAGCGCCCCGAAGAACGCCGCCGCGTGGCAGATCGACGCGCCGGCCGGTCGGCTCCGCATCCTCGCCGACAGCGAGTCGGGGGAGACGGTGCTCGACTCGTCGATCGTGAAGGCGAGCGTCCCCGTTCCCGACGGTTCGCCCGGCCGTCAGCTGCTGCTGTCGGAGGCGCCGGACGCGGGCTGGCAGGCCAGCATCGACGGCGTCCTGCTGGAGCCCGGGCCCGAACGGGTGTGGGGCGAGACGTTCGAGCTGCCCTCGACCGCCGGAACGCTGACGCTCGAGCACGCCTCGCCGGTGCACGCGATCCTGCTCGCGATCCAGGGCGCGCTGGTGCTGTTCGTGATCGTGCTCGCGCTGCCGACTCGGGCGCCCGAACGCAACCTCAGCGAGGAGCCCCCCGACCCGGGTGGCCGGCACGGCCGGAGCGGTGACGATCCGGATCCGCCGCGCGGCCAGCGGGTCGGCGAGCCGATTCCCCTGCGTACTCCTGAGGGGGTCAACCAATGAGCTCCCGACAATCAACTTCTGGTCGTCTGCATCCGGCGTTGCGCGCGCTGGTGTTCGCCGCCGTCGCGGCCGCGCTCGTCGGCGCCGGCTGGCTGGTGAAGGCGCCCGGCCCGGACGCCGAGGCGAGCAAGGCCCTCGAGGTGCCGGTCGAGAGCGCGTCGCTGGTGTGCCCGGAGGCCTCGTTCGTCTCCGGTGTGACGTCGACGAACGTCGCCGCGATCGCCGTTCCCGCCGATCCTCCGGCCGCGCCGGCCGGCGTCCCGCCGCTCAGCACCGACTCGACGTTGACGGTCGGCGGCCTGGTGGGCGGCGGCGAGGCGGTCTCGGTCAAGGAGCGCCAACAGGTCGCCCTCTACAACCGCGCGGTGAAGGCGCCGACGGCCGCGACCGTCCGGGCGCGTGGCGTGCTCGCGCCCGGTGTGGCGGCGGGCCAGCTCACGACGTCGGTCAGCGGCAACGAGCACGGGCTCTCCGAGACGGCTTGTTCGGCGCCCGGCTCGGAGTTCTGGTTCGTCGGCGCGGGCAGCGCGGTCGGGCGGCACAGCCGGCTCTACCTGACGAACGTCGACAACACCAAGGCCAACGCGAGGCTGCTGCTGTACGACGAGAAGGGCCCGATCCGTACCGAAGCGACCCGCAGCATCGAGGTGCTGCCGGGCAAGCAGGTCGTGCTCGAGCTCGACGAGCTGGCGCCGACCAGCGAGCTGCTCGCGATCGATGTTCAGGTCACGCAGGGCCGGGTCGCCGCGGCGATCCGCGACCAGACGCTGAACTCGGGCACGCCCGCCGGGATCGATTGGATCCCGGCCGCGGTGGCGCCGACGCGGGACATGATCATTCCCGGCCTGGCGCCGGGCGTGGGCAGGCGCACGTTGACGGTGGTGGCGCCCGGCGACTCGACCGCGATCGTGGAGGTCTCGGTCCTCGCCAAGGAGGGCACGTTCCAGCCCGCTGAGCTGAGCCATCTCGAGGTCCAGCCCGGGACGGTTCTCGAGGTGGAGCTGGACAAGGTGACGCTCAAGCAGGGTTCGGCGATCCGGGTCCGGTCCGACGTGCCGGTGACGGCCGCCGTGCGGAGCGAGACCGGTGCCGGCGAGGAGGGCATTCGCGACGTCGCGTTCGGCGCCGCGTCCGCGCCGTTGACCTCGGAGGGCGTCGTGCCGTTCACGACCGGCGGAGCGGGAACGCTGCTGGTCACCAACCCGGGTGCCGCGCAGACCGCGGTCGGGGTGGCGCTGCGGGACGAGAGCGGCAAGGAGCTGTCGAAGTCCTCGGTCGCGGTGGGCCCGGGCGCGACGGCGGCGAAGCCGTTGGCTCCGCCGGCCGGAGTGAAGCGGTACGTGGTCGTGGTGACGCCCGAGAAGGGCCGCCCGGTGTACGCCGTTCGCCTGCTCTCCGGAACGGCGGGCGGCCCGATGCTCTCGGCGTACCCGCTCAGCTCCGCGCCCCTGACCGTCCAACGTCCGGTCGCCCGTCCCCAGCTTGCGCTGGGCTCCAGCTCTTGACGTAGCTCGGGATCGGCACCTTCGGCTCGAGCGAGATCGGCTCGCCGGCGACGGTGTGCAGGGGGAGAATGCCGTTCCAGTACGGGAGGTTCTCGTCCTCGGGCTCCTCGCTCGGCGGTCCGTTGCGGATCTTCGCGGCGACCTCGGTCAGCGGTAGCTCGAGGAGCGTGGTGCTCGCGTACTCCTTCCGCGTCGGCGGGCGGCAGTCGTTCGTCCGGCCGGTCGCGATGCGGTCGACCAAGCGGGACAGGAACTCCTGCTTCAACGTCTCGTCCGTCACCACCCGCGCGATCCCGTGGGCGATCACCGAGCGGTAGTTCATCGAGTGGTGGAACTGTGCCTTGCTGAACACGAGCCCGTCCGCGATCGTCACCGCCACGCACACGGGCAGCCCCTCGCGCGCCATCCGCAGCGGCCGGCTGCCGGTCGAGCCGTGCAGGTAGAGCGCGTCGCCGATCCGCACGTGCATCGTCGGGATCAGCCGCGGCTCGCCGTCGACGACGTACGACAGGTGGCAGAACAGCGCCTCGTCGAGGATCGCGTCGATCGTCTCCCGGTCCGCGTGCATCCGCTCCGGCATCCGCGTCGCGACGGCCCGCGTCGTCGTGTCGGTCATTGCTCTCTCCTGGCTTGTACTAGTACAGTGCTCTTCTTGTGGAAGTACAGTATCGCGGATCCACGCGAGCCGGAATAGCCGAGAGCATCGAGGCGGCCGTCCGCTCGGGGCAGCTCGCGCCCGGCGACCTGCTCCCGCCGGTGCGGCGGCTGGCGGGGGAGCTGCGAGTCAGCCCGGCGACCGTGGCCGCGGCGTACCGGGACCTGCGCGAACGTGCCGTCGTCGAGACCACCAGCCGCTCGGGCACGAAGGTCCGCTCCCGCCCAGCCCTGGGCGGCGGGCGAGTACGGCGAAGGCTGTCCGTTCCACCCGGTGCCCGCGACCTCGCCGGCGGTGGGCCGGACCCACGGCTGCTGCCGCCGCTCGCGCCGCGGCTCGCCCGCGTCGCAGCCGACCCGGCGTGGAACGAGCCCCTCGGGTACGACGACGACCCCACCGTCCCCGAGCTCGTCGGGCTCGCCCGCGAGCGGCTCGCCGCCGACGGCGTCCCGGTCGACGGCGCGACCCTCGCGGTGACCGGCGGTGCGATGGACGGGATCGAACGGATCCTGTCCGCCCGGCTGCAACCCGGCGACAAGATCGCCGTCGAGGATCCGGGCTGGACCAACCTCGTCGACCTGCTGGTCGCGCTGCGGCTCGAGCTCGTTCCGGTGCCGATCGACGACGACGGCCCTACGACGGCCGGACTGGCGGCCGCGCTCGAGGCCGGCGCTCGGGCGATGGTGATCACCAGCCGCGCGCAGAACCCGACCGGAGCAGCGGTGACCGCCGAACGAGCCGCGGAGCTGCGCGCGGTCCTCGCGAAGCACCCGTCCGTGCTGGTGATCGAGGACGACCACGCCGCCGAGCTGTCCGAGCAGTCGCTCGCGCCGCTGGTCGGGAGCACGGAGTCGTGGGCGTTCGTGCGTTCGGCGTCCAAGCCGTACGGGCCGGACCTGCGGGTCGCGGTGATCGCCGGCGACGAGACGACGTTGGGGCGGCTGGTCGGCCGGCAGGTGTTCGGCGCGGGCTGGGTGTCGACCGTCCTGCAACGACTGGTGCTCGACCTCTGGCAGGACGCGGAGGTGAGCCGCCTCGTCGCCGCTGCGAAGGCGTCGTACGCGCGGCGGCGGACCGGCCTGATCGAGGCGCTGGCCGCACGGGGCGTTCCGGCGGTCGGGCGATCCGGGATCAACGTGTGGATTCCGGTCGAGGACGAGACCTCGGTGGCCACCCGGCTGCGCGACGCGGGTTGGGTGGTGGCGCCGGGATCGGCGTTCCGGCTCGAGGCGCCGCCGGCGATCCGCGTTTCGGTGAGCGCCCTCGACGAGGACGAGGTGGAAGCCTTCGCCGAGGTCGTCGCGGACGCTGTCTTCCTTGACGGAAACCGCTTTCTCGCCTAGCGTGCCCGACCATGGGGCGAATCTGGAAAGCGGTTGCCATCGTGTTGCCATTGCTCTTCGGATCGCTCGCCGTTCCCCTCGCTCACGCCGATACCGCGTGGACAGTGAAGGGCCCGAACGGAACGGGCCCGCGTGCGGTCGTCGCGCTCTCCGGCGAGGGCGCGTTGTCGCTCGCGGTCACGCGCGCCGGAAGCACTGTGCTCGAGCCCGGTGCGCTCGGAATCCGAACCCAGCAAGCGGATCTGACCAGCGGGCTGGTGTTCCAGCGCCGGTCCGAGCGCCGCGTCGTCGAGCGCTATCGGACCACCGTCGGCAAGCGGCTGGACCGGACGAACGTGATGACCGAGGCGACGTTCGCGTTCCGCAACGCCGCCGGCGCCCGCCTCGACCTGGTCGTCCGCGTCGCGCCCGACGGCGTCGCGTACAGGTACGTGCTGCCGGCCGAGCTCGGATCCGTGCTCGGCGAGGCCTCGACGTTCGCCGTTCCCGCAACGGCGAACGCCTGGCTGGCGAAGTACCGCCGCGACTACGACAACCCGTTCCTCCCGTCCACCGCGGCCGACGCTCCGACGGGTGAGTACATGCATCCCGCGCTGTTCCGCGTCGGCAGAAGCTACCTGCTGATCAGCGAGTCCGACGTCGACGGCCGCTACTCCGGCGGCCGGCTGCTGCACGACGCGGGCACGGGAACGTACCGAATCGGCCTGTGGGATACCGAAGTCGCCGTCGACGGGCCGTTGGCCACGCCGTGGCGGACGATGATCGTCGGCTCGCTCGCGACGATCACGGAGTCCACGCTGGTCGACGATCTCGCGCCGCGGTCGAAGATAGGTGACACGTCATGGATTCGCCCCGGCGCCGCGGTCTGGACGTGGCTCGCGGGCGGACGCTCGGTGCAGCAGAGCCTGCCGGCGCAGAAGGCGTTCGTCGACTACGCCGCCAAGCACGGTTGGCCGTACGTCCTCGTAGACGCCGGCTGGTACGACGACCCGAACTGGCGGCAGACCAGCTGGATGCCCGAGCTCGTCCGGTACGCCAAGGCCAGGCAGGTCGACATCCTCACCTGGATCCGGTTCAGCACGATCGACACTCCCGAGGAGTGGAACGAGCTGCTGCCGCTGTGGCATCGGTGGGGGATCAAGGGCCTGAAGATCGACTTCATGGACTCCGACGGGCAGGAGCGGAACCGCTGGTACGACCAGATCCTGCCCGTGCTCGCCCGTGAACGCATGCTGGCCAACTTCCACGGCTCGACACTGCCGCACGGCATCCATCGCACCTGGCCGAACGTGATGACGATGGAGGCCGTGCACGGTGCGGAGAAGTCGAGCGGCGTGACGACGTCGCACCTCTTGGCGTTGCCGTTCACGCGGAACGTCGTCGGCTCGATGGACTACACGCCGATGGCGTTCCAGCGTGCGTCTCGGCCGACGTCGGATGCGCACGAGCTGGCGTTGTCGGTGCTGATGGAGTCGGGGCTGCAGGACTTCGCGGGCACGATCGAGGCGTACGGGGCGCGGCCGCTGGCTGAGTGGTACCTCGACCAGGTGCCGACGGTGTGGGACGAGACGCGGCTCCTGTCCGGAGATCCGGGGTCGTCGGCGGTGATCGCGCGGCGTTCGGGTGCGCGCTGGTTCGTGGGCGGCGGGGTGTCGGGTGCCGCTCGGACGTTGAGTGTGCCGTTCTCGTTCGTACGTGCGCGAACGCTCGTCGAGGTGGTGCGGGACTCGCCGGCTGGCCTGGTGCGTGAGCAACAGGTCGTTCCGGAGGGCGGGTCGCTGTCGGTGCCCGTTGTTGCTGAGGGCGGGTTTGCCGCGATCGCGTGCAAGTGGCGACCCGGCCTGCGGACCTGCGCGGTGCCGGTGAACGGGATGCCGACCGCCGCGATGTCGGTGTCGCCGTCGGCGGAGAAGCTGACGCCGGGGTCGACGTACGAGGTGAGCGGCTCGTTCACGCCGGACGAGGCGGTGCGGTCGGTGGTGCTGGCGCCGCGCGTGCCGGCCGGCTGGTCGGTGTCGGGCGATCCGGTGCGACGTTCGCGGCTGGCGGCCGGGCGACGGTGAGCGGGACCTGGACCGTCCGCGTCGGGGAGCCGGTCGGGCTGACCGACGTACCGGTGGTCGCGGCGTTCACCTCGAGCGCTGGCCTGCGGTTCGAGAACGAGCGCGCTACGTCGGTGCACGTGTGGAAGCCCTTGCCCGCTGGGTCGACGTACCTGACGGACCGGCCGTTCACCGTGGTGGAGAACGGCCTCGGACCGGCGGAGTTGGACCTGTCCAACGGCGAGTCCGCCGCTGGTGACGGGATCACGCTCACGGTCGGCGGTACCCGCTTCGGCCGCGGCCTCGGCGTGCACGCTCCGTCGGCGGTGACCGTGCCGTTGAACGGCCAGTGCTCGACGTTCGCCGCGTCGGTGGGCGTGGACGACGAGGTCGACGGCCGCGTCGACCGCGCGCTGGCGGGCGGCACGGTGTCGTTCGCCGTGCTCGGCGACGGCTTGCTGCTCGCCGAGACCGGCGTCCTGCGCACGACGAATCCCGCGCAGGCGTTGAACGTCGACATCCGCGGTGTCCACGAGCTCACGCTTCGCGTCACCGACGGCGGCGACGACTCGAGCCTCGACCACGCCTCCTGGGGAGACGCTCTGATCCACTGCGAATAGCCCCTTGTCCTGTTGGGCATTAGCGTGATTCATGCGGTAGAATCAGAGGCATGTTCGACACGCTGACTTCGTCTGAGGCGCTGCAGTTGGCGGCGGTGTGTGGGAAGGACCGTGCCGACTGCAGTGGTGTCGAGTTGGAGGATCGGCTGCGGGCGCGGGAGCGGATGAAGGCGTGGTTGGACGCGGAGTCGTTGGCGGATGTGGAGGCGTTGGCGCACACTGCGCCGGGGCCTGAGGATGGTCCGCCGCGGCGGACCGACCGGTGGGATCCGTTCATCGGAGACGTTGTCGCGTCGGCGTTGTCGTGGACTCGGTACGCGGGGGAGACGTTCGCGGGTTTGGCGGCGCAGCTTGTCGATTTGCCGGGGACGCGGGTGGCGTTGGCGGCGGGGCGGATCGATTTGGCGAAGGCGAAGGTTCTGGCTGCCGGGGTGGCGGTGTTGGCGGATCCGTTGGATCGGCAGAAGGTCGAGAACGCTGTGCTGGGGCGGGCGGAGACGCGTACGACGGGGTGGTTGCGTGCCGAGGTCGCCGCGCAGGTGGTGCGGATCAATCCCGACGCTGCTCGGGAGCGGCACGAGCGGCGGGTCGCGGAACGGGGTGTGGACTTCTTCCCGGATGAGGACTCGACGGCGACGATCCGGGTGTACGGGTTGCCGGTCGATGAGGTGGCTGAGGCGGAGGCGTATCTGCGGTCGTGTGTGGACACGCGGAAGGCCATGGGCGATGAACGTAGCCGCCCACAGCTGCGCGCCGACCTCGCCTCAGCGATGTTGCGCGGCAAGCCCCTCGACGAAGCCACCACCGTCAGCCCGCTCACCGAGGTTCCCGACGTCACGATCGAGGGGCGGCGGCGGAACGGCCCGAAGCTGGTGTTGACCGCGCCGATCACCACGCTGCTGGACCTGGGCACCCGGCCGGCGACGCTCGCCGGGTACGGGCCGGTGGTCACCGAGATCGCACGCCAACTGACGGCGAAGCTTGCCGGTGACCCGGATGCGACCGCCTGCTGGGCCGCTACCGACCCGGTCACCGGGCAGGTCGTCCACACCGGTCGGGTCTCCACCCGCTACTTCCGTGGACTGCTCGACGAGCACGTCAAGATCCGCGACGGCCACTGCCGCTTCCCGAACTGCCGGCACCCGGCCATGGTCTGCCGCGGAGACCACACCACCAACCACGCCGACAACGGGCCGACCTGCGCCTGCA
The DNA here is from genome assembly GCF_016907715.1 of Tenggerimyces flavus. Taxonomy (NCBI): domain Bacteria; kingdom Bacillati; phylum Actinomycetota; class Actinomycetes; order Propionibacteriales; family Nocardioidaceae; genus Tenggerimyces; species Tenggerimyces flavus. The sequence continues at coordinate 7,764,774 of NZ_JAFBCM010000001.1, read as the reverse complement.
ACGCCGGAGCCCTCTGTGCCCACCACGATCTGGTCAAACAGTCCGGCACCTGGACCATGCGCCAGCCCGAGCCCGGCCACTTCGAGTGGACCGACCCGCACGGGCGCGAGTACGTCGTCGAACCGGTCCAGCTCACCGATCCGGACCCGCCGCCCTTCTGAGGGCGATCAGGCGCCAGCTATGTAGTGCTCGAGTTGTTCGCGTTCGAACTCGAGCTCGCCGATCCGCGTCTTCACGATGTCGCCGATGCTCACCAGTCCGGACAGCCGTTCGTCAACCAGCACAGGGATGTGCCGGACGCGCTGCTCGGTCATCAGGCGCATCAGCTGGTCGACCGTGTCCGCCGGTGAGCAGGTGTGGACGTCGCCGGTCATGATCGTGAGCACCTGGGCGTCGAGAACGTCGACTCCGCGGTCGAGACCGCGGACCACGTCGCGTTCGGACACGATGCCCTGGATGGTCGATCCATCCCCACTCACCACCACCGCGCCGATGTTGTGCTGGGCGAGCAGTGCGAGGAGCTCACGAACCGTCGATTCAGGAGTAATGGTGACGACACTGTCGCCTTTGCCGCGCAGGATTGAGCTGATCCGCATTCCGGCCTCCCTTCGGTCGCCACGTAGGCGGCTGGTCCCCCGTGTGAGGCAGGCTAGCTGTGTTCCACGCCATACGGCCAGACGTTGCGTCTGAACGTTCAATAAGCTATGGAACTGTTACCCCCAAACAACTCTTTGACAGTCGGTATTGCAGTACCGCATACTCCCCAACATGTCTTTGGAGGTCTCTTCGCTGCGGGCTCTCGCCCACCCGATCCGGCTGCGGATCCTCTCGCTGCTCACCGGCGCGGTCATGTCCGCGTCCGAGGTCGCCCGCGAGCTCGGCATCACCCAGGCGAACGCGTCGTACCACATCCGCACGCTCGCGGCCGCCGGCTATCTCGACGAGATGGGTGAGGAGTCCATCCGCGGCGGCATCGCCAAGCGGTACGCGTACGCCCACCGCGATGATCGCGACCGGGTCGACAACCCGCCCGATCCCGAGGCCAACCTGCTGTTCGCCCGGGCCGTGGCCGACGAGCTCGTCCGCCGCGTGCAGTTCCTCGCCAAGGGCCCGTCCTCGTACACCGACGCCGAGCTCTGGATCGACGAGGACGACTGGGCGCAGGCGATCCGGCTCAGCGAGGAAGCCTCGACTCTGTTGCACAAACGCGCTCACCCACCGCGGACCGAGGGAACGATCCACGTCAACGCGACCGTCGCGATGTTCCGGATGGAGAGCTAGATGATCAGTCGCGACAGCCTCGCGCCGCTGCGGGAGAAGCGGTTTCGCTACTTCCTCGCCGCGCGGTTCTCCTCCCTGCTGGGTAACGCGATCGCGCCGATCGCGCTCGCGTTCGCCGTCCTCGACCTGACCGACTCCGCGTCGTCGCTCGGCATCGTGCTGGCGGCGCGCAGCATCCCGATGATCGTGCTGATGCTGTACGGCGGTGTGATCGCCGACCGGCTCCCGCGGCATGTCGTGCTCGTCGTCTCGCACGTGGTCTGCTTCGGCACCCAGGCCCTGGCCGCCGGCCTGCTGCTCACCGGCAGCGCCGAGGTCTGGCAGCTCGCCGCGATCGAGGTGGTGAACGGGGCCGCTGCCGCGTTCACGTTGCCCGCGCTCTTCGGCCTGCTCCCGCACCTCGTCTCCCGCGAGCACCTGCAACAGGCGAACGCGCTGAGTGGTGCGATCCGCACGATCACGATGATCGGCGGGGCGTCGCTCGGCGGCGTGATCGTCGGGCTCGCCGGCTCCGGATGGGGGCTCGCGTTCGACGCGGTGACGTTCGGCGTCGCGGCCATCCTGATCAGTCGGCTCAAGGTCGGCGGCATCCCGGTCGGCGAACGCACCTCCACGCTGCACGACCTGCGGGTCGGGTGGCGGGAGTTCGTCTCCCGGCGCTGGGTCTGGGTGGTCGTCGTGGCGTTCACCGCGCTGAACATGATCATCGCCGGTGCCTGGAACACGCTCGGACCCGTCGTCGCCGACGACACGTTCGGCCGAACGGCGTGGGGCGCGATCCTGGCGTTCAATGCGCTCGGGTTCTTCCTCGGCACGCTGCTCATGCTGCGGTTCCGGCCGCGGCACCCGATGCGGATCGCGATGCTCGCGATGGTGCTCGAGGCGCCGCTGATCGCCTTACTGGGTTGGTATCCGAACGCGATCGTGCTCTGTGCGGCCGCGCTGGTCGCCGGTACGGGGGTGTCGATCTTCGCCGTGATCTGGGAGACCGCGCTGCAGCAGCGGATCCCGCACGAGAAGCTGTCGCGGGTGGTGTCGTACGACATGCTCGGCTCGTTCATCGCGCTGCCTCTCGGCCAGCTGCTGGCCGGACCGCTGGCCACGGCGTTCGGCGTCAGCACGGTCGTCGTCGCGGCTGCCGGGGTGTACGCCGTGGTGATCCTGCTCGCGGTCGCGGATCGGTCGGTGTGGTCGCTGCGACCGCTGGCGGATTCGGTCGAAAGGGAGCGTGAGACTGCGACCTGACGCCGACCCCGAGGACAGATCAACGAGGTCCACCTACTGGTTCTGGCCCCACACCGCGCGGGAGCCGGCGTCGCCGGTGCGGATGACCTGGACGCCGGCGACCAGCGAGGCGGCGACCAGGACGATGGCGACCACCAGCTGGATGACCCGGGACGGGCCTTCGCGCTCGATCGCGCCGCGGATCGGGTTGGGGCCGGTCAGGACGTACGACGCCACGAGCGCCACGACCAGGAACCCGAGCATGACCCACGACAGCAGCAGGCCGAGCGAGGCGTGCGTCTCGACGTACTCCGGCTCGTTCAGGCGGTCGAAGAACGCCTGCCCACTCAGCCGGGCGGCCCAGGTGCCGCCGGTGGCGATGAGCGCGCCGATCGCGAGCGGCCAGCGCAGGACCCACCGCCACTTCGGGACGACGGCGAACGCGATCCCGACCAGCACCGTCAGGGGAACGAACACCACGACTGCGTGGATCACCAAGACATGCACGGGCAATCCGGTGATTTGGTCGAACATGTGGTTCCAATCTCCGTAGCGGTTGCCGTTGATCTTGGCACGAAGGCGCGGGACAAATGGTTCATCCGCGCGGGTCGGGAGCCGTCTGGGAGGGGCAGATCGTTAGCGTGTGCCCCATGTCCTCCTCCTATACCGACGATCTCCGGCTCGCGCACCTGCTTGCCGACGACGCTGACGCGCTCACGATGAGTCGTTTCCGCGCCACGGATCTGCGGGTCGACACCAAGGAAGACGAGACGCCGGTGAGCGACGCGGACACCGCTGTCGAGGAGGGCGTACGCCGTACGTTGGGCCGCGCGCGCCCGCGGGACGCCGTCGAGGGCGAGGAGCAGGGCCGCTCCGGATGGGGCCCGCGGCGGTGGATCCTGGACCCGATCGACGGCACGAAGAACTTCGTCCGCGGGGTCCCGGTGTGGGCGACGCTGCTCGCGTTGTCCGTCGAGGACGAGATCGTCGTCGGCATCGTCTCCGCCCCGGCGCTCGGCCGGCGCTGGTGGGCGTCGAAGGGCGAGGGCGCGTTCGCGGGCAAGAGCCTGCGGCTGTCGCAGCAGTGCCAGGTCTCGACGGTCACCGAGCTGGCGGACGCGTTCATCTCCTACTCCGACCTGTCGGAGTGGAAGGAGCACGGCCGGGCGCGGGAGTTCCTGCAGCTGCTGGACGAGTGCGGCCGGAGCCGGGCGTTCGGCGACTTCTGGTCGTACGTGCTGCTGGCCGAGGGCACGGTGGACATCGCGACCGAGCCCGAGCTGGACATGCACGACATGGCGGCGCTGTCGGTGATCGTGACGGAGGCGGGTGGCACGTTCACCTCGCTGAACGGTGAGGCCGGCCCGTACGGCGGCAACGCGCTGGCCACGAACGGCCGCCTGCACGAGGACGTGCTCGCCCTGATCGGCGACCCGGGCTGAGGCTCTCAGTCGTGTGAGTCGCCGGAACGCGCTTCGCGGGAGTCCAGCAGCCGGCGGAACGAGTCGACTCGTGCCGCGTCCACGCGGCCCTCGGCGACGGCCTCGTCGAGCGCGCACTCCGGCTCGGTCCGCGTGTGCGTACACCCGCGCGGGCAGTCCTCGCAGATCGCGTCCAGGTCGGGGAACGCGCGCAGCAGCGAGTCCGGGTCGACGTGCGCGAGCCCGAACGAGCGGATGCCCGGCGTGTCGATCACCCAACCACCGAAGGGCAAACGCAGCATGAACGCCTGCGTCGACGTGTGCCGACCACGCCCGGTGACCTCACTGACCTGAGCGGTCGCACGGTTGGCGTCCGGGACGAGAGCGTTGACGAGCGTGGACTTGCCGACGCCGGAGTGGCCGACGAACACGCTCACCCGGTCTACGAGCTTCTCCTTGAGCGCGGTGAGATCCCCATCGCGTTGCGTCACGACGGACTCGACGTTGAGCGGGCGGTAGATCTCGAGCAGCTCGTCCGGCGCCGCGAGGTCGCCTTTCGTCAAGCACAGAAGGGGTTCCAGTCCAGCGTCGAACGCGGCGACGATGCAGCGGTCGACCAGTCGCGGTCGCGGCGGGGGATCGGCCAGGGCGGTGACGACGACCAGTTGGTCGGCGTTCGCGACGATGATGCGCTCGATCGGGTCGTCGTCGTCCGCGGTGCGGCGGAGGTTGGTCGTACGTTCCTCCACGCCGACGATCCGGGCCAGGGTTCCGTCCCCGCCGGTGACGTCGCCGACGAGCTTGACGCGGTCGCCGACGACGACCGCCTTGCGGCCCAATGCCCTTGCCTGCATGGCGATCACGGTGCGGGCGTCGACGAGGCAGGTGTAGCGGCCGCGGTCGATCGTGACGACGACGCCGATGGTCGCGTCCTCGTACGACGGGCGCTGCTTGGTGCGCGGGCGCGTCCGGCGAACCGGGCGCGCATAGCTGTCTGGGTCCTCGACGTCGTACCGACGTCCGGTCACGCCGTGACCTCGTGCCCGAGCAGGGCGGCCCACATGCCGACGAAGTCGGGGAGGGTCTTGCTCGTGCTGGCGATGTCGTCGACCTCGACGCCCTTGACGACCAAGCCGAGCACCGCGCCGGCCTGCGCCATCCGGTGGTCGGCGTAGCTGCGGAAAACCCCACTGTGCAAGGGCATCGGATGGATCTCGAGCCCGTCCTCGGTCTCACGGGCGTCGCAGCCGAGGTTCTGCAGCTCGGTCGCGATCGCGGCGAGCCGGTCGGTCTCGTGGCCGCGGATGTGGGCGATGCCGCGCAGGTACGACGGGCCGTTCGCGCAGGCGGCGACGGCGGCGACGACCGGGGTGAGCTCGCCGACGTCGTGCAGGTCGAGGTCGACGCCCTCGATCGAGTCGCCGCCGCGCACGGTGAGGCCCTCGCTGTCGAGGCGTACGTGCGCGCCCATCAGGCTGAAGATCTCGCGCAACGCGTCGCCGGGTTGGGTGGTCTCGTCCGGCCAGCCGAGCACGCGGACGCGTCCGCCGGCGACGACGGCCGCGGCGAGGAACGGGGCCGCGTTCGACAGGTCGGGCTCGATCTCGACGTCGATCGCCTTGATGGGGCCGTTCGCGACCCGCCATGTGGCCGGCTCGCTGTCGTCGACGTCAACGCCGCGTTGACGGAGCATGCCGATCGTCATGTCGATGTGTGGCTGGGACGGAACGGGCTTGCCCACATGGCGAATCGTGAGCCCGTTGTCGTAGCGCGCACCGGCGAGCAGCAGCGCGGAGACGAACTGGCTGGAGCCGGAAGCGTCGATCTCGACCGTTCCGCCGGGGAGTCCGCCGGTGCCGACGACGCGGAACGGGAGTCCGTTGCGGCCCTCGTCCTCGATGTTCGCCCCGAGGGCGCGGAGTGCGCTGAGGACCGGGCCGATCGGGCGTTCGCGCATGTGCGGGTCGCCGTCGAAGTCCACGTCGCCCTCGGCGAGGGCGGCGGCGGGCGGGACGAAGCGCATCACCGTTCCGGCGAGGCCGCAGTCGACCCGCGTCGGCCCGTGCATCGGCGCGGGCGTGATCCCGTAGTCGTCGCCGATGTCCACGACGCCGATGCCGAGGCCGCGAAGGGCGTTCGCCATCAGGATCGTGTCGCGGGCGCGAAGAGGGCGGCCGATCTGGGATGGGCCGTCGGCGAGCGCGGCGAGGATCAGCGCGCGGTTCGTCATCGACTTGGATCCGGGGATGCGAACGTCCGCGTCGACTGCCGCCGACGCGGTCGGTGCGGGCCAGTGACCCTGAGCTGCAACTGCCATCGGTCGTTGAGCGTAGTCGTCCGTTAGCACGGTGAACAATTCAGTTCGGCCGTGTCTGCCGTGCACGTAGGGTGATGGGCATGGAGATGGTCGAGGTCACGTCGGAGTCGGAGCTGCGTTCGATCGTGGGGTCGCCGCAGCCGCGGGCGGCCAACAAGGCCCGGCCGGCGCTGGATCCGTTGGACCGCGAGTGGCTCGCCGCGTCGCCGTTCTGCCTCATCGCGACCGCTGGCGCCGATGGCTCTTGTGACGTGTCGCCGAAGGGCGATCCGCCGGGGTTCACCTACGTTCTGGATGACCGCACTGTCGTGGTGCCGGACCGGCCGGGGAACAAGCGGGTGGACGGGTTCCGGAACGTGCTGGCCAACCCGCACGTGGGGCTGCTTTACCTGATCCCCGGGCGCGGCGACACGCTCCGCATCAACGGCCGCGCGCGGTTGATCAGCGACGCGCCGTTCTTCGACTCGATGGTCGTGAAGCGGCACCGCCCCGACCTCGCGCTGCTCGTGGAGATCGACGAGGTCTTCTACCACTGCTCGAAGGCGTTCCTGCGGTCCGCGCTCTGGAAGCCCGAGACCTGGGCCCCCGACGCCGCCCCCTCCCGGGCGACGATCGCCCAGGCCATCGAGCGCCCGGAGGCCACGATGGAGGAGCTCAACCGCTACTACGGCCCCGCCTACGCCGAACGCCTCTACGGCGAAACCGCCTGAAGCCGGCGCTTCACCTCGTCGTCGCCGAGGGCGCCGGTGACGGCCCAGAGGTCGGGGCTGCGAGTGGAGCCGGTGAGGGCGACGCGGATGGTCTGGGCGACCTCGCGGAGTGAGCCGGGGTAGGCGTCCGGGTTCTTCTTGTACTCCTTCGGGCTCGGCGCGAAGCCGTGCCGCCCGACGAGGGCGCGGATCTGCTCGAACCAGGCCTGCGAGTCGTCCGTCCAGGCGTACGTCGAGGCGAAGTCCGTCAGTACCGCGCGCACCAGCTCGGGCGAGAGCCCGCCGAAGCGCTCGTCCGCGGGGTCGGACACCAGCGGGAACAGCGACGAGAAGAAGAAGCCGTACGCCGGGCGGAAGTCCGACCACTTCCGCAGGTCCTTGCGCGGGTTGTCCACGCCCTCCCGCTCGACCGCCAGTGCCCGCAGGGCCAGGTCGCGCTCGGTCTCGAGCACCTTCACCAGCTCGGGGTCGTACGTCGACGCCCACTCCGACAGCGCCGCGACGATCTCGGCGCCGGACAGCGACGCGACGTAGTCCGCCGAGATGTCCTCGAGCTTCACCAGGTCGGCCATCGGCCCGGCGACGCCGAGCTCCGCGAGCCGGATCGGCTCGTCCAGCGCCTCGCGCAGCGGGAGCTCGGCGAGCCGCGCGTTCGCCAGCCCGCGGAGGTAGTAGCGCAACGCTTCGGACGAGAAGCCCGCCTGGATGTAGGAGTCGAGCGACGCCTCGGGGTCCTTGCGCTTGGAGAGCTTCCGCTTCGACTTGCCCTCCTGCTTCATCAGCGGCGCGATGTGCGCGTACTCCGGCGGCTCGAAGCCCAGCGCCGAGAACAGCTGCAGGTGCAGCGGAACGGACGAGATCCACTCGTCGCCGCGGATCACCAGGTCGACGCGCATCAGGTGGTCGTCGACCGCGTGCGCGAAGTGGTACGTCGGCAGCCGCAGCGGCGAGTCGGACGACTTGAGGATCACCGCGTCGTTCCGGTTGGCCTCGTGCGACAGCTCGCCGCGGATCGCGTCGGTGAACGAGACGCGCTCGCCCGGCGCGGCAGGGGAGCGGAAGCGGACGACATACGGTGCGCCCGAGGCCAGCTTCGCCCGGACGTCGTCGTCCGACGCGTCCCGCCAGAGCGCCCACCTGCCGTAGTACCCCGTCGGCACGTCGGCGTTCCGCTGCCGCTCGGTGAGGTTCGCGAGCTCGTCCTTCGTGGCGAAGCAGAGGTACGCCTTGCCCTCGCGGAGCAGTTCGCGGACGTACGTCTGGTAGATCGCGACCCGCTGCGACTGCGCGTACGGCCCGTAGTCGCCGGTGCCGAGCGTCTCGTCCGGCACGATCCCGGCGTACGCGAACGCCCGCGCGAACTGCTCGACCGCGCCCTCGACCTCGCGGCTCTGGTCGGTGTCCTCGACGCGAACGATGTAGACGCCGCCGCTCCGGCGCGAGATGTCGGAGTCGATCAGGCCCACGTACACCTGGCCGATGTGCATGAAACCCGTCGGCGACGGCCCGAGCCTGGTGACGCGCGCACCCTCCGGCAACGAGCGCGGCGGGTACTGCTGCTCCCAGTGCGCGGGCTCCGGCAGGTCGGACGGGAACAGGGCGTCGATGGCAGCGCGGTCGAGCATGAATGAACCCTAAGGGCTACACAGGCGGCGGCTCCGGGGCGGTGCGGGCCGGCGTCTCGGCGAGGCTCTCCAGCGCGATGCGGATCGCCGTGTCGAGCTGCGGGTCGCGGCCCTCGGACCAGTCCGACGGGGTCATCGGCACCTCGACGTCGGGGTCGACGCCGTAGTTCTCCACGTCCCAGCCGCGCCCTTCCAGCCAGAACGAGTACCTCGGCTGCGTCACCGACGTGCCGTCGACCAGCGTGTACTTCCCGTCGATGCCGATCACGCCGCCCCAGGTCCGCTGACCGACGACCGGGCCGATCCCGAGCGCCTTGATCGCGGACGTCACGATGTCGCCGTCGGAACCCGCGAACTGGTCCGCCACCGCCACCACCGCGCCGCGCGGGGCGTCCTCGGGGTAGCTCCTCGGCTCGTCGAAGCCGCGCGCCGTCGTCCAGCCGACGATCTTGCGGGCGAGCTTCTCGACCACGAGCTGCGACGTGTGGCCACCGCGGTTGCGGCGAACGTCGACGATGAGGCCCTCGCGGACGACCTCGACCCGAAGGTCGCGGTGCAGCTGCGCCCAGCCGGACCCGATCATGTCGGGCACGTGCAGGTAGCCGAGCCGGCCGCCGGACTCCTCGTGCACGTACGCGCGCCGTCCGGCGATGTAAGCCTGGTACCGCAGCGCCTCCTCGTCGGCCAGCGGCGTCACGACGATGTGGCGTACGTCCCCGCCGTCGGCTGGCGCGATGGCGAGCTCGACCGGCTTGCCGGCGGTGCCGACGAGCAGCGGGCCGGGCCCCTGGACCGCGTCGACCGGTCGGCCGTCCACGGCGACGATCGCGTCGCCGGTGCGCACCGCGGCGCCGGGACCCGACAGCGGCGAACGGGCCTTCGGGTCCGACGACTCGCCGGGCAGGATCCGTGCGACCCGCCACACCTGGCCGTCGCGGCGCAGGTCCGCGCCGAGCAGGCCGAGCTTCTTCGCCGGGTCGCCGCCGTTGGGCTGCGGGTTGACGTACGCGTGCGACGCGTCCATCTCGCCCTGCAGCTCCCACAGCAGGTCGACGAAGTCGTCGTGCGAGCCGAGCCGCTCGACCAGCGGCTGGTACTTCGCCTGAGCCGCGGCCCAGTCGTGCCCGGCCAGGTCAGCGCGCCAGAAGTTGTCGCGCATGAGCCGGCCGACCTCGGCGTACCCCTGCGTCCACTCCGCGCCCGGGTCGATCACCGCGCGAACCCGCGACAGGTCGACGGTGAACGCGCTCTCGGTGTCGGACGGGTCGACCTTGCGGTCGGCGGGGATGACCTTCAGCGCGTCCTTGTCCTTGACCACGAGGCGCTTGCCGTCGCCGGTCGGCCACGCGGCGTCGAGGGCCTCGACGAGCACGTCGACCTTCCGCTTGGCGAAGTCGAACCGCTCCAACTTCGTGCGCGGCCGCTCCGCCTCCGGGCCGGCGAGGTCGTCGCCGAGCACGCCGGTCAACGGCTGGCGCTGCCAGACCACGCCGCCCTCGACCGCCTGCAGCTCGGAGTAGCGCGCGGCCTCGACGGGGAACGGGACGATGCGTTCGGCCAGGCCCTCGACGTCGACGACGGTCTCCGGCGGGCCGTCGGCCTTGTCGCCGTTGCTCTCCGGGCCGACCGCACGGCCGTCGCGGCTCGCGGCGAACGGCGACGGTGTGGTCGCCGCCAGCGGGACGAGGTGCGGCCGGAAGCCGCCGGGGAACGACAGGTCGAACACGTACGAGTCGTAGACCGGGTCCAGGCTCCGCACCGAGAGGAACGCCAGGTGCTTGCCGTCGCCGGTGAACACCGGGTCGAAGTCGAAGAACCGCACCGGCGTGACGTCGACGACCTCGAGGTCGGCCAGCCGGGCGATGCGGATCTGCTTCAGCCGCCAGGCAGTCGGTTGGGACCAGGCGACCCACGCCGAGTCGGGGGAGAACGAGATGCCGGTCACCTCGCCGTACCCGGACCGCGCGATCTCCTGGACGTCGTGGCTCTCGACGTCGATCCGGAGCAGCCTGCCGTCGTGGCTCGCGGCGACCAGCCACTTGCCGTCCGGCGACGCCGCCAGGCCGAGGACGCGGCCGAGGTCGCCGGCCGCGAACCTGTCCGGCTGTGTTGTCGAGGATTGGCCGCCGTCGATCGAGCCGAGCTCGAGCGCGTCGTCGCCCTCGGCGTCGGTCACCCAGGCGGCCTTGCCGGTCTCGCCGAGGACCACCGGCAGCCGCCGCCTCGCGCCGGGCGTCGCCGCGAGCGCGCGGGCCGGGCCGTCGCGGTGGGTGAGCCAGTGGATCGTGCCGCGTACCTCGACGGCACTGCCGCGTCCCGTCCGGTCCGGCGCGGCGTTGCGGAGCTCCTTGCCGGCCGCCGCGGGGCGGGGCTGGCGGCCCGTGCTCGCGCCGCCGAGCTTCACGTCTAGTCGCTGGGGCTCGGCGTCGAGGCCGTCGATCAGCCAGAGGTCGCCGCCGGACTGGAACACGACGCGGTCGCCGTCGGCCGTCGCATGGCGGACATAGAACGGCTGGTCGGTGTGCCTGCGCAGATCTGAGCCGTCCTGCTGGGCGCTGTAGAGCTGGCCGGTGCCCTCGTGCTCGGAGACGAACCCGATGCGGTCGCCCCACCAGAGCGGGAACGCGAGCGAGTAGCCGATGTCCTCGAACAGCCGGGTGAAGTCGCCGCTGCTGTCGCCGATCCACAGCCTCGAGGCGGTGCCGCCGAGGTAGCGCTTGCGCCAGGCGGGCTCGGCCATGCTCGGGGTGGAGGTGAGGACCTTGCCGTTGGCGTTGACGGCGAGGTCGGAGGCGAGGCCGTACGGGAGGCGCTCGCTCGGGCCGCCGTCGAGCGGGACGGCGTGGGCGTACCAGTGCCTCAGGTACATCTGGCCGACGGTGGAGACGGCGAGCACCCGTCCGTCGGGCAGCCAGCCGCGGACGTTCGTACGGCCGGCACCCCAGTACGTGAGGCGCCGGCTCGGGCCGCCCTCGGTGGGCGCGACGAAGACCTCCGGCGCGGCGTCGCGGGTGCTGGTCCAGGCGATCGTACTGCCGTCGTTGCTGAACCGGGGCGAGGTGACCGGGACGTGGTCGGCGGACAATCGGAAGGCGCGACCGCCTTCGAGCGGGGCGACCCAGACGTCGTCCTCGGCAACGAACGTCAACTGGTCAGCGTGCAGATGCGGGAAGCGAAGGTAGCTGGAAGCAGGCACCCCGAGAACCTATCCCGTGCCGTCGACATCGGCGACCCGTTCTCGGTCGCGCTCGGCGTCGCGCTCGGCGGCCAGGTCCTCTAGTGGCCGCATCGACCAGATGCCCCGGCTCGTGGTTGCGATGACGGCGGCGATGCCGAGCATGGCGGCGAAGACGGCCATCGCCCAGCCGCCTCCCCACCGCGCCACGACGAGGCCGCCGACGAGGGGCGCGAAAGGGGAGAGTGTCTGGGCGACGAGGTTGCCCGCACTGTCAACCCGCCCTTGCATGGCGTCCGGGGTGATCGCCACCTGATAGCCGAACAGGCCGGCGTTGATCGACGGCGCGGCGACGATCACGAGCGCGAGGAGTCCCGCGACGGTGTACGTACCGGGCGCGAACGCGGCCGCCGCGACGAGCCCGGTGGCCAGCCAGCAGATCGCGACGATGAGGACCGGCGTTCTCACTCTCGGCTGCAACCAGGGCGCGATGAGCGAGCCGACGAACCCGCCGACCAGGATCGCCGACTGGGCCGCCCCGATACCGGCTGCGGGGACGCCGCGTTGTTCGAGGACGACGACGAGCACGAACATCACGCCGGTGAACGCGCCGTTCAGCAGGGCGCCGAGGTAGAGGGTGGCGCGGAGGAACGGCTCGTTCCAGAGGAACCTCATTCCTTGCCAGATGGACGTTCTGATCTTCTCGTGCGCTTCGGTGCGCTCCTCTTGCAGGGTCGTCCTGATCCGCACGATCGCGAGCAACGAGATCAGGTAGGAGATCGCGTCGGCGAGGAACGGGATGGCTCTGCCGACGCTGAACAGGGCACCGCCCAGCGGTGGTCCGGCCAGCTGCGCGGCGTAGCTCCTCGCCTCGTTCCGCGCACTTGCGACGCCTAGCTGCTCGGTGGGGACGATGTGCCTGAGGGCCGCCGTATGGGCTGGGCCGAAGAGGACTGCTGCGCCGCTCTCGATCGTGGCTATGACGAGGATGAGTTGGACGCTTGCCTTTCCGGTCAGGATGGCCACGGCTAGGGCTGCCAGGGCTAGGACTCGGACGGCTTCGCAGGCCAGCATGACTGTCTTGCGGTTCCACCGGTCGACGAGCGCTCCGGCGGGGAGGCCTAGGACTGTGCGGGTGGCGAGGGCGAAGGAGCCGACCAGGCCGGCTTGGATGGGGGAGCCCGTGATGGCGAGGACGAGGAGGGTGTAGGCGAGGGCTGAGGCTCCGGAGCCGAGCTCGGAGAAGGCTTGGCCTATCCAGAGGTTGCGAAAGTCCCGATTCTTGTGCAACGGAATCGGCGCCTTGGGCTGCGGCTGGTCGGCCATGGATGTGAAGGTAATGCTTCACATCGTTTCACGCAATGGGCCCGGCCTTAGGCGGCCGCAGCCGTTCCACTCACCGCACGACGACCTCACCCCGATCACCCACGGTCGCCACTCACCATCCATGACTCCGCACCCCGCCGCTTCCGCACCCCGCCACTTCGCGCGTGCCGCCGCTTCCCGCGTGCCGCCGCTTCCCGCGTGCCGCCGCTTCCCGCGTGCCGCCGCTTCCCGCGTGCCGCCGCTTCCCGCGTGCCGCCGCTTCCCGCGTGCCGCCGCTTCCCGCGTGCCGCCGCTTCCCGCGTGCCGCCACTTCGCGCACCCCGCCACTTCGCCCACCGGGCCGCTGCCTTGCGCACCGCGCGACCATCACTCCGCCTCCGCGCCCGCAGGTCCTGGCCTGTTACTCCCATCCTCTTCACCTCCGCCCCTTTGGGGCGGTGCTGTGCTTCTGCTCTTGTTGTTGCTTTTCCCTGCTGTGCTTGGCGATTAGCTGGTCGGGCTGTGGCGGCGGTCGATTGTGGTGGCCGGTCCGGGGCGCGTCAAGGGCGCCGCGGCGGCTTCGCAGACGGGGCGACGTCGCTACGCGACCGCGTAGCGGCCCTTGACCCGCCCCGGCCCGGCCACCAGATTTTCACGCGCCGCCCCTGCCCCCGGAACAGTTCCCCGGGCCAGGCCTGCCTGCGCCTTGGGTTTGTTGCCGTGTTGCGGCTTCTTGTGGAGCCCCCGGTCGCTTGTGGTGGCGATGATGTCGGGGATTTCCGTTGCTGGGTTGGGCATTAGCCTGATTCGGCTGGTAGAATTCTGCTATGGAATCGACCACCTGCTCGAACACCACCGGCACCGCCGATGGTGTGTCGGCGTGGTCGATGTCCGATGACCAACTCGCCACCGCACTCCTCGACAACCAGGCCGCCCTCCACCGGCACGAAGCCCGCCGGCTCGAGCTGATCCGCGAGGCCGACGCCCGCAACCTCGCCGTGTCGGCTGGTGCGGCGAACACGGCGCAGTGGGTTGCCGGCGTCCTTCGTGTTCCTTCGGCTGAGGCCGGTGCGATGGTGAAGCTGGCCAGCCACCTGCACCACGAGTTGCCCGCCACCGCGCAAGCGTTGGCTGACGGCCACCTATCGGTGGGCCATGCGCGGGTGATCTCGCGGGTGGTGCAGATGCTGCCCTCCCACATCGCCACACCCGAGCTGCGCTCGGAGGTGGAGGCGACGCTGCTGAAGAATGCCGCCGCCTTCGACCCGAAAGTCTTGGGCAAGGTCGGGAACAGGCTCTTGGAGACCGTCGCGCCGGACCTTGCCGACCAGGTCCTGGAACTGAAGCTCAAGCAGGAAGAGGCCAGCGCTGAGCGGGATCGGTTTCTGCGTATGACCTTCGACGAGACGTCAGGGACGTGGCGGGTCACCGCCCGGCTCCCGAAGGTGGTCGGGGAACGACTCAAGCTGGTTCTCGACCCGCTGGCCGCGCCGCAGCCCGGACCCGACGGACGTGACACCCGCCTCCCCGAACAGCGCAACGTCGATGCTCTGGATGAGGCCTGCCGCCGACTCTTGGCCGAGCGGCTCGTCCCTTCCCATGGTGGGAACCCCACCCAACTGGTCGTCACCCTCACGAACACGGGTGGGCGGACTCTGCACACCGGGATCGAACTGTCCCGCAAACTCGTCGACCAACTCATGTGCGAAGCAGACCGGGCATTCTTGGTCAAGCCCGAGGACCAGCCCGGCCGCGTCACACTGCTGACCGACACCCAACAGCGGCTCTTTCAAGGCAAACTCCGCCGCATCCTCGAACTCCGAGATGGTGGGTGTGCGTTCCCCGGGTGTGATCGGCCCCCTGGCTGGTGCCACGCCCACCATGTGGTTCCGTGGAGTAAGGGCGGACCCACCACCCGCGACAACGGGGTCCTGCTCTGCGGCTACCACCACCGCCTGATCCACCAAGGCGCCTGGCAAGTCCGAATAGCGCTCGATGGGTTACCGGAGTTCTTACCCCCGGACTGGATCGACTCCCAGCGCCGACCACTCCGCAACCACCGCCTCACCCCGGCCGCCTAAGCGGCGGCCGGGCGTTTGGCCATGCCTCAGTCGAGTTCCGGGACTGCCAGGAATGCCGCCCTCACTCGGCGGGTGTTCTTCCGTCGGCGCTTGCTCTTCTTCCGGTACGGCTCCAGCACCTTCCCCACCGCGGCGATCAGGTCGCTGGTCTCTTCTGCCGTCAGGTACAGCACCGTGGTGTCGAAGTTCGCCTTCGTCTGCCACTCCGCCGGCTGGTGCTTCTCCGCTTTCGCGTACGCCGACAACGTCGACTGCAGCCCTTCGAAGACCCGCCCCACCAACAGGCCTGTTGCGGCCTGCTGCGCTCGGGTGGGCGTCGAATGCACCGAGATCTCGCGAGCTGCCGCTCGCCATGGACGCTCGCGCCCGTCGGTGGCTGGCGAGTCGCGCTCGACGATCCCGTACTTCTCCAACGCACGCAGGTGATACGACATCGCGCTCGGCGTCAGGCCGGTCATCGACGCCAGCTCGGTGGACGTCGCTACCCGCCCGCCATACAGCTCTTCCACGGCCTGGATCCGCGCCGGGTGGCTCAGCGCACGGATCATGCGCGGGTCGGTGAGCTTGATCTGCCGGCGTCTCGGTGCCATGCACGCGAGCCTATTTGACCCGCTTCCAATCCTGGCACCCGCGAGTTTCGAACGCGCCGTCGGAACGTTTGATCGTCACTGTCGCCGGGCCTTGCGCGACGTTGCCGTCGATGGTGGAGTCGCGGCTGCCCGACGTGTCCCGCAGCCGTCGCCAGATGCAGATCTCCACGTACCCGTTCGCGGCCGGCCTCGACTTGTACGTCCCGGGCTGGATGTCGGAGTTCACGACGAACATCCCGTTGCCGGGGAACGAGCCCGCGGGCTCCGGGTCGGGCCCGGGCTGGGGCCGACGCGTCGGATCCGGCGCGTCATCGTCGGACGGCGGCGGGTCGTCGTTCTGGCGAAGCGCACGGGCGGTCACCGTCACCGTGACCCGCGGGCCGGGAACGGTGACCGTGGGGGCGGGAGCCGGGGTCGCGGTCACCGTGACCACAGGGCCAGGCTCGGAGATGATCATCGCCTGGCCGTCCGCCGGCCCATCGCCGCCGTCGCGGAACACCAGGCCGAGACCGAGTCCGACGAGCAGTGCCACGCCACCCGCGGCAGCGATCGGGATCCAGCCCCGCCGGGAAGGCGGGGCAGGAGGCGGCGGGGGCGGGGGAGGTGGCTGAGCGGGATGGCTCCACCAGGGCACGGGCTGGCGAGGTTGAGGTACGGACGGACGCGACTGCTCCGGCTCCTCGCCGGCCCACCATGGTCGCTGCTCGGCCATGAGTTCAAGTGCCCCTCGCGTGAGGGCACCTATGGTGACACCTCACCCAGGCGCGACGGCACCGGGGTGGATCAGTCGAACGGGAGTTCGTCCTTCGCCTGCAACGCCAGCAGCTTCGCCTCTCGGCGAGCCGACTTCGCGGCCAGCTTCGCCTCGCGCCGGGCCATCCGAACGGCCCGCCGCGAGCCCTCCGCGACCTCCGCCGCGCCGTGGCCGACGCGCCAGAGCAGGCCGGGCTTGCCCTCGGTGTCGACGGCCGCCAGCAGCAGACCGCCACCGAGGCCGACGTTCTTGATGAAGTTGTCCCGTTTGACTTCCCGTTCCTGCTTGTCCTGCTCTTCCCAGAACGGGTGCGCGGCCAGCGTCGTCGGGATCAGCGACGCGATCAGCGCCAGCGCGCCGAGACGCCGGTACTTCGAGGTGATGAGCATCAGCCCGCCCACCACCTGGATCGCACCGTTCAGCCGTACGAGCGTCCGCGGGTTCTCCGGGATCCGCCCCACCAGCTGCGGCGGCGCGTACTGCTTCAGAACGGGCACGATCCGGTCCGTCACGGGCTTGGCCTGCGGAACGTAAGGATCGGGATCCTTGATGGCCTTCGCCCCATGAAGCACGAAGCCCGCGGCGAGCATCGGCCGGGCCAGCAGTCTCACGAGCGTCGTCATAGGTCCTTCATACCGCGTCCGGGGCCGCTCTAACATCCAGAGCGGCCCCAGACCTCCATCGCGTTACGGCGACAGCCGCTGCATGTCCCGCGGGAACAGGGTCACTTCGCGGATGTTCTCCGCCCCCGTCAGCCGGGAGACGAACCGTTCCAGCCCGAACGCGAACCCGCCATGCGGCGGGATCCCGAACCGGAACGCGTCGATGTACGAGGCGTACGACTCCAACGGCAGCCCGCGCTCGCGGAGCACCGCCACGTAGTCCTCGTAGCGGTGCAGCCGCTGCGCGCCGCTCACCAGCTCCACGCCCCGGAAGATCAGGTCGAACGAGCGCGACCAGCGCGGCTCCTCCGGGCGAGGATGGGTGTAGAAGGCGCGGTTCGCCGTCGGGTAGCCCTCGACGAAGACGAAGTCGCTCCCGTGTTCGGCCTGCGCCCACTCGCCGATGGCGCGCTCGTGCGCCGGCGCCAGGTCGGGCTCGTCCGGCGGTGCGCCGACCATGCGGAGCACCTCGGTGAAGTCGACCACGGGGATCTTGCCGCCGCCGGTGCTCGGCAGCTCGACGCCCAGCAGCTCGACCGCCGCGGCTGCGCGCTCCCGTACGGCGGAGACCATCCCGACCACGACCTGCTCGCAGACGTCCATGACCTCGCAGTGGTCCTGGACGAAGCCCAGCTCCGCGTCCAGCGAGACGTACTCCGCCAGGTGTCGCCCGGTGTTGTGCGGCTCGGCCCGGAAGACCGGACCCACCTCGAAGACCCGCTCGAAGACTCCGACCAGGTGCTGTTTGTAGAACTGCGGCGACTGGGCGAGGTACGCAGGCTTGCCGAAATAGTCGACCGCGAAGACGTTCGCTCCGCTCTCGGTCGCCGACTCGACGAGCTTGGGCGTGTTGATCTCGGTGAAGTCGAGCCCGGACAGCGTCGCGCGGAAGCCCTGCACCGCCGCGGACGCGATCTCGAAGCCCGCCTTGAGCTTCGGGTGGCGCAACGTCGTCGGCGCGTTGTCCAGCAACGTAGGCAAGGCCGCGTTGACGCTGGGTCGCCACAGCTCGATCGGCGGCGTCTCCGCTGGTTCGGTCAACGGGGTCAACGTCGGGTCCACGACCTCGACGCCCCCGGGGGCTTGCGGGTTGGCCAACGCCTTCCCGACCACCTCGACGACTGTCTCCTCGCCGAGCTTCTCGACCAGTTCCACGGTCTCCGGGTCGCGAATGACGACCTGGGCCAGTCCGGAACGGTCCCGAAGCACGACGAACGTGACGGACGCGAGGCGCCGGCGGCGGTGGACCCAACCCTGGAGTCGTACGGTCTCGCCGGCTCGCTCGGCGAGCTGCGACGCGAGAACACGTTGCTGCATGGTGGTGGTCACCTCCCACAGGAATCTCTACGTCCCCTGGGGTGTGGGCGAGGGGGACTCGCGGTGCCACCACACCTTCACGGCTCCCGAAGGAACCGCCTCGTTCGTTCCAACTACGGCTCGGGAGTGTCTTCGCCACGGGGTGCGGACGCTGGCCTTCTCAGCTACCGGCCAACTCTCTGGACTCCACGGTCCCCGGGCTACTCGTCTCCGTCGCAGCCGTTGCCGCCAAGCGTACGCTGTCTAAGCATGTGTGGGAGGTACGCGTCCAGCAAGGCGCCCGACGACCTGGCCCGCGAGTTCGAGGTCGACGCGGTCGACGTCCGCGAGAAGCTCGAGCCCGACTACAACGTCGCGCCGACGCGGCAGGTGTACGCCGTCCTCGAACGGCAGCCGCGTGAGGAGGGCGAGAAGCCGGACCCCGAGTCCGAGGGGGAGCGCCGCCTGACCACGGTCAAGTGGGGCCTGGTCCCGTTCTGGGCCAAGGACGAGAAGATCGGCAACAAGATGATCAACGCGCGGCTCGAGACCGCGCACGAGAAGCCGGCCTTCCGCCGTTCGTTCGCCTCCCGCCGCTGCCTGTTGCCGGCGGACGGCTACTACGAGTGGTACGGCGAGACCAAGGGCAAGAAGCAGCCGTTCTTCATCCACCCCAAGGACGGCGGCACGCTCGCGATGGCGGGCCTGTACGAGATCTGGCGGGACAAGGAGAAGGCCGACGACGACCCCGAGCGCTTCCTCTGGACTTGCACGGTGCTGACCACGTCGTCGACGGACGAGCTCGGCGAGATCCACGACCGGATGCCGCTCGTGGTGAAGCCCGAGGACTACGCGAAGTGGCTCGACCCGCGGATCAACGACCGGGAGACGCTGCACGACCTGCTCAAGCCCGCGATGGACGGCCAGCTCGAGGCGTACCCGGTCTCCAAGGCCGTCAACAACGTGAAGAACAACGGACCCGAGCTCAAGGATCCGATTCCCGCGGACGAGGACGGACTCTTCTAGAGCCGGCGACCGATCGTGAGCACGGCCGCCCAGTGGCGGGTCAGGCTGCCGTCGTCGCGGGTCGCGAGCCGCCGGCGGATCTCCCCGTACAGCCGGTCGCGCTTGTCCGGCGCCATCGCGATGTGCCCGGAGAACGTGTCCAGCAACGCCAGGTAGCTGTCCGCGTCGTAGCGCAGCGCCCACACGTAGCGACGAACGGCGACCGTCTCGAAGCGCCCCGACGCCTCGAGCTCCGCCGAGCCGTCGTGCAGCTCGTCGGGAGGGACGGGCCGCCAGCCGCCGGGATGGCCCTCGCCGAGCTCTTCGTACACGTCTTGAATCTCGGCGAAGAACGGGTCGTAGTCCGGCGGGAACCCGTGCCCCGCGCCCCAGATCGCGATGTGCCCGCCCGGCGCCAGGAGCGCGGCCGCCTTGTCGTACTTGATCGCCGGGTCGATCCAGTGCCACGCGGTCGCCGAGTAGACCAGGTCGAACCCCGCCTTCGCGGACGGCAGCCAGGTCTCGAAGTTCGCCGTCTCGACCTCGACGTCGCCGTACGGGGCCACGTTGCGGGCGGCCTCCGCGGCCAGCGCCGGCCCCAGCTCGACCGCGGTGATGTGGAATCCACGCCGTGCCAGTGGGACGGTGGCCTTGCCCGTTCCACACCCCACCTCGAGCAGCCGCGCGGCCGGCTGGAGGCCGGTCTCCGCGACGAGATCGTCGAACAGAGCCTCGGGATAGTCGGGGCGAGCCGCGTGGTAGCGGGCAGCCGTGGTGTCGAACGTGTCGCGCAACGACCGGTCGGGAGCCATGCGCTCCAGCATTCCAGGTGCGGCTGATGCACCACTTGGTGGCGCTGATCTGGGACGATCACCGTCCCAGAAGGACTCGATGCTGAGGTCGCACCAGACGGAGAGCGCGGTGAACGTCTGGCACCGGCAATATCAATGGGGTAGCGCCCGCTGGACCTAGGTGTCCCACCACCGGCCGACCTGATCTGCGAATATCACGTCATGACGTGGATCAAGCGGCAGGTGGAGCGGCTCGTCGACACGCCTGTCGGCGAGGCCCGGCTCGTCTACCACCGCCCGCGGACGACGAAAGCCAGCCTGCTGCTCGGGCACGGCGCGGGCGGCGGGATCGACGCGATCGACCTGATGGCGTTGGCGTACGCGCTGCCGTCGTACGACTTCGCCGTGATCCGCGTCGAGCAGCCGTGGGTCCGCGAGGGCAAGAAGGTCGCGCCGGCACCGGCGACGCTCGACGCCGCCTGGACCGCGGTCGCGGACAGCCTGCGCACCCGTACGCCCATCGTGTTCGGCGGCCGCAGCGCCGGCGCCCGCGTGGCCTGCCGTACGGCCCGCCGCCTCGGTGCGGTCGGCGCGGTCGCGCTGGCGTACCCGCTGCACGCGCCCGGCAGGCCGGAGAAGAGCCGCGCCGACGAGCTCATCGGCGCCGGCGTCCCCACGCTGGTGGTGCAGGGGGAGCGGGATCCGTTCGGCCGTCCGGAGGAGTTCCCGCAGGGCATCAACCTGACTCCGGTCCCGGGCGCCGCGCACGGTTTCGAGGTCGGCCGCGGCGCTCCGCTGTCCCAGGAGGACGCGCTCGTGGTGATCGTCGAGGCCGTCGTGGAGTGGATGACCCGCCTCGTCGGCTAGGCGTGGCTAGGCGGGAATCTTCGCAGGCCCCGTGGTGTTCGATAAGGGTGCGACAGAAGAGACAACGTAGGAGGCTTGGTGGTTGCAGCGTGCCCAACGCGTCAGGATTCGTCCGCCCTTGTCCCGATGTGGACGAAGTGGACACCTGAGACGGCTACCACGTCGGTGGGGCTATCCTCGCGGGCGATGACAGTCGCAGCACATCCGGAGACTCCAGAGGAGCGCAGCGCCCGCTTCGAGCGGGACGCACTGCCGTTCCTCGACCAGCTGTACAACGCTGCCCTCCGGATGACGAGGAACCCGTCCGACGCCGACGACCTGGTGCAGGAGACGTTCGCCAAGGCGTACGCGTCGTTCCACCAGTTCACCGAGGGGACCAACCTCAAGGCGTGGCTGTACCGGATCCTGACGAACACGTTCATCAACAGTTATCGGAAGCGTCAGCGCGAGCCGCAGCAGGCGGGCACCGAGGACATCGAGGACTGGCAGCTGGCTCGGGCGGAGTCCCACACATCCAGCGGCCTGAAGTCGGCCGAGGCCGAGGCTCTGGAGCACCTGCCGGACTCCGACGTCAAGGAGGCCCTTCAGCAGGTGCCCGAGGACTTCCGGATGGCCGTCTATCTGGCGGACGTCGAGGGGTTCTCGTACAAGGAAATCGCCGACATCATGGGTACTCCCATCGGTACGGTGATGTCACGACTGCACCGTGGCCGGCGCCAGTTGAGGAGCTTGCTCGAGGACTACGCGCGAGAGCGCGGCCTCGTCCCGGCGACGAGCGGGAAGGGCGGCGAGGAGCATGTGTAGCGACAAACCGCACGACGTGGACTGTGCGGAGGTCCTCGAACGCGTCTTCGTCTTCTTGGACCACGAGATGGACGACGCGGACACCGAGCGGGTCCGCAACCATCTCAACGAGTGCTCGCCGTGCCTGGAGAAGTACGACCTCGAGGAGCTCGTCAAGCAGCTGGTGCACCGTTCCTGCTGCTCGGACAAGGCGCCCGACGAGCTTCGGCAGAAGGTGCTGATGCGGATTCGGGCGACCCATGTCGAGATCACCACCCAGATCCGTCAGTAGGTAGTCGAACAAACGTCGAACGGCCCGTGCACCACGCGCGGGCCGTTGTCATATCGAACGCGGGGGCGACGATGACGCAGCTTGGCAACGCGCAGGAAACAACTCGGCCCCGGCGCCCGATGTCTCCGGGTGCCGGGGCCGATGCTCGGGGTCCGAAGACCCCGATGGCCTCACGTGTTCGGCCGCTTGCCGTGGTTGGCCTTCTTCTTGCGCTTGGCCCGACGGCGACGTCCGTTCTTGCCCATGGGTGAACCTTCCGATCGTCGTTTCGTCGTGATGCTCCTAGCATCGCGACCCGCAGATCATCGCATGCCAGGGCAGAACGGCCGATCCGGAGGTGGGGGAAGCTTGGCTCCGGTCACGCTGTGTGTCACGCGTTCCGGCTTCGTAAAGTCCCATGTCCGATTCGTTCCGATTTTCATCTACGCTCAGTCACCCGTTCGTCAATTGCATTCATCGTTGCAAGGCGACGACACGATTAATGCCAGGTTTCACCCGGTCTGCCCAGTGGCATCGGGGGCGCCCGGGAATTCCAATCCGCAACGATCGGTGAACGACAGCGGGAGAACCGTAGGTTTCGCAACCGAAGATCACCGAGCGGAGTGACTGTCGGTGAGTCAACGTGAGGTTGCGTAGACCGTTACGCGGAAAGTCGCCCCCCGAGGTGGATAACTCAGAGTCAAGGTGACAGAATGCAGTTGCAGTTACCGGCCATGCTCTTGACCGGGACCCCCTATCCGGCGTTCACTCATCTCAGTACTCTTCGCGGACCTGAGACGTGGATGGGGCGACATCCGGCATGAACCGCGGGACGAGGCAAGGGGCGACAATCACTATGACGACGGCGCACTGGGTCGTATCCAGGGACGCCTCCACCACGCGCGTGTTGTGGGAGGAGGGTGAGATGTCGAAGCACATCATGTGCCACGCTAAGGCTGGTGGCAGCAGCTGGGACTGACCGGTCGACGCCACCGCGCATTGCACGGATGCACGGATGCACGGCTGAGAGGCGTAACCATCGATGTCCAGGCGGATCACCTCGTTATACGTTGGCCTGCTCTGCCTGGTTGCGTTTGTTCTAGCGGCCATCTCTGTCGGACACATAACTCGCTGGCTTGATGTCGCGTGTCTTGTTCTTCTCATTGCATTCGCGGAGTCTGAGTATTCGAAGCAGCGAGTCAGTGAGACAACGACACTCTCATTGGTGTCCGTTCTGGTCGTCGCCAGCTACCCGATCTTGGGAGCTTGGGGCGCACCCGCGGTGCTTGCTGGAGTGCTTCTCGCAAGGATCCGACAGAAGCCTCCTCTGAAGCGGTACTTCAACGTCTCGCAAGCAGCCATCTTCTCTTTTGTCGGTGGCATCGTTTATGTGTGGCTGGGCGGACCGGTCGGTGATCTCCAAGAGATCACGTTCCCCGCGATTCTGCTCCCACTCATCGCTGCGAGCGTCGTCAGCTATCTGATGAATCAGCTTCTCGTCGAGACCGTTCTCAGGATCCAAGGGCAACGGCAGTATCCCTCGTTCCGCATCGCTCTCGAAGTGGCGGGAGCCTCGATCGGCTACTCCCTGCTGGGGTTCCTGCTCGGCCTCCTCTGGCTCGGTCAGATGGGCCCCTTCGCGGCGCTCATCATGATCGCGCCGCTGGCCGCCGCGAACTGGGCTCTCGCGCAGTACCAGGCCGAACGGAAGGCGCACGAGGCAACTCTTCGCTCACTCGCGCAGGCGATCGAGACCAAGGACCTCTACACGCGCGGCCACGGTGAACGGGTCAGCCGCGGGGCGCGGATGCTCGGCACGGAGCTGAACTGGAGCAGTGACCGGCTCGAGGCGCTCGCCGAGGCGGGCCTGCTGCACGACGTGGGGAAGATCGGCGTACCCACCCGGGTGCTGCAGAAGGACGGAAAGCTCACCGCCGCCGAGTTCGCGGCGATCAAGCTGCATCCGCTTCGTGGTGTCGAGGTGGTGGGTGAGATCGCATTCCTCGAAGACGCGCGCGCGGGAATCATGCACCATCACGAGAAGTACGACGGTTCGGGATATCCGTCTGGTCTCAAAGCGACCGATATTCCAGTGTTCGCCCGCGTCCTCGGGGTTGCCGACGCATTCGACTCTATGACCAGTTTGCGGTCATATCGCGCGCCTCGACCCGTGAACGACGCACTCGACGAGCTCGTCCGCTGTAAAGCGACCCATTTCGACCCCGACCTTGTCGATCTGTTCGTGGCGTCGGTCAAACGTGACGGCTGGGAGACCGCGCCGGTCCAGGCGATTCCGCAGGACGCCCCGGCGGCGACGTACGACCATGACGACCCGGTCCGACCGCCGCAGGTCGAGGACTCCCAGGGTTCGGGCCGGTGAGCAGTCTTTCCCGCGCCGCCCACCGAGACCGGCGCGAGGGGCCAGGAGTGATCGCGGGACTCGCCGCGGTGGTGGTGGTGGCCGCGGTCGCCGTCACCGCCGTACAGGGCTTGGTGGCTCCGCGGGAGGCGCTCGCGTTCGGCGCGCTGATCGCGTTCGGCGAACTGATCCGGCTCCGCCTTCCCGACGACCGGGTGCAGTCGCCGATCGCGCTGGCCGGCGCGCTCGGGTACGCGTTGCTGAGCCATCTCCCCGGCAACATGCCCGCGCTGCACTCGATCCTGCAGACGATCGCGATCACCGCGTGCGGAACGCTGATCGGCGCGCTGCCGCACGTCATCGCGGGCCGCTCCGCGGAGCTGGAGGGCATCGCGCCCCGCATCCTGGTCGTCGGCGCGATCGCGTGCGTGTTCCGCCCGGCCGTGCTCGTCCCCGACATCTACCAGTGGCTGGAAACACACCGACCCGCGTTCGTCGTGTTCACGATCCTCGTCGCCGTGCTCACCTGGCCGCTGCAGTCCGCGGTGGCCGCCGCGGTAGGCGCTGGCCGGCGGTTGGGGCCGTTCGGTGCGCTGTTCCGCAACGAGCTCCGCGCGTTCATCGGCATCGGGTCGGCGATCGCCTCTAGCGGCGTCCTGATCGCGCTCGCCACCTGGGAGGTGGGGCTCTGGACGCTGCCGCTGTTCAGCATCCCGCTGCTGCTCGCCCAGATGGCCTACCGCCGCTACGCCGCGATCCGGCGCACGCAGATGCAGACGATCCTGGCGCTGTCTCGAAGTACCGAGGTCGGCGGCTACACCGAGACCGGCCACGCGCGCCGGGTCGCCGATCTGGCCCTGAGCATCGGCCGTGACCTCGGGCTGAACGAGGACCGGCTGAACACGCTCCAGTACGCCGCGCTCATGCACGACCTCGGCCAGCTCTCGCTCGCCGACCCGATCCCCGGCGGCGCCACGCTGCTCGTCACGCCGGACGAGCGGCGGCGGATCGCGAGCCTCGGCGGGGCCGTGATCCGGCAGACCGGTGTGCTCGAGGAGGTCGCCGCGATCGTCGAGGCGCAGGCCGAGCCGTACCGGCGCCCGCACCTGCCCGACGACGCCGACGTGCCGCAGGAGGCACGCATCATCAAGGTCGCGAACGCCTACGACGACCTGGTCGGCGCATCGCTCGCCGACGAGGCCCGCGTGGACGCCCTGGAGCGGCTCCGACTGGGCATGGCGTACGAGTACGACCCCCGCGTCGTGTCCTCGCTCGCGCGGGTCCTGAACCGAACGGCGTCCGTCCCGCTCTAAGGTGGCGCAATGGCCGAACCTGTGCGCTCCACGCTGACGCCTGGTCTGGCGGCCACCGTGCCGCATCTGGTCCGCTCGGAGGACACCGCCGAAGAGGTCGGTAGCGGCGACGTCGCCGTCCTCGCCACGCCTCGGCTGCTGGCCTGGGCCGAGCAGGCGACGTGTACGGCGATCGCCCAGGCACTCACGGCCGGCCAGACGAGCGTCGGCACGAGGGTCGAGCTCGACCACCTCGCCGCGAGTCCGGTGGGGGAGCGGGTCGACGTCCACGCCGAGCTGATCGGCGTCGACGGAGTGTCGCTGCGCTTCGACGTCCGTGCCTCCGACGCGATCGACGGCCGCCTGGTCGCCCGCGGCACCGTGGTCCGCGTCGTGGTGGATCGCGAACGCTTCCTCGCCCGAGCCGCCCGCCCCCGCGCCTGACCCGCATCGCGCCGCCTTCTCGGCGCCTCCTGCTTGCCTGTAACCCGTTAAACAGGTTACGCTTCTCCCATGTCGAACACTTACCTGAACCCCGAAGGCATGCACGCGAGCCCGGCCTTCAGCCAGGCCGTCCGCGTCCCTGCCGGGTACGACACGATCTACGTCGGCGGCCAGAACGGCGTCGGGCCTGACGGTACGGTCGTCGGCCCCGGCATCGCCGAGCAGTCCAAGCGAGCGATGGAGAATCTCCAAGCCAGCTTGAAGGCTGCAGGCGCAGAGCTCTCCGACGTCGTGAAGTGGACGATCCTCATCGCCGACGGCGTGTCTCTCGAGGAGGGCTTCGCGGCGGTCGGCCCGTTCATCCCGCAACCGCCGCCGGCGATCACCGGCGCGTTCGTGGTCAGCCTCGCCGTTCCCGGTGCGCTGGTCGAGATCGAGGCGATCGCGGCCGTCAAGCCGGCCGGCGACTGAGGCGGAACGTCGCCCGGTAGGCCTGCGGTGTCGTTCCCATCCGCTGGCCGAAGTGGTTCCGCAGTACGGCGGCGTTCCCAAAGCCGGTCCGCGCGGCCACCGCGTCGACGGTCAGGTCGCTCGACTCCAGTAGCCGCCGGGCGAGCAGCACGCGCTGCTCGGTCAGCCACTCGTGTGGCGACAGGCCGGTCTCCTGCCGGAACCGGCGGGCGAACGTCCGCGGCGCCATGTGAGCCCGTTCGGCCAACAGGGGAACGGTGATCGCCTCGTCGAGGTTCGCGGCCATCCACGACAGCAACGACTCCAACGTCCCTCCGCGCTGGGTCGGCAGCGGCGTCTCGATGTACTGCTTCTGCCCACCCGAGCGCTGCGGGGGTACGACCATCCGCCGGGCCAGCTTGCGCGCGATCTCCGAGCCCTCGAACTCCCGGATCAGGTGCAGGCAGAGGTCGATCCCGGCCGCGGTGCCCGCGCTGGTCCAGATGTTGCCGGACTCGACGTACAGCACGTCCGGGTCGACCTTCGCGTTCGGGTGCCGCTGCTGCAGTTCCTCGGCCCACATCCAGTGCGTCGTGCACTCGCGACCCTCGAGCAGCCCGGCGGCGCCGAGCACGAAGGCGCCCGAGCAGATGCTGATGATCACCGCGTCCCGGGCGGCCGCGCGGCGCACGCCCTCGAGCAGCGCCTCGGGGTAGATCTCGGCCAGCGGCGCGGCGGGGACGGCGATCAGGTCGGCCTCGTCGAGCTTGGAGTAGTCGTACGGCGGCACGACGTCGTACCCGCTCTTCGTCGGCACGGGCTGGCCCGCCGACGGCCCGCACAGCCAGAAGTCGTACCGCGGGAAGCCGACGTCGGAACGGTCGATGCCGAACACCTCGCACACGGTTCCGAGCTCGAACGGGGAGACATTCGGGAGGATCGGGACGGCCACCGAGTTGATCCGAGACATGCCGCCATCATATGGCCGAAAATCGATGGGGTATGGCCATCCTGCCACTCGTTTCGTGAGATGGCACGATCGATCCTTGAGACATGGAGTTCTTGGTGCTACTCGGAGTCTTCCTCCTCGTCGCCATCGCCTCGATCGCCGGCTGGACCCCGGACAACCGGACCGGCCGCGACTGGCAGCCGCGCGAGGGCTGGAAGCCGTTCCTGGACCTGCGTCGGCGTCCTGCTATGAAGTAGGGGTGCTTCCCCCGCTTCCTCTGGTGCGCGACGCTCGACTGACCGAACACGACGACATCGGCGACCTGCTCGTCGAGGTCTACGGCGGCGGAAAGCTCGTCGCTCCGTCCTATCTCGAGTGGGTCGCGGACAGCGCCGGCCGGGCCGGCGCCGCCGGCCTGGAGACGCTCGTCGCGTTCCTGCCGGGTTCCACGAAAATCCTGGGAACGGTGGCACTCGCCCACCCCGACGGCGGATTCCACTACAGCACGTCGAAGAACGAGGCACAGCTTCGCCTGCTCGCCACCCGACCGGAGGCGCGCGGCCACGGCATCGGCACCGCGCTCGTCGCGGAGTGCGTCGCCCGGACCAGGCTCGCCGGCTACACCGGCCTCAGCCTCGACACCATGCTGACGATGCCCGAGGCGCAGCGGCTCTACAGCCGCCTCGGCTTCGACCGGGCGCCGGAACGCGACGAGATCGCGCGTTCCGGCGACCCGATGCTCGCGTACGTCCGGCACCTCCACCCGTGGCCGCTCGTCCGGCCCGCGGAGCCGGACGAGTACGAGGAGATCGGCGAGCTGACCGTCGGCGCGTACCTGCGCGACGAGCTCCAGCAACCCGACAGCCCGTACCTCGACCGGCTCCGCGCCACCAAGAGCCGTGCGCTCGAGGCCCGGCTGCTCGTCGCCGCCGACCGTACGTCCGGCGAGATCCTCGGCACCGCCACGTACTGCCCGACCGGGTCGCCGTGGTGCGAGATCTCCCAGCCGGACGAGGGCGAGTTCCGCATGCTCGCCGTTTCCCCTGCCGCAGGGGTAAAGGTGTGGGCGAGGCCCTCGTTCGCGCGTGCCTCAAGGAGGCGGTCGCCGAGGGCAAGCACGGCGTGGTGCTGTCGAGCAGTACGGCGATGGCACCCGCGCACCGGCTCTACGAACGCCTCGGCTTCCGCCGTGCGGCGGACCGCGACTGGGAGCCGGTACCCGGCTTCACTCTCCTCGCGTTCCGCCGCGAGGTGTGAGCTTCCCTAAGCCCGCTTGCGCTTCCGCGCACTTACGAGCATGGGCTGGATATTCGTTGGACCCGCGCTCCGAGCGCTCGTAGCGTGGGCCGCAATGACAGCCGAACTGGAACAGCTCGCGCGAACTGCCTTGGGCGCTTACGAACTAGGCGACCGGGCCACCCTTCGGACTCTCGAGATCGGACTGAACGCCGTCTTCGAGGTCCGGGCCGGTAGCGCCCGCTATGTCCTCCGCGTCCATCGCGCCGGCTATCGCACTCCCGCGCACGTGTGGTCGGAGCTGACGTTCCTGCGCGCTGTCGGCGACGACCCGGAGGTGCCGGTTCCGATCGAGACGCGGAACGGTGGGCTCTTCGTCGAGGTCGCCGACGCCGATGGTCAGCGGCACTCGTGCGATCTGCAGACGTGGCTCGACGGTCGGGTGCTCGTTCCCGGGCACGGACTCGGCGTCGCCGGTGTGCATTCGCTCGGGCAAGGACTCGGGAGAATCCACAACGCGGCTGAGGGATTCTCGCCTCCGCCAGGCTTCGAGCTGCCCGTCTGGGACGCCGACGGGATGTTCACCACCGAAGCGTCGCCGTTCCGACCCACGCTCGGCATCGACGACGTGCTGGGGCCGGAGGACCGCGACCTGTACGACGAGGTCGCCGACCGCACCCGAGCGGTGTTCGAGAAGCTCGGCCGCGGGGCGGACGCGTTCGGCATCACGCACCAGGACTACATCCTCGGCAACTGCTTCCTGCGCCGGGGCCACGGCGGCTGGCAGGTCGCCTCGTTCGACTTCGCCGACTGCGGCTGGGGCTTCTTCCTGTACGACCTGTGCCCGCTGCTCGGCAACCTCGCGGGCTATCCCGGAGCCATTTTCGGCAACCCTGCTTACCCAAAGCTTCGCGACGCGTTCCTGGCCGGCTACCGAACGGTCCGCCCGTTGGCGGTGGAGTGGGAGCAGCACGTTCCGCTCCTCATCGCCGCGCGGCAGACCGAGCACTGCCTGCTGACGGCTCGCCCCGACGTCTCCCCGACACCGGCCCAGGACGCGGCGTGGAGGGTGAGCCTCGCGCGCCTCAGCCTCGAGCTGCCTGTCTAGACACCGAACGTCGAGCGCGGATACGCGGCGGCCGGGTCGGTCAGAACGTTCACCAGGTAAGGAACTCCGGCGTCGAACGCTCGCTGCAAGGCGGGCTTGACATCCTCTGCCCGGCGGACGGTTTCGCCCGCTCCACCAAGCGCCTTGACGATCGCGTCGTACGGCGTGCCGGGCTGCAGGTCGGCTGCGACGTCGTAGCCGTACAGCATCTGCATCGGGCCCTTCTCCAGCCCCCAGATGCCGTTGTTGCCCACCACCATCACCACCGGCAGCTTGTGCCGCACCAACGTGTCGACGTCCATCAGCGACATACCCGCGGCGCCGTCACCGAGCAGCAGCACCACCTGGGACGACGGCCGGGCCAGCCTCGCCGCGATGGCCGCGCCCAGGCCGGCGCCGAGGCAGCCGAACGGGCCGGGGTCGAGCCAACAGCCCGCGGCGCCCGGCTCGACGTACTTCCCGGCGAACGACACGAAGTCGCCGCCGTCGCCGATCACCACCGCGTCGGACGCCAGCAGCCCGCGCAGCTCGCCGTAGATCCGTGCCGGGTGGATCGGGTCCGCCGAGGCCGACAGCAGCGCCGCGTCGCGCTCGGCTCCCGCGCGTACGCCGTCCTGCAGGGCACTGACCCAGTCGACCCACGAGGGCCGCCGCAGCAGCTGCTCGAAGGCCGCGAGGAGCCCCTCCAGGACCAGTGTCAGGTCGCCGGACGCCGACGCGGCCAGCGAGGCGTGCTGGGCGATCTGGCCGCGGGAGTCGGCGAGGTGCACGACCTTCGCCGGCGGGGCTTCGTTCTTGCCGCCGAACGTGCCGTACGCGAGCCGGAAGTCCAGCGGCGTACCGATCACCACCGCCAGGTCGCACTGCCCGAACGCCGTCGACCGCGCCTTCGTCACCAGCAGCGGATGCCCGGCTGGCAGGACACCGCGGCCCATCCCGTTCGTGATCGCCGGAACGCCGAGCGCCTCGACCACGGCGAGCGCGGCCGTCTCGGCGCCGGACAGCCAGACGTCGGAGCCGAGGATGAACACCGGCCGCGAGGCTTCCGAGAGCAGCGTGGCGATCTCCGCGATCGCGTCCGGGTCCGGCGCGACCCGTTCCGCGGCGGCGGGCGCGTCGAGCTCGACCGTCGTACGGCTGTAGAGCTGGTCCATCGAGACGTCGACGAACGTCGGCCCGAGGTGCGGGGTGGCGGCGACCCTGAACGCCTCGGCGATGACGGGCGCGATGTCCTCCACGCGCGAGACCGTGCGGGCGAGCTTCGTGACCGGCGCGACGAGCGGCGGATGGTCCAGCTCCTGCAACGAGCCCTTGCCCCAGCTCTGCGTAGGCGCCCGGCCGCCGAGTACGACCATCGGGACGCCGGTGAAGTACGCCTGCGCGATCGCGCTGACCGAGTTCGTGACACCCGGGCCGGCCGTGACGACCGCGAGGCCGGGCGTACGGGTCAGCTTGCCGGTCGCCTCCGCGGCGAACACCGCGGTCTGCTCGTGCCGTACGTCGACCAGCCGCAACGGCGCCGGCTGCGGCTGCTCCTTGCCGCCGACCGCCGCGTCGTACAGCGGAAACACGTGTGCACCAGAAAGGGTGAACATGGTCTCGACGCCGTGTGCCTTCGCGATGGCGACCGCGATGTCGCCCCCGTGTCCCTCGAGCTCCGCCATGGCGGGAGCTTAGAGCCAGCTACGGGGCAGGGGTAGCCGGGGGAGCGGCGATGCCCGGGATGCTGCCGCGCAGCACGCGAAGCAGCACGAGCAGAAGGTCGGCGCGTACCTCCGGCGGCTTGCCGAACAGCGCCAGGTCCTGCGGCGTCTGCTGGCCACGGACGCCCAGGGCCAGCAGCAGGTGCAGCGAACGGAGGAACGCCCGGGTGTTGCCAGCCATCGGCGTCGGCCACTCCGGCGCGGTCTCGTGGTCGTCCATCTTCGGGGCGACGAGAGCGGCGGCAAGGCGTTCGATCCACGGCTCCAGCACGTCGATGCCGACCTGGTTGCGGTGCAGCACGACCATGACCGCGAACGCGAGCCGGTCGTCCTCGCCGTGGTGCAGCCGGTACGACGTCGGCGTCAGCAGCCGGTCGGCGACGACGTCCAGCAGGACGGTCAGCTCGAGCCTGCCGAAGTGGTGCGAACGGGCGAGCGCGCCGATCAGGTCGGCGCCGTGCGCCACCGCGTGCGCCCAGCCGCGGCCCTCGACGAAGCCGCGCAGGTCGCGTTCGCGGACGAACCAGGAGGCCGCGCGGTCGCCCCAGCGGAAGATCGCGTCGGAGTGGACGACCTTGGTCTTGGTGTCGCGGAGGACCGCCTCGGCGAGCAGCAGGGCGGAGAACGAACGTCGCAGCACGCTGTCCGTGACGTCCTCGCCGAGGCCGGTGAACAGGCCCTCGGAGACGCCGTCGCCGAAGCCGGCCAGGAGGTCGTCGTACACGCCCTCCTCGACCCAGGTGGCGAGGACCGGGTAGGCGATGCCGTCGCGGACGTCAGGGTCCGGGTCGCCGATCATCTGCACGAGCTCGGTGGTCAGATCGTCCAGCGGGCGGTCACCAGGCAGCCGGAACCCGCTCGCACGGATCTGCTCCCAGTAGTCCGACCGAACCCCCACCGGAGTCTTCTCCCTTCGAATTCCTTCGAACGAGCACCGGACGCCGCGACGCAACAGCAGGTTTCTGACAAACCTCGCAACGACAGACGGCGCCGAGTGTAGGGCAGGTGAGGATACGCTCCTGACGTGCCCTCGCTCGACGACGTCGTTCGGCACCATACCGACCTCAGCGCTGAGGATCTGGAGTGGCTGCACATGCTGGTCGCAGACTGGCAGTTGTTGGCCGACCTGTCCTTCGCCGACCTCGTGCTATGGCTGCCCGACAGCGACAACCGCGGATTCTGGGTCGGCGCGCAGATGCGGCCGACGACCGGGCCGACCGCGCACCTGACCGACCTGGTCGGCACGTTCTCCGCCCGCGGGCGCCGGGCTTTGGTCGAGCTCGCCTTCGACGAGGGCCGGATCTGCCGCGAGGGCGATCCGGAGTGGCGCGACGAGGTTCCGGTCCGGATCGAATGCATCCCCGTACGCCGGTCCGACCGGGTGCTCGGGGTGATCGCGCGAAACACGAACCTGCTGTCCGTACGGACGCCGAGCCGGCTCGAGCTCACGTACCTGCAGACCGCGACCGACCTGGCGCGGATGATCAGCGAGGGGCGCTTCCCGCTGCGCGGCGAGCGGGTGGATCTGGGCTCGGCGCCGCGGGTGGGGGACGGGCTGGTGCGGCTCGACGCGGCGGGGATGGTGACGTACGCGAGCCCGAACGCGCAGTCGGCGTACCGGCGGATCGGACTCACCGCCGACCTGGTCGGCGCCTCGTTCAGCACGGTGACCGCGGGGCTCGTCCGGCCGTCGTCGCAACCGGTGGACGAGGCGATCGGCGCGCTGGTGTCGGGCCGTGCGCCGCGGGACACCGAGGTGGAGAACGAGGCCGCGACGCTGATCCTTCGGGTGATCCCGCTGATGCCGGCCGGGCGTTCGGTCGGGGCGTTGGTGCTGATCCGGGACGTGACCGATCTGCGACGTCGCGAGCGCGAACTGTTGACGAAGGAAGCGACGATCCGGGAGATCCATCACCGCGTCAAGAACAACTTGCAGACTGTTGCGGCGCTGTTGCGTTTGCAGGCAAGGAGATTGACGACGTCGGATGGTCGTTATGCGCTGGAGGAGGCCGTTCGGCGCGTGGGGACGATCGCGATCGTGCACGAAACTTTGTCGCAAAGCTACGACGAGTTGGTTGACTTCGACGAGGTCGCGGACCAGGTGCTCGCGATGGTCGTGGAGGTGTCGACGCCCGAGTCCCGGGTGCGGCCGCGGCGGCAGGGCTCGTTCGGGCAGTTGAATGCTGGGATGGCGACGTCGTTGGCGATGGTGATCACGGAGGTCACGCAGAACGCCGTCCAGCATGGGGTTTCGCACGGCAAGGGCTCGGTGGAGGTCGCGGCGGACCGTCGAGCGGGCAGGCTGCGGGTCGTCGTGGAGGACGACGGCAAGGGGCTGCCGGAGGGCTTCGATCCCGAGCAGTCGGGCAGTTTGGGGCTGCAGATCGTGCGCACGCTGGTGATCAGCGAACTCGGGGGCCAGTTCTCCATCGGGCCGCGGCCCGACAGTCCGGGCACGCGCGTGGTGCTCGACGTACCGGACGGTCCCCGGTAAGGGCTTCTGGGGGTCTCGGTAAAAGGCCAGGGCCCCTGCCGTGAGCAGGGGCCCCGTACGGCTACTGCGTCAGTCAGACGATCCTGGCGCGAGAACGAGCGGCCCGGCGCTTGAGCGCACGCCTCTCTTCCTCGCTCATGCCGCCCCACACGCCGGCATCCTGTCCAGTTTCGAGGGCCCACTGCAGGCAGAGATCGACAACATCGCAGCGACGGCAAACCGCCTTGGCCTCTTCGATCTGCAGGAGCGCAGGACCCGTGTTCCCAATCGGGAAGAACAGCTCAGGGTCGTCGTCCCGGCAGCCGGCCCGGTGGCGCCAGTCCATCAAGGTCTCACTCCTCGGTATCGAGCGCGGAAACGGCCAAGCCGCCCGCGCTATGCGGGTTAAGTCTTGTTGCGTGTGTGAACACTTTCACGATCGTCCGCGCGCGGCAATAGAACACCGGTCTCCCAGTGGCGCCCACACGGAGTGTGATCGCTGCGTCAGCCCCCGGCGCCGCTACCGATCGGGTGGCAGCACCTCTCTGCACGCTCGATGCTTTCAACTATGGCTGCGATGCACAAGACCCTGGGCACGACAATGAGTGGAAAAATCTGTGTCAGTTACATCACAAACCGGACGATCCGCTCACACAGAGTAGTGAGGGGTGGACGATTACCGTTCTCGTCCCGCTGGACGGCACTGTGAGCGTCTCCTACACAGCGGCGTAGTCTGCGTCCATGGCTGCCCGCCCGCCTTCGCCCTCGTCGCCCAAATCTGGGCAAATCGCTTCGGCTGCTCCGTTGTCTCTGCTGGCCGCTGCTGGTGTGGCGCTGCTGGAGGGCCTCGGAGCCGCCGCGGCTGGGGTCTGGATGGTGGCCCAGATCATTGCGGACCGGCCCGTAGGTCTGGCTATCGCTCTGTCGACGGCTGGCTTCGTCCTGGTGGCCGGCGCTCTGCTCGTGGCGCTCTCCGTGGGGCTCTTCCGCCAGCGTCGATGGAGCCGCGGCCCGGCCGTCTTCGTGCAGCTGCTGATGCTGCCGATCGGCTACCAGCTGGTGGAGGCGCCGACCACGCCGATCGGCTACGCGATGCTCCTGCTGGCCCTCGTGGGTTTGGTGTGTCTGCTGCTGCCCTCGTCGACCGCGGTGTTCCGAACCGAGAACGAGCAGCGGGACCAGCGCACCTTCTGAGCTGCGGTCATTGGGGAACCTTTGGGTCGCATAGACCCCCAAACCTTCCCCAATCATCGAGCAGTCAGCGGTCACAGGATGAGCGCGAAGACTTTTGGTCGCTATAGCGCTCATAGTCTTCGCGCTAACGACGGCCACCCCTGGCGGTGGCGGGGGACTGGCCGCGGCAGGTGAGTGCGTGAAGCTGAGCGTCATTGGATCTCAGCGCTTCTGCTCGTGCCGGGTCGCCACGGGGCACGGGTGGGCAGGCGGAGCCTGCCCTTAACGACCTGCGTCGGGCCGCCGAGAGGCTCAATGTCAAGGGTCAGGCCGGCCACGGCCTGATCTCGCACAAACTCGCCCACAGGCCTCGCCCAACCATGCACTGCTGCGAGTTTGGGCGAGACGCGAAGCGCCCTTGACATTGAGGGCGGCCCATAAACTCCCGAGGCGACCCATCAGTAGGAGATCTCGACTCCGCACGCGCACAGCTCGCCGCACAAGGTGGGGCTGCGCGGATGACAGCTGAGCCGATGACCGCACACACCTCGCATCGCGCGGGGTGCTGCGCGGATGACAGCCGAGTCCATGACTGCACGCCTCACCGCGCTGCTCATCGTGCGGGGGTGCGGCGCGGATCCCAGCCCGAGCCGGTGGCCGCACATCTCATCGCGCGGGGGTGCTGTGCGCTGGCGTGGGCGCGAGAGCTCTTCTTAGGCCAGCTCTTCACTGTCGCGACAGGCTCTCTCCGGGAGTTTGGAGCTCTCGGGTCTGTGGCGGCGGTCGACTGTGGTGGCCGATCCGGGGGCGCGTCAAGGGCGTCGCGGCGGCGTCGCACAGGGGCGACGTCGCTTCGCGATCTTCGACCCTTGACTCGCCCCGGCCCGGCCACCTGTTTTTCACGCGCCGCCCCCGCCCCCGGAACAGGTGTCCCGGGAGAGGTTCCTTGCTGCTTGGGCTTGTTGCCGGGCTCGCGTCGCTTGTGGGGAGTTGTTACTCGTCGAGCAGTTCCTCGCGTAGCTGGGTCAGCGTTCTGGCCAGCAGGCGTGACACGTGCATCTGGGAGATGCCGATCTCCGCCGCTATCTCCGACTGCGTCAGTCCTCGGAAGAACCGCAACAACAGGATGCGCTTCTCCCGCTCGGGCAACCGCTCCAACAAAGGCCGCAGCGACTCGCGGTACTCCACGCCCTCCAGGGCCTCGTCGTCGACGCCCAGCGATTCCACGACGGCCGGGGCGTCGTCCTGGCCTTGGTCGGGAGCGTCCAACGACAGGGTCGAGTACGCGTTCGCCGATTCCAGTCCCTCCAGGACGTCGTCGTCGGAGACGCCGAGCTTCGCCGCCAGCTCCGAGACCGTCGGCGAACGGCCCAACTCCTGGGTCAGGTCCCCAGACGCCGCCGTCAGGGACAGCCGGAGCTCTTGGAGTCGCCGCGGTACGCGAATGGCCCAGCCTTTGTCGCGGAAGTGCCGCTTCAGCTCGCCCACGATGGTGGGCGTCGCGTACGTCGAGAATTCCACGCCACGTTCGGTGTCGAAGCGGTCCACCGATTTGATCAGGCCGATCGTCGCCACCTGGACGAGGTCGTCCAGCGGTTCGCCGCGGTTGCGAAACCGGCGCGCCAGGTGCTCGACCAGGGCCAGGTGCAGCTCGACCAGCTGGTCGCGGACGGCCGCGTGTGCCGCGGTGCCACGTTCGGCGGCGCCGAGGCGGGCGAACAGGGTGTGGGTGGCCTCCCGAGCCGCGGGCGTACCGAACTTGAGGTCCGGCTCGTCCGCCAGGGAGTGTGCCGGGACGGTGGTCTCTTCACTCACCGCTCAGCCGCCGCCTCGCCGCGCTTGGTCAGGCTGATCGTCGCGCGGCCTCCCGCCAGGTCCACCGACGCGTCGACCTCGCCGGCCAGGGCCGACAGGACGGTCCAGGCGAACGACGTCCGCGCGGGCACCTTCGGCGACTCCGACTGCACCGACACCGACACGGTCAGCACCGGTCCGCGCAGCCGGAACTGGCACTGCAGCTGCGTCCCCGACACCGCCTGTGCCAGCAGCAACGAGCTCGCCTCGTCGACCGCGATGCGCAGGTCTTCGATCTCGTCGATGGTGAAGTCCAGCCGAGCCGCCAGCGAGGCAGCCGTCGACCGCAGTACGGACACGTACGGGGTCAGCGCGGGCAGGCCGAGGTCGACCACATGGGTCTCCACTGAACCATGGGCCGTCGTCTCGCTGACGTCAGAAGTCTCGGTCACCTGCGCTCCTTCGCCTACGTCCTCGCGGACCCCACCGTACGCGGACACCCGGCATCGGCCACGGCGACCTCTGGGCAAGCCGCGTCGTGTCGCAGACTACGAGTGGCTAGCCCGCGAAGAAACGCACTAGTCCAGGCTCTGCGCGTTCTCGCTCGTCCAGCGCGCCAGGGCGACTCGCGAACGGATGCCGAGGCGCTCGTAGATGTGCTGCAGGTGGGTGCCGACCGTACGCGCGGACAGGAACAGCCGCTCGGCGATCTCGGTGTTCGTCAGCCCGTCGCCCACCAGCAGCGCGATCTCGAGCTCGCGCGGCGTGAGGGCGGCGCCGGAACGGCTGCGGGGTTGGGGAACGCGAACGCCCAACGTACGCAGCAGTCGCCGGCTGCGGTCGGTCCAGTGCGCTGCCCGCAAGGTGCCGAACAACTCCAGCCCCGCCGAGACCTGGTCGGTGAGCCCGTCAACCGCACCTTGCGGCGCGACGACCTCCGCCCATTCCAGCCGGGCGCGGGCCGCCTCGAAACCCATCGACAGCTCGGCGAAGCCGTCCGCCGCCTCCGACAACAGGGCAGCCGCGTCGTCCGAACGTCCTTGTGTACGGGCCAAAAGTCCCTCGATCCGCAGCGCCACGAACGACGGGAACGCGCCGTACCGACCCAGCAGCCGCAGCCGGCCGAGCACCGCATCGAGCGCGGCCTCGTCGCAGAGCAGCGCCCGCGACTCCCCGAACGCCATCAGCACCGGCACCAACAGGTGCGGCGAAGGCATCGCCAACAGCCCCTCCAACGGGCCGACGCGGTCCGGCGCACCTTCCTGCAAGGACAACAACGCGCCCGCGTACTCCACCAGCACGAGGAACCGGCGGTCCTGCCCGAGCTCGCCGTACGCCTTCTCCGCGTCCCGCAGGCACGCCTCGACCGCCGGCCGGCCGCCCCGCAACGCGAGCACGAACGACCGGCAGGCCAGCGCGGACGCCACCTGCCGCGCGGCACCGACCCGGACAGCCACCTCGTGCGCCTCGGAGAACTCCCGCAGCGCGTCGTCCCAGTCGCCGCGCAGCCAGGCCGACGTGCCGAGAACGACCCGCGCCACGGACTCCAGCGACGGCCGCCCGCCCTCGCGCGACATCGCCAGCAGCTCTGACGCGTGACGATCGGCCAGCGCGAGCTCGCCCGTCACGCAGGACTGCAGCGCGAGCATCCGGTGCGCGTAGCTCGCGTGCAGCGGGTTCCCGATCTCCGTGGCCAGCTCCAACGCCTCCACCGACGCCAGGCGAACGTTCTTGTAGTCGTCGTCGAACACCGCGAGATCCGCACGAGCCAACGCCGACGTCACCAGCGCCGACCGCGAGCCCGACGCCTCCGCGACCGCGCGCAGTCGTGGAATCGCCAACCGCAGCTCGCGATGGTCGCCGAGCCGGGTCAGCAGCCGCACCTGCGTGTAGTGCAGCTCGACGAGCTCCGACGACGGCGGCTGGTTCTCCAGCAGCCGGATGCCGTGCCGTACCTGCGTCTCCGCCTGAACGGGATCGCCCGCATCCCAGTACAGCAAGGCGAGTCGCCAGTGCAGCCGGCCAGCGGCGGACTCGTTCGACGCCTCCAGGTACGCCGCGATCGCCTCCTCCCAGGCGGCGGTCGCGTCGTCCACCGCCCCGTACCCCTCGTACTCCGCGCCCAGCTTCTCCAGCAGTCCGGCGCGGCGGTCGGGCCGGTGCAGGCGAGCGCGGTTCAGCGCGGCGGCGAGGAGAGCGGCCGCCTCCTCGTGCGCGTGCGCCGAGGCAGCGCGGCCGCCGGCCGTCTCGAGGACCCGGAGCGCGCGTACGGCGTCGACCAGCTCACCGGCCCCGAGGTAGTGCGGAGCGAGGGCGAGTACGTCGTCCGGTCGGCGGTCCTCGAGCTCGCCGACCACGAGCGCGTGCAGCCGCCGGCGGCGGATCTCGCCGAGCGAGTCGTACGCAACCTCGCCGTACAGCGGGTGCCCGACCCGGTAGACGAGCCCGCCCTCGTGGGTGTCCTCGACGACGAGACGCGCCGCGAGGAGGTGGCGCAGTGCCTGGTCGGCGGACTCGCCGAGCGCGCTGAGCACGTTCTCCACGACCGCGGGATCGGCGCCGGACCCGCACACGGCGACGACCTCGAGCGCGCTGCGCTCGGCCGGCGCGAGCTCGGGCAGCACGGCGAGGACGGCGTCGCGTACCTCCGCCGGCACGCCGCGACCGCCCGCCGGCCGGTACGTCCAGCGGCCACCGGCCTCGGTGAGCTGGCGGGACTCGACGAACGAGCGGACCAGCGCGGTCGCGAACAACGGCACCCCGCCCGCGCGGGCGACGACGTCGGCCACCAAAGACTCGGGCGGCCGGGCGCCGAGCGCCTGCTCGACCACGGCGGCGATCGCGTCCGACGGCAGCGGTCCCAGCTTCAGCTCGGCGCCATGGCCCTCTGCG
Source organism: Tenggerimyces flavus (assembly GCF_016907715.1). Lineage (NCBI taxonomy): Bacteria > Bacillati > Actinomycetota > Actinomycetes > Propionibacteriales > Nocardioidaceae > Tenggerimyces > Tenggerimyces flavus. The sequence continues at coordinate 7,724,743 of NZ_JAFBCM010000001.1, read as the reverse complement.
CGGAACGACGCCACCAGGTGCCCGAGCTCCTCCGGCGCGCCGAGCTGGGCCGGCCGGAACGTTCCGAGCACGAGGACGGGGCGATCGGCTGTCCCGCGCACGAGGTAGTGCAGCAGCTCCAGCGACGCCCGGTCGGCCCAGTGCAGGTCCTCGATCAGCAGGACGACGGGATGCTCGCCGGCGAGGCGGCCGAGCAGCCGCGTGACCGCCTCGAACAGCCGCAGCTTCTCCAGCGCGGGGTCGCCGATCGAGTCCGGGAGGCGGACCGGAAGGGCGGGGAAGAGCCGGCCGAGGTCGTCGAGCCCGTCGAGCAGCTTCACCTGGCGAGCGCGGTCGAGGCCTTCCAGCCGCGGGCTCAGCGCTTCGACGACGGGCGCGTACGCGAGGCCGCGATGCAGCAGGTGGGCGCGGCCGACCAGCGCGGTGAACCCGCGTGCGGCCGCGAGGTCGAGGGCCTCGTGCGCGAGGCGGGACTTGCCGATGCCCGGGTCGCCGGCGAGCAGGACGGCGGCACCGTACCCGGCCTCGACCTCCTCGATCGCCGCCGTGACGCGCCGGACCTCGACGTCCCGCCCGACGAGCGGTCCAGAGTCGGGCGAGCCCTTTCCGCCGCTGACCGCCACAGGTCCCCCATATCCGACACTTGCCGTGCCCCGGACCTATCGTCGTCCGTGCGCGGCAGTCTGTCAGCAAAGATTGTGGTGGGACTCGGTGAAGGATGGGCCGCGGGTCCCGTCGTGCCGGAGACGAGAAACCGCACCCAGTCCGTCGAGCGGACCGAGTGCGGACTCGGTGAGAGGCAGAGGCCGGTCAGGCCTTCTTGGTCTCCCAGAAGATCTCGGCGATCTCGTCGATCTTCGCGAGCAGCTTGTCGGCGACCTCGACGTCGTTGCTGGCCTTGGTGCCGCCAGCGCCGGCGAGCTTGGTGGCCTCGTTGAACAGCCCGTGCAGCTGCGGGTACTTCTCGAAGTGCGGGGGCTTGAAGTAGTCCGTCCACAGCACCCAGAGGTGGTGCTTCACGAGGTCCGAGCGCTGTTCCTTGATGATGATCGATCGCGTGCGGAAGTCGGGGTCGTCGTTGCCGGCGAGCTTCTCGGCGATCGCCTTGACCGACTGAGCCTCGATCCTCGCCTGCGCCGGGTCGTACACGCCGCACGGCAGGTCGCAGTGGGCGGAAACCTCGACAGTTGGTGCGAACAGACGCGACAGCATCCGTGATCCCTTCTTCCTGTCATCCCTGGCTGATCATGACGCTGTAATGGACACTACCCCTTACGAACGAAACCGAGCGGGGAGGGCGTCCAGTGCGCATGGGGATCGCGGTCGTACGAGGCCGCTCGATGCTGCCCACGCTACGGGACGGCGACCGACTGCTGGTCCGGTACGGCGTGCCGCCCAAGCTCGGCGACCTCGTGCTCGTCCGGCTGCCCGACCGGCCGCTCGCGATCAAGCGCCTCACCCATCGCGCCGAGGACGGCTGGTGGGTCGAACGGGACAACCCCGACGAGGGCGTCGACTCCTGGCAGGTCGGCGCCATCCCCGACGACGACCTCATCGGGGTCGTCGCGCGGCCCCTGCGTCTCGCCAGGCTCGTCGGGTCACTCGTCCGGGCGTGACCGCGGCTCCAGGACGCGTTGCAGGAACGTCCGCGTCCGGTCGTGCTGCGGTCGCGTCAGCACGTCGTCCGGCTTGCCGGCCTCGACGACCACGCCGGCGTCCATGAACACCACGAGGTCGGCGACCTCACGAGCGAAGCTCATCTCGTGCGTCACGACGACCATCGTCATGCCGTCAAGGGCGAGTTGACGCATGACATCGAGCACCTCGCCGACGAGCTCGGGGTCCAACGCGGACGTGGGCTCGTCGAACAGCATCAGCTTCGGCTCCATCGCCAACGCACGTGCGATCGCGACGCGTTGCTGTTGTCCGCCGGACAGCTGGGACGGGTACTTCGTACTGTGGTCGGCCAGCCCGACCCGGTCGAGCAGCTTGGCGGAACGTTCGCGTACGGCGCTGCGCGACTCCCGCTTCACGTGGATCGGCGCTTCCATCACGTTCTCCAGCGCCGTCATGTGCGGGAACAGGTTGAACTGCTGGAACACCATCCCGATCTCGCGTCGCTGTGCCGCGACCTCGCTCGTCCGCAGCTCGTGCAGCTTGTCGCCGCGCTGCCGGTAGCCGACGAGCTGTCCGTCGACCCAGAGCCGTCCGCCGTCGATCTTGTCCAGGTGGTTGATGCAGCGCAGGAACGTGGATTTCCCTGACCCAGAAGGCCCAACGATGCAACACACCTGCCGCGGCTGGATCTCCAGGTCGATGCCCTTGAGGACCTCGTTCCGGCCGAACCGCTTGTGCACGCCCTCCGCCCGCACCATCGCCATCGTCACGCCCCTCCCGCGCCGCCGCGAGCGAGCCGCAGCTTTGCACCCTCGGTCCGAGACCCTCGCGAGAACCGCTTCTCGATGAAGTACTGCACGACCATCAGGATGCTCGTCAACGCCAAGTACCACAGGCATCCCGCAATCAGCATCGGGAAAACCTGGAACGTTCGCGAGCCGATGCCCTGCAACTGGAACCACAGCTCGTACGCCGGCACGTACGCGACCAAAGCGGTGTCCTTCAACATCGCGATGGTCTCGTTGCCCGTCGGCGGGATGATCACCCGCATCGCCTGCGGCAGGATGATCCGGCGCAGCGTGAGCGCGCGGGACATCCCCAACGACTCCGCGGCATCGGTCTGTCCCGGGGCGATCGACTGCATGCCCGCACGCACGATCTCCGCCATGTACGCGGCCTCGGACAGCGCGAGGCCGAGCACCGCGGCGGTGAAGCCGGTGAGCACCGTACGTGCGTCGAAGCCGAACAACCGGCCGGAGAAGTCGATGTTGAACAGGTCGGCGATCAGGAAGTCGAACGGGAAGCCGAACTCGAACCGCGCGTACAGGATGCCGAGATTTCCGAACAGGACAAGGAGAACGACTCGTGGCACGGCCCGGAAGAACCAGACGTACGTCCACGCGACGCCGGACAGGATCGGGTTGTCCGACAGCCGCATGATCGCGATCCCGACGCCGAGCACGATGCCGATGATCATCGCGCCGACCGTTAGCAAGATCGTCGCTCGCGCACCCTCTAGCACCGGGCCGGCAAACGCGTTCTCCAGCATGAAGCCCCACTGGAACGCCTTGTTCGTCAGCACCATATGGACGAACATCAGCGCGAGGATCGCGATCACGCCGGCCGCGACCCATCGCCAGGGGTGCCGGACGGGAACGGCCCGGATCGCCTCCGGGCGCTCCCGTTCCGGCGCGGGAGCTGGTGCGGTCATGACGCCGAAGGGTTGATCTGCATCTGGTCGGCTGTCAAGGCGCCCTTGTCACTGCCCCACGTCTTCAGGGCCTCGGCGTAGCTGCCGTCCTCGACCGTTGCCTGGAAGGCCTTCTGGATCGCTTCGGCGAACTTCTGGTCGTCCTTCTTGACGACGACGCCGTAGGGCGCGTCACCGTACGGCTCGGCGAGCAGTTCGAGCTGGCCGCCGGTCTCCTGCACCGCGTACGCGGCGATCGGCAGGTCGGCGAGCATGCCGTCGTTCTTGCCCGTGACGATGGTCGCCGTGGCGTCCGCCTGGGACTGGAACTCTTCCTTCACGATCTTCGGCTTGCCCGCGTCCTCGCAGGCCTTCGAGCGTGCGTCGAGGTCGGTCACCTGCACGGTGTCGCGCTGCACGGCGATCCGCTTGCCGCACGCGTTCTCGATGTCGATGCCCGCCGGGTTGCCCTTCTTCGTCGCCCACTGGGTCGGCGAGTTGAAGTAGGAGATCATCAGCGACTGTTGCTTGCGCTCGTCGTTGATCGTGAACGAGGAGACGCCGGCCTCGTACTTGCCCGACTGCACGCCCGGAATGATGTCGCCGAACACGGCCGACACCCACTCGACCTCCAGGCCGAGCTTCGCGGCGGCGGCGTTGAACAGGTCGACATCCATGCCGATGACGGTCTTGCCGTCCTTGTCCATGAACTCGTTCGGCGCGTACGAGGCGTCGGTGCCGACCCGGATCTTCCCGTCGGCCTTGATCGCGTCGGGTACGAGCGCGGCGAGCTCGGTGTCGGCGGTGGGCTGTGCGGTGTTCCCGCCGCCCTGGCTGCCGCTGCCACCTTCGTCACCGCATGCAGTGGCAACAGCACCGAGCGCTACAATCGCAGTCGCGAGGGCCAACAGCCGGCGCGTGACCAGCGTTCTCATGTCGTCTCCCTGTAGGGCAGCTCAACTGTGAGCACCCCGGCCTGGTCCGGGGATCCCCGCATCCTGCCATCCCCGCTGGCGGTTGCACCGCCGACTGTGCCGTTCCTTACACACTCGCAACACCCCCGTTCGACGCGGTGTGTCACAATTGCCGTCTCGCGGGTGACCCCCGTACGGCGCCCTGCGGCCACCGCAACCTTCTGGCCGACCGTGGAACGCCACCCTTCTACCGCTTCTCTATCCCAAGGGTCACCGTTTCTCATGTCTGTCGAACCTCTCAGCATCCCGTCCTTCGACTCGTTGGCGCTCGACGACGCCGATCCGGTCTTCGCGTTCCATCGCGGCGGCAAGCTCGAGGTCGCCGCCGCCGTTCCGGTACGAGGCCGCGACGAGCTCTCCCTCGCGTACACACCGGGTGTCGCCCGCGTGTGTACGGCGATCGCGGAGCGCCCCGAGCTCGTGCACGACTACACCTGGAAGTCCAACACCGTCGCGGTCGTCACCGACGGCACGGCGGTTCTCGGTCTCGGCGACATCGGCCCGCAGGCCGCGCTGCCGGTGATGGAGGGCAAGGCGCTGCTGTTCAAGCGCTTCGGTGGTGTGGACGCGGTCCCGATCTGCCTGGACTGCAAGGACGTCGACGAGATCGTCGAGACGGTCGTACGGCTCGCACCCGCGTTCGGCGGCATCAACCTCGAGGACATCGCCGCGCCGCGCTGCTTCGAGGTCGAGCAGAGACTGCGCGATCGGCTGGATATCCCTGTATTCCATGACGATCAGCACGGAACCGCGATCGTCGTTCTGGCCGCGTTGCAGAACGCGCTCGACCTGACCGGACGCAAGTTCGCCTCGACCCGCGTCGTCGTGTCCGGTGCGGGAGCGGCTGGTGTCGCGGTGACGGCGATGCTGCTGGCGTCCGGCGTCACGGACCTCGTCGTGACCGACCGCGCTGGTGCGCTGCACGCCGGCCGTACGGAGCTGCCGCCTGTCAAGCGCCGGTTGGGACACACGACGAACCCCTTGGGGCGTTCCGGTTCGGTCGCCGACGTGCTCGCCGGAGCCGACGTGTTCATCGGGCTTTCGGGCGGAACGGTGCCGGAGGAGGCCGTCGCGTCGATGGCGGACGAGGCGATCGTGTTCGCGTTGGCCAACCCGACGCCCGAGGTGCACCCGCGGGTCGCCAACCGGCATGCGGCCGTCGTCGCGACCGGGCGGTCCGACTTCCCGAACCAGATCAACAACGTGCTGGCTTTCCCGGGCGTTTTCCGAGGCGCGCTGGACGTTCGGGCGCGTCAGGTGACCGAGGGCATGAAGCTCGCTGCCGCGCAGGCGTTGGCGAATCTGGTCGGGGACGAGCTGACGGCGGACCACATCATCCCGTCCCCGTTCGACGCCCAGGTGGTGCCGGTCGTCGCGGCGGCGGTCGCCAACGCGGCCCGCCGCGAGGGCGTCGCGGACCGCTAGGCCGGCGGAACGTTAGCGGGTTGCCCTCGACCGCCTTGTCCAGCAGCGGAACGAGCTTGTCCAGCACGTACGGAAGGCTCAACGGCGTCGTGAAGTAGATCGCGCCGGCCAGCTCGGCGTCGGTGAAGACCAGGTTGCCCTGCTTCACCGGCGTCAGCTGCCGGTACAGCGGCTGCTTCTCGAGTTCCTTACGTGCTTGGGAGCTGAGGCAGCCAGGGCACCTGGCTAGCTGAGGCTAGGCTCGCCTTAGAGGGGAGCGGGTGGCCGAGGTGCGACCTCTTCGGTGTGGCCAGCTATGGCACCGAGCAGCTCCCGTAGGCGTTGGACGCTCTCCTTGCCGTGCTCGCGGACCAGCCTGCGCTCGAACGTCCTGTGGAACGTGCGCGCGGCTTTGAGGGCGGCTTGTCCTCTTTCGGTGAGGGTGAGCTGCCTGGCGCGCTTGTCGGTGGGGTCGGGGCGCTGCTCGACGTACCCGCGGCGGCGCATGTCGTCGACGATCTGGCCGGCGCCCTGTTTGGTGATGCCGAGTCGTGTCGCCAGGGCGCTGACCGTGGACGGGCCTTCGGCGAGCTGGCGGAACACGTACCCGTCCGACCTGCCGAGATCGTCGAAGCCCTGCTCGTGGTGCCAGGCGTTCAGCTCGCGGACGAACTGCTGGTAGGCGAGCCCGATCAGGATGCCCAGATCCCGGTCTTGCGCGGGTGGTGTCATGTGTGCATGATAGTCAAGTCGACTTGGTCAAGTTGGCCTGACTATCTCGGGAGGGATTCGCAAGTATGACTGTTGTTCGAGAGGCTGATCGGCTCGCGTTCGAACTGCCGGGCATCCAGTTCAGCGTGTACGCGTCGCCTTCGCTGGGCTCGGCCGGGCTGTGCGCGTGGAAGCTCACAGTGGAAGGAAACTTCGCCTCGCCGGAGTCGCACGTCATCGACACCGACGAGCTGTTCATGGTGCTGTCCGGCTCGGTCAGTGTGACGCCGGACGGCGAGGTCCTGAAGGCCGGCGACGCGGCCATCGTCTCGGCGGGGGAGCCGATCTCGGTGGTCAACCACGGCGTCGAGCCAGCCCAGCTGCACGTGGCGATCCGGTCCGGCTTCACCGTCAAGGGCGAGGATGGCTCCACCATCCCCACCCCACCCTGGGCGGTCTAGCGCGGCCCCTATTGAATGAAGGGCACCTTCATTCAATAGGTTGGAATGAAGGTGCCCTTCATTCAAAGGCTGGAGGCCGGGACGTGTTCGCCGCGTATGTCGCACGGTTCGATGCCGGGGATCCGTTGGCCGTTCTCGAACTGGGGGAGCAGCCCGATCCCACGCCTGACGAGGGGTGGGCGACCGTCACGGTGAAGGCGACCGCGCTCAACCACCACGATGTCTGGTCGCTGCGCGGCGTCGGGTTGGCCGAGAAGCAGCTGCCGATGATCCTCGGCTGCGACGCCGCAGGGGTGGACGAGGACGGGAACGAGGTCGTCGTTCACGCCGTGATCTCCGACCCGGACTGGACCGGCGACGAGACGCTCGATCCGCGCCGGTCGCTGCTGTCGGAACGGTTCCAGGGCACGTTCGCCAAACGCGTCGTCGTCCCGCGCCGCAATCTCGTTCCCAAACCGGCCGGCCTGACCTTCGAACAGGCCGCCTGCCTTCCCACCTCCTGGCTGACCGCGTACCGGATGCTGTTCGTCCAGTCCGGTGTCCAGCCCGGCGGCACCGTTCTCGTCCAAGGCGCCGGCGGCGGCGTCTCGACCGCGCTGATCGCGCTCGGCCACGCCGCCGGCTACCGGATGTGGGTGACCAGTCGGAGCGAGTCCAAGCGCGAACGAGCCGTCGCCGAGCTCGGCGCCGCGGCCGCGTTCGAGCCCGGCGCCCGGCTGCCCGAACGCGTCGACGCCGTCATGGAGACCGTCGGCGAGGCGACCTGGTCGCACTCGCTCAAGGCTCTCCGCCCCGGTGGCACCGTCGTCATCTCCGGCGCGACGAGCGGCCTCACCGCGGCGACCGAGCTCAACCGCGTCTTCTTCCTCCAGCTCCGCGTCGTCGGGTCGACCATGGGAACGAAGACCGAACTCCGGTCCCTGTTGAGTTTCTGCGACCAAACGGGCCTCCGCCCGTTAGTCGACCGCACGCTCCCGCTCACCGAGGCCCGCGCCGGGTTCGAAGCGATGATCAGCGGCGACCTGTTCGGCAAGGTTGTCTTCACGCTCTAGATCTAGACGCCGCCGAGGTCGATGGACGGCTTGCGGCTGGCGGTGAGGTCGTCGTGGTACGCGACCCACCGCAGCAGCGCGGTCGTGGCGCCGGCGTTGCAGCCGGGCCAGTCCAGCGCGATCAGCGGCTCGCCGAATCGTTCGTCCAAGCCCCAGGTGGACAACGCACCGTACTGCCATTGCCCACGCACGATGGCGTTCGCGGCCGCGATCGCCTTGTCGAGGTACTCCGGCGACCCCGTCGCGTGATGGAGGGAACGCAACGAGAGCAGCCAGTTGCCGGTGTGCACCTCCATCGGATGCAGGCAGCGGTACTGCTCCAAGACCGCCGGCGTCGGGCACTTCGCGAAGACCGAGGACGTCTCCCGTTGCCACACGACGAACTGGTCCTCGATCAACGCGTTCAACGCGATCGCATGCTCCACCGGCGATTCGATCGACGACAGGCCGCTGAGGAGATAGCGCAAGGTCTCGTTGACATCCCAGTTCTCCAGGTTGGAGAACGGCTCCACGCCGGGGATGTCCTCGTACATGCCCTCCCAGCGCGACGTCGCCAACGGGTGCGACGCGATCCAGGCCTCGCCGGCGAGCCGATGCGACGTGAACGACGTGTCACCGCCCTGCTCCAGCAGGGCGAACAGCCGTACCGGAGTCACGGCCGCGGACGTGTAGTCGACCTCGACCGCACCCGTCACCGGATCGACGCGATGCGGCCACGAGCCATCCGAGCGTTGGTGTGCGGCGAGCACGCGTGCGATGTGCACCGCGTACGCGTGGAACCGCTCGTCGCCGGTGAACGCCGCCAGCCCCAGCATCGCTTCGGCCACTCGCGCGGCGCGGAACAGCGTGATCGACGGACCCTCGACTCCGCCGCCGAGCGAGCCGTTCTCGACCGTCGAGGGCGGTAGACCGCCGCAGGCCCACTCGGCCGGCAGCGAGTTGTCGAGCAGCCACTCGCCGAGCTGGATCGCCTGCTTCGTTGCCGATTCGGCGAGCGGGTCGTCCGGGTAGGCGGACGCGAACACCGTGAAGCAGGTCAGGAAGCTCGGCAGATGCAGCGCGGGATAGGCGAGCTGCGCGCGATCACCGGTCGCGGTGTCCTCGAAGCCGGAGTGCACGACGCGGGGGAGGCCTGCCTCGTATGGCCGTACCTCGTCGCGCGGCGGGGACAGCAGTTGCCGCATCGACGCACGGATCGCGGCCGCCCAGTCAAGCGGCTCTTGACGGCGTTCGTCCCAGCCAGGTACGCGCCAGAACCGCCGATGCGCCCTCACCGCGACGTCGTGCCCGGCTTCGTCGAGGCCGCGAACGAGGACGTCGACGAGTCCACGCGGCAACGACTTCCACGCGGTCGCGAGGTCCACGCTGGACTCGGCGACATCCTGCTGCCACACCAGCTCGTTCTCCGACGCGACGGCCACGCGATAGGTGTGCACCTGTGGCAGGTCGGTCCACCGCAGGACGGGCGCGGACACGAAGCGTGGACCCGCCGACGTCGGCCCCTCGAACAGGATCCGGCGATCGGTCCGGATGTACTGGTTCATCAGCTCCGCATGACCTTCCCCGGAACGCTGGAGAACTCCTCGACACCCGCCACGAACGGGAACCGCTCCTTCAGGGCATCGGTCAAGGTCACGCCGAGCCCGGGCTGGTCGGGTGCCAGCACGCGGCCGTCCTCGAGCCGCAGCGCATCACCCCAGACCTCGGTGTGCAGCGGCCCCGCCGCGGGCGGGAGCTCGACGATCACCGTGTTCTCGCAGGCGAACGCCGCATGCACGTTCTGCATCACCGCCGCGCCGGCGCCCCACGCGTGCGGGGCGACGGAGGGGAATCGGGATGCGACGGTCAGGAAGTCGTTGATCCCCAGCCACGCGGCGTCCGGCTGCGCGATCCCGAACGCGGCACGGTCGGCGAACGGTTCGAACTCCGCCGCGGTCGACAGCTGCTCCCCACCGGCCACCCGCACCGCAGCCGACGACGCGAGGTGCGCGTAGCCCGACAGGTCGTCGTACGGCAACGGTTCCTCGAAGAACAGCACGTCGTGCGGCGCGATCGCGGCCAACACTCGCTCGGCGACCGGTGCCGTCCACCGGTCGGAGCTCTCCCGGTGACCCATGTGCCCGTCGAGGAGGATGCCCACGTCCTGACCGACGTGCTTGCGCAGCGTGCGCACCTTCTCGGCCTCGAGCTCGACGACGTCGTCGGCCTTGACCTCCTCACGCGTGTCGCGATCGAGGTAGCCCGACGCGACCTTGAACGCCCGGAATCCCAATCCCAGATAGAAGTCCGCCTTCTCCAACAATGCCGACACCGGCCACGGCGACGGCCCGCCGGTCGCGTACGCCGGCAGCGACTCGTGCCGCGCTCCGCCGAGCAACGCGTGCGCCGGCACGCCCTCCCGCTTGCCGCGCAGGTCCCACAGCGCGCCCTCGATGCCGGCGAGGACAGCGGTGCCGACGCCGACCCGGCCCCAGTACGCGATGCACGTACGCATCCGTTTCACCAGCGTCGGAACGTCGAGCGTCTCGGCCGCGAGCAAGATCGGCTTGACGTACTCGACGACCAGCGGAACGGCCTCGGGGAAGAAGTAGCCGAGGTAGGTCTCGCCGACGCCGACCAATCCGCCTGCGTGGATCTCGACGAACGCGGCGGTCCGACGCTGCTTGAACGGGGTCAGCCACGGGTCGTTGGTGCACGGTCCGGTGAGCAGGACCGTTCGGACGTCGTCGATCATGCGATGCGTAGGTTGTCGATGAAGAACGTCAGGCCGTACGCCAGCGGCTCGCCGGTCGAGAAGTACACGCCAGCAAGGGTGTCTGACGCCTGCGCCCGGGTGGTCGTCGTGAACGACTGCCCGTTGATCTTGACCGTCGCCTCGGTGAGCGTCGCGTCGACCGAGATCTTCGCCCACGTGAAGAGGGCGATCTTCGCGTTCAGGTTGCCGAGCGACGACCACGTCGTGCCGTCGAACACCTCCAGCCGTTGCGCGGTGGGGGAGTCGGCGATCCGGAACAACCACGGCGTCGTTCCCGTGTCGTCGGCGTGGCCCTTCAGCCCGAAGACGAACGGCCCGCGGTGGTCCGAGACGCCCCAGTCGAACGACGTGGTCTGATGCTCGACGTCGGCAGTGAGCTTCGTCGCGGTCGCGTTGTAGTCGAACCACTTGTCCCACAAGCGCAACGCTGTGCGACTCTGGAAGCCACCCATCTCCGTCGTGCCTACCTGCGGCGGAACGTCGGTGGTCCATGCGTGCTGCGCCTCGGTGAATCCCCTGGGTACGTTGAAGATCGGGTCGTTCTCGAATGTCAAGACGTCGTTGGCGTAGACCTCGAGCTCGGTGACCGTGGTCGTCCTCCCGGCCGCTCCGGTGACCCTCACGTACTGTGCCTTCTGGGCCGGGAAGTCGGTGTAGTGGAGCGCGCGGTCGACCCGCTGCGAGGCGACGATCACCGGCGCCGACCAGGTCGTACCGTCCACCGACAACGCGACGGTCGCGTCGGTCGGGACGCCGCCGCCGAGCATGAGGCCGATCCTGGCGATCGAGTACGGCTGGTCCAGCTTCACCGTCATGGACGGGGCGCGGTCCGGCTTCCGCTCCTGCAGCACGGCCACCGCCGTGGAGGACGAGCTGCCGTCGAACGCGCCCTCGGGCCGCGTCTCGGGGAATCGCTTGTCCTCCTTGGCGAACTTGCCCGTCACCGTCGCGACGCCCGTCCGTACCGCCGTCGCGAGGTCGAGCTTGCCGGTGCCCGGCGTGACCGCGGAGACGTAGCGCGCGTACGAGCCGAACTGCTCGTTGAACGCGCCGCAGCCCCAGACGTGGCACTTGTCACCGAAGTAGATCGTGCGGTTGGCGCCGACGTTGACGATCGAGTTGTTGCCGCTCGCGCCGTCGAAGCGCCCGTTGCCCGTCGTGGACGGGGCGTTGGCGTACACGACCTGCGCGTCGTTCCACGTCCGGCCGAGCCCGTCGTAGCTGACCATGACGCGGTCGTCCGGCCTGCCGGTGGCGAGCAGCAGGACGCCGTTCGGCTGGAGGACGACATGCGGGTTGATTCCCACGACCTGCTTGCCATCCGGGCCGAGGAGCGGAGTTGCCTGCGTCCACGTCTTCGCGTCGTCGTGGGAGTAGCTGACCATCAGGCTGTTGGGCGCGGACTCAGTACGGAGGGCCGCGACCATGCCGCCGTCCGCGGTGTACGACCAGCCGACCTCGTTCACGCCGATCGCCGCGGTGATCCGCGAGCGCTGCGTCCAGGACTCGCCGCCGTCGGTCGACTGCATGATGTTGCTCGAACGGATGCGCTGGGACTGGTAGACGGTGTACATCGGAACGAGAATCGTCCCGTCCGCAAGGACGATCGGGTTGCGGTGGACGCGCAGGCCGCGGTCCGTGCCGCCGAACACCTCACCGGCCGGCGGGGTGAACAGGCCCTTGCGGAGCCGCCAGGTCTTGCCGCCGTCCTTGGAGTAGCGGGTGAGGATGTTGACCTTGGTCTTGGCGGCGTCGGCCCATTCCGGGATGAAGTCGACGGCGATCAGGCTGCCGTCGGGGAGCCGCGCCATGTTGAGGCCGGTGACCTCCTCGCCCTTCGTCGTGGTGGGGAACGACAGGCCGGAGTCCTCCGAGATCGACAGGTTGGACTGCGTGTTCGCGCTGGCGACGTCGGCGTTGGAGCCGGTCGCGACGAGGATCCGCTTCTTGGTCTGGCCGTCGACGACCGTGTCGTACCCGAACGCCATCGGGCCGGTGGCGATCGGGCCGGGACCCCAGTTCAGCACGTTCCAGTCCGACGCGAGGGCCATCGCCGGCGCGTTCGGATCCGCACCGGCGCCGTGCGGGAAGTCGGGGTGGGGTGGGTCCTCCTGCGCGGTCTGGCGCAGGTGCGTCGTGTCGGAGACGGCCGTTCCGGCGATCAGTACGACGGCGAGCGCGAAGCCGACGGCGCCGCTGTGCAGACGGGACGAGAGCGAAGCAGGCATGGGGTCCTCCGCGCCGAAGGCATGGATGGAATCGCTTTCCATATCTGCCCGGTGACCCTACGAGCGGGGCATGAAGGTGTCAACGGCGCTGTCCGTTGTTGACATGGAACGATGTTTCCTGTTCCTTCGAATCATCCCGTTCGACGGATTCGACGGAGGTGGCCGCATGTTCGGCGCCCTGGCTTCGTTGCTCGTCGTTGCTTCGCTCGTCGCTCCCAGCCCGCAAGCCGTCGTCGAGACCGTCGCCGTCGCGGGCAGTCCGTGTGGCGACTCGGCCCTTGGGGTGAACTGTCGGGGCTACTTCCCTGACCTCGTTGAGGATCCGACCACCGGCGACCTGCTGCTCGTCTATCGCTGGTCGAGCGAGCACGCGCAGCAGGAGAGCGAGATCCGGCTGAAGCGCAGCACGAACGGCGGCGTCTCCTGGTCGGCGCCGACGGTCGTCGCGAAGGCCGCGAACACCGACTACCGCGACCCGTCCATCGCGGCGATCAGGTCCGGAGCGCACACCGGCCGGCTGCTGCTGTCGTACTTCGTGGCGAACGCGACTACGGGAGCATCGTCGGCTTCGCGGGTGCGGTACAAGGATCCTTCGATGGCGTCGTTCAGCGGCGGCACTGTGGTGACCTCGTCGAACCTGGTGGCGCCGTACACGACGTCGAAGGTCGTGCCGTTGGCGAACGGGCAGGTGCTGATGCCGGTGTACGGGACGCCGGTCGGCGGCGGACCGCACCGGGCGGCGGTGATCGTGAGCGTGGACGGCGGCGTGACGTTCGACGGCGCTGCTGTCGGCCGGCAGAAGACGGTGGCGTCGAGTGCGACGCTGCCGTTCCAGGAGCCGGCGATCGAGGAGTTGCAGCCGGGGCACGTGCAGATGCTGATCCGTACGACGGGGGTCGGCTACCAGTCGGACTCGTACGACAACACGTACATGTCGACGTGGACGGCTCCGTTCAGCCGGCCTGAACGGATCCACGCGCCCGAGCTCGTGCTGATTCCGGGGACGAACCTGTATCCGGTGCTGTGGAGTGAGCCGAACGCGGCGAACACGCTGCGCCCTGTCAAGATCAAGTTGCGGCGCTTCGACGTGCTGTGGGAGAACACGCCGACGCGTACGTTGTACACGCCCTCGTCGGGGTGGGACGCGGGGTACTCGAGCACCGTGCCGTTGAGCTCTACGCAGCTGATCACCGCGGTATATGACGAGTCCCGCCGCGCGGTGTTGACGCTGCGGTACGGGACCGCGGACGTCGACTGACGCTCGCTTTGCCTAGCTGGCCGTGGGCGTGGGGAGGCCGGGGAGGATGTTCCCGCACTTGTCCTTGCCGTACTCGACGACGCGGTCGGAGGCGGCCTTGTACTCGGGCGTCTCCACGGGCGGCTTGGTCACGCCCTTCTTCAGGCCGGCGACCCAGTCGTTCGTGTAGTCCCGCACCAGCTCGAAGTCGCCGCGCACCTCGCTCGGCGCGTGCTCGGCCAGGTTGTCGGCCGCCTGCTGCATCGCGTCTCGAGCCTTCGCGATGTCGGGATCGTTCTGCATGTTCCCGAACGCGGCGACGCCGACGGCCATGCCGGACAGGACGTACAGCTTGAAGTTCGAGCAGAAGTCGCCTGGGTCGGCCTGCGCGGCGACCGGCTTCTGGTCGCCGTTCTCGCTCGCTGTGCCGGTGCCGCTGCCGCAGCCAGTGACTAGGGCGGCGACCGCGAGTAGGGCGATGAGGTAGCGCTTCATGGTGCTCAACGTACGAACCGGGGCAGCCGGACGAATCGGGGAAAACCCTCGCGATCAAGCCTGGCTGTCGATGACGTGCCGGAGATAGCGGTGCGGATCGCTGAGGTAGCTCTTCCAGTGGTCGACGAGCAGAAGGTCGTCCCAGCTGGCGCGGCGGATGCCCCAGTCGCCGACCTCGAGGATGGTGGCGCCGGGGAGGGCGGTGACGAGTGGCGAGTGGGTGGCGCAGATGACCTGGCCGCCGTTCTTGGCGAGGTCGTCGAGGACGCCGACGAGGGCGAGGCAGGAAGAGAACGAGAGCGCGGACTCCGGCTCGTCGAGGCAGTAGAACCCGGGGGAGTCGAACCGGCGGCGAAGGATCTCGATGAACGACTCGCCGTGGCTGAGCTCGTGATAGTCAGCGTCCGATCGACCGGGGTTCTGCTCGAGGTAGCTGTAGAAGCCGTGCATGGTCTCGGCGCGGAGGAAGAACCCCCAGCGCGGGGCGCCGGCGGAGCGAATCAGGTGCAGCTTGTCGTGCAGCGGCGACTCGGTGGCGCGACTGGAGTGCTGCGCGTAGACGCTGCCACCCTCGGGGGAGAGGCCGTACGCCATCGCGATGCCCTCGAGCAAGGTGGACTTGCCACTGCCGTTCTCACCAACGAGGAACGTGACGCCAGGCTCGAGGTCGAGCCCGGCATCGAGCAACTGCGCAACCGGCGGAAGCGTGAACGGCCACGACCCCCGATCGACAGCGGCCTCGGCATGCCGCTGCACTCGGCGCACGACCCGCTTGTCGAGAACCCCCATGCCGGCGAGGCTACCCGCCGCCACCGACACCCTCCTGCCACGCGGACCATGCGGTGGCATACACGCCACCGGCTGCGACCAGCTCCGCATGGGTTCCGGTCTCGGTGATGCGGCCGTGCTCCAGGACGATGATCCGGTCGCAGGCGGCGGCCTGCGACAGCCGGTGGGCGATCACCAGTCCGGTACGGCGAGTCAGGGCGGCTTCGGACGCAAGGTCGAGCAGCCCGGAGTGGGTGGAACCGGCTTCGGCGGTCGCCTCGTCGAGGATCGCCAGCTCCGGGTCGGCGAGCAGCAGGCGAGCGAGGGCGAGCTGCTGTGCCTGTACGTCGGTCAGGGGATGCCCACCCACACCTACGAGGGTGTCCAGAGCCAGGTCGAGGATCGCGGTGGCGCCGACGGCACCGAGCGCGGCGTGCAGGTCGTGGTCGCTGGCGTCGGGGACGGCGAGGGTGAGGTTGTCACGCAGGGTTCCGGCGAACACGTGGATCTCCTGGGTGACGACCGCGGTGCTGTCGGGGCGGGCCACCGTGCCGGCGGAGGGCGGGTGGATGCCGGCGATCACAGCCGCAAGCGTCGACTTGCCCGCGCCGGAGGCGCCGACGACGGCGACGCGATGACCGGAGGGGATGTCGAGGGTGATGTCGTCGAGCACGAGCGGACCGTCGTCGTACCGGAACGCGACCTCCTGGAGCCGGACGGCGGCGCCCGCGTCGGCCGCCTGACGGGTTTCATCCGCCGCAAAGGTCGGGATGGTGACCACACCGATCATGCGACTCAGCGAGGCGAGAGCGGACTGCAGGGTGTCGATGACGAACATCAGCTGGTTCACCGGCCCGAGCAGGCGCAGAACGAGCAGCATGGCGGTCGTGGCGCCGCCCACGGTGGACGCCCCGTTGTCGATGAGGACGAACCCGACGACGAGGACGGCCGCCAGGCTCAGGCATTCGGCGACGTTCAGGCGTCCGTTGAGCATGCTCTGCATGGCGCGGGCTCGCAGCGACTGCACCGCGACAGCCCACGAAGCAGTCAGCACGGTGCGGTGCCGCTGCTCACCGAGCCCGAAGCCGAGCACGGTGGCGAAGCCTCGTTGAGATTCGACGAGCTGCTGGGCACGCGCGCTCATCGCCGTACGTTCGGCGCGATACACCGCCGGCCCGGCGCGCAGATACCAGCGCAGCGCGAGGACGTAGACGGGCAGTACGACGGCGAACGCAACGGCGTAGGGCCACTCCAAAGCCGCGAGACCACCCAGCGACACGACGATGGTGAACGCGGTGACGGTGAGCACCGGGATCACCGCGGGGGCGGCATCGGCCACCGCGGTGACGTCGTCGCTGGAGCGTGAGATCAGGTCCCCGGTGCCGGCGGCCTCGACGAGCTGCTGGGGGAGCGCCAGGCCACGTTCGACGAGCCGTTCGCGCAGGTTGGCGAGAACGCTGTGGTAGACGCGGGTGGCGAGGACGATCGTCACCGCGGTGCCGGCGGCCCCGAGGATCGCCGAGACCATCATGATCGCCGTGAGCGTCAGCACGGTGCCGAGGTCGGCCGTGCCGGCCTGCACCCGGTCGACGAGCCAGCCGATCGCCGCCGGGACGACCAGGCCGACGGCGGTGCTAGCGATCCCCACCACGCCGACGGCGACAAGCTGGCGCCGATGCCCGCGGCTGAGCCGCCACACCTCCCGGGCCGTCTCCCGGCCGGTCGCGACGGGCAGCGCACCGGTCATGGGCTGACGATCCGGTCGCACGCGGCCAGCAGTGCTGGGGAGGAGGCGATCAGCAGCGTCGTACGTCCCGCACGGGTGTCACGGAGCCGTCCGGCGATCGCCTGCTCGGTGACGGAGTCGACCGCTGTGGTCGGATCGTGCAGTACGAGCACCGGCGCGTCGGTCGCGAGGGCTCGTGCGAGCGCGACTCGTTGGCGCTGGCCACCGGAGAGGCGGCTGCCGCCCTCGCCGACCGGGGCGTCGAGATCGGCGGCGAAGTCGTCACAGGCGGCGGCTCGCAGCGCGGCGTCCAGTCGCTCCCTCGTAGGGACCGTCGTGGGCGTGAGGACGTTGTCGCGGATCGTGCCGGTGAACAACGTCGCCCGGTGCGGGGCGAAGGTGACGCGAGAGCGGTACTCCGTCGGGGTCAGCTCCCGCACCGGGAGTCCGTCGAGACACACGTCGACGTCGTTGCTCGCGTACGGGTTCAGCAGCGCGTTGGCGATGCGGGTGGCAGTCCGATCGTCGGTGTGCACTCCGACGAGCTCCCCAGGTTCCAGGTGGATCGTCAACACGGGCGCGGGTCCAGCCGGTCCAGGCGCGGAGACGTGATCGTCCCGGAGCACGTCGAGGAGGCGGGCGGAGGAGGCACGGGCGTTCGCGAGGTTGGGAATGGAGGCGCTCGCGATCGACTGCAGCTGCGGCAGCAGCGCCTGGGTGAGGCCGACAGCGGCAATCAGCCCACCGACGCTCAGCTGCCCGCTCACCGCGAACCAGCCCGCCAAACCGGTGACCCCGGCGACGAACCCGCCGTTGACCACGCCGGAGCCCACGAGGAACCGCCCGAGCAGCCCGGCGTTGCGTCGGGCACCGACGAGTGCTTCCCGGCTGGCCTGCCGGTAGCGCCTGGACGCCTCGGCCTCGGCACGTACGCCCTTGATCACCCGGTAGCCAGCGACCAGATCGGTCGCCCGCCCGACGGTGGCGGCGAGGAGGCCCTGGTACGCGCGGGTGTCCCGGGAGAGTCGTCCGCTGAGCACGCCCATCAACCACACCGCCACGGGCGCCCCCACCAGGACCAGGACTCCGAGCAACCAGTGCGTCACCAGCAGCGAGGCCGCGATGAACCCGATCGCGGCGATCCTCGCGACGGGCAGGACCACGAGCAACCCGGCATTCGCCAGGCGGGCTACGTCGTTCGTCATGACCGAGACCACCTCGCCACCCGGTGCCCGCGCCGCGCCGCCGTCCCGATGCAGCACTCTGGTCGAGAGGGTGGCCCGCAGTCGGTGCTGCAACAACTGGATCGCATAGGCGTTGAGCCGGTTCGTGAACCTGGCCGCCGCCGTCAGCGCGACATACAAGCCCACCAGCACGCCGAGCCACAGCACCAACTGACCGGCGTCCCCGGTCGCCAGCGCCTGGTCGATCGCCAGCCCCATCACCACCGGGACGGCCGACTCGCCGACCTGCCACATGATCGCCAACAGCATCGCCGGGATCGTGACCTGTGGCAGCGAGAGGATCACCCGCGCCACGAACCGGCCGGGACTCATCCCCGCCCCGACCTCGAACGGCCGGAGATCGGGAGGTTCGTCGCGAGCCTGTCCGAGCACCGGCAGCCACCGGGTCAGCGGCCCCCGGCCCAACCCGGCAGGGTCGGACCGGGTCACGATCGCTCCGCCTCGAGTGGGAAGCACCATTGCAGGGCATCGGCGAAGAGTCCTCGCCACCACGCGTAGTCGTGTCCGCCGGCGAACTCCCTGTAGACGGTGTCGTAGCCATTCTGCGTGAGCACCTGGTCCAGCCAGCGGCTGTGGGTGTTCGAGCTCTCCAGCTCGCCGACATCGTGGAAGATGCGGACCGGTGCCGATTCCGCGGCCGAGTAGTCGGCGATCAGCGTCGGCATGGGGGTACGACGCAGCAGTTCACCTGCCCCGGTGCCCCACTTGAGGTCAGGGTGGTACCCGCACGAAGGGGACTGGATGATGGCGTTCCCGAACGTTGTCGGGTGATGGAGGACGGTCCATCCGGCACACAGTCCGCCGAAGCTCTCGCCGGCCAGCGCCACGTCGCCGGGGTCCTGCGAGAGCGAGTACCGATCGTGGAGCCAGGGCAGCAGCTCGTCGACCAACATCCGCGAGAACGCCGCATCGCAGAGCAGCTCTTTGTAGCGCTGCGATCCGAGCTGATCGACGAGAACCACCACACAGGGCCGGATCAGTCCCGCCTGGACAAGGGCATCACGAACGCTCGGCGCGCTGTGGTCCGGCGTGCCGTCCAAGTGGATCACGAAGGGCAGGGCGCTCTCGTCCGAGTGCTCTCCAGGCGGCATCGAGACCCAGATGCGGCGCTCGTTTCCCAGCAGCCCGCTCGCCAGCACGCCAGACTCCATGGCCGGAGCCGGCCGTGCTTCGGCCTGATCGAGCCAGGGCAACGGCATCGCATCGGGCAGGACTGCCACCGAGGCCCCGGAGAACCTCTCGACCGAGCACTCGGAGAACCTCGGTGGCGGGTTGAACGGGTCCGGAACCTGTTCGCCCTCGCCCGTCGGCCCAGATCGTGTGAACACGTACGAGAAGCGCAGATCGGAACGCATCCGCAGCGTGAGAACACGAAACGGCGTCCCCGGCACCGAAGCGAACTCCGTGGCGATCTTGTTGAAGCCGATGATGGGGCCAATGACCACCGAGAGGGTGACCGTCGTGTCGTCCCCGGGCTCGTCGACGAACGTCACCTCCACCTCGTCCGCGAGGACCCGCCCGACGAGCGGAGCACCCATCTCCTCGAGGTGCCGTCTGAACCTCTCCGGACTCCACTCACCGGTCGACAGCTTCTCGACGAACGGATTGGTCATTTCTCGCGGCGCTTTCAGAGCCGTCTCCTCGCTTCTCTGAACAGCAGCCAGCCGAGATAGCCGCCGCCGAGCACCACGGTGATGGTCCCGACCGGCAGCGGAGTGGGGGCGGCGTGCTGGGCGATGTAGTCCGCCACGACACACAACAAGGCACCCACGCAGGCGGCGGGCGCAAGCGTGATGCCGCCGGTGCGGGCGAGCCGGCGGGCGATCTGCGGCGCGACCAGTGAGATGAACGCGATCGGCCCCGATGCGGCGGTGACCGTCGCCGTCAACGCCACGCCCACGATGATCACGCCCAGCCGGACCGCCGTGACCCGTACCCCCTGCGAGGCGGCCGCGTCGTCGCCCAGCTCGAGCTGCCGCATCGGCCGGCTCAACATGCCCGCCAGCACCAGAAGGACAGCGATGACAGCGCCGCCGATCACCACCCGATCCCAGGACACCCCGTTGAGCGACCCGGCACCCCACGCGGCCGCGGACATCGCCACGTCCAGGTCAGCTTTGAGGATCAGCCACGTGTTCAGTGACCCCAGCATCGCCGAGACACCGATGCCCACGACGATCAACCTGAATCCCCGCGCACCCCGCCGATAGGCGAGCACGTACACCGCGACGGCGGTTGCCATCCCGCCCAGCAGCGCTCCGCCGACCAGTTCCAGGTAGCTGCCGTTGATGACGAGGATCACGATCAACGCACCGGTGTAGGAGCCCTGGGAGAACCCGATGATGCCGGGGTCAGCGAGCGGGTTGCGCAACAGCGACTGGAACATCGCCCCGCTCACCCCCAACGCGGCACCGAACACCAGCGCCGCGGCTACGCGGGGCAGCCGCCAGGTGAGCACGATGTCGTGGACCAGCCCGCTCTCCCCGCCGGTCAGGGCGGAGACGACCTGAGCGACGCTGAGCTGGTACGAGCCGGTCATCAGCGCGAGCACCGACACGCCGACGACCGCGAGCGCGAGCACCGCGCAGACGATGACCGAGCGCCGGTCGAACCGCATCGCGACCCGCTTGCGCCGCAGCGTCAGCACCCGCCGCCCGAAGTCCACCCGGCCCTTCTCCCGCTGCATGCTCACAGCCCGCTCGCCTTCGTGCGGCGGACGAGGGCGATCAGCAGTGGGGCGCCGACGAAGGCGGTGACGATGCCCACAGGAATCTCGCTGGGTCTCATCACGATCCGGCCGAGGATGTCGGAGGCCAGCAGCAGGCTTGGGGCGAGCAGCACGCTGTAGGCGAAGATCCAGCGCTGGTGCGGGCCGACGATCCAGCGAGCCACATGGGGCACCATCAGCCCGACGAAACCGATCGGGCCGGCGATCGCGGTCGCGCCACCGGCGAGCAGGGTGAGCGCGACGATCGCGAGGACGCGGGTACGTACGAGCCGCACACCTTGGGCGGCGGCCAGCTCGTCGCCGAGGGCCATGGCGTTGAGCGGACCTGACACCGCGAACGCCAAGACGAGTGCCACCACGAAGAACGGCACGATCGGCCACAGCAGGTCGAGTGGGCGGCCCACGACCGAACCAGCGTTCCAGGACCGCATCGCGTCGAACGCCTCCGGGTTGGTCAGCTCGAGCGCCGAACCGGCACCCCCGAGCACCGCGCCGACACAGACCCCGGCAAGCACCATGACCACCGGCGACTGCCCCTGCCGCGTCGACCCGAGGGCGAGCACCATCAGCGTGACGATCAGCGCCCCCGCGAAGGCGAACCACAGGTAGCCACCGATATCGCGGACTCCGAGCACCCCCACGGCGACCGTCACCGCGAACGACGCACCCGCGTTGACGCCGAGGATGCCCGGATCGGCCAGGGGATTGCGGGTGAGCGCCTGGATCAACGCACCGGCGAGCCCGAGCGCGACGCCTACGACCAGACCGACGATCGTGCGCGGCAGCCGGTAGTCACGGATCGCGAACTGATCGATGTCGGCCGCTGGATGGAACACCACATCCCAGATCACCGACGGCGCGATCGAAGTCGACCCGATCATCACGCTCAGCACCAGCAAGACCAGCAGGACCGCAAGCGCGACGACCAGGCCGATCACGCGACGACGCGGTCCGGGCACCTTCACGGTGCCCGGACCGTCCTGCCGCAGGGTGAGGGTTGTCACTGCTTGGCGGAGAGAGTCGCCAGGGCGCTGTCGAGCGAGTCCAGGTATCGGATGACGGATCCGTAGGAGTTGTTGCCGGGGCAGAAGACTCCCAGTGCGTGACCGGAGTTCACCGCGGGCAGCGCCTTCCAGGTGTTGGTCTCGACCACCGGCACGAAGGGCTTCGTCGGCTGGCCCTCGACGTCGACGGGGTAGGTGATGACGTCGTACTTCTTCAGCTCGCCGATCTGCTCGAAGGGCATGGCCGTCCAGGCCAAGGGGTCGGCGCCGCCGGCCGCCTCAGGGAGGTCGAGGCCGACTTCGTCCCTGGCGATCTCGGAGCAACCGATGTCGGCGATGGCGAACGTTCCGGGATCGGACGACTCCCAGCGGATGACGTCGACGAACGACGTGCCGGCGATGATCTTGCCGTACGTCTCCTTGATCTGGGCTACCTGCTTCTCGAACTCCGCCTTCTGCTTGCTCAGCGCGTCCGTCACGTTGCCGGCCTGCGCGAGTGCGTCGGCAAGGGCCTTCCACTCGGTGTCGAGTCCGAAGAACACCGTCGGCGCGATCGTTTCCAGCTGCTTCGCGATCCCCTCGAACTCGGCATCGGGCACCTGAACCATGATGAGATCCGGCTTCAGGGCGGCGAGCTTCTCCATGTCGACCTCGTCGGCGCTGGCCGCGAGAATCGTCGCTGACCCATAGGTCGCCTGCTGGTCCTCGGGCAACAGCCCGACGTCGGAGTCCGACTCCGCCGTGACGGCGACCGGCTTCCCGCCGAGGTCGATGAACGGCAGTGTCGTGTTGCCGATCGTGGCGACCCGCTGCGGGGCAGCGGGGACCTCGATCGTGCCGTTGTCGGCCTTGACGCTGCGCGTCGCGTTGGCCGGGTTGCTCGCCGTGTTGCTTGCCGTGGCACTGGGCTCGTTGTTGGCGTTGCCGCAGGCGGTGAGGACGAGCGCGGCGGTCGAGAGCACGGCGGCCAGGACGGCGGCGCGGCGTCTCAGGGGAGTCATGGTCATGCGTGTGCTCTTTCAGTGGGTATCGGCGGGTACGAGTTCGTAGACCGGGATGCCCCAGCCGACGGTGTGCGTCGCGCGGCGAACCAGTCCGGCTCGCGTGATGACGGCGTTCAGCTCCGCTTCGGTGCGGAGGCCGGAGCCGTGGACGGTCAGGGCGAGCAGGTCGGCTTCGCCGTCGTGCTCGTCGAGGTCGTTGGTGTCGAAGATCTCCTCGACGAGCAGCACCCGGCCGCCGGGGGCGAGATTCTCCGCCGCCCGACGCAAGGCGTGGGCGGCATCGGCGTCAGGCAGCGCCTTGAACGCGCGGCCGATGAACACGACGTTCGCTACCGGACTGGGCTCGAAGACGGACTGCTCCACCACGCTGACCCGCGCGCGTTGCTGCTCGTCGGGGATGGTGGCGGGCAGGTCGCGGCGCAGCCAGTCGGCCTGGGCGGGCAGCGCGCAGATCGTGATCCGCAGGTCGGGATGGGCGGCGACGAACTCGCGGGCCTGGGCGCCCGCGCCGCCGGAGTGGATCACCAGCTGCTGGACGCCGGTGAGCAAGTCGGACTTGGCGATCGGCTCGGCCAGCGCGGGCTGGAACTTCGCCAGGCGTTCCAGGTAGCGGTCCTCGTAGTCCTGTTCGGCTCGTACGTCCGCGAAGGTCTGCCCCGTGACCGAGGCGTAGGAGGGCCGGCCGGTGCGGAGCGACTCGGTGAGCCCGTAGATACCGAGCAGCTCGCGACCCGCCACGCCGGTGGGCTGGAGAGCGCCTGCGACGAACTCGTTGGTCAGGACCTCGCCCACTGGCGTCAGGCCGTAGTGGTCCGGTTCGGTCTCGGTCACGATGCCCACGGCGTGCAGGTAGCGCAGCAGCTTGCCCAGCGCCCGCTCGTCGGCATCCGCCTTGATGGCCAGGTCCGCTACGCGCGTGACGCCGCGGGAGATCAGCTCGGGAACGCCCAGCTCGACGGCAGCGCGAATCGCGATCGGCCGGATCAGCTCGGTCAGCTCATGGAGCTTCTCGTACGGGGTGACCGTCTTCTCCGGGTCCGGCACCGCCCCGTCTTCTTCCAGGACGACGACCTCGCCGCGCCGCCAGTACCCGGAGAACTCGATGTCCTCCTTCGGCACTCCTCGGTCCTCGGTCAGGTGGCGGCGCAGATCCCGTACCGCCGTGTGCTCCCCGGCGATCCACGCGAACGGACGGCCGTCCCACCAGGCGCCGCCCCTGACCGCGTCCCGGAGGAGCGTGGTCGTCCCCGCCTCGGCGCCGTCGCGTACCAGCCAGGTCACCTCGACGTGCGGCAGCTCCCGCAGCTCCAGTCGGTGCGAGCTCTCAGCGATCTCGACGTACACCTGCGCCCGTGCGTGGTCAGGAAGCTCTTCGAACAGGCGGGCGATCGCGGGGATCGCGGTGTCGTCGCCAGCGACCAGGAGCCAGTCCGCGTCGTGCGGGAGCGCGCGAGACGCGCTCGGGCCGTAGAAATGGATGCGGTCGCCGGCCTGGGCTCGATACGCCCAGGTGGTGCCCACGCCGATGCCGTGCTTGACGAAGTCGACGTCCAGTTCCTGGGCCTCGGGGTCCCAGCGACGTACCGTGTAGACCTTCGACAGCGGCCGCGGATCTCTCGGCAGATCGACGCCCCGCTCCTGTTGTACCGGCAACACCGGCTCGGCGTGGCCGGGGTAGCAGAACACCAGCCGGATGTCGTCGTCGAACCCAGGCGACTCGAACGCCGGCTGCGGGAAGCCGTTCGCCGAGGTGAACTCCCTCAGCTGCTCGCCGCCGAGCGTTACTCGTCGCATCCCGGACGTCAGGTCCACCACCCGTACGACCTCGACCTCCCGCAGGGTCACTGGGTGCACGGTGAGCCGGCGCGAGGTCTTCGGCATACCGAGGAGCCCTTCGGATCGGTTCGAGGGTGACAGGACCGCGCGTCGCCATCGACAACAGGGCCGTGGCTAAGGTTAGGCAAACCTGACCCTGTTGGTGTGTGCGCAGACTGCCATATGGTGAGGAGGTGGCGTTGCCGAACGACCCGCCGCCGATTCCGGGAGCGCGTGCCGACTCGACCGGGCATCCCCGCCGCCCGCTGCTGATCTGGGTCCGTACCGGCACCGCGCACGTGCACATCGACGACGCCGTGTCGTTCCACCTCACCGCCGGGGAAGGCGTGTGGATCCCCGAGGACGGCTGGAACCACCGCGCGATCGTCACCGAACCGGGCACCGTCGCGTTCCCCCTGTGGACCCATCCCGGTGCCGGGTCGTTGTCGGAACCGACCCGGTTCGAGGTTCCCGACGGCTGGCGGGATTGGCTGATCCAGAACTTCAACCTGCAGGTCACCCCGCTAAGTGGTCGTGGCTACTCCCAGGACGCGATCACCGGCCTCCTGCACCGTCCCGGCTCACGCCCGGCGTTGCTCGATCCGCCTGCGATGCCTCGAGCCCACGGGGCGAGAGCGGTGGCGGAGGAACTGCTCCGTGACCCGGCGCTCGACTTCACCGTCTCGGAATGGGCGGTGCGGGTGCTCTCCAGCTCGCGCACGTTGCGCCGCGACTTCCTTGCCGACACCGGGCTCACGTTCGAGCGGTGGCGGCTGCACTGTCGACTGACCGCGGCCGTCGAGCTCCTGGCGACGGGCTATGACGTCGACCAGGTGGCCGCACGAGTGGGCTTCGCCAGCCGTAACGGCTTCACCCGTGCGTTCAAGCAGCAGTTCGGGTCGAGCCCCAGCGACCTGAGGCGACGCGCCACCGCGGAACGTCCGACCGACGATCTCGTACGGATGGTGCGGGGGTCCGCGGTCGCACCCGAGCTGCTGCCCGCGGCCCGCACACCCCCGCACGCCAACGACATGCATGTGCTCAGCTGGATGTACCGCGGCAGCGGGTACCTCGACATCGGCGATCGCCGCTACGAGCGGCACCGCGGCATCGCGACCTGGATTCCGGCCGACGTGGAGCACGCCACCGGCATCCGGGAGAACTCCATCTCACTGCCACTCGGAGACGCCAGCAGCGCTGACCTCTCGCTGACCGAGCCGCTGCAGGTGCGGTTCTCTCCTGCCTGGGACGACTACCTGATGCACTGCTCCCTCAGCGCCCGCTCGATCCTGCGCCCAGATGACTACGATCCCCGCCACATCCTCGAGCTGTTCACCGAGCAGGTCGCCGCAAGGCGTGCCCTCTCGGTGCCGATGCCCACCGATCCGCGCGCGCGTGCCGTAGCGGCGGACTACCTGCGCCGCATGGGGGTGTCCGGTGAGTCGGCCGACATCTCCGTCTCCGTGCACCGATCCTTCCGCGAGGAGACCGGCATGACCTTCGCCCGTTGGCGCTACGCAGCTCGGATGCGCATCGCCCGCGACCTCCTCGTCGGCGGCGCCAAGCCCAGCGCCGTCGCCCGCCGCATCGGCTACGCCCACCTGCCAACGTTCAGCGCCGCGTTCACCCGGTTCCACGGCCTCTCACCGCGCGAGTACCAGGAACGCGAGACCGGACCAGCTTGACCGCAACGAAGGCCAGCTCGGCCGCCAGGGGAGGGGAGTGCGTTGGATGAAGGGCACCTTCATCCAAACCTATTGGATGAAGGTGCCCTTCATCCAAACTGCGGACAGCTCGGGTCGCCGGGGATGGCGCGGGAGGGGAGCGGAGCGCGCGGGAGGGGTGGCGGAGGTTTGAATGAAGGGCACCTTCATACGAACCTATTGAATGAAGGTGCCCTTCATTCAAACAGCGCGAGCTGGTCGACGGGGAGTGATGTCGCCAGGGAGCTGGCAGGGAGTCGATCAGGCGCCGCGACCGGACACTGGCGGACGAGATGACGAGGCGGAGCACCCACTCCACGGAGAGCGCGCCGAAGCGCGCTCCGAGCGGTCAGCGCGTCAGTCCTCGTCGTCGTCCAGCCGAGCGAGCCACGTAGCCAGGCGTTCGACCGGCGTCTCGAACTCCGGGTTCAGGTCCACGAACTCCTGCAGTCGGTCGGCCAGCCACGCGAGCGAGACCTCTTCTTCGCCCCGCCGCGTGACGAGCTCTTCCAACCCACGGTCGGTGAAGTACAACCCCAAGCCCCTAAGCGAACGCAGTCTCGAGCAGGCCGTCCAGCTCGGTCACGTGCACCGAGTGGGAGCCCACCGCAGGGGCGGCGGCGGCTTGGCGCGAGACCAGGCGGATCCGCTGGGACAGCTGCGGCGCCAGGTTCAGCAACATGTGTGGCCAGGCGCCCTGGTTCTCCGGCTCGTCCTGCACCCACAGGATGTCCCCGGCGTTCGGGTACGCGGCCAGTGCGTCCTTGATCTCCGCGACCGGTACGGGCGCCAGCTGCTCGACCCGGACGATCGCCGTACGGGGCTGGTCGCCCTCGCGGCGGGAGCGCTCGGCGAACAGGTCCCACGAGATCCGGCCGGACGTCAGGATCACTCGGCTGACGCCCTCCGGCACCGTCACCGAACGGTCCGCCAACACCGGCTGCCACGTGCCCTGCGCGAACTCGTCAGGCTGCGAGACGGCCGCCTTGTTGCGCAGCATCGACTTCGGCGTGAACACGACCAGCGGCCGGTGCTTCGACCCCAGGGCCTGCCAACGGAGCAGGTGGAAGTAGTTCGCCGGCGTCGAAGGCTGCGCGACCGTCATCGACTCACCCGACACCATCTGCAGGTAGCGCTCGATGCGCGCCGAGGAGTGGTCCGGGCCCTGGCCCTCGTAGCCGTGCGGCAGCAGCAGAACGACGCCCGACTGCTGGCCCCACTTCGCCTCGCCCGAGGAGATGAACTCGTCGATGATCGTCTGCGCGCCGTTCGCGAAGTCGCCGAACTGCGCCTCCCACAGCACCAGCGCGTCCGGCCGGGCCACCGAGTAGCCGTACTCGAAGCCCATCGCCGCGAACTCCGACAGCAGCGAGTCGTAGACGTAGAACGTGCCCTGGTTGTCGTCCAGCCGGGACAGCGGCGTCCACTCCGCGCCGTTCTTGCGGTCGATGATCGTGGCGAAACGCGAGACGAACGTGCCCCGCCGCGAGTCCTGCCCGGCCAACCGCACCGGGCGCCCGTCCAGCAGCAGCGCGCCGAACGCCACGATCTCCGCCGTACCCCAGTCGATCGGGCCCTCGGTGATCGCCGCCGCCCGACGCTGCAGCTGCGGCATCACCTTCGGGTGCACGGTGAAGCCCTCAGGCACCGACACGTGCGCGTCCGCGATCTTCTTCAGCGTCTCGAACGGGATCGCCGTCTGCAGCGTGCCCTGCGGCTTGTCCGGGTAGTCCGGAACAGTGACGTACGTCTCGTCCACCGGCGCGGTCTTGGCGGCGCGCACCTCCGCGAACACGCGCTCCAACCGCTCCTGGTAGTCGCGCAGTGCCTGCTCGGCCTCGTCGATCGAGATGTCGCCACGACCGATCAGAGCCTCGGTGTAGAGCTTGCGCACCGAGCGCTTCTTCTCGATCAGGTCGTACATGATCGGCTGGGTGAAGCTCGGGTCGTCGCCCTCGTTGTGGCCGCGGCGGCGGTAGCAGATCACGTCGATCACGACGTCCTTGTGGAACGTCTGGCGGAACTCGAACGCCAGCCGCGCCACCCGGATGCACGCCTCGGGGTCGTCGCCGTTCACGTGGAAGATCGGCGCCTGGATCATCCGCGCCACGTCGGTCGAGTAGACCGAGGAACGCGAAGCCGCCGGCGAGGTGGTGAAGCCGACCTGGTTGTTGACGATCACGTGGATCGTGCCGCCCGTACGGTAGCCGCGCAGCTGCGACAGGTTGAGCGTCTCGGCGACCACGCCCTGGCCGGCGAACGCGGCGTCGCCGTGCACGAGCAAAGGCAGCACCGGGAAGTCCGCGCCACGGTTGAGGATGTCCTGCTTGGCCCGCGCGATGCCCTCGAGCACCGGGTCGACGGCCTCCAGGTGGGACGGGTTCGCCGCGACGGACACCTTGATCTTGGCGCCGGTCTCGGCGAGGAACTCACCGTCCACGCCCAGGTGGTACTTCACGTCGCCGGAGCCTTGGATCGTCCGCGGGTCGATGTTGCCCTCGAACTCGCGGAAGATCTGCCCGCTGGCCTTGCTCGCGATGTTGGCGAGCACGTTCAGCCGGCCGCGGTGCGCCATGCCGATCGTGACCTCGTCGAGGTCGTTCATCGCGGCCTGCTCGCAGAGCTCGTCGAGCAGCGCGATCGTCGACTCGCCGCCCTCCAGCGAGAACCGCTTCTGCCCGACGTACTTGGTCTGCAGGAACGTCTCGAACGCCTCGGCCTGGTTGAGCTTGGCCAGGATGCGCAGCTGCTCCTGCCGCGGCAGCCGCTCCTGCGGCCGTTCGACGCGGTCCTGGATCCAGCGCCGCTCCTCGGGGTCCTGGATGTGCATGTACTCGATGCCGGTGGTGCGGCAGTACGCGTCGCGCAGCACCCCGAGCACCTCGCGCAGCAGCATGAACCGCTTACGCCCGCCGCCGAACGAGCCGGTCGCGAACTCGCGGTCGAGGTCCCACAGCGTGAGGCCGTGCGTGACGACGTCGAGGTCGTCGTGCCGGCGCATCTTGTACTCGAGCGGGTCGGTGTCGGCCATCAGGTGGCCGCGGACCCGGAACGCGTGGATCAGCTCGAGCACGCGCGCCTGCTTGCCGACCTCGTCGTCGTGCGAAGCGGGGATGTCGGAGACCCAGCGGACGGGCTCGTACGGGATCCGCAGCGCGGCGAAGATGTCGTCGTAGAAGCCCTCGGCGCCCAACAGCAGCTGGTGGATCCGCCGCAGGAACTCACCGGACTGCGCGCCCTGGATCACCCGGTGGTCGTACGTCGAGGTGAGCGTCATGACCTTGCTCACCGCGAGCCTGTTCATCGTCGACTCGGCGGCGCCCTGGTACTCGGCGGGGTACTCCATCGCGCCGACGCCGACGATCGTGGCCTGCCCCTGCATCAGCCGCGGCACCGAGTGCGACGTGCCGATCGTGCCAGGGTTGGTGAGGCTGATCGTGGTGCCCTGGAAGTCCTCGACGGTGAGCTTGCCGTTGCGGGTCCGGCGGACGATGTCCTCATACGCCGACCAGAACGAGGCGAAGTCGAGGGTGTCCGCGCTCTTGATGTTGGGGACCAGGAGCTGGCGGGTGCCGTCCTCCTTCTGGACGTCGATCGCGAGGCCCAGGTTGAGGTGCGGCGGCTTGACCATGGTCGGCTTGCCCTCGACCTCGGCGTAGCCGTGGTTCATCTCCATCATCGAGCGGACCGCGTTGGCGATCGCGTACCCGACGATGTGGGTGAAGCTCACCTTGCCGCCGCGGGAGCGGGCGAGGTGGTTGTTGATCACGATCCGGTTGTCGATCAGCAGCTTGACCGGCACCATGCGGACGCTGGTCGCGGTCGGAACGTGGAGGCTGTCCTCCATGTTCTTGACCACGCGCGCGGAGGCGCCACGCAGCGTGACGTACTCGGGCTCGGTCTCGTTGCGCGGCTGGGCGACCTGACGGGTCGGCGGGTCGGCGGGCACGGCGTTCGGCTTACGAACGGGAACGGGCTTGGCCTTGCCGCCCGGCGTGGGCGCGGTGGTCGTCGCGGCCTGGGACACCCCGGTGGACGCGGTCGGGCCGATTCCGTCGGCCGGCTTGCTCTTCACTGCCGGCGCCTGCGCCTGCGCGGCGGGGGCGGCGGAGGTCGCCTGCGGCTGCGTCTTCGCGACCGGCGCCTGTGTCTGGGTCGGCGCGGGCGTCGTCGCGGCGGCCTTGGCCTTCGCGATCGGGCGATCCGTACCCGGCTTGTAGTCGCGGAGGACGGCTACCCATGCCTGGTCGACGGAGTCGGGGTCCTCGAGATAGCGCTCGTACATCTCGTCGACGAGCCACTCGTTGGCCCCGAACTTCGAAAGTGGGTCTTGTTGGGAGGACTGGGACGCCACTGGGCTGATCGCCTCTTCCGCACCGTGTTCTTGAGGGTTGGTAACTGCATAGTTCGGAGGTCAAGAGTAGTCGCCGGAGCCAAGTGCTGGGGCCTGGACTCTCGGGTTGTGGGTAGGACACGACAAACCGGGAGAAAGTGGCTCGCCGTACTGGTGATTTCGTTCGTACTGACCGGCCGTCAACGGCGTTGCGACCTCCCCGCGGCGCCGATCAGGAACCACACCAGGATGAACAGTGGCCAGGGGTGCCACGGCACCGTGACCACGGTGATGAACGCCAGCGCGAGCAGCAGCGGAGCGAACGCGCGGACCAGCTGTCCGGCGTCCTGCCGACGATGCGCGCGGGCCTGGCGCTTGGACTCGACCTCGGGCGGCTTCGGCGGAACCGCCGGGAGATTGTCCGGGCCTGGCTCGGGCAGGTCGCGGAACACCGCGGCCAGGTCGCCGTACGTCTTGGCGTCCCAGACCTGGGTGAGCCGCTCGTCGTGCTCGTCAGGGCTCAGCCGTCCCGCCGCGAAGTGCTCGCCCAGCGCCGACGACGCTTTGTCGCGTTCGGCGTCTCCCACCCGGAGGTGGGGCTGGGGCAGGCGGTCCGGGTCGGCCATCTGGGAACACTCCTTCGTGCCGGTACTCCAGAGTAGGCACGCTTCGGCGTTAAGGCCCAGACGTCTTTTCGGCTTACTTTCGGTGCTCCACTCGCCACACCAGTTTCAAGCCCGACCAAACGTCATCGACCGCGCAAACCTTCACGTCGACGAGGCCGAGCGGGAGGGCGTGGTCGCGGATGCTGTTCTCGGTGAGATCGGTCGGCAGGCCGCTCCCGCGCTTCGGCCACGCGATCCACAGCGCGCCGGCGGGAAAGATGCGGCGCTTGAGGTTGTCGAGGTGCCGGGCGAGCTGGGCCTGGTCGTACGCGAACGCGAGGATCACGTCGTACGTCGGCCGGGTGGCTCGCCTGTTGACACGCACGCCGTCGAGCTCGAATCCAGCGGGCGCGGAGGCCAACAGGACAGCGTGGTCCGGCTTGATGCCGAGCTTCTGGGGGAGTGGTGTTCCGGAGTACCCGGGACTCATGCGGCCAGCATGCCAATACCGCCGCGATCCCGTGGGGGATTCGCGGCGGTACCGGCAGAGACTGCGCTGTGTTTACGGGGTTGTAACCGGGCCTACAGGTCCGGCAGCTGCGACGCGGAGAGGACGTACTGGAACAGGTTCCGGTAGCGCCGCATGATCGTGCGGAGCTCGTCGGTGTCGAGCTCGTCGTTGTTCTTCCACTCCCGCTCGATGCGGTCCCTGTGGTCGGTGAACGTCGACGTCACGAACTGCATCGCGTCACCGATCAGCAGACCAGCCTCGCGCACCGCGTCCCGCGGGTCGTCGAGCAACTGGGCCTGCGTGACGAGCCAGCGGTGCTGCAGCTCCTCGACGTGCCGCTTGCGGGCTGCTTCCAGCTGTTCTTCCTCGCTGGGACTCGTGGTGATCTCGTCTTCGACGGACACCGGCACCTCCGGTTCGAGATCCTGACCCGGACGCTCAGAGTCGGAGCTCGTCGGGGCTGGGTCGGGCTGCCACGGCGACGGGGCCGTGGCGTTCTGGACCTGTGCGGAGTCGTCGACGGCATCGATGTCGTCGACGTCTTCGTCACGGGCACTGTCTTCGGCCGTGTCGACCGGTGCGGACACCGGGCTGCCCCAGGCGTCGTCGCGCGCGGTCTCCCGCAGCGACGGCGAGCTCGGTCCGGGGACGCCTGGTACGACGGTCGGCATCTCCTCGTCCCGGTCGCTGAGGTCCTCGTGCTCCTCGCGGGCGAGGTCACGGGGACGGAAGTCCGCGTGCTCGTCCACGCGCGACACCGGAACCTCGACCGGGCGCTCGGGCTCGGACGTCCGTGGCTCCTCGCGGAACGTCGGAGCCGGCACGGGCGGAGCGAACGTCTCGTACCCCTCCTGGCCTGCCGGCTCACGGTCACGCTGGTCACGAAGGTCGCGGACATCCCGCAACGGCGCGCGCTCGCGATCGACATTGCGCTGGTCGACGCGATAAGGAGTGGGCGTTTGTGGTTGCTCAGTGGCGTATTGATCGCCTGGATACTGTTCTTCGGTCTCGGACTCCGGAGGCGACGTCAGTCGCTCCAGCCACGATTTGCGGCCCTTCTGGGCGTCCCGCATCAGGTCCTCCCGCCTGCGAACAACTCAATGGCAGATGCGGACGCTGCCACCAACACGACCCGGCGAGCCTCTAGCACGTCCGGCATTCTGTCAAGCCCGGTCTCACTCTTCGTCACGAAACATATGCGCATCGTCATTAACCCTTCGACGACTAGCAATTTTCGCACAAGATCATGCGCACGAATATGCGGAGATTCCAGGCGAATCGACCATTTAACGCGTCCCTCCGCTGTGGACAAGTCGATGATCGGGGACGCGCGCCGGATACGCTAATCGCCCGCGCCGATACGGAGGGAGGCCGGCGGTGTCCGCACCGGTCGTAGGCGTCGTGCAAGGCGGTCGCCGGCCCTGGGTCGGGCGTACGTACGCCCACCTGGTCGTTCCCACCGCGCAGCTGAACGAAGAGCTGCGGACCGCGCTGGACGACGCGATGCGCTCGCTCGGGCTGCACCCGGTGGACACCGACGCCGAGGCGTCGATGTTCGCGCGGCGTTGGGGCGATGGCACTGGGCCTGCGCTGCTGCTCACCGTGCTCGGTTGGTACCCGCTGCTGGTGACGGTCGGCCCGGAGAGCGGTGCGCCGGCACGGCTGCGCCGGGCGAAGGAACGGCTGGTCGACACCGTTCTGGCGCGGAACGGCCGTCCCGTTCCCGACCGCGACCTGGACCGGGTGATGAGCGCGTGCCGCGAGCGCTGGGCGGGCGCCGTCGCGGCCCGGCATCGGATCGAGGAGCAGCGGATCTGGCTGGAGAGCCGGCGCTGCTCGACCTGCGGGACGCTGTCGTCGTACGGCGTCCTGCACTGCCGGCGGTGCTCGCGCCGGTTCTCACCCGCCGACGACGCCGACCGCGACCAGCGCGGCCGGGCTGCCGAAGAGGTGGTCGGAGCCGCCGCGCACGAGTTGGAGCAGCTCGCCAGCGGCGCTGGCCTGTTCCCGGACTGGCCGGTGCGCCATGACTGACGAACGCCAACCGCCGCCGGCTCGCGAGGCCTCCGCCTCTGCCCGCGCCGACGAGGTCTGGGGTTACGAGCTCAAGGCCGAGTACCTCCCGGTGCCGGCGCCTTTCCCCGACGAGCCGCCCGCGCTGCCCGCGGTCAAGGCCGGCTGGTCGGCGCGGCTGGCCGAGCGCAAAGAGAAGGTGAGCGGCGACTGGATGCCGCACGTCGGCCGCTTCCTCGCGGTGGGGATCGGCGGCCTCGCGACGTTCCTCTCCACGGCGCTGCCGGCCGTCGTCCAGGGCTGGATCACGGCCGTCCTGCTGGTCGTCACCGTTCTGCTCGCGTACGTCGCGGTCCGCCCGTTCGCGATCACCGCGATCGGCGACCGGCGCTACAAGCGGTGGCGGCGCAAGCTGCTCCGCGAGCAACAGGCCGTGGTCGAGCAGACCCGGGACTGGACCCGCCGGCGGATGGAGCACGACCGGCAGACCGGCGGCCAGCCGGAGGACGAGGCGTGGGTGCCGCTCAAGCCGGCGACCACCCAGCGCGTCGACGTGTATGGCGGCGACCCGGCCGGCGCGCAGCGGCTGCTGCGGAGCGTGGCCGGCTCGCTGCTCGAGGCCGGCGGGACCGTGCAGGTCGTCGACCTGGCCCAGGACGGCGTCTGCCACGGCCTCGTCCAGGAGTCCATCGCCCGCGGCCGGCCCGTCCAGGCGTCGCTGTTGCCCTCCGACCTCAACACGGTGGGCCTGCTCGACCACCTCTCGTCGGAGGACGTCGCCGGGGTGCTCAGCGAGGCGGTGCACGCGTTCGAACGAGACACCAGCGGCGGAGGCGGGGCGGGCGACAAGGCGCTCGACGCCGCGCTGCTCGAACAGGTCTGCCGGTGCCTGCGCGGCGGGCTGACGTTCGCGCGCATCAACGCCGCGGTCCAGGTCGTCATGTACCAGGTGCCGCGGCCGGTCGTGCTCGAACGCGACGAGTACGACGCGCTGGTCGACCTGCTCGGCGAGGGCGCCCGGCGGGCCGCGGAGGGCCGGCTGGTCCGGCTTGCGGGTGCGCTGAACACGCTCGCCGCGCTGGAGAACAAGCCGCCGACCGTCACCCGGCAGCCTGCGCAACTCACCGTGTGGGAGCTGTCCGAGCGGGTCAACGACATGCAGCGCGACCTGCTCGGCAACATTGTTCTGCAGGTCCTGCTGCACCGGATCCGGCAGTCGGAGACGGCCGCGCCGGGCTCGCGGGTGGTCGTGGTGGTGGGCGCCGACCGGTTCCGCCGGCAGCAGCTCGAGACGCTCGACCAGCTCGCCCGGCGGCGCAACATCCGGCTCGTGCTGTTCTTCAAGCACCTGCGCGAGGACGCGGTCGACGTGCTCGGCGGCGGTGACGCGGTGATGTTCATGCGGCTCGGCAACGCGCGCGAGGCGGAGCACGCGGCGACGTTCATCGGCAAGCACCACAAGCTCGTGCTCAACCAGATCTCGGTGTCGGAGAGCTCGAGCGCCTCGACGACGCAGTCGCGGTCGACGAACGAGAGCGAGAGCGACCAGGAGTCGGTCAGCACGGGTAAGCAGTGGGCGCGCAACCGCAACTACCACGTCGGCGTGATCATGGACTTCCCGCACGACTCGGGGTCGCGGAACACAGGGGAGAACCGGTCGACGACGAAGGGCAAGAGCACGTCGTTCAGTACGGGCACGAGCGACTCGGAGCAGACGGGAACGTCGACGAGTGAGTCGGTGAGCATGTCGCGGGTGTACGAGTACGCGGTCGAGCCCACGCTGTTGCAGTCGTTGTCGTCGACCGCCTTCGTGCTCGTTGACCCGCGTGACCCGGGCAGCCCGCGGTTGGGCGACGCGGGGGTGGAGGCGCCTCTGCTACCCCATCCGCCGCAGCGTTAGCCCACCGCGCCGACGTGCACGCTGCGTGCGGCCAGGGAGAAGACGTCGGTCAGGTTGCCCAACCAGTGCGGCGACTCCGGGTCGAGCAGCTTGTCCCAGGCGGCGAGGTCGTCGGTGCCGAGCAGGCCGGTCTCGCGGATCCGGCTGAGGTAGGTCTCCAGTCCCCGCAGAACGTGGTACCGCTCGTCGTTCGACAGCGGCACGGACTTCTCGACCAGGATCGTGAACGTCGTCACCTCGTTCAGGCCGGCCCTGGTGAGCGCCTCCGTCCAGCCGTACGGCATCGGCACCTGGCCGGGGAGCTCGGCGCGCATCCGCCGGAACCACTGGTCCTGCGCGGCCTGCAGCCTCACCTCGAGGCCGGGTTCGCCGACGCCGACGTCCCACGGCAGGTGCCGGGTCGCGAGCCCGCCCTCGGCCAGCGCCAGCCGGCCGCCCGGCGCGAGCAACGTCGCCAGCCCGTCGACCGTCGCCTGCTGGTCCGCGACGTGGTGGACGACGGCGGAGGCCCAGATCAGGTCCGCCTGGTCTTGGACGAGCTCGCGGACGGCCGCCGGTCCGCGTTCCAGATCGCACTGGCTGAGCTCGACGCGGGTGCCGGCGACGTGCTTGCGGGCGCCGCCGAGGATCTCGGCGTTGCCGTCCAGGCCGATGACGCGCGCGGTGTCGGGTGGCACGTCCGCCAACGCCCGCGCCATCCCGGCGCCGCCGCAGCCGATGTCGAGGCGGAGCCCGTCGGTCGGCCGACAGAGCCGTTCCGCCACGATCGCGTACCAGTCGGCGTCCTCGCGCGCGTTCGCGTTCAGCCGGTCCCGTGCCTCGGACCACTCGATCACGTACGGATCCGTCATGTCCCCACCTTCCTCACGCTGACGAAGCCAGCTCGGCCGACGACCGCATCCTCGCTCATCGTCCACCAGGTCGCATCCGTGTTCTCTTGCGTCGACTGTGATCGTTCCACTACGGTCGGAGGCGAAATCGAAACCGTTTTCATTATCGGAGAGGAGGTTCGACATGGAGGACATCACGTTCGAGGAGGTGCTGGAGGCTCCGGCGCTCGACGCGCCGCAGGGTCCGGGCACCAACGCGCTCGTTCACAACCCGTTCGCCTGGGACGAGTCGAAGTAACACCAAGGACCACGCCCTCGTCGAGGGCCTTCGCGAGGAAAGGTGACATCGAGCGTGATCAGCCCCGGCCACCATCTCTACGCCGGACCGGACGGAACGTGGCGCTATGCCGCGCCCGGCGACCGGTTCGTTCGGGTCGGCGGTCCGGACGGGCTGCTGCGCGACGCCCAGCAGATCCTGCACGGTGTGCGGGACTCGGCTGGGGCGGACGATCAGCTCCGGCGCGTACTGGACGGGTTCCGCGACCGCGGGCTCGTCGCCCCTCGGAACCGTACGTTGCCGCGCACTGTGCGGACGATCCACGTCGACGGCGACAATGTCGTCGCGGCGTTGGTCGCGGAGCTGCTTCGGCCGCATGGCGATGTCACCACTGGCCTTGTCGACGAGGGCGTGGTCACCCACTCTGACGTGCTGATCTCCTGTGCTGGTTGGCTTCCCGACGCTCGTTGGGTTGCCGTGGACGGATGGTGTCGCGCGTCGGGGACGGCTTGGCACCGGCTGCACTTCGAAGGCGTGAGCTCTGTGCTCGGCCCGATGTACGTCCCCGGTGAGACCGCCTCCTACGTGGAGGTGCGTGGCCGTCGGCTGGCCGCCTCCGGGGTGGCCGCCGAGCTGGTGGCGCACTGGGTGTACCTCGACGGAACAGATCCTCAGCCGCCCGTCCCGTGGCCCGACGCCGCGGGGGCCTCGATCCTGGCCGGACTGATGGCACGCGACGTTCTCTCTTACCTGGCAGGCGATCCGGTGCCGTCGACCGATCGCCAGCTGGTCGTCGACCTGGCGACGGCGGAGATCTCACACCACCCGGTGCTGCCTCTTCCCGCGGTGGCGGTGTGAGGACGTTCGTCGTCGGCGACCTCGCCACCGATGTGTACCTGCCTTCCGGCGCACCCACCGCCGTGGTGGTCGTGCGGACGGCGTACGACAAGTCCTGCCATCGCGCCGAGGCGGAGGGTTGGGTGGCGCGTGGGATCGCGTTCGTGGCCCAGGACGTGCGTGGACGCTACGCCTCGCCGGGTTCGTGGTCTCCGTACGTCGGCGAACGTGCTGACGGCGCTGGGTTGCTGGACTGGGTTTCCGATCAGTCCTGGTGCCCGGGCAAGGTGGTGTTGACAGGGGCTTCGTACTCGGCGTTCACGGCCTGGACCGCCGCGGTGTCGCGGCCATCGGTCGTGGGTGGCGTGATGAGTCTGGTGCCGGCGATGGGGTTCGACCGGGTGAAGTTCGATCCGTCCGGTGTACTGCGGCTGGCCGAGCATGCTGCTTGGTGGATCGAGCATGCGGAGGGGAGGACGAGCCGTCCGGGTTCTGCTGCCGCGACGTTTGCTGCCTCGCCCGGGCAGCTGAGTCGGTTGCCGGTGGTGTCGATCCTTTCTCCGGCCTGGGCGGACGTCGTCCTGTCCGGCGGGCGGTCGCCGGAGGCCGTGACCGATGCCGAGCTCTCGGCGCTCTCCATGCCTACGTTGCACCTGGGTGGTTGGGACGATCTGTTGGTCGCGGAGACGCTGCACCAGTACGCGCTCACGCGCGGCTCGCTGCTGGTCGGGCCGTGGGGGCACGAGTTGCATCCGTCGATCGGGCCACGGCAACTGGCGTTCGTGACGGACTCTCCGATGGGCGGGGACGAGTGGCCGGGTTCGGTGTCGTGGCGTCGGTACGAAGCCGGCACGGGGGTGGCTTCGTTCCGGCACGATCCGCTGGACCCGTTCCCGTCGCGGGAACGCCCGGTCGACCGGCGCCCGCTCGACCGACGGCTCGACGTGGTGCGTTCTTCTTTGCTGGACGGGCCCTTGACGATCTCGGGTCGGGTACGGGTTCGCCTTGCGGTGTGGGCGGAAGTGGAGTCCGTCGACTGGGTCGTCCGGCTGGTCGAGCGCCGCGCGGACGGGTCCGTGTATTCGATCGCCGACGGGGTGGCTGTGGGTGCGGCCGGACCGTTCTCGCTGGAGTTGAGTCCCGTCTCGTACCGCGTCGCGGCTGGTAGCCGGGTCGAGCTCGAGATCACCGGCAGCGACTTCCCGCGGCTGGCTCGGAACCTCGGTACGGGCAAGGACCGGTACACGACGACCGAGTCCTGTGTGGGAACGCAGTCCGTCGACCTCAGCTCGACGTGGGTCGAGCTTCCGGAGGAACGATGACGGCCGAGTCTCTGTTGGTGGATCCGCGGTTGGGGGTGGTGACGTCGCTGACGCGGCAGCCGGTCGCGCCGGGGATGCCGTTGGCGTGGGTGGCTTACGGGGCGACGGTGGCTCGTACCGCTGGCTTCACGGCTGACCGGTTCGGGTTCGGCGCGTCGCTCGGCGATCCTGATCGAGCGCGGATGGCTGCTTTGGGGGAGGCGATCGAGCGGTACTGCGGCAACGCGGTGCCTGCCGGGTTGCCGTTGCTGACGTACGACGAGCTGGGCGTGGACGCGGTGGATCCGTTGACGCTGGCGTTGTACTCGCCGCGGCAGTACGCGAGCGTGGGGTTTCCGTTCGTACCGTTCACGCGGGATCTGCCGGTGTCCTGGGTTCCCGGGCGGGATGTGTCCACGGGTGTTGAGGTTCTGGTGCCGCTGTCGGTGGCGTACCTCGACACGAACCGGCCGTCGCTGCGCCAGCCACCGACGAACGCGTTGTGCTACGCGGGCATCGCGACGGGGGAGACGCGGGAGCAGGCCGAGCGGTTTGCCCTGCAGGAGTTGCTGGAACGTGACGCCTCCACCGTCTGGTGGCACTCCGACGCTCCGGCGCTCGAGGTCGCTGACGGGCAGGAAGTCGTCGACCTGCTTGACGATCCGTGTGCGGACCAGCGGACTGTGCGGCTGCTGGTCATCCCCTCCGAGTTCGGAGTGCCGGTGTTGGGGGCGTTCGTAGAGGATCATGCGGAGGGGTTGATCGCGTTCGGGACGGCTTGTCGCTCGGACCCGCGCGAGGCGGCGACCAAGGCGTTGGTCGAGGCGTTCGGCCTGCTCCAGGTGACGAGGCAGCTCGCCGATCCGGAGGGCGACATCTGGCGGGCGGTGCGGTCGGGGGAGATCGGGGCGCACACGTTCAAGCCGTTTCGGGCTGACCGGTCCTATGCGGACGCCTTTCGGTCGGACTACCGCGATCTCGTCGACCTGCCAGCGGTGGCGCAGCTCTACCTCGATCCGCGGATGCAGGGGGCGCCACTGGATCGGTTGCGGCCTTCGGAGTCGGTGCGGTTCGCGGAGCTTCCTGCTGGCTCGGATCGTCTTGGGCTGCGGGCGGTGTCGGTCGATCTCACGACGCCGGATGTGGCGAAGGCTGGACTGACGGTCGTGCGGGTCGTCGTGCCTGGCCTGTACGGCAACGCGCCTGCTGCGTTCCCGTACCTCGGTGGGTCGCGGATCGTCGACGACGGTGTCGTCCGAGCGCCGATTCCGCTCGCATGAACACCAGCTACCCGCGGATGGTCTCCGCCCGGACCGGTCTCGTGCGACGGGTCGTCTCGGAGGAGGTGCCCGCGCACTTCCCTCGGTCGTTCTCCTTCTTCACCGCTGTGCTGTCCGACACTGCGCGGTGGTCGCGGTGGGCTTCGGACTCGACGGGGGCCGGGTACGCGTTCGGTGATCCGCAAGCCGCCGTTGACGCCGCGGTGGGGGAGGCAGCTGAGCGCTACTGCGGCAATCTCGTGCCGCCCGACCTCCTGGTGGCGAGCCATGCCGAGCTGCCATCGCCCGCGGTGGATCCGGAGGAGCTCGCGCTGTTCTCCAAGGCCCAGTACGAGGAGCCGGGGTTCCCGTTCGTTCCGTTCACGCGGGACCTGCCGGTGTCGTGGGCGGTGGGACGGGACCTGCGGACCGGTGCCGAGGTGCTGGTTCCGGCGAGCCTGGTGTGGGTCTCGCATCCGTTGTCGGTGGGGCCTCGCGTGAACCCGGTCATGCAGGCCGGCTTGGCCGCCGGAGCGACGCGAGCCGATGCCGAACGAGGTGGACTGGCGGAGGTGATCGAGCGGGACACGATGACGATGGCCTGGGCCGGGCGACGTCCGCTGCGGATCGTCCAGCCGCCGCGGTGGTTGGAACGGCTTGCTGGCCGCATGGAGGTCCGGTTCCTGGAGTTCCCGAACGAGTTCGGCGCGCTCGTCGTCGGGGCGCTGCTGCGGGATCCGGAGCTGGGCTATCTGACGTTGGGGGTGGCCTGTCGGGACGAGCCCGTGTCCGCGCTGCGCAAGGCGCTGGCGGAGGCGATGCAGCTGCAGCGCTTCGTGGCCGCCTATGACGACCCGGACGGTCCGTACATGCGAGCGGCGCTGGACGAGCGGAGTCCGCTGGCACCTTGGCGCGCCGACCGCCGCTACGCCGACTCCTACCGGGCCGATCTGCGGGACGTCGTCGACTACGGGTGCCACCTGCAGCTCTACCTGGATCCGTCGATCCAGCAGCGGTTCGAGGAGGAGCTCGCCGGTCGTATCGAGGCCGAGGTGCCGGCGACGGAGTTGAGCGGGTCGCTGAACCTCGAGGGCTACCGGCCGATCTCCGTCGACGTCACCACGCCGGACGTACGAGCCGCCGGCCTGCACGTCGTGCGCGTCGTCGTTCCCGGCCTCTACTCCAACGCCGCCGCCGGCCTCCCGTTCCTCGGCGGCCGGCTCGGGAGCGAGCGCCTGGCCTTGCCCTTGCCGCATTAGCCTCGGGACATCGGGCGTTGGTGGGCGACCTTGGCCTGGGAAGGCCAGAAGTGCCTTGTCCTGCTGGGGAGCCTTGGGATGGCGACGTCTCGAGTGATCTGATTGGGAAGGCACTCCGTGGGTGAAGCGTCGTGGTCGCCTCACCCGGCCTGTGACCCCTCTACGTGGCGTCCACCCCACGTCAAGGGGCTAATGATCATGTAAACATGATCGTTGGCCCCAGGGCGGACCCGGACCGGGCGAACCAACCGCCAGCTGAAAGCTCGAGGTTAGGTCGCGGCCAGGCGGACTCTGCTGATCTTGGGGAGGTGTCGCGCGCCAGGCGATCTTTGGCAGACACGGCCTAGCCGGCACACTTGCCGGGTGACCAGCAACCAGGACCCTGCCGAGGCCATCCGCTTCCATGCGGCGACCAAGTACCACGTTCTCGACGACACCAGTCCTGGCGACGAGCGCATCGGGATCGGCGACCCGGCGCACGACGTCGAGGCGATCTGGCAGAAGGACTGGGCGATCAAGCCCACGCTCTACAAGATCTACGAGACCCTCCCGCCGATCGAGCTCACCCGCGCTCTCCCGCAGGCTGGCATCCCGGCGCTGGACTCCATCGCGGCCAGAGGGAACGAGCAGGACTTCGACGCCGTGCCCGATCGGGCACTGCTCGCGCGGCTGGGGTTGCTGACGAACGGGTCGATCGAACGGTCCCACACCACCCGCGACGGCCGGGTGCACAGTTATCGC
Source organism: Tenggerimyces flavus (assembly GCF_016907715.1). Taxonomy (NCBI): domain Bacteria; kingdom Bacillati; phylum Actinomycetota; class Actinomycetes; order Propionibacteriales; family Nocardioidaceae; genus Tenggerimyces; species Tenggerimyces flavus. Next base: position 7,682,261 of record NZ_JAFBCM010000001.1, on the reverse strand, counting down.
ACCGCCGGCGGCACCGGGGCGCAGTATCACCTCGAGCTCTACTTCGTCTGCGGCGACCTCCAGGATCTCGAGGCCGGCGTCTACCACTACGCCGCGCACGACCACAGCCTCCGCCAGCTGCGGAGCGGTGACTTCCGAGCCGCGCTCGTCGAAGCCACCGGCAACGAGCCCGCCGTGGCGGCCGCACCTGTCGTCCTGGCGCTGACGAGCACGTTCTGGCGCAACGCCTGGCGCTACCGCGAGCGCGCCTATCGCCACACGTACTGGGACGCCGGCACCTCCCTCAGCCACATCCTGTCGGTCGCCGCCTCGTCGAAGATCAAGAGCAAGCTCGTCTTCGGCTACGCCGACGACCTGGTCAACGACCTGCTCGACCTCGACAGCAAACGCGAGGCCACCGTCGCGCTGGTCACCCTCGGCGGCGGCAGCGAGAACGACGGCCCGCCCACCGCGCCCACGATCGGCAAGCTCGACCACAAGACCACCCGGCTCTCGCACGCCGAGGTCACGTTCCACGCCATCACAGACCTGCACCAGGCCTCCTCGCTCGAGACCGGTGCCGACGCGGCCGAGTGGCGGTCCAAGGCGTGGCAACGGGAGCTGGCCGAGCCCACCGGCAAGCTCACCACGCTGCAACCCATGCAGGGCGAGCTGGACGCACGCCCGATCGAGCAGCTCGTCTTCCGGCGCAGGTCCACCCGCAACTACGACACGGACAACCCGATCCCGTTCGACAAGTTCTCCACCCTCCTGCAGCGCTCGACGCAGGGCGTCGCCTCGGACGCGTTCGTCCCCGGCCACCCGCTCACCGATCTCTACCTGATCGTCAACGCCGTCGAGGGCCTCGCACCCGGCGTCTACCTGCACCACCCGACCAGGAACGCCGTCGAGCTGGTACGCGAGGGCACCTTCCGCGACCAGGCCACCCGCATCGCCGCGATCCAGCAGTACGCCGGCGACGCCCACGTCAACCTCTACTACCTCGCCGAACTCCCAGCCCTGCTGGAAAGGTACGGCCCACGCGGCTACCGGCTCGCCCAGCTCGAGGGCGCCCTGCACGCCGGCAAGCTGCATCTCGGGACGCACGCGGTCGGGCTTGGCGCGGTCGGCTCGACCTCGTTCGACGACGAGGTGATCGAGTTCTTCTCCCCCCACGCCGCGGGCAAGGACTACCTGTTCGTCACGGTCTTCGGCCAGCGCCGGAAGAAGCAGGCGTGAGCACCTTCCAGAGCGACGATGCGGTCATCGCGTACGACGACCACGGCACCGGCGACGTCCTGCTCCTCATCCACGGGCATCCGTTCAACCGGTCCATGTGGCGGCCGCAGGTCGCAGTGCTCTCGGCGGGTTGGCGGGTTGTCACGTCGGACCTGCGCGGGTACGGCGAGTCCACCGTGATCCCCGGCCGCACGACGCTCGACGTCCTCGCCGCCGACCAGGCGCGGCTGCTGGACCACCTCGGCGTCGACCGGGCGGTCATCGTCGGGCTGTCGATGGGCGGGCAGATCGCGATGGACTTCTATCGCCAGTTTCCTCAACGTACGCGGGCGTTGGTGTTCGCCGACACGTTCGCAGAGGGGGAGACGCCGGAGGGGAAGGTGCGGCGCAACTCGATCGCCGACCGACTGCAGCGCGAGGGCATGGCGACGTACGCCGACGAGGAGCTGCCGAAGATGGTGTCGCAGTCCACCATCGCCAAGCGGCCGGACGTCGCCGCGCACGTGCTCGACATGATGCGCCGGTCGCCGGCCGAGGGTGCGGCGGCCGCGCTGCGCGGAAGAGCCGAGCGGCCGGACTACGTCGAGCTGCTCGGGCAGGTAGACGTCCCGGCGCTCGTCGTCGTGGGTCGCGACGACACGTACACGCCGGTCGCCGTGGCCGAGTCCCTGCACGAACGGCTGCGCGAGTCGACGCTGGTCGTCGTGGAGGACACCGGCCACATGCCCAACCTGGAAAGGCCGGACGCGTTCAACGACGCGCTCGGCGCCTTCCTACGGCAGGTGTCCGACCGGAAATAGCATCATCGGGATCGACGACGCTGGCAGTTCGAGCAGGGCTGCCAGCCGCTCGTCGTGAAACCCGGACACCGCACAGCAGGCGAGGCCGAGCGCGGTGCCGACCAGGTAGAGGTTCTGAACGGCGATGCCCGCGTCGACGTGCAGCGTACGGAAGTGGCGCGGCGGGTACTTCGCCAACGCCACATCGAGATGAGCGGCCAGGGCCAGCGAAACCGGCGCCCGCGCGGCGAACTCGGGTTGCACATAGGCAGAGCCGAGCGCCCCGAGATCGGAGCCGCCGGGCACGAGCGCATGCTCCACCGGGTCATAGGCATACACGCCAGCGGCGAGGTCCTCGGCGTCCCGCGCCAGCACGTAGGTGGTGAGGGAGCGGAGGCCACCGGCGCTCGGCGCGAGCGAGAGCGGATGCGCCGGGTCGTCGTACGCGGCGACCGTCCGGCTGACACCGACGGACAACCGGAGCAGGGTGCTCAGCGCACCCAGCTCCAGGGGTCGTGGGGCGAAGGCGTAGTGCGATCTCCGACTCCACAGGGCGTCGGTCAGGGACGGCGCCAAGGACGTCGCAGGCTCGGGGAGCCTCATGACGACACGCGCCAGCCACGTGCCGACTGCTGCGCCCTCCACATCGCGGCGTAGCGGCCGTTCGCGGCGAGCAACGCCCCATGCGTCCCGCGCTCGGCGATCGACCCGCCATCCAGCACGACGATCTGGTCCGCTCCGACGACAGTCGACAGCCGGTGCGCGATCACGACGACGGTCTTCCGCTCCACCAGCCGGTCGATCGCCGCCTGGACGGCCGTCTCGCTCTCCGCATCCAATGACGCCGTCGGCTCGTCCAGCACCACGATCGGCGCGTCCTTCAGCAACGCCCGCGCCAACGAGATGCGCTGCCGTTCGCCACCCGACAATGACGAACCGATCTCGCCAACCCTCGTCAGGTATCCCTGTGGCAGCGCGGAGACGAAGTCGTGGCAGTTCGCCGAACGTGCCGCCGCCATGATCTCGTCCGGCGATGCGCCCGGCCGGCCCATCGCGATGTTCGCCGCGATCGTGTCGTCGAACAGATACACGTCCTGGAACACGACCGAGACGAGTTTCGTCAATTCCGTAGGGTCGATCGATCGCACGTCGACGCCACCGACACGCACCGAGCCGGCCTGCGGATCGGCGAACCGCGTCACCAACCGCGCCAGCGTCGTCTTGCCGCCGCCGGACGATCCGACCAACGCCGTCAGGCTGCGCTCCGGCACCACCAGCGACACGTCCCGCAGCACTGGCCGCACCGAGTCGAGGTAGCCGAACGTCACGCGGTCGAACGAGATCTCCGCCCCCACAGGCGAAACGGGCCGCGGCGGCAACGGCAACGAAGGCGCGGCCAACACGTCGGCGACTCGTGCGACGCCGGCCTGCGCGTACTCGAACGCCAACGTCATCGCGGTCGCCGTCACCAACGGCTCCGCGAATCGCACCGCCGCCGCGACGACCGCGATCAGCGCCAACGGCGACAGCTCGCCGCCCACGACCAGGAACGTGCCGAACGCCGCCAGCCCGACGACCCCCAGCTGCACCACGGACGCCGCCAGGATGCTCGGCGCCGTGATCCCGCGCTGCGTCGAGGACTGCGCCTCGTCCTGGTGCTCGAACGCCTCCCGCAGCCGCGTCGCCGCAGGCCCCACCTGCCCGGTCGCGCGGAACACCGGTAGCCCCTGGACGTACTCCACGATCCGGCTCGCCGCGACACCGTCGGACTCCGTCGACCGCGCGTACCCCGTTCCGGCGACCGACCGCAGCCGGCGGACGAACGGGATCGCGAACGGGATCGTCACCAGCAGCACCACAGCGAGCCGCCAGTCCACGAGCACGATCACGAACACCAGCACCGCGGGCACCGCCACGAACTGCAACACCAGCGTCGCCACCGCGCTGATCGCCATCACCGCGTCGACGACGTTGCTCCCGATCACCGATGCCAGATCGCCGGCCGCCTTGCGCTGGAGCAGCTCGAACGGCATCGACCGCAGTCGCCGCCCGAGCCGCAGCCGGAGCTCCTCGATCACCAAGGCGAAACTGTCGAACGAGAACGTCAGCTCCTTGCGCCGCAGCAAGCTCTCGACGACGACCAGGATCGTCAACAACGTCAGCAACAGGCTGGTCTTCGCCGACTCGAACGGTCGCGCTCCAATGCTGGCCAGCAACGGAATCAGCAACGCGTACGAGGCCGCCTGCACCACCGACGCCGCCAGCGACCAGCCCAGCGACGACCGCAGCAGCGGCCAGTTCGGCCCGGTCAGCTGCTTCAGCGTTCCCACGGTGCTCATCGGCGTCCACCCAGCTGCCAGTCCTGCGCTCGTTCGGCGTGCCGCCACATCCGCGCGTACAACCCACCGGCGGCGAGGAGCTCAGGATGCTTGCCCCGTTCGACGATCCGGCCGCGGTCGAGCACCGCGATCTGGTCCGCGCCGACCACCGAAGCCAACCGGTGCGCGATCACCAGCACGGTCTTGCCGGAGGCGAGCTCGGCCACCGCGTCCTGGATCAGCGCCTCGTTCTCCGGGTCCGCGAACGCCGTCGCCTCGTCCAGCACGACGATCGGCGCGTCGGCGAGGATCGCCCGGGCCAGAGCGATCCGCTGCCGCTGCCCGCCGGACAGTCGGCCGCCGCGTTCGCCGACCACCGTCTCGTAGCCAAGCGGCAGCTCGTGCACCACGAAGTCGTGCACGCGCGCCGCCTTCGCCGCGGCCTGCACCTCGGCGTCGGTCGCGGTCGGACGGGCCAGCCGGATGTTCGCGGCCACCGTGTCCGAGGCGAGGAACGGCTCCTGGAACACCAACGCCAGATGGCGAAGCAGCTCCTGCGAGTCGATCTCGCGTACGTCCACGCCGCCGACCCGCACCGAGCCCGCGGCCACGTCCCAGAACCGCGCGACCAGCCGCGTGATCGTCGACTTGCCGGAGCCAGAAGGGCCGACGAGCGCGCACACCGTTCCCGCCGGGATGTCCAGGTCGATGCTGTCGAGCGCGACCGCACCCGATCCATAGCCGAATCGCACGCCACGGAAGGTGATCGAGGCGTCAACCGGAGGTTGCGGGTGCAGCGGCTCGAGCATCGGCGGGATCGCGAGCAGCGAGGCGATCCGTACGGCCGCCGCCCGCGACTCCGCTACGTAGTGGTTGAGCCACATCAGCGGCGTCACGCCCTCGACGACCGAGGTCCCGATCACCAGGAACACCAACAGCTGCGCGACATCCAGCGTGCCCTGTCCGACCAACAGGCTGCCGACGATGAGGATCGCCAGCAGCGTCGGCAGGGGAGCGATGAACGTCCGCGTGAGCAGAGCCGGCGTACGCGAGGTCGCGTTCCACTCGTCGATCGCCTTGGTGAAGTCCGACACCCGCCACTGGAACCGCGAGAACGTCGTGCTGCCGTCGTCGAACGTCCGCACGACCGGCATCCCCTGCGCGAACTCGACCACGGCCGCGTTGACCGCCTCGTTCGCGGAGTCGTACCGCCGTCGCTGCTCGGGGTGGTCCCGAGCGGCCAGCCACATCGTGAACATCGTCAGGGGAACGGCCGCCAGCGCGGCCAACGTGAGCCGCCAGTCCGTCGCGAACATCACCACGGTCGCGGCGACCGGCGTCGCGATGGCTACGCCCGCCAACGGCGTCGCGTCCGCCACCAGTCCGTGCAGCGCGCGAACGTCGTCCTGCACGATCTTCTTCACCGCACCGCTGCCGAGCCGCTGCACCTCACCGAGCGGCAGCCGCGCGAGATGCTCGGTCAGGTCCGACCGCAACAACTCTTCGAGCTCGTACGAGGCCAGATGGGAGATGCGGAACGACCAAGCCCGCAAGGCGAATCGCACCAGGGTGGCAGCCAGTGCCGCCACGAGCAGCCACACCATCGCGCCGCGATCGTCGGGCGTCTGCAGCAGCGCGCGTAGGCTCAGGGCGAGGAACGTGAAGCCCACGACGCCGAGCACGCCACCGAGCGCCGCCGCCACGATGGCGGCCGCCAGCTGACTCCGGACCGGTGCGAGCACCAGCCGGAGTGCCGCGGATTCAGACACTTCGGACACTTCGGACATGGCGTTGATCATCATTCCATCGGCACGACGCTCAGAACGCGTCGGGGTGCAGATCCTTCGCGAGTTGCTCGAGCCCAGGGAACGACCGCAGCGCGCCGGAGAACGTCGCCTCCGCCGTGGCGATCATCCGCCCGTTCTTGACCGCCGCTGTGTTGGCGAACGCCGCACGCAGGAACGCCTCGGAGTCCCGCCGCGACGCGTCGTCCAGGTAGGTGAAGACGATCGCGTCCGGGTTCTTCTTCGCCACCACCTCGGCCGAGATCTGCCCGTAGTACTCGCCCTTCGGCAGCTCGCTCTGCTGGGTGAGGTTCTCCCCGCCCGCTGTCTGCAGGACGTCGGTGTAGAGGCCGCCGGCGTCGACGTACAGCGCCTTGTCGAACACCGTCACGAGCGCGGTGCGCACTGGCCGTACGCCTGACAACTTTGCCTTGACAGCGTCAAGCCGGCCTTTCGCCTGGTCCGCGAGCGCGGTCGCCTTGTCCGCGACGCCGAAGATCTTGCCGAGGTTCTCGATGTCGGTGTACGCCTGCATGACCTTGCCCTCCAGCTTCTTCCCCTCGCAGAACTGCTGGTTGACGTACACCGGGATCTTCCGCTTCGCGAGGTCCTCGATCGTCGGGAGTCGCTTGCCGTCGAAGTGGTACGGCCCGTCGGCGAGGATCAGGTCGGGCCGCGCCGACAGCAGGACCTCCACCGACGGCTCGGCCTCGGCGAGCACCTGGACCTTCGCGTACTCCTCGGCGTACTCCGGCAGCGGCGGCGAAAGGTTCGTGTTGATCTGGCCGGCCAGCTTGTCCGTCAGGCCGAGGGCGATCATCAGCTCGGTCATCGCAGGGTACGTCGACACCACCCGGCTCGGTGCCTGCGCGAACGACAGCGAGGCCCCGCAGTTCGTCACCGTTGTCGCTTGGCCGGACGTGGTGGGGCTCGCGCTCGGCGCCTCGTCGGGACCGCAGGCAGCGGCCACCGCGAGGACGGAGGCGGTGCCGAGGAACGTACGACGGGAAAGGCTCATGGGCTGATGTCCCTTCGGTCCGGGCTGGTCAGGGGTGCGAAGGCGAGATGGGGGAGTCCGGTGATCGGGTGCGTGCCGCGATGCGCCTGCACGCCGAACACGTCCGCGACGACGTCGGGCGTGAGGACGTCGTGCACCGGGCCGCTGCGTACGACGCGGCCGCCCCGCAGCACGTATAGCCGGTCGCAGTACGTCGCCGCGAGGTTGAGGTCGTGCAGCGCCGCGATCGTGGTGAGCCCGAGCTGGCGGACGAGCTCCAGCAGATCGAGCTGCGCGGAGATGTCGAGGTGGTTGGTCGGCTCGTCCATCACCAGCAGCCGCGTCTGCTGCGCGAGCGCTCGCGCGACGAGTACGCGCTGCTTCTCTCCGCCCGACAGCGTGGCGAACAGCCGCCCGACCTTGTCGGTCATGCCGACGCGTTCCAGCGCCGACCAGACGATCGACTCGTCCTGCGCGTCGTCGCCGGACAGCAGGCTCTTGTGCGGCGTACGTCCCATGAACACGACCTCGAGTACGGACAGGTCGAACTCGCCGGATGCCTCCTGCAGCACGCTCGCGGTGCGCCGCGCGGCCTCGCGCGCCGAGAGCTGGGACCAGAGGTCGTCGTCGCCGAGGTGGACGGTCCCCGTCCGCGGCCGCAGCACGCGGTAGATCGTGCGGAGCAAGGTGGACTTGCCACTCCCGTTCGGCCCGATCAGCCCGACGAGCTCGCCCGGCTCGACGACGAGATCAGCGTCGCTCACGATCGGTACGCCGTCGAGGTCGACCGACACTCCTTCCAGCTTCAGCCGCATCAGTCGACCCGCCTCGAAGGAGAGTTGCGCCGCAGCAGCCAGAGCAGGAACGGCACGCCGAGCACCGCGGTGAGGATGCCGAGCGGCAGCTCCAGCGGGCGGCTGATCGTGCGCGCGCCGATGTCGACGAGCAGCAGGTACGCGCCGCCGAGCAGCGCGCTGAGCGGCAACACCCGGCGGTGGTCCGGTCCGACCAGCAGCCGCACGATGTGCGGGATCATCAGCCCGACGAACCCGACGCCGCCGGCGACCGAGATCACCGTGCCGGTGAGCAGCGCGGAGACGAAGAGCAGCTCGAGCCGGAAGCGGCGCACGTTCGTCCCCAACGACGTCGCGGTCTCCTCGCCCATCAGCAGCAGGTTGAGCCGCCGGCCTTGCAGCACGAGCCACGCGGTGCACAGCAGTACGGTCACCGCGGGGATGCCGAGGTCGGCCCAGCTCGCGTCGGTCAGCGAGCCGAGCAGCCAGAACAGCACGCCGGCGAGCTTGTCCGGCGTCGCGCGGATCTGCAGGTAGCTCGTACCGGCGGCGAGCAGGTAGCCGATCGCGACGCCGGCCAGGACGAGCCGCGTCGGCACGATGCGCCCCGCCCGTTGACCGAGCAGCAGCACCAGCAGCAGCGCGCCGATCGCGCCGAGGAACGCCGCACCCGAGACGCCGAGCCCGCCGATCGCCGCCGAGCCGAGCGTGAGCACGGCGACCGCTCCGAGCGAGGCACCGGACGAGACGCCGAGGATGTACGGGTCCGCGAGCGGGTTGTGCACGACGGCCTGCAGCACGGTGCCGGCGACGGCGAGGCCGGCGCCGACGAGGATCGCGAGCAGCACGCGCGGCGTGCGGAAGTTCCAGACGATGTCGTCGTCGATGGAGTCGGTGCTGTGCCCGGTGACGTGCGTCCACAGGATCTGCCAGACGTCGTCGAGCGGGAGCGACACCGCGCCGACGCTGATGCCGACCACGACGAGACCGGCGAGTGCGACGACGACGCCGGCGACGAGCACGACGTACCCGTAGCCATGAATGAGATGTGGACGGCTCGCCTGACGGGCGAGCCGGAACGGACGTGGAACAGGACTGGTGTCATCGGCTGCCAACCGACCGACCCCTTCCACCTCGACCCCCGGGAGTTACCACCGTAACCCGGCGGACATTGGTACGTTAGTGGAAATAGATTTCGTTATCAACTCCGATAGCCACGGTGGGTCGCCGGAGGGTCGCGGACAGTGAGAGGATTGCGGCGTTATGTCCGGATCGATGCCGCTGCGCGGGAACGCCGTCTTCCGGCGGTTCATGGTCGCCCGCGCGGTCTCGTGGGCGGGCTCGGCCGTCACGCTCGTCGCGCTGCCGATGCTGCTCTACCAACGCACCGGATCGCCCGCGCTCACCGCGTTGCTGACGACGTTGGAAGCGCTGCCGTACCTGCTGTTCGGGCTGCTCGCCGGCGCGTTGGCCGACCGCTGGTCGCGCCGCCGGATCATGGTCGTGACCAGCGTGGTCGACGCGCTTGTGCTGCTGACCGTGCCGCTCGCGTCGGCGTTCGGCGTGCTGTCGACGCCGCAGCTGCTGGTGGTCGCCGTGCTGACCGCGACGATGGCGGTGTTCTTCGACGCGGCCAGCTTCGGCGCGCTGCCGACGATCGTGCCGCGCGCGCAGCTGCCGCAGGCGCAGAGCGCGAGTACGGCGGTGAGCACGGTGATCTCGCTCGCCGGTCCCGCGCTCGGCGGCGGGCTCGCAGCGGTGGCCGGCGCCGCTGAGGCGATGACGGTGAACGCGGTGACGTTCGCGCTCGCCGCTGTCGTACTGGCGCGGTTGCCGCTCGCGTCGGTGCGGGCGGTGTCGGCGCTGCGGAAGTCGACGGTCCGGGCGGACATCATGGAAGGGCTGCGGTTCATCGCGCGGCACCGGCTGGTCCGTTCGCTCACGTTGCTCGGCATCGGCAACAGCGTCACCAGCGGTGCGGTGATCGGCCTGCTCGTCGTCGTGTGCGTCGAACGGCTCGGCCTGCCCAGCGACTCGAGCCAGATCGGCCTGTTCTACGCGGTGAGCGGCTTCGGCGCGCTGCTCGCGACGGTCGCGCTTCCGCTGCTGGCCAAGCGGCTGCCGGTGGGCTGGACGACGCTGTTCGGCCTCGGCGCGAACTGGCTGCTGCTCGTCGCCTGGACGTCCTCGGCCGCGGTCGTTCCGGCGCTCGTCGCGATCGGCCTGTGGCAGCTGACGAACACGTTGGTGATCATCAACGGCATCACCGTACGGATGCAGGTCACGCCGGACGCGCTGCAGGGCCGGGTGAACACGACGGCCCGGATGATCGCGTGGGGCGGCCAGCCACTCGGCGCCGCGCTCGGCGGCGTGCTCGCGGAGGCGTTCGGCGTCCGGGTCGCGCTACTGGTGATGGGCTGTGGAGTGCTGGTCTCGTTCGTGGCCGGCTTCGCGACCCCGTTGCGGGAGCGTTCGCTCACCGTCGAGGAGCCCACCGCCGCGGCGGCCTGAACCGTTCGCGCACGTTCGACGTGTCACCTCGGGGATCACCCTGTGCCCACGAGGGGGACCATGATCGTCTTTCAGAACCGGCTGGCGTTCTGGGCCGGCGTCATCGCGGTCAGCGTCGGGGTCGCTCTCCACCTGCCGATGTACGTGATGGCGCGCGACATGCACTACCACATGGCCGGCATGCCGATGGACTTCTCGATGATCGCCGGCATGGTGCTGATCGTGGTCGGTCTGGGGCTGGCCGCGTTCGGCCTGATCCCGCGCCGCGGGGCCGCCGCTCCGGAGGAGGTCGCGAACGTCCGCGTCCGGGCGATGGACGACGCGCCGATCAAGAAGGCGCACGTCGCGCTGCTGATCGTGATGGCGGCCGCGGTGACGATCGACGTGATGAAGCCGACCACGCTCGCGTTCGTGATCCCCGGCATGACGATGGAGTACGGGCTGCTGTCGCCGCTCAACCCGAGCGGGACGCTGCCGGTGGCCTGGTTCCCGTTCAGCGCGCTGGCCGGCATGGTGATCGGCGCGTTCACCTGGGGTGTGCTCGGCGACCGCATCGGCCGGCGCGCGTCAGTGCTGCTGGCGGCGGTGATGTTCATCGCGACCTCGATCTGCGGTGCGATGCCGAGCTTCTACCTCAACCTGTTCATGTGCTTCATGATGGGCGTCGCCGTCGGCGGGATGCTGCCGATCGCGTTCGCGCTGCTGGCCGAGACGATCCCGGCGCGGCATCGCGGCTGGCTGATGGTGCTGATCGGCGGTGACGTCGCGGGCGCGTACGTGCTCACCTCGTACCTCTCGTCGGTGCTCGAGCCTCGCTTCAGCTGGCGGATCCTGTGGCTGATCGGGCTGCCGACCGGGATCTTCCTGATCCTGCTGAACCGCTGGATCCCGGAGTCGCCGCGGTTCCTGCTCGCGACCGGACGGATCGCCGAGGCGACCGCGGTGATGAGGCGGTTCGGCGCCGAGATCATCACCGCGGCACAGACCGCGGAGGAACGGGCGTCGCAGCTGCAGTCTCGGTTCGGGCAGCTGTTCCAGCATCCGCTCGGCGGCCTGACCGTCGGCGTCGGGTTGTTCGGCGTCGGGTGGGGGCTGGTGAACAACGGGTTCCTGCTCTGGCTGCCGACCAACCTTCGCCAGATGGGCATGGACGTCGGCGCCTCCGACCGGCTGCTGGCGAACTCGGCGCTGATCGGCTTCCCGGTGATCTTCGTGGTGGCGATGCTGTACGGGTTCTGGAGCAGCAAACGCACGATGATCGGCGCGGCGATCGTGACGGCTGGGGCGCTGATCACGTTCACGATCCTGGGGGAGCGGGTCGGCGAGAATCGCCTGCTGCTGCAGGGATTGATCGTCGCTCTGCTGGCCGGGACGTCGGCGATGCTCGCGATGCTGACGCCGTACAGCTCGGAGGTCTATCCGACCCGGATCCGGGCGCGGGGTACGGGGCTCGCCGGCATGGCCGGTCGCACGGGCGGCTTCCTCGGCGTGGGCATCGTGCTCGCGGGACTGGCGCCCCCGACCATCCGCGGCGCGGCCCTGATCGGCGCGATCCCGATCGCGTTGGCGGTCGTCGCGGTGATCCGGTACGGCATCGAGACCCGCCGCCGCCGGCTGGAGGAGATCACGGCTTCGGAGCTCGGGCAGGTGTGAGGCCCACCCGTTCGGCCTCGCGCCACAGCTCGTCCGAGACCTCGGTGGCGAGGCCCTGGACGCTGGCCTCGACCTCGTCCGGATGGCGGGCGCCGACCAGGACCGACGCCACGGCGGGGTGGGTGAACGGGAACTGGATCGCGGCGGCGGCCAGCGGGACGTCGAAGCTTTCGCAGAGCCGCTGCCACGCGGTTGCGGCGGGCGGCGCGTCAGCGGAGGTCAGGATGCCGCCCTGGAAGACACCGGCGGCGATCACGGCGACACCGCGCTCGCCGCACAGCGGCAGGAGGTCGTCGAGGCCGGACTGGTCGAGCAGCGAGTAGCGGCCGGCCAGCAGGACGGCGTCGAGGCCGGGCTCCTCGACCTCGCGGAGATAGCGGGCCGCGACGTCCGCGTGGTTGACGCCGATCGAGACCGCGCCGATCCGTCCGGTGGCGCGCAGGTCGGCCAGCGCGTAGTACGCCTCACCCACCGCGAGCGGGAAGTCCTGCTCGGGATCGTGCACGTGCAGCACGTCGATGCGGTCCAGCCCGAGCCGTTCCAGGCTGTCCTCGATCGACTGTCGCACGGCGGCGTAGGAGTAGTCGTTCTTCGGGCCTACTCCTGGTGGCGGGTCCGCCCAGATCTCCTGGGTGTCCGTCCCGCCCGGCACGAGCAGCCGCCCGACCTTCGTGCTGAGGACGAACTCGTGGCGGGGCTTGGAGCGCAGGACGAGACCGGCGTACGTCTCCGACCGCCCGTACCCGTACACCGGCGCCGTGTCGAACAGCCGCACGCCGAGGTCCCAGGCGCGCTCGATCGTCGCGACCGCCTGCTCCTTCGGCACCGGCGTGAACAGCCCGCCGATCGACGCCAACCCCAGACCCAGCCGGGTCACCGACACCGACGTCCGCCCGAGCGGAACGACCTCCGAAGCATCCATGGAGACGATCCAACCGGACGCCACCGACAGCGCGCCGCTGACAGCTCGAGCTAGCGCGTGAACTTCTTGATCTTCGGGTCCTTCTTGACCTTGTCCGCGTACTTCTGGATCCGGTCCACGAAGCCCTTCGCGTCGAGGTTGCCGGTGAGTAGGACGCCGGTCGCGGCGCTCGCTTCCTCGTACAGCTTGGGATACCACGTTGGGTACATGGAGTTCTCGAGCGGCTCGACCTGCTTGGCGGCCTGCAGTCGCTCGTTCGACGAGACGATGATCGGGTCGCTGGTCTGGTCGCTGTGCGCGTCCGCCACCACGGTCAACGTGTGGGTGAGCTCGGCGAACTGCCGCGCCCCCTCGACGGACATCATGATGCGCAGGAACTCCAAGCCACCAGGGACGTTCTTCGCCTGCGCGGGGATGATGAAGTCCTCGCCGGGGCCGTTGTTGATCGCGGCGAACGGGATCTTGTCGGACTCCGACAGCGAGGGCGTCGGCGCGATCTGCATCTCGAAGTCGGCGGGCACCTGCGACTTCATCTCGTTCTTCAGCCACGAGCCGCACGGGATGATCGCGGCCTTGTGCTTCAGCCACGCCGCCTGTGCCTGGATGTGGGTGAGGCTGGCCGTTCCCGGCAGCAGGAACTTGCGGCTCTTGATCTCCTCCATCGCCTCGGCGACGAGTCGTACGGACTCCTGCTGCCAGGCACCGTCCTCGAGGTTGTCGATGTGCTTCATCACCTCGTTGCCGCCGTGCTTCTGGAACATCGGCATGATCACGCCGAGCATGTAGCCGGGGTGCTGGCCCTGGTACGTCCACAGCGGGATGCTCGCCTTCGCGGTCTCCGCGCCAAGCGCCATTAGGCCGTCCCAGGTCTCGGGGTACTCCCACCCCTTCTCGCGGAACAGCTTGCCGTTGTACCAGATGCCGCCGAGGTTGTAGGCGTAGTTGATGCCGAGCGCCTTGCCCTCGAATGTGAGCGTGCTCGTCGCGCCGGCGAGCAGCGTGTCGCCGACGGTCTTGCCTTCTGTGTCCCAGGCAGGTGCGGCGAGGAGCGGCGCGAGATCGGTCAGCTGCCCCTGGCTCGCGAGCGTGGCCACGGGAACCGGCATGCCGGAGTTGTCGAGCACATCGGGCGGGTTGCCACCGACGAAGCGCGGCTGCATCTGCGTCGCGACGTCCTGGATCCCGGTGTGCTTGACGCTCGCTTCGGGGTAGCGCTTCTTGTACATCGACTCGTGGAACTTCGCGTAGTCGTCGCTGAAGCCACCCTTGAAGATGACGACGTCGAGCGGCGCCTTGGGATCGACGCCGAACGGGTTCTTCGCGTCGCCGTTGGTGGAGCTCACCTTCGGAGCCTGCGGGGCCGGTGCGCCACCCGTGGCGCAAGCCGCGAGCACGAAGGGAGACAGGCCGGCGGCGCCGGCGAGGAACGTGCGCCTGCGCAGTGTCATGGCGCCTAGGTTGTGCCGTGCGTTCCCGCGTTGTAAAGGAATCGGACTAGACCACTTCGCCACCAGCGGTGGTCGCTGCCTGGCTGGCGACCCAGGCGTGGTGGGCGGTCTTCGTACGCTCCCACAGGCGTTCGCGCTCGGCTGGGTCGACATCGTGGAGCGGGAGGTCGAAGACGTCGGCCATCGCGGCGAACCAGTCGGCACTGGTCTCCAACGTACGGACCCTGCGGCCGTCCTTGTCGACCCGATGGAGGGTCAGGCCGCGCAGCTCGTCGTAGCCGTCGGCGTCGCGGCGTTGCACGACGAACGTACGGACGAAGCCCGACTCCGGCGACGTCGACAGCCACTGGTGGCGCTCGGCGAAGTCTTGTGGGGTTGCTGTGGCTGTGCGGAAGTCCATGCCGACGAACGCGCCGCGGTGGTCGTGGTCGAAGCGCCACGCGTTCTGCTCGACCTCCGAGGGCCTCAGCCGGTAGTGGAACGGGCCTTGGTCGTACTCGCCCTCGTTGAGCGGGAGCGGCTCGTGCGGGCCGTCGCCGAGTCCGGCGTCGACCAGCCAGTCGCCGGTCGGGTTGTCGTCGCTCGGCAGGCCGTGCACGGTGAGCGCGAGATGGTTGGCCAACTCCGGTCCCGGCGCGGAGGGGAGGCTGTGGCTCTGGACGCCGGCGCGGTGCCAGACGACGTCGTACCCGAGCGCCTTCAGCAGAACGGAGAACGCGCCGTTGAGGTGGTAGCAGTAGCCACCTCTGTGCCGGCCGATGATGCGGGCCGCGGAGTCGTACGGGTCGATGGTCGTCGGGTGACCGAGCTGGATCTCGATGGCCTCGTACGGAATGCGCTCGACCTGCGCGCGATGGAGGCCACGTAGGCCCTCCACGCTGGGCGTTCCGGGGGCCGAAACGCCAAGCCGGGCGAGATATCCGGCGACATCGAGGGTCGTCATGCGTTTACCGTAGCCGGGCTTGTAGGCTGCTCGGCCTGCGGAAGGGCCGGGAATGATCATCACGCTACGAGCGATGACCGACGTAGAGTTCACGAAGTATCGCGGGCAGACGAGCGCGCACTATGCGGCGGCGCTGCTCGAGTCCGGCGCGTTGGGTGCCGAGGAGGCGCTGCGGTACGCCGAACAGCAGACCGACGAGCTCTTGCCGTACGGGGTCGCGACGTCGGACATGCTGCTGTTCGTGGCGGAGGACGCCTCTGTTCCGGTCGGCTCGATCTGGATCGGCCTGCCCGGCTCCGACGCCGACCACCCGGGCGCCTGGGTGTACGACCTGCACGTGATGCCCGCCCACCAGGGCCGCGGCTACGGTCGCGCGATCATGGAAGCCGGCGAGCGCTCCATGGTCGAGCGGGGTATCACCGAGATCGGTCTCAACGTCTTCGGTCGCAACGCCGCCGCGGTCCGGCTCTACCAGAGCCTGGGGTATCAGGTGACGTCGCAGCAGATGACCAAGCCGCTTTCGCTGCAGGAGCAGAACTACTAGGCCATCCTGTCGTCTATGAAGTTTCGGACGACGATTCTGAGTAGTGGCAAGAACACAACCGGCATCGAGGTGCCGCCGGACGTCGTCGAGGCGCTCGGCAAGGGGAAGCGGCCGCCGGTGCGGGTGACGCTGAACGGCTACACGTACCGCAGCAGCATCGCGGTGATGGGCGGCGCGTACCTGGTCGGCGTGAGCGCCGAGGTCCGGGCTCACGCTGGGGTCGCGGGTGGCGACGAGCTCGACGTGGAGGTCGAGCTCGACACCGAACCGCGTGAGGTCGAGGTGCCGGACGACTTCGCGACCGCGCTGAAGGCGGACAAGGCGGCGAACGAACGGTTCGCCGCCCTGTCCTACAGCCACAAGCGCCGCTGGGTGATGTCGATCGAGGACGCCAAGACCGAGGCCACCCGCCAACGCCGCATCGCCAAAGCCGTGGCGGATATCAGCGCTGGCCGCTAGCAGCTGGCCTGGGTCGGGGGGCCCGTGATCATGAACGTGATCATGAAGCCCAACCGGTCGTATACGCAGGGTTTGCCTTCATGATCACGTTCATGATCACGGACCGGTGGCGGTGGGCCGCGGTTGGGTCGGGGGCACCCTGGTCCCATAGGTTCGGACAAGGGTGCCCCCGACCCAGTCGGCTCGCGTCACGCCAGCCGGGCGGGAGCGACACCAGCGCCGGCCGCCAGCAGGTGGCTCGGGTCGGCGCCCCCGTGATCATGAACGTGATCGTGAAGCCCAACCGGTCGTATACGCAGGGTTTGCCTTCATGATCACGGACCCGGGGGCGGTGGGCCGGGGTTGGGTCGGGGGCACCCTGGTCCCCTAGGTTCGGACAGGGGTGCCCCCGACCCAAGCGGGGCTAGTAGGCGCGGCCGACGTAGGCGAGTACGTCCGGCTCGTCCTCGGAGTCCGGCACGCTGCCGTCCGGGCGGACGAGGCAGCGCACGGTGATGCCGCTCTGGGCGAGTAGCGTCTCGCCCTCGGTGCCGACGACCGCCCACGGGATTCGAGCCCAGCCCGCCGCCGAGGCCTCGACCGACTCGTCGATCGAGGCGACGTCGGCGATCCGGTCGTCGCGAAGCTTCGTCGCCTCCGCGAACAGCGCGGCCTGGTCCTCGTCCATCGCGGCCGCGACCGACGACGCCACCGACGCGAGCGGCTGCGACGTCTTCGTTCCGCCGATCCGGCGCACCACCGTCGCCGAGCCCGCCGCGAGATCGCGCGGCCCGAGCTCGATTCGTACGGGCACGCCCTTCAGCTCCCAGTCCACTGCGCGCCGGCCGAAGCCGGTGTCGACGCGGTCGTCGACCTCGACCCGCACGCCGGCGGCGCGCAGCTCGGCCGCCAAAGCAGAAGCCGCCTCGACCACGCCCTCGCCGGCCTTCGCGACCATCACGACGGCCTGTGTCGCCGCGACCCGCGGCGGCAGCCGCAGCCCCGCGTCGTCACCGTGCACCATGATCAGTCCGCCGAGCATCCGCGTGGCCGCGCCCCACGACGTCGTCCACGCGGTCTGCCGCTGGCTCTCGGCGTCGAGGAACGTGATGTCGAACGCCCGCGCGAAGTTCTGCCCGAGCTCGTGGGAGGTCCCCAGCTGCACGGCCTTGCCGTCGCGCATCATGCCCTCGACCGTCATCGTGTTGACGGCGCCGGCGAACCTTTCGTGCACGGTCTTCCGCCCCGGAACGACCGGGATCGCGAGCACCGACGTCATCAGATCCGCGTACACGTCGTGCAGGATCGTCCTCGCGAACGCGGCGGCGTCCGCCTCAGTCGCGTGGACCGTATGCCCTTCCTGCCAAAGGAATTCGGTCGTACGGAGGAACGGGCGCGGCCGCAGCTCCCAACGGACGACGTTCGCCCACTGGTTGAGCAGCAGCGGCAGATCGCGGTAGCTCTGGACCCACTTCGCCATGTACTCGCCGAAGATCGTCTCGCTGGTGGGGCGGATGACGAGCGGCTCGTCGAGCTGCTTGCCGCCGGCATGGGTGACGACGGCGAGCTCGGGGCTGAAGCCCTCGACGTGCTCGGCCTCGCGCTGCAGGTAGCTCTCCGGAATCAGCAACGGGAAGTACACGTTGCGCGCGCCGACCGCCTTGATCCGCGCGTCCAGCTCGGCCTGCATGCGTTCCCACAGCGCGTACCCATACGGTCGGATGACCATGGTCCCCCGCACCGGGCCGTTGTCGGCCAGCTCGGCCTTCGCGAGCACGTCCTGGTACCAACGCGGAAAGTCGTCCGCCTGCGGGGTGAGTACAGCTGCCATGGGCCGACTCTAGGAGAGTTCTACCCGCTTAAGCGCGCCATTTTCTCGCCTGGTAGGCGGTCTTGACGTCGCCGGCGAAGCCGCAGGCCTTGTAGAAGGCGTGGGTCGAGGGTTGCTTCGAGCCCGTCATCAGCATGGCCTTGTAGCAGCCCGCGTCCCAGGCGGCTTGCAGCGTCGCGGACATCAGCTGCTTGCCCAATCCCGTTCCCCGCAAGGACTCTTCGACGACGACGTTCTCGATCAGGGCGTACGGCGAGGCCGAGCGGGTGAGGTTGGGCATCACGTTCAGGTACGTCGTGGCGACCACCTCGCCGTCGCGTTCGAGAACGAGGAGCCGCAGCCGGGGCGTCCGCAGGATCTCCTCGAACGCCTCGGCGTCGGAGCCGTCGGTGACATCCGGGTCGTCGGGGTTCAGCTGCCGGTAGAGCCGGCGGATCGCGTCGAGGTCGCTCGGTTGTGCGTCACGGATCACAGCTCCGCAGCCTAGCTCGACTACACTCGCGGGTAGTACGCATGCACATGTGTAGCGCATCGATCGAAGACGCTGAACAAGCTGCTCAGCGACCCGCGCCTGGGACAAACTGGTGACAAGGTAGGGCGCATGACCACACCGCGCACCGCACCCCGACTCGCCGACAACGTCCTCGTGACTCCGGGCTCGGGACTCGTGCTCGCCGAGTGGACGGCCGATGGCGCGACCGGCGACGAGGACCGTAGCCCGGAGGCGATACGGGTGCTGTGGGAGAGCTACGGCGCCCAGCTGCTCTAGGAGACTTCCTCCAACCGGGACGAGAGAAACGCGCGTTCTGCTTCGTTGTCCGCCTGGGCGAGCGCCGTGCGGTAGGCGTCGGCGGCCTCCTTCAGCCGGCCCATCCGGCGGAGCAGGTCGGCCTTGGTCGCCGGCAGGTAGCGGTAGCCGTCGAGCCGGCCGTCCTGCTCCAACGACTCGATCACCGGCAGCGCCGCCTCCGGGCCGGACACCATCGAGAGCGCGATCGCGCGGTTCAACGCGACGACCGGCGACGGCCAGATCGCGAGCAGCTCGCCATACAGGCTGAGGATCTGCGGCCAGTCGGTGTCGTCGTACGTTCTCGCCACCGCATGCAGCGCGGCGACCGCGGCCTGCAGCGCGTACCGGCCACGACTCGGGCCGCGGAGCGCCTCGACCACGAGCCGGTCCGCCTCCTCGATCTCCGCCCGGTCCCACGCCGTTCGGTCCTGTTCCGACAGCAGCAGCAACCGGCCCGAGGCGTCGGTACGGGTCGTCCGCCGGGCATGGGTGACGAGCAGCAGCGCCAGCAAGCCCCGTACCTCCCGCTCGTCCGGCATCAGTGAACGCAACAGCCGGGCGAGGTCGACGGATCGTTCGACCAGCTCCAGGTTGACCAACTCGTCGCCCGAAGGCGCGGTGTGGCCGGTCGTGAACAGCAGATGGATCACGGTGAGAACGGCGTCCAACCGATCCGGCAGCTCGGCCGAATCCGGAACCCGGTAAGCGATGTGGGCCGCCGCGATCTTCTTCTTCGCACGCGTCAGTCGAGCCGCCATCGTGGCCTCCGACACGAGGAACGCCTGCGCGATGTGCGGGGTCGGGATGCCACACACCAGCCGCAGCGTGAGCGCGACCTGCGCCTCCTGGGCGAGCGCCGGGTGGCAGCAGGTGAAGATCAGCCGCAGCCGGTCGTCCGGCACGGACTCGGGGTCGTCCATCTCGCTCACCTCCGGTTCGATCAGCATCGGCAGCTTGGTCTTCAGCACCTGCTCGCGGCGCATCGCGTCGAGCGCCTTCCGGCGCGCGGTGGTCGTGAGCCACGCACCCGGGCTGCGCGGGACGCCGTCGCGTTCCCACGCGTCGAGCGCGGTGACGTACGCCTCCTGCACGCACTCCTCGGCCAGGTCGAGGTCGCGCGTGACCCTGGCCGTTGCCGCGAGGACGAACGACCACTCGTGGCGATGCGCTTCGGCTACGGCGCGCGCGACCTCGTCGGCCGTCACTCCTGGATGCCGATCAGCGGCCGGATCTCGACCGAGCCGCGCCACGTCGACGGGCACTCCCGGGCGATCCGGATCGCGTGGTCGAGGTCGCGTGCCTCGAGGACGAACGCGCCGCCGAGCACCTCCTTGGCCTCGAGGAACGGCCCGTCGGTGACGGCGTCGCCGCGGATCGTCGTGGCCGTGCTGCTCGGGGCGAGCGCGATCGCCGGCCCGGTCTTGCCGCCGAGCTCCTTGACCCGCTCGTCGTAGCGCAGATGCGCCTCCAGCTCCGCCGGAGGCATGTCGGACGGCTCGTCGGGGGTGGGCATGTAGAGCAGGATCGCGTACTGAGGCATCTGTCTTGTCCCTTCCGGAGTGATCTTCCTACAGCCTCGACGAACGGGCAGCTCCGGGAATCGACAGGACTCAGCAGATCTCTCGCGGCAGGTCCCTGGCATGGACGAGGACAGCGCGAGACCGGAGAGCGACGCACCCACGCGCAGGCTCTCCGCGATCAACGTCCCAGTCAGCATGTCGCCGACGCTAGCCTCGATCTGTCGTCCGGCCGTTGGTTCGCCCGGTCCGGGCCGACCGCGTGCCAAGGATCA
Source organism: Tenggerimyces flavus (assembly GCF_016907715.1). Lineage (NCBI taxonomy): Bacteria > Bacillati > Actinomycetota > Actinomycetes > Propionibacteriales > Nocardioidaceae > Tenggerimyces > Tenggerimyces flavus. Next base: position 7,661,499 of record NZ_JAFBCM010000001.1, on the reverse strand, counting down.
TGTTTACATGATCATTGGCCCCTTTACATGGGGTGGACGCCAGGTAGAGAGGCGACTGGCCGGGTAAAGGCGTCCACGACGCCCACCCACGGAGTGCCTTCCCGCTCAGATCACTCGAGACGTCGCGATCCCCAGTCTCCCCAGGAGGACAGGCACGTCCGTCTTTCACAGACCAACGTCGCCCACCGACAACGGTGGGCGTTGTAGCTTTCCTGCATGGCCGCACCTGAGACACCTGACGAGCCGCGACGCAGCGGTGGACCTGGACTGTTTCGCTCGTTCGGATCCGCCGCGAGCGGTGCCGAGGACTACCGGATGCTCCTCACGGTCATCGCCGGCCTGTCGCTCGGCGTCGCGGCGACCGCGTTGCCGGCGTTGATCGAGGGCCCGTTCGCGACCTGGCTCTACCCGGCCAAGGTCGCGATGTGGCTCACCGGTATCGCCGCGACCGTGCTGGAGTATCTCGCGGTGTCGTTCGGGTCCCGGTTGTACCTGGTCCGGGTCGAGCTGTTCGCCACCCTGAGCCTGTCGCTCGTTTTCCTCGCCCAGGCTGGGATGTTCGTCGTGTTGACGATGGGCTCGGACAACCTGGGCACGCGGTGGTTCGTGATGTTCGCGTTCTTCAACCTCCTCTCCGGACTCGAGGCCGAGCACGGCCGCCGCGTGGTGTTGAAGCACGCGGTCGGCAAGTTCCCCGAGCAGGTCGTGCATCGGTACGCCGGATCGCTCAAGCAGGTGGCGCTCTTCGTGACCGTCACCGGTGCGCTGTCGTTGGTGTTCGCGATCCTGGGAGGCGGCGTTCCGAACGTCGTCGTGTTCGTCATGGCGCTGCTCGCGCTCGGGACGACCGTTGCGGCGAACGTCCAACAGCGCAAGATCCGCGACGAGCTGGCGCAGTACGGGATCATCTGACGAAGGCGACCTCGGGGAAGCGCGGCGACTCCCTCCACAGCATTGGTTGCGGACGGCCCCGCAGGAACTGGTCGAAGTACGCGCCGAGGTAGCTGCCGACCGCCGTCACGGCACGCGCCGGCTCGATCGCGCCGAGGGCCTGCGTGATGACCTCGTGCGGGATCCCGTTCGCCTTCGCCAACGGGGGAAGGACAATCTGGTGGTCGGCGAACGCGCCATGCGAGCCGGTCGGCAGGTTGAGGTCAAGCTTCCACGCGCGCTGGTTGAGCCAGAACGCGGCCCAGGCCGGGTCGTCGAGGTGCGAGTGCGTCCCGCCGCCGAACAGCAGGAACGGTCTCGTCAACCCGCGTTGGACGACCTCGCTCAGGTCGTACGAGCCGTCGTCCCGCTCGTACTTCATCGAGCCGTCCAGGTTGACGCCGACATCGATCCGGCGGTCGACGAGCATCGCCTCGGCCGCGGTGAAGCCGCCGAGCGAGTGCCCGTACATGCCCATGCGGCGGAGATCCAGCGCGCCGCGAAGTCCCCGTGGGAGTTGACGATTCTCCGCGTCCGGGTTGCCACCGTTCGCGATCCGCTCGAGCGCGTCGAGGACGAACCTGGTGTCGGCGACGCGGACCGGGATCTCGCGGTCCTTGAACGTCTCGTGCCACAACGGCGCCTCAACGCCGGTGACGCGACCGCCGGGGAACTCCACCGGCGTCTCGTACGTGTGGTCGATCGTCACCACCACGTAGCCGCGGCTCGCAAGCTCCTCGGCCTGGTAGGTGCCGACCGTGCGGCTTGCGCCGAGTGCGGGGGAGCAGAGCAGGACGGGATGGCGGCCGAGCGCTTTGGCTCCACGGTGGGCGTGCGTGGTCGTTCCGGCGAGGTCCAGCGTGTCGCCGGCGAGCCCGAGGAAGCCGGCCAGTTGGCTCGCGAGCTGCGGGGCAACGTTCGCGCCGGCGTACGGTGCTGTCGGCTCGTGCGACGACGGGCGGGCCGGGTACCAGACGCTGATCATCAACTCTCGTGGGCGATTCGCGACCCACGGATCCGTCCGCGAGGTGTCGACGAGGTGCATCTCGGTGGTGCCGAGCTCGTACGGTCCGGTCGGTTCGGGGAGCCGCGGCCGCAGTCCTCGTGCGGCGTTCGCCGTTGTGGCGTTGCCCAAAAGGGCAAGACTGGCGGCGATTCCGATGGACACGGTGCGGCGGCTGATCAGGCTCATGATCGACCATCCTGCTGGCCGCCGTCGGCGCGGCGAATCCCTCGCGGGTCGCGTTGTTCTACGTCTGAGGGATGACCGCGTCGCGGTTCAAGCCACGGCGAACGACAGGCGCAGCTCGATCGTGTCGCCCTCGTTCAGGTCCTCCGCCTTGCGGACCTTGTCCTTGAGCGGAACGAGGTAGCAGCCGTCCTTCGGGATGAGCGCGGTGGTGAACTCGGTGTCGCCGACCTGACCGCTGGCGGGGACCATGCCCCAGCCGTAGGTGAGGCCGGTGGCGATGTCGCGGATGTCCTCGCTGTCCTCCTCGGGAACGCGCACGAAGTAGTACGGCGCCGGCCCACGCCAGTGGAAGATCTCGCCGCTGAACTCCACGTCCATGCCTCGCACGATAGACCGCGTTCCGGACAGTCCGCGTCCGGAACCGCTAGATCCGCAGGCCGGCGAGGACGAGGCGGAGGTGGCGGCGGCAGGCTTCCGGGCCGGCGGACCGGAGGATGCCGGAGGTCGCGGCGAACAGCGCGGTGAGGTCGTGCGCGTCCACGTCCGCTCGTGCGGCTCCGGTGGCCTGGGCGGCTTCGAGGTACGTCACCGCCTGGCGGTTCGCCACGTCGCACAGGGTGGTCAGCTCGCGCGACTCCGGGAAGCGGCGGGTGAGGATGTCGTCCTGCGCCGGGCACTCGACCTGCAGCTCCAGCAGGCCGCTGACGTACCGCGCGAACGAGCCCCACGCGTCCGGCTCCGACTCCGCGTCGGCGGCGACCGCGGCCATCCGCGACGCGACGAGCGCCGGTGCGATCGCGTCGATGAGCGCTTCGCGGCTGCCGAACCGGTTGTACAACGTGCCCGTGCTGACCCCCGCCGCCCGGGCGACCTCGTCCAGCGGCGCGCCGAGACCCTGCGCGACGAACACGCGCGTCGCCGCGGCGGTGAGCTTCTCGACGTTCTCGCGGGCGTCCCGGCGCAGCGCGGCCACGGCCGTCCTCCTTAAGTTGATGGGCACCTCAAGTTAGTGCTACGGTCCCAACTTGAGACGACCATCAACTTAGCATCGGAGACCGATGAACGAGCGGATGCGCATCGACCTCTGGAGCGATTTCTCTTGTCCGTGGTGTTACGTCGGCGCCGCGCGGCTGGAGAAGGCGGTCCAGGCATCGCCGCACGCCGACCAGATCGAGATCGTCCCGCGTGCGTTCGAGCTCGACCCTGGCGCGCCGAAGGTGCCTGTGGCGGTGACGACGTACGTGGCGAAGCGGATGGGCTGGTCGGAGGCCGACACGCTCCGGCAGCTGGACTCGATGCTGCCGCTGACCGAGGCGGAGGGCTTGCCGTACAAGTCCGACCGCGTCGCGGCGAACACGTTCGACGCCCATCGCGTGCTGCAGCTCGCCACCACCACCGGCCATGGGCCGCGGTTCCTGGCGGAGCTGCAGCTGGCGCTGTTCGGCGGCCGGATGGACACGTTCGACCACGCGTTCCTCGTCGCGACCGCCGAGGGCGTGGGCGTCGCGCGGGAACGGGCCGAGCAGGTGCTGGCGAGCGACGAGTTCGCCGACGTCGTACGCGGCGACCAGGCCGAGGCCCAGCAGCTCGGCGTCACCGGCGTCCCGTTCACGGTCGTCGACGCGCGCTACGGCATCCCCGGCGCGGTCCCGCTCGACACGTTCACGCAGGCGATCGACGAGGCGTGGTCAGCGCGCGGGAGTCAGTGACCGCCACAGCACGCGGGCCAGGAGCGCGGGTCCGGCGATGCCCCCGCCGAGCACCACCGCGCGGCGCAGGCGGACCTCGGTCTCGGCCGGCGGAACGGAGGTGGCGATCTCCGCGAGGAGACGTGATCGAGACGACATCTTTGTTTCTTTCCCCCTCCGGTGCTACCTGCGGAACAGCGCCGTCAGCAGGAAGTCCTTGCCGAACGTCGCCGCGTCGTCCGGTTGCTCGGCCATCGGTCTGAGCTCGACCTCGGTGTAGTCGGAGAAGATCCAGCGCAGCGAGTCCTGGTCGTACGCGAGGCCGCCCTCGAGCGAGCCCGCGCGGTACAGCTCCTCGTCGGTGCGCTCGGAGCCCATCGCGCCGGCGGCGAAGCAGACCAGCCCGAAGTGGCCGCCCGGCTCGAGGACGCGGTCGATCAGGTCTCGGTAGCTGACCCTGCGGTGCGGTGGCAGGTGGTGCAGGCAGCCGGAGTCGTACACCAGGTCGTACCGGTCGTGCGGCAGCGCGACGGTGAAGATGTCGGCCTGGTGGAACCGTACGTCGACGCTCGCCTCCGCGGCACGGGCCTTGCCCCACTCGATCGCCGACGACGACAGGTCGACGGCGTCGACATCGAAGCCCGCTTGGGCGAGCGCGATCGCGTTGCGCCCGTGTCCACAGCCGAGGTCGAGCGCGCGGCCCTTCGGGAGGACGCCGGTCGACAGCCAGGAAGCGAGCGACTCGTCCGGCTTGGCGACGAAGAACGGGATCGGCTTCTCCCGATCGGCGTAGAACTGGTCCCACTTCGCCGCGTCCGCCGCGAACCAGCCGTCCAGCATGCGCAGGACGTCCTCGACCGAACGGAGGTCCCGCATCACTGGCCGCTTCCCTTGGTGAGGTCGAGGCGGAGCAGGATCTCGGTGCCGTCCAGTTCGCCGGTCGGCTCGAAGCCGAACCCCTGGTAGAACGGCCACGGCTCGCCGTCGCCGGGCTGGTAGCTCGTGAGCAGCTCGGTGGCGCCGTCCTTCTTGGCGAGATCGATGACCAGGCTGAGCCCCGCGCGCCCGACGCCGCGGCGCTGGTGGCGTTCGTCGACGAGCAGCCGCCAGAGGAAGTACGGGCCGAAGATCCCGGGCTGGCCTGGCGGCACCTTCCAGCTCATCATCACGAACCCGACCGGCTCGTCGCCGTCGTAGATCGCCCGGTACCAGGGCTTGGCTTCGGGGTGGTTCTCGGCGTCTCGGAGCGACTGGGCAACCGACGCGACGAACTGGTTCTGGGTCGGCTTGACCTTCAGGGCGAGGACAGCGTCCCTGTTCTCGTCGGTGATGTCGCGCAGGTGCAGCGAATTCTCTGTCGTCACGTCGCCCATCCTCCCGTAACGTGTCCGGCGATGGTCTTGGTTCCAGAGCGCTTCGCCGCCGAACGCATTCGCAAGAGTGGTGCCGCCGGCCGCCGCTGGGTCTCGGAGCTTCCCGCGCTGGTGGAGCGGCTCGCTGCTCGATGGCAGGTCTCGTTGGCGGCGGAGCCGGCGCAGTACGGGGACCTCGCGCTCGTCGTCTTCGGGTCGGTGCTCGGTCAGCCGTGCGTGCTGAAGGTGTCGTGGTCGGAGCACTCGACGTACGACGAGGTCGCCGCCCTGCGCGCGTGGAACGGGCATGGCGCCGTACGGCTGCTCGAGGCGTCGCCCGACGACGGTGCTGTGCTGCTCGAACGGCTGGATGCCGCACGCTCGTTGGAGAAACTCCCACTGCTGTCGGCCGCGGAGATCGCCGGCGGGGTGATCCGGCGGCTCACCGTTCCGGCGCCGCCCGGGATCCGGGCTCCGCGCGAGGACGTCCCGCTGGGGGAGCGGCAGGCGGAGCTCGGCTCGCCGGTGCCGCGGCGTTGGGTCGACCAGGCGTCGGAGCTGTTGGTTGCGTTGCAGGCTTCGAGTGGGCGCTCGCTCGTTCACACCGACCTGCACTACGGCAACATCCTCGGCGCCGAACGGGAGCCCTGGCTGGCGATCGACCCGCGGCCGGTCGCCGGTGACCCGGAGCTCTCCGTCCCGGAGCTGATGTGGTGGCGGCTCGACCTCGACGCGCGGCCCGCCGCTATCCGTACGCTGCTGGACACGCTCGTGGCGGCGGGGTCGCTGGACCCGGACAAGGCGCTCGGCTGGACGATCGTTCGGGCGGTCAGCTACTGGCTGTGGGGACTGCAAACGGGGTTGACGATCGACCCGGCGCGGTGCGAACGGCTGCTCGAGGCACTGGCCTGAGTTAGGTAGTCGTTGCCGATGCGATCAGCGCTCGATCGTGGAGACTCTGGGGGCATGGAGACACCCAGGATCATCGTCCGGCCGGCGTCGCTGAAGGACCTGGCGGCCGTGCACGCGTTGGCGGAGCGGTCCGTGCTGACGCTGCTGGACGAGGTCTACACCGCGGCCCAGCTCGAGGCCGGGCGGACGGTGGGGCTCTACCAGGTCGAGGAGGAGCTGTTCGCCGACGGCACCTACTACGTGCTGGAGGTCGACGGGCTCCTCGTCGCCGGCAGCGGATGGAGCGCCCGCGGTCAGTTCTATCCACCAGGGACGCCGGACGGCTCGGCGCACTCGGCGCACTCGGCCGCTGTCACGACGGCGACGATGCGCGCGACGTACGTCGACCCGGCGTGGACCCGCCGCGGCTTCGCGTCGCTGCTCGCGCAGACGACCGAGGCCGCGGCCCGGATCGCGGGCTTCCGGCGCTTCGAGGCGCTGTGCACGCCGTTGAGCGAGGCCGTACGCCTCCGCCTCGGCTATCACGTCGCCGAGCGAGTGACCGTTCGCGTTCTGGACGACATCTCCTGGCCGGCGGCCCTGATGCGCAAGACGGTTTAGGTGGTCGTGAGCCCGAGCTGGTCGCGGCGGCGGGTGAGGTAAGCGGTCTCGGCGGTGTTGCCCGCGAGCTCGATGGCCTTGTCGTACGCCGCGCGCGAGTCCTGGCTGCGGCCGAGCCTGCGGAGGAGGTCGGCGCGGGCGGCGTGGTACGCGTGGTAGCCGGCCAGCTTGTCCTCGAGCCGGTCGATGGCACCCAGCGCCACCTCAGGGCCGTCGAGCTCGGCGACCGCGATCGCCCGGTTGAGGGCGATGACCGGTGAGGCGTCGAGACTGACGAGCTGGTCGTACAGGGCGACGACCTGGGACCAGTCGGTGTCGCGTACGTCGCGGGCGTCGGTGTGGACGGCGTTGATGGCCGCGAGGATCTGGTAGCGGCCGGGAGCTTCGCCGGCGACGAGACGTTCGCGGACCAGCCGGTGCCCCTCGGTGACCAGCGCCGCGTTCCAGGCGCCGCGGTCCTGTTCGTCGAGGCTGACCAGTTCGCCGTTCGCCGCGACCCGAGCGGTGCGGCGGGCCTCGATGAGCAGCATCAACGCCAGCAGGCCGGCGACCTCGCCGTCGTTCGGCAGCAGGGTGCGGATCAGGCGGGTGAGCCGGATCGCCTCGGCGGTGAGGGTGGGGCGTACGGGATCGGTGTCGGGGCCGGTCGCCAGGTAGCCCTCGTTGAACACGAGGAAGAGCACGGCGAGGACGCCGGAGACGCGTTCGGGGAGGTCCTCGGCGTTGGGGACCTGGTACGGGATGCGCGCCGCTTTGATCTTGGCCTTCGCGCGGGTGATCCGCTGGCCCATCGCGGCCTCCTGAACCAGGAACGCGCGGGCGATCTCGGGCATGGTCAGGCCGCCGACCATGCGCAGCGTCAGCGCGATGCGGGTCTCCATCGCGAGGGCGGGATGGCAGCAGGTGAAGATCAGCCGGAGCCGCTCGTCCTCGATGGCCCCGAGGGGCTCCGGCGGGTCGTCGTCGTACGCCATCTGAGCCTCCTTGTGCTTGCCGTCGCGCTTGCTTTCGCGCCGGATGCGGTCGATGGCCTTGCGGTTGGCGGTCATCGTCAGCCAGGCACCAGGGTTGGGCGGGACACCGTCGGTCGGCCACCGCTCGACGGCGGTCGCGAACGCCTCGGCAGCAGCCTCCTCGGCGACGTCGAGGTCGCCGAAGCGCTTGGTCAGCGAGGCGACCACCCGCGCCCACTCCTCATGGTGCGCGGCGGTGATGGCTTCTTCGACGTCGCTCACGCCCTGGATCACCTCCTTGTGGCTGGGGTCGTCGCTCACTCTCGCTACGAACGCGTGCGCCCCGATCCGACAACCTGCCTACCGGATTCTTGCTTGAGGAGGTCGGCCGAGAGGGGAAGGGGGTCGTCGAAACGACGCTCGGGACCTTGACCTCGCCACTATGCTTGGCAGAAGAGAGCATGAGGGTCATCCCAACCCGCGGGCGCCCCCGCCGGTCGCTCCAGCAGAGTCAAGAACCCACCCAGGTCCCGCCCACGAAGGCGAAACGTCGCCGCGCGTGGAGCGCGAGACTGGAGAAGGCCGCCCTCTGGGCGTTCCTCAACAACCGTTTCCGTCAATAGGGCAACGATCCACGGGGTAGTCGTGGTCGGGATCGCTAGTCCGGCCACGCGGCCAGGGCGTCGGTGCCGGTGAAGGTGGCGGTCGGGGGCTGCCAGCGGGTGAGGTCGTGGGCGAAGTACGCCGTGTCCACGTGCCGGAGCTCGTCCATCCAGTCCGGTGCCGTGACGTCGAGGTCGCTGGCGCCAAGGCGGACGGCCAGGTCGGCGAGTGCGTAGTCGCTGGCCTGGTCGAACGCCTGCCCGGCCAGCAGCACGGTGCCTTCCGCCATCCCGCTGATGAGCAGGCTCTGATGACCCGGCGAGTGTCCCAGCGTCGGCACGACGGTGACACCCGCCATCAGCTCGTGCCGACCGTCGACGACCTGGAGACTCACACCCGGGAAGTCGACGGCCGCCCCGCGCACCGTGTAGTCCGAATCGAGAGCGGCCTCGACCTCGCGCCGCTGCACCACGATCGGCGTGCCGGCGAACAGGTGGTTCCCACCCGCATGGTCCGCATGCAAGTGGCAGTTGACGACGACATCGATGTCGCCGAGAGCCGCACCGGCGGCCGCGAGCTGCTCCTCGAGCTGGAACGTTCGCGGCGTGTACCGCCGCACGGCCTCGGCGTCGCCGACGATCCCCGTGTCGAACAGGACGGTTCCCTCGGGGTGCCGGAGCAGGTACGCGCAGACGACGTACGGCGCCCGCACCCGCGTCTCGTACTTCGCGAGGTCGCCACCCGGCACCCAGAAAAGACCCAGGGGTATCGGTGTCAGCTCGATGCTCACCACCAAGTCCTCAGCGCAAGCGGTAAGCGCGGATCGTCGTCTGCTTGAGCGTCCCACCCACGCTGTCGCTCACCTCGCCGCGCAGCGAAACCCAACCGGGCTTGGCGGCATGGACCAGGACCGCCGTGTAGCGGCCGTTCCCGCGCGGCCGCAGCGGCACCGACTGCCAGGTCGTGCCGTCGTCGTACGACAGCGAGAGCTTCGCCGGCTCCAGCGTGCCCGCTTGCAGTCCGCGTACGTGCCGCGCCTGCAGGTCGATGGCGAACGGACGCCCAGGTGGCGCCGTATTGCTCGAGTCCGTCGGCACCGCCCAGTCCAGGTCGAGCAGCGGGATGCCGCGCGGCGGCCAGGACGTGTCCCCCTCGTACGCCGACCGGAACGTCCAGTCCGACTCGCTGAACGACGAGCTCGTCCACACCGGCCCCTGCCGCCGGATCGTGTGCACGAACCGGTACGTCGCCGGCTCCGGCGGCAGCCCGTCCACGTCGACCGACCCCCTCGGCGCCTCGGCCAGCAGCTCGTCGCCGCGGTAGATGCGGCTGCTCACCGACTGATGCTGGTCCTGGTTGAGGTAGGAGTCGCCCCAGTGCCCGGGCACGCCGTCCTGGTAGTCGCGCAGCAGGACGTTGAGGCTGTTCTCCCGCCGGTACACGTCGGTGATGGAGAACTCCGAGTCCGTTCCGACCGTGTACGGCGCGCCCCACCAGCGTTCGGAGGACTTGCTGCCCGGTCGGTACGTGCGGTAGTTCGACCACATCACCGGCACCTTGTCCGCGCGGGCCGTGGGCAGCCTGACCATCGAGCCCCAGCGCGTCCCATTCGCCGACACGTAGTCCGTGCGCCGCGGCTCGGCGACCACCGGGGTGAGCCCGGTGACCCGCAGCGACCCGCGCTCGGAGAAACCGACCCGACTCTCCCGGGTGGTCCGCCCGTCCGCACCGACGCCGACGAACGTGGTGTCGATCGTCGTCAGGTCGCGGCTGGTGATCCGGAACGTGCCGCTCGCCGGGAGCCGGTCCGCGGTCGGCACGAGCAGGTCGTAGACGTACGGCGACCGCCCGGGCGCCGAGCCCGGCCGCACGAGCCGCCCGCCGGCGACGAACTCGAACTCACCCGCCCGCACCGGTGCGCTCGGTGCCACGGCGAGCTGCGGGACCTTGCCGGAGTACATGAGTTGCGCGTCCATGTGGTCGCCGTCGTCGTACCACCGCTTCCAGCCCAACTGGAGCTGCGTAGGCGTCGAGGCTCGCGGCGTGCGGAACGACAGCGGGTTGCCGCGCCGCGCGTCCAGCGTGACCGTCCGGTTCTCGGTCAACGCGAGCTGCGGCGTGCCGTCGACGGTCTCGGCGAGGATCGTGCCGTTCGCGTCCTCGGTCGTGACGCCGCCGAGGACCATGTAGTCGTCGCCCGCCGGGAGCCGCATCGTCTTGGGTCCGGTGCCGTCGAAGCTCATGGCGTAGTAGTAGAAGCCGAACGACTTGGTCCAGATCATCGCCCAGCCGGTCGACGACTTGCCGTTGGAGCCGATCGCGTCGACGGTGAGGTCGTAGTGCGGGTCCTCCTCGGCGTACGACCACGGCGTCCTGACGGTCGCACCGCCGCCGGTGGCGACGAGCAGGCCGCTCACGTCGCCGGCCTCGACCAGTTCGGGCTTGACGGTCACGGTCGCTTCGGCCGTACCGCCGGCTGGAACGACGACCTGCGCCGGCGTCACGGTCGCGGCACCGGCGGGCAGCTGGCCGCCCGCGGTGTACGCGGCGGACAGCGCGAGGTCGAGCGTGACCGGTGCCGTGCCGGTGTTGCGGTACGTCGCCTTGCGCTCAACCGGTGCCGTGCCTGTGGGCGGCCACGGCACGAAGCCGAACGTCAACGTGCTCGGCTCGGCGATGACGTTCGCGTTCAACGCGGCCGGCACGTCCAGCCGTCCCGACCCGTGGCCGAACACCGTGCCGCTGGTCGGAGCCTTCGCCGAACCGACCAACGCCGCCTTGAGCTGCGCGGGTGTCCACGTCGGGTGCCGTTGGACGAGGATCGCGGCGGCGCCCGCGACGTGCGGGGTGGCCATCGACGTTCCGGAGACCGACGTGTACTGCTCGTCGACGACGGAGCCGAGCGACGTACCGGCCGCCCTCGCCGCGACGATGTTCACACCCGGTGCTGTCAACTCGGGCTTGACGGCGGCGTCGCCGAGGCGTGGTCCCCGACTGGAGAAGTCCGCCAACTCGTCGGACTTGTCGGTGGCGCCGACGGTCAGTGCGGTGGTAGCGCTGCCGGGCGTACTGACCGTCCCGGATCCAGGCCCGTAGTTGCCCGCGGCGACGACGAAGAGCGTGCCGGTGTCCGTGGTGAGGGAGTCGACCGCGCGCGACAGCAGGTCGGTGCCGTCGGTGGGATCGCCGCCGAGGCTCATGCTGACGACCTTGGCGCCGCCGGCCGCGGCCCACTCCATGCCGGCGATGATCCAGGACTCGTCGCCGAAACCGTCGTCGCCGAGCACCTTGCCCACCATCAGGTCCGCGGCTGGAGCCACGCCCTTGCGCCGGCCTTCGGAGGCCGCACCGCTGCCTGCCACCGTGGCCGCGACGTGGGTGCCGTGACCGTGCCCGTCGACGGCCGACGTGCCGCCGGTGAAGTCGCGCTCGGCACTGACCTTGCCGGCGAGGTCGGGGTGCGTGGGGTCGTACCCGGTGTCGAGGACGGCGACCTTGGTGCCCTCGCCGTCGTACCCGGCCGCCCAGGCCGGCGGGGCGCCGATCAGCGGGACGCTCTGTTCCAGCGTCACCTTGACCTTGCCGTCGAGCCAGATCTTGTCGGCATCGTTCATCGCCTTGCTGGCCGACCAGAACCCGTCGGCGTCGTCCTTGGGCACCGCGACCGCGACGGCGTCGGCGTGGCCGAACGCGCGGGTCTTTGTCGCGCCGGCGGCCGAGAGCGTGCGCGCCTTGGCTTGGACGGCGGTCGCGGAGGTGGCGTCCGGGTACTCGACGATGAGCGGGATCGTCGAGCGACGCTTGTCGTCGTACCCCTGCGCGACGAGGTCGCTGACGTTGAACAGCCGCCGGTCGATGCGATCGGCCTGCAGGAGCGGGAGGATCTCGCGCGGCAGCACGTGCAGGTCGCCGTCGCCGTCGATGAACGACAGGACGTCGGCATCGCGGTTGTCCGGTGCCTCGACCGTTGCCGCCAGGCGCCCGTTCGGCCCGCGCGCGACCTGCACGACGTGGCCGGTCACGAGCGTGACCTGGCCGACGAGGCCGGTGTCAGGGCCGCCGCGCTCAGGCTCGGCTGCCTGGGCGTTCGTCTGGCCAAGCGCGACGATCAGAAGCGCCAACGTCGTAGCGACGGCGGCGATGCGGCGCGTCCGAGACATCAGGGTCCTCTCTGCGGTGCCACGAAATGCTCCGATCCACGATGTCTCCCACCCATCGCCACACCCAGACCCCAAACGTGTCGTAACTCGGCAAGTCGGGAACTCGACACCTCGCACGTGGGGCGCGGTTGAATGGCTGCCATGCATCGGAGCCGCGTCTACGCCGTCCTCATCGACACGCCGCGCGAGCAGGTCGCCGGCGCGACGGACTTCTGGTCCGCCGCGTTGGGAGTCCAAGCTCGGCCACTTCCGGACGAGCCGCAGTTCATCAGCTTGCCGGGAGCGACGGACGGGGTCCGGCTAGCGCTGCAGGCGGTCGACGACGCGCCGCGGTACCACGTGGACATCGAGAGCGACGACCCCGAGGCCGAGCTGGAGCGGCTCGTGGCACTCGGGGCCGAGCTGGTCCAACGGTGGCAGGAGTGCCGCATCCTGCGCGCGCCCGGTGGCCATCTGCTCTGCGTCCTGCCGGTGGAGAGCGACCAGGCCCTGTTCGACGCGACGGCCAAGACCTGGGCCTAGCGCTGGACGCGGTACCTGACGTGGGTGACCGCGGGCTTCGGGTCGACCTCGACCTGCTCGAAGGTGAGGCTCCCGACGCCGTCCAGCGGTCGCTCGCCGGCGCCGAGGGTGAGCGGCGCGAGGTGGAGTACGAGCTCGTCGAGCAGTCCCGCGGCAAGGTACTGCCGTACCGTCTCCGCGCCGCCGGCGACGTGCACGTCGCGGTCGCCCGCGGTCTCGCGCGCCTGCTCGAGTGCGGCCTCGATGCCGGTGGTGACGAAGTGGAACGTGGTGCCGCCGTTCGTCACCGGATCGCGCGGGTCATGAGTGAGGACGAACACCGGGGCGTCGTACGGCAGGTCCGCGGCGTACAGGTTGCGCCCGACGACGTACGCACCCGTCGGGGTCGACTCGAAGGCCGGCGCGTTGGCCTCGTCGTCCTCCCAGGCGAACAGGCGATCGCCGCCTTCGCCGAACGGGTTCTCCGCGCTCTGCTTGGGTCCGGCCAGGTAGCCGTCGGCGGAGACGGTGAGGTCGGTCTTCACGATTCCCATCAGTCGAGTCCTCTCTAATGCGAGAAATTTCGCGTCAACGCCTCCACGGTAGGGCGCTGAGCCGGCGGTCGTCCACGACCGGAACCCCACGGATCGCGCCATCAATTGCGCCAACAAGTAGATTGTGAATAGACTTCACAATGAAGGAGGTGCAGCACATGGCGAAGAGCGGGTTCCGCCTCGCGTGGCGAGTGATCAGGTACGAGATCGGCCTGTGGCGCAGCCTGTTCCGCTGGCTGCTGCGGCGGCCGCGGACGAACGAGCCGGGCGCTGAGCTCCATCCGTACGCTGGCGCCAGCGCTCCGCTGATCTGGGCGTTCATCGTCATGAACGCGATCGAGGTCCCCGTCGTCCACCTCGCGCTGCCGTGGGAGCACTCGCGCAATGCCCTGCTGGTGTTGGGGATCTGGGGTCTCGCCTGGATGGTCGGCCTGCTCGCGAGCCTCAAGATCCACCCGCACACGGTCGGCCCGTCAGGGCTGCGGGTGCGTTACGGGATCTCGATCGACCTGACGATCCCGTGGTCCGCGATCGACACGGTGAAGCAGGTGCGGCGCGACCTGGAGAAGGGCCGGTCCGTCCAGTTCGACGGCACGATTCTCCATGTGGTGCAGGTCAAACAGACCAACGTCCAGGTCAGCCTGCGCGAACCCATCGTCGTCCCCCGCCACGACGGCGACCACACCGTCACCGAGGTGAACCTCTGGGCCGACGAGCCGAAGGACCTCCTCAAGTCCGTCCGCGCTCACCTGACCGCCGACGTGGCTTGAGCGCTACTTCTCTTGAAGGACGGACAGCACGTTGCCGGCGGGATCGGTGAACCACGCGATGGACGGCCCGTCGCCGCGGGAGATGCCCTTCTCGTCGACCTCGATCCCGTCGAACCGCTTGAACCGCACGCCGCGTGCGGTCAGGCCGTCGACGGCGGTGTCGATGTCGTCGACCGGAAAGTTGAGGACGGTGAACGTGGCGGGCTGATGGTCGGGCTTGGGATAGATCAGCACCCGCGCCCCGCCGGCGATCGTGACATTCAGCAGGTCGCCTTCCTCGATCACTGTGAGTGCCAGCGTCCGTTCGTAGAACTGCTTGGCCGCCGTGAGGTCGTCTACGGCGATTCCGCTGTAGGCCCTTGTCCCGTTGAGGATTCCGTCGTCGCGGTTGGCGTCGGTCATGGCGTACTCCCAAGGTGAGGTCGGTCGAGGTCGCGAAGCAGGGCGATGGTCCGCCTGATCTGGTCCAGGTACGGCGCGCAGCCGGGGCAGGTGGCGCGGTGGGTGAGGAAGCGTTCGGTACGTGCGGCGTCCAGCGTTCCGTCGAGGTAGTCGGTGACGAGCTCGACGAACTCCCTGCAGGCAAGGTCGTTCACGACGGCTGCCCCGCCTCGATCGGCACCAACGCGGGCTCGGCCTCGGGCTCGGCCGGGACGCGGCGCAGCGTGACGGCCACCAGCGCGACGGCGACGAGGACGACCGCTCCGACGATCATCCAGCCCGCGGTGTGGACCCCGTTGCTCTTGCTCACCACGCCGAACGTGAGCGCGAAAGGCAGGAACGCGATCCAGCTGAGCGCGCCGACGCCCGACGCCACGCCGGCCCGTACCTCCGACGGGATGCCGTCGTGCAGCAACCGCGCGACGTAGATGCCCACCACCACGACGAGGATCGCGAGCACGACCTGAGCGGCCGAGATCAGCAGCAGGCTCCGGCTGGTGACGAGCGTGAGGCTCGCGAGCAGCATCAGCCCGACCACCAGCGCGAACGGCGCGGGCCGGTCCAGCCGCAACCGACCGGCGATCAGCCCACCGACCCCGAAGCTGGACATGACGCCGGCCCAGAACGGCCCGTACACCACGGCCGAGGCCGACAGCGCGAGCAGCCACAGCGGGCCGAACTCGATGACCACCTGCAGGATGAGCGCGGTGAGCACGGTCAGCGCGACGATCGGGAGGAGCTGACCGCGGCGGAGCAGGGTGCGGTAGGTGAGCGTGATCTGGTCGCGTACCGACGTGGCCTCGCGGGCCTTGTGCAGCTGCGGTTCGCGGAACCTCAGGTACGCGACGACCGACAGCGCGAGGAACGGCAGCGTCAGGAAGTACGTCAGGCGCGGCGAGGTGAGGCTCGCGAGCCAGCCCCCGAGCAGCGCACTCGCGACGAGCGCGCAGCTCTCGACGACGCGGACGCGGCCGAGCTGCTTCTGGAACGCGTCGCTGTCGCCGGTCTCCTCGAGCACCGTGTCGTAGACGATCGAGTCCATCGTCCCCGAGTACATGGCGAAGTAGAAGGCGAGCACGAGCGCGGCGACGATGTACGTCACCACGTTCGTACTGAGACCGCCGATGACGGTGCTCCCGAACATCGCGACGGCGGCGAGGATCAGGACGCCGCGGCGGCTCCACCGGTCCGCGAGAATGCCGGACGGGATCTCCACGATCGGCACCAGCGCGGCGTACGCGGCAGCCATCAGCCCGACCGACGCGGCGTCGAAGCCGATCTCGTTCATGAACAGCTTCTCGATCGGGACCCAGAGGCCGAAGCCCTGCAGGACGGCCGCGACGTACAGCGGCACCATCCGGCGGCGAAGTCGAAGATTCATGCCGGCTCAGTGTCGGCGGCCGCCCGAAGCGTTACATGATCAACGGTTCCAGTCGCGGAAGGCGTCGAGCAGGTCGCGCCGCGCCTGATCCGACAGCGTCTCCTCGGGCAGCTCGCCGAGGGTCTCGATCGTGCCGCGGAACTGGTCGAGGTAGCGCTCGCAGCCGGGGCATTGCGCGAGGTGGTCGACGAACCGGCCCTCGGTCTCCGGGTCGAGCCCGCCTTCGAGGAACGCGGTGACGAGCTCCACGAACTCGGTGCAGACCAGGTCGGTCACGTTCGCGTCTCCTCTCCTGCCGTGGCGAAGTAGCCCTCCAAAGCCGCGCGCACGAACGCCCGGGCACGGTGGAGCAGCACCCGTTGGTTCGCCGCCGAGATCTCCAGGATCGCGCAGACCTCGTCGGAGGAGTAGCCCTCGACGTCCCGCAACGCGATCACGGCCCGTTGCCGTTCGGGCAGCCGTTCCAACGCGGCCGCGACCTGCCGCCGGGTCTCGCCAGCCAGCGTCTCCTGCTCCGGTGACGGCCAGGCGTGCGGGAACTCGCGCCAGTGGCCCTCGTACGGCCCGGCAGTGTGGAAGCGCGACGGATCGACCGTAGGACCCTCGTCCTCGCCGACCAGGCTGCTCCACGGAATCGTGCGCCGCTCCCGCGCACCGTGGCGTTTCGCGGTGTTGACGAGGATCCGGTAGACCCAGGTCTTCAGCGACGAACGTCCCTCGAACCCGTCGATGCCCTGCAGGACGGCGATCCACGTCTCCTGCACGATCTCCGCCGCGGACTCGTGGGTGGCGACGAACGTGCGGGCGAGGCGGAGCATGCCGGTGGACCAGGCGTCCAGCATCAGCGCGAACGCGGCCTCGTCCCCGTCCCGCAAGCGCGCGACGAGCGTCGCATCGGGCGGGAGGTCCATCCGGGCAGCATAGGCGGCGCGCTTCGCTGACTGCCTCGATCCGGTGCGCTGCGTGCGTGCGTGGGCGAGGTGAGACGAGGCCGGTCCAGAGCTGCTCTCGATAGCGTGTCGAATCCGGCATGAGTCGTTCGTATAAGCGGCGAGAGGCGACCGGAGACAGGCCGCCGGGCAGAAAGGCATGGCGTCATGCGGAAACTGGTCTATGGCATGAACCTGACCCTGGACGGCTACATCGCCGCGCCTGGCGACGACATCGGTTGGGGCGTGCCGAACGACGAGCTGTTCCAGTGGTGGCTCGACCAGGAGGTGGCGATCGGGCTGTTGATGTACGGCCGCAAGCTGTGGGAGATGATGAGTTCCCACTGGCCGACCGGCGACCAGCAGCCCGACGCCACCCCGGCGCAGATCGCGTTCGCGCGGAACTGGCGGGACACGCCGAAGGTGGTGTTCTCCTCGACGATCGACAAGGTCGACTGGAACACGCGCTTGGTCGCTGGCGACGCTGTTGCGGAGATCACCCGGCTCAAGGCCGGCGACGGCGAGCCGATGCGGGTCGGTGGCGCAACGCTTGCTGGGGCGGCGATGCGGGCCGGGTTGGTCGACGAGTACGAGATCGTCACCCATCCTGTGCTGGTGGGCGGTGGCTTACCGTTCTTCACCGCGCTGGACAGCTGGGTGAACCTGAACCTGATGGAGACACGAACGTTCCCCGGCGGCGTGGTCATGACCAGGTACGAGACGAAGCGGTGAGAGGGCGCCCCCGGCAGTCTCGCCGTTGACCTCGCTGCCTGTGGGCCGATGCGGTGGGCACTCTCCTCGATAGGGTCGCCGGATGGCGAGACGCAGGCCCCAACGCTCCCGACCGAGGTCCGTCCGTGCGTGGATCGCATCGAACTACAGCGTGCCGGCCATGATCGTCACGGTGATCGGCGTCCTGTCGAGCGCTGTCGGGTTCCGCGCGGGCGTCGGCGATTCAGAGGGCGAGAACCCGCTCAGCTACCTCATGTTCGTCGGCCCCGCCATCGCCGGCGCCTTCCCGACGCTCGAACTGGCCTGGGGCGGCAAGCACGACCTGTCGATGGCTGAGGTCACCCGGCGCTGGTTCCTGTTCCCCGTGTTCGGCGCGGCCGGTGCCGTGATCGCGATGGGGATCGCCGAGGTCACGGTGCGGGCTTCCGGCGCGCTGGCGACGGCACAAGCAGCGGACAAGTGGCATTACTGGTTCCCGGCTGACGGACCGGCGGTGCCGTCGGTGTTGTTCGGTCTGATGGGGTACGCCGCGGGTCTGCTGCTGGCGCTCGCGATCTTCGTCGTGGTGCTGTGGCCGACGCAGATCCTGCTGCGCCCCCGCCAGGCGATCGAGGAGAATCGGATGGACACTTCGCCCGAGCACTTCCGCCGGAACCGGGCTGCCATGATCATGATGCCGCTCCTCGTCCTGAACGCCATCGTGATCGGCATCGCGATCACGTTCGAGATCGGGTGGCTCGCGGTCGTCTCGATCCTCCTCGAGGTGGCGATGGTCGTCGCCGTCGTACGGCTGCAGCGCGTGGCTGCGCGAACGGCGTCCGGACGGCCTCCGGTCCCTCCCCGGTGATAACACCTCGTCGTAAGCCAGGGCTGGGCATAGCCTCGTTGTCTGTGGACCACGGGAGGCGAGGCGCACGAAAGGCACTTACCATCTCCGAGCGTGTTCCTCTGGCGCTGGGTCCGCTCGACATCATTCGTGGTCAGCGCCCGGTACTCGAACGAGTCGCCGGGGGGTGGAGGGCGGTCCTGTGAACGCCATGTCTGCGGCACCTGCACATGACGATCACGGTGCGCCGCATCCGATGCAGCGCACACCGGCCGAGGTCCGGGCCGAACTGCTACCCGAGGACCGTCCGGCGTTCGACGCCGAGTGGTCGCACGCCCTCGACGTCGCGCGGGAACGGCTGGACCTGACCGAGCTGGACGACGTCCTCGAACGCTGGCGTCGTCTCGCGTGGCTCGTGAACGGCGACCCGGACGGCTTCCGGGACAGGATGGCGCGCGCTGAGGCGATCCAGGCCGCGGCGGCCGCCGGCGAACCGTGGGAGTCCGTCAAGTCCCGGTTCGGGCTGGTCCCCGCGCCCACCGCAGATGAGATCCTCGCCCGCCGCGGCTAACAAGCACTCTGCCGTCGCCCTGAGTACGAGATCGAGGCCTACCCCGAGGTAGCTGCCGCCGTCGACACCATGCCGGTCGACCTGTTGCCCTTCTACGCCGATGTTCGCGTCGCGATCGAAACCGACCCGTGGAACGCTCCGCTGCCAGACCCCAAGCGACCGGGCAACATGCGAGTCCGCTACTTCGGACCTACCCAACGAGGCGCACACCTCGTCTACTTCGTCCTTGAGGAGCAGCGGTCCGTGGTGCTCGTCCAGCTGCACTGGATCGACTGACCGCCCACCGCACGCGAGCGGAGGCCTCTACTTTCCCCGCATCTCGTCGAGGAGACAGTGACCGTTATCGAGGCTGCGCATTTCTGCAGGTCAGAACCGTGATCATGGTGGTGAGAGAGGGCGCCCCCGGCAGGATTCGAACCTGCGCACACGGCTCCGGAGGCCGTTGCTCTATCCCCTGAGCTACGGGGGCTCGGGACGGCTGCCAGGGTAGCAGGCAGGCCGGACCGGGCCGGATCTGGGCAAGCCTACGTTCCCCCGGCGCGGCGGCCCACTGGTTTCGCCTTCGCCGAGGCGGCAGCGCCACTAGCCTGCCCACGTGGCAGAGGAACGACGTGTGCTGGTCACGGACGATTCGGCGACGATCAGCAGGCTGATCGTCGTCAACCTCGAGCTGGAGGGGTTCGTCGTCGACGAGGCGCCGGACGGTGCCGCGTGCCTCGCCCGCATCCCCGAGTTCAAGCCGGATCTGATCACGCTGGACGTCGTCATGCCCGAGCTCGACGGCATCGAGACGCTGCGCCGGATCCGCGCCAACCGTGCGTACGCGGGGATCAAGGTCGTCATGGTCAGCGCCAAGGCCGGCGGCAGCGACATCGCCCGCGCGACGGACCTCGGCGCGAGCGCGTACATCGCCAAGCCGTTCGACCCGGCCCGCCTGATCGCGACGGTCCGCGAGCTAGCCTGACGCCCGTGCTCGCCGAGCTGGTCGCCCGCGCCGTACGCGACGCGCTCGGACCCACGACGAACGGCATCCGGGTCGTCCGCCAGCCGACCGGCGACTGGGACTTCGCCACACCCGCCGCACTCGCGGCCGGCCGGGGACGTGCCGAGCAGCTCGCTGCCGAGCTGCGGGGACCGCCCCGAGTTCGCAGCCGCCGAGGTCACCGGAGCCGGGTACGTCAACGTCCGCTTCCGTACTGCCGTGTTCGCGCACCTCCTGGAGAGCATCGGCCCGACGTACGGCGGCCCCGCGAAGACCTTCGCCGCGCCGGCAGACGAAGCCAGGTACGCGTACGCCATGCTCGGCATGGTCCAACGCCACGCCGCCGCTCTCGGCCTCGAGCGAGGTCTCGACCACCCCGACGTCCTCCAGCAGCGCCCCGAACGCACCCTGGTCGACGCGCTCGGGGAGTACCCTGCCGTGATCGCGCGCGCCACTACGGCCGAGCCGATCGTCGCCGTGCTCGCCGAGATCGCCGACCTCGTACCCAGGTTCATCGAGGACCGCCTCGCGATCCCGCACGGCGACGACGTTCCCGACGACACGCACCGAACGAGGCTCGCCCTCGTCGACGCCACCCGCGTCGTCCTGGCCCACGGCCTCGCGGCACTGGGGCAGCCGGCATCGGACCGGATCTGACCGAAACCCTTCCCCGGCCCACGCCGGGTGAGAGATGCTGGGAGCGTGCCGGAGGACGCGCAGGTCCTGATCAAGACGACGCTCGTCGGCATAGGTTCGCGCCTGCACGACGGGCAGTACTTCTCTTACTACTCGATCGATCTGTTGCCCGGATACGACGAGGAGCTGGGCTACGGGACCGTCCGCGGGACCGAGGCCGACAAGCAGGCCTGGCGGTCCGCCGCGGCCGAGTACATGGACGTCATCGCCGCCGCGAACGTCGCGCTGTGGAAGGTGCTCTACCGCAGTCGATGGCGCCACCACGTACCTGGCGGTCGTGGGCGGATCCAGTCGGCGAAGCGTCGATATCACGAGGACACGCAGACCGCACGGCTCGCGTACCAGCCCGTGCTCGACGAGATCGCGCGCCGGCACCAGGCCGAGGTGGACGAGCTGCGGCGGCAGTTCCTCGCGGAGCAGGCCGTCCGCGACGCCGAGCTCGCCGAGATCCGCGAGCAGGAGCGGCGCTACCGTTCGCTCGCGGACGAGCCGGTCTGGGGCTGGATCGTGACGCCGGGCGACAAGGTCTGGGTCTTCCGGTACGACCTCGCGCCGCCGGAGGTGAGCGACCGGAACGCGCGACGGTCGGACGAGCCACGGACGGCCTTCGAGCTCGAACAGGACTTCTGGGAGCTGGAGGAGTCCGGGATCAGTCAGGTCGAGTGGGACCGGGCCGCGCGGCTGGCGGCGGCGCGGGCTGCCGCACCGCCGGAGACGACCGCGACCGAGGTGGACTTCCATCTGTGGTGGGTCGCCGTGACCAGGCGGATCTGGTACGACCCGAACACGATCCCCGCGCCGCGGCCGTACCGCCCCGCCCGCCCCCGCAGCACGTCGGAGCCGGAGCCGGAGTCGCCGAGGTCGTCGGACGGGACGTATGGCCGGGGTGACTGAGGCGGCTCGTTAGAGTCGCCTGCGTGACCGAGGTACTGCTGATCTCCGCCCTTCCTCGCGGCTGGACGAGCGCCCGCGAGCTGGCGGCGCGCCTCGTCGCCGCGGGGCACGTCGTGCGGATCGGGCATGCGTACGACGTCAGCTCGCTGCCTCCGCCCGCTGAGGGTGTCGAGGCGCGACGGCTTCGGTTCAAGTCGGCGGGGCTGGTCCGGTCCACCGCTGTGCGGTTGGCCGGTCGGCTCGGCGGGGCCGCTGCCCGGACGTTCCTGTACGCGAAGTACGACCCCTGGCTGCGGACCGAGGGGCGGCGCGCGGATGCCGTGGTCGCGGTGGATCGTGCGGCAGCGTGGGCTGTCCGGCAGGCGACGAGCGCCAACGCCGAGGCTCGGATCGCCGCGGTCGGGCTCGACGCCCTTCCTCTGGTCGCCGCCCGCGGCGGGCCGGCGACGACGTTGCGCAAGCTGCTCGACCGGGGGATGACCGCGGCGAGTCCGGCGAGCGTGGTCGCCGCCTGGCGGGCTGTGGTGTCGTCTCCCGGCGACGCCACGTTGGCGGAGTTCGTGCCGCACGCGGCGACGATTGCCCAACTGTTGCGGCGGAATCTCTCGTTCGCCGAGGCTCGCGAGGTTGCCTCGTCGGGTCTCGGTCTCGCGTTGCCTGCCGACGTCCGGGAACGTACGGAGCTTGAGCTCGCGACGGCGTTGGTGAGCTGCGGCGAACCCGCTCCCGCCGACCTGGGCGACCTGGTCCGCGCGGTCCTGCGGCAGGCGGACGAGGCGCTCGACGCGGGGTCACTCGAGGTTGCGGCGAACCGGGTACTGGAGGCTGTCGAGGCTCTGTTCAACCGCGAGCTGCATGCCGACGTCCTGGCGAGCCCGCTGGCCGCCGACCCAGATGCCTTCCTCGCGCCGCTGCGGGAGTCACGGGTGTTCGGCGTTCTCGGAACTTCCGCCGAATCCTCGGGAGTCTCGCCCACGCGGACCGAGCGGCTGCTGATCGTTCCGGGGGACTATCCGAACTTCACCAAGCCGATCATCGAGGAGTTCTCCGGCCTTCCTGGCTTGGAGGTTCGCGTCCTCGACCTGAAGGCGAAGGCGACGCCGCCCCGGCGACGTGGGCAGTACGACCTGATCCTCGACCGGCTCCGTGCCGCGACGGGCGCGGCCGTTCCGCCGCCCGCGCCGGCCGACGCCGCGCTGCTGGAGTGGGCGGACACGATCTTTGTCGACTGGTGCGACAACGCCGCGGTGTGGACGACTCTGCACGCGCCGCGCTCGGCGCGTATCGCGGTGCGATTCCACAGCCTGGAGGCGATTTCGCACCAGGTGCACGTGATCGACTGGTCGCGGGTGTCGGACGTGGTGTTCGTGGCGGACCACGTCCGTGCGCTGGTCAGCCAGGCGGCCCCGGAAGTTGCGGTGGGTCCGCGGGTCCACGTGGCGCCGAACGCGATGCATTTGGAGCGCTTCGGGGCGCCGAAGGCACCGGGTGCCGACCGTACGATCGCGATCGTCGGTTGGGCGCAGCGCGTGAAGGATCCCCTGTGGGCGTTGGACGTTCTCGCCGCGTTGCGTGCGGTGGATCCTTCCTGGAAGTTGCTGCTCATGGGCCGAGACTTTCAGGACCGAGCGCATCTTTCGGCGATGCGGCATCGGGACAAGTTCCGGGCGCGGGCTGTGTTGGATGAGGTACGGGACGGGATCCGGTATCTGCCGTTCACCGACGACGTGCCGGCGGCGTTGCAGGCGGCGGGCTTCGTCCTGAGCTCGAGCCGGCGGGAGGGCTTCCCGGTCGGGGTGACGGAGGGCGCTGCGTCGGGCGCGGTGCCGGTGGTGCGCAACTGGCCGATGTACGCCCACTACGGCGGTGCCCGCGGAACGTTCCCGCCCGACTGGGTCGTCGACGACGTCGACGAAGCCGTCCAGCGCATCCTCGCCCACGCCGACCCCGAAGTGCGCGCGAAGGCAGGCGCGGCCGCCCGTTCGTACGTCGTCGAGCACTTCGACTGGACCGTGATCCGTCCGAAGTATCAGGACATCTTGCTCTGAGCGAGCTTGCGCAGGATCTCTTGTGCTGCTTGCAGGTCGCCGACGGGGGAGGAGTACGTCAGGGGCTGCTTGCTCAGGGGGCTGCCGTCCTCGATCAAGCCCCAGACCGGGCGGCCGCTGCCCTTGTAGTCACTCCACTTTGACGGCAGGTAAGGGTTCTTGGCGTGGCTGTCCGCCGTCAAGGCGTCGTTGACGATGAGGCAGTCGAACTTCGTGGTCAGGTTGAGGAACGCGAGGAACCGCACGTACGGGTTGATGTGCACGTTGTCCTCGATGCCGAGTGACTTCACATGCGTGCGGAGGTCGTCGGCGTTCCCGGTGAACACGTGCAGGTGCAGCCTGGACTTGGTCGGTTCGTCCAACCCCGCAAGGGCGTTCAGTAGGTCGCCCAGCCCGCGCGTCGCGTAGAAGTTGCCGAAGTAGGCGAGGTGCGCGGCCGACGGGTCGAGCGGGTAGGTCTGCTCGCTCATCGAGTAGAACCGCGGCGGCAGGGACGGGTGCGGTGAGACGACGGTCTTCGCGCGAACGAGCGGCACGAGCTCGGGCACCGGGCAGTAGCTCAGCATGTACTCGAGCTGGTTCTCGTTCGTGAACACGATCCGGTCGGCGAGCGTGTACGCGAGGTACTCGCACCAGGCCATCAGGTTGTCCGAGTCGAGCACGGGGAGTCCGCGCTTCTTCAGCTCGTCGTGCACCGCGTCGAGGAACGGCCCGTCCTCGATGGGCGTTCCCCGTTCGGCACCGGTCACGTCGCGCGACACCGGGTCGGAGAACTCCGCGACCCAGGTGACCGACGGGTTGTGCAGCTTGTACGACGCCGCGAGGAACTGCGAGGCCGGCCACATCACGCGGCTGTAGAGCTTGGCGTACGGGCCCTTCTGAGCCTCCAGCGCTTCGATCCGGCGCATGCCCTCGAGCCGGAACTCGTCGATCCGCGGCCAGCTCGACCAGCGCGTCGGCGTCGCGATCGGGATCTCGTCCTCGACGAACGGGCTGGAGATCCGCCGCATGCTCGGGTCGATCTCGCGCGTCTGGTCCATTGTGTTGAAGACGACATCGACCAGATCGCGGCGCGCGCGGACGCGTTTGGCCATGACGATCGCGCTGGTGTCGTTGTACGGAACGAAGCAGTACGAGATCGCGAGGCTGCGTGCCAACCCGCGGTTGACAACGTCGTACGGGAACTCGGCGAGGTCGTAGCTCTCGATCAGGTCGAGCACCCGATCGTGATCTTCCGGCTTCTCCTTCAGGTACGCGTTGATCGGCGCGGCGACGAGGCGGATGTGGTCGCGGAGCAGCTCGAGCGACTCGCGGGGACAGGTGCCCTCGAGCTCGCTGAGCTTGCCGATCGTGTGCATCGGCGCGGCGACGTTCAGGTCGAAGTCCTGGGTGCGGCCTTGCCGCAGGGTGACGCGGGGCGCGCGGAAGTAGGTCGCCTGCTGGTCGGTGCGCGCGACGTCGAGCCGGTAGCGCGCGAGCAAGGTGAGCAGGAAGACGATCTCGTCGCTCGTGCTTACCTGCTTGGCGAACGTGGTGGGGACGAGCTTGCCGGCGACGTAGGTGAGCGGGTGCTCGACCGGCGCGTCCGTGGCGGCGTCGACGAGGTGGGCGGCGACGATCTCGCGGGTTGTGGTGCGGTCGAGCATGGTTTCGAGGTAGCTCGAGCTCAGGTAGTCAGCGGCGGCGAGGAACGCTGTGTACGTACGCCTCGCCGCGGCCGTGCCGACGTCGCGTGGCGCGAAGCGGCCGGTGGCGGGGAGCTCGATGAGCCTGAGCCGTACGTCCCGTCGTTCGGCCTCGAACGTGTCGAACGGCGCGAGGTCGGTCCCGTGCGGGACGACCGCGACGACCTCGAAGCGGTCGTGGTCGATCGTCTGGGCGGCGATCGAGCGCAGGCATGGTGCGACGTCGTCGCCCAGTTCGAACGTGACGACGACGCTGACGCCGTCCTCCTGGCGGGCCGGGTCCTGGGCCTGGGCGGCCTCGGTCTGGGCGTCCTCGAGGTCGTGGATCCAGCGGCCGACGATGCCCTCGTCGACCGGAACGTCGGCCGCGTGCCGCTGCCAAGGGCGCGCGCGCTCAGGCGACTGTTCGGTTGCCATCGCGCTCCTTGGTGCCGTGTACCCGCAGTGATCTGAGCGGACGTTACGTTACCAACCCGCAGATGTCGGCACAGACCCTCGGGGCTACCCTGCTGCGCGTGCCGATGACTGAGGTTCCGCCGACGGGGCTCGTGCCCCTCGCGGAGCTCTCCGCGCCGTCGCGCGACCTGCTGGTGATCGCGTCTTCGCCTTGGGGTGTGCGGCTGGGGCTGGCTCTGGACTTCCAGCGTGCGCGGGTGGTGCACGCGGGACCTGCGTGGGACGTCGAGGGGCTGGCGCGCGAGGTCGGGCTCGATGTGTCGTACGACCTTGTGGTGATCGACGGGCCGGAGCTGTCGCTGGCGCGCCGAGTGGCGCTGGCGACCCGTACCCGCTCGGTCCTGCGGTCCGGCGGTGCCGTGGTCGTGCCGGTGTCGCCCGCGTCGGTGCTCGCTTCCGACGTCGCGTTGGCCTCCCAGGTGCGGGGGCTGGAGTGGTCCTCGGTGGGCGTGATCGACGGAATGCCGTGCATTGTCTTCACTCCGGCAACGTGGCCCGACACCCCCTCGCCGAACGTGTCGGCGCGGATCGCCACGATGGCCGCCACCCTGGCGGCGTACTCGCCGCGGTCTATGGGGGCGTCGTCCGAGGATCGCTACGCGTCGGAGTCCGCCTTGCTCGCGCACCTCCGGCTGCTGGCCGAGTCGCTGGCCGCTGAACGCCGGTCGCGGATGGACGTGGAACGCCAGGCCGACGAGCTGGCTCAGGAACAGCGGACGCTGGCCAAGCAACACAGCAGACTGCGCCGCTCGAAACTAGGCCGCGTCACCCTCCACTTCTGGCGCCTCCGCCGCGCCCTCGGCCGCAAACTCCGCCGGAACCGGACCGGATGACCCATGCACGTCCTGACGTCATCAAGAACGCCTTCGACCGGCAGTTGACGGCTCATGGCCTGACCAGACGATCGAACTCCTGGTATCAGTCGACCGCTGAGACGATCTGCGTCCTCGAGCTGCAGGTGTCGCACCTCTCGAGCAAGTACTACCTGAACCTCGGCGTCCTGCTTCGCGACCTTGATGGTGAGCCGTTCCCGAAGGAGCGGCTCTGTCACGTAAGGGCGCGATGGAACGATCTTGTCGACGAGGATCAGTCTGCTCGAATCGACCATCTGTTGGACCTCGAGTCCTCCATCGAAGAAGCGGGCAGAGTCGATGTGGTGGAAGTGCTGATTCGTGACAGTCTGATCCCGCTGGTGAGCGCTTGCAGTTCATTGGATTCGCTGCGTAGTGGGCCGGGGAGAGTGGTGGTTGACAACGCCCTTGTCGCGGCGGCTGCGATCCCAGTGCTCACGGGCTAGGTCAGACGCACAGATCGGCGATGCCTTCGGGACACCTAACGCCTAGAGTTCACGAGGACTGGCGAGGAGATCAAGATCATGTCGACGTATCTGGCGAAGCATCCAGAATGATCGCCAGGCGAGGCCCGACCTCAGCGCCGGCCACTTGCACGCGCGGAGTTGTTGGACAGATCTCGGGATAGAGGCCGAGATCTGTCCAACAGGTGCTGGGCCGGCGGGGGCTAGTAGGCGCGGCCGACTCATGCCGTAACGATGAACGGCGATTTCACTGGTGAGTTCAGGTACGCGGGGTCCGTGGAAGAAGAGCTCCGTGGCATGTTGTCCCGCATGAATGGCGTCGACATCTTCGCGGTGTGCCTGTGGCCATTGCCGCCAGGGAAGGCGCTAGATGATGTCGATCCCAGCGACGTCGTTGAGTACATTCAGAGTGCTGGAACTGCGGAGCGGATGACTCTCGAACTGGGTCCCCTGAACGCGGCCACCTCGTCATCGGGAGGCCGACAACGGCGGGCGGAGGGAAGTTGACGGAAGTCATCGCCTGGGATGACGGCCGATCGTCGGTGGAAGTTGGTCAACATGAGGTCTTCTCCTGGGAGGAGTCGGCCGACCTGTTCGCCACCTACTACCTCTTGGGTGACTTGCCTGCGAGATATGCGCTGCGCCCGCTCGTGTCGGAGTGACGAGTTCCGGGTCGAGTTGCGTGAGGTTGGCTGGCACCCCACACCGCCGTGTCAGGCGATGCAGCGCGTGTTTCTGGCCAGGTATCGGTCCCGGGAAAGACATGCAACGGAGTGCAGAACGTGGCGGAGCTAACTGTCGTGGGCCCAGAAGCAGGTTGGTGATCGACCTTGATCGAGTCCTACCAGCTCACCTGGGATGAGGAATCCAACCACCATGAGATCGACGTGGAGAGTGGGGACGTCGCCACTGAGAGAGTGAAGCTGCTGGACGGCGTCCATCGGACTCTGGTGATGGCGTTTCGTGGTGCGCTCACATCGCGTGCGGGGGTTCGGCTCCGGACAAGTTGGTCGTGTACGTAACCTTTGACAATCAGACGTTCTTTCAGAGGGTCAATCTGCAGGACGGCTCGAGCGGGAAAGTGACTCTTGTGGCAGGAGGTCAACCTGCCCAATATGAAGGGCGATTCGTAGTGACCCTTCAGCAGGCACTGGATTCTTTCCAATGCTTTGTGAGTGGGGGAACGTTGGATCCGGATCAACGGTGGGTCGAGCAGTAGACGGACCGTCTGCGAGGCCAGCTGAGCGCTGCGTCGTGTCTGCTTGACTGGTCCGTCATGAAGGACTTCGTTTGGCTGTCGGTTAAGCGGCATCGTGGGTGGCCGTGGCCGGAGGACTCGTTGGTTTGACACCGATGTTCGGTGAGGAGGGTTGGTGTCGGTCCTGCGGAACTCCATTGCATGCTCAATGCGGCAACCTGGTGTTGCAGCGGAAAGGGCTATCGCGCTGCGAGGGATCGTGGCAGCCGAACTGGCAAAGCGACACGATCTGCATGGAGGTCTCCGTTGCCGAGCGGGTGGCTAGTCAGTTCAAGGTTGAGTTGCGAGAGATCGACTGGCACGGGACCCCACCTGGGCGCGCTATGCAGATCGTGTTTCCGAGCGTGGGTGGCCAATGGTTCGAT
Source organism: Tenggerimyces flavus (assembly GCF_016907715.1). Taxonomy (NCBI): domain Bacteria; kingdom Bacillati; phylum Actinomycetota; class Actinomycetes; order Propionibacteriales; family Nocardioidaceae; genus Tenggerimyces; species Tenggerimyces flavus. The sequence continues at coordinate 7,632,705 of NZ_JAFBCM010000001.1, read as the reverse complement.
CCGGAGGAGTTGCGGGAGCGGACGGTCGCCAGGCATGGGGTGCCGGGAGCAACGTGCACCGATTGCGGAACGTGGCGCTGGAGCCCTTGAGCTACGAGCAGCTCCCCGCCCTTGAGGTGCGACCGGAGCTGGGCGATGTCGACGTTGCCGCGAGTCCGGAGTGGTTTGGCGATGGCTGGAAGGCGTTCCGCTATCTGCTGTTGCGGCGGGAGTTGGCGACGTTGATCGCGGAGGCAGGCCCGAAGGACTTCAGGGTGCTCGAGGTCCGTTAGGGCCGCTTGGCTTCTTGATCGCGCTGCCCGGCATTATTGAGGGGTGAGTAGAGCGCATGAGGCCGGGACGATGCATGCCGACCAGGGGCATCGGGGGCCGGCTTGGTTGAGGGCTCCGGAGGATGTCAATGCGATCGTGCCCGCGCTGTGGCCGCGGAACGTTGCCAAGGATGGCAACGGGGAGTTGACGGTTGCTGGGCTGCGGGTCAAGCAGCTGGCGGAGGAGTTCGGCACCCCTCTCTACGTCGTCGACGAGCAGGACCTGCGGTCGAGGTGCCGGGAGTTCATCGAAGGGTTCGCGGGGTGGGATGTCTACTACGCGGGCAAGGCTTTCCTCTGTGTCGAGGTGGCCAAGTGGATCGAGCAGGAGGGGCTCGGGCTCGACGTCTGCTCCGGCGGCGAGCTGGCCGTCGCGCTCAAGGCCGAATTCCCGCCCGAGCGCATCACGTTCCACGGCAACAACAAGTCCGAGAACGAGCTGGCAAGGGCGATCGACGCAGGGATCGGCAGGATCGTGGTCGACTCGTTCGACGAGATCGCGAGAATCGCCAAGCTGGCAACGGATCGCAACACCACCGCACGCGTCCTGGTACGGGTCACGGTAGGCGTCGAAGCGCACACGCACGAGTACATCGCCACCGCGCACGAGGACCAGAAGTTCGGCTTCTCGCTCGCCGGCGGCCATGCGCACGACGCGGTCGAACGGGTCCTCAAGGAGCCCAGCCTCGAGCTCAGGGGCCTGCACTCCCACATCGGTTCCCAGATCTACGACACCTCCGGTTTCGAGGTGGCCGCCAAGCGGGTCGTCGGCCTCTTCACCGAGATCCGCGACACCCACGGCATCACGCTGCCCGAGCTCTGCCTCGGCGGTGGCTTCGGCATCGCCTACACCACGCAGGACGACCCCCAACCGCCGAGCAAGCTCGCCCAAGGCATGAACGACATCGTCGAGCACGAGTGCAAGGCGTACGGCGTCGAGAAGCCCCGCATGTCGATCGAGCCTGGCCGCGCCATCGCCGGCCCTGCGGTCTTCACGCTGTACGAGGTCGGCACCGTCAAGCCCGTCGAGCTCGATGCCGGCGCCAGCCGGAACTACGTGGCCGTCGACGGCGGCATGAGCGACAACGTACGGACCGCGCTGTACGACGCCGAGTTCTCCTGCACGCTCGCCAGCAGGAAGTCCGACGCGCAGCCCACGCTCAGCCGCGTCGTCGGCAAGCACTGCGAGTCCGGCGACATCCTCGTCAAGGACGAGTTCCTCCCCGCCGACGTCACCCCCGGCGACCTGCTCGCCGTGCCCGCCACCGGCGCCTACTGCCGCAGCCTCGCGAGCACCTACAACCACGTCCCCAAGCCCGCGATCGTCGCCGTCGACAACAACCAAGCACGAGTGATCGTCAGAAGAGAAACGGAAGAAGATCTCCTGCGCCTCGACGTATGGTGAGACTTTGTCTCGAATTTTGGACGACGCGAGCGAGAAACAGCGCCGTCCAAGAGACTTGCCAAGATCTAACGAGGCAGGGGGCAACCGTGAGCAAACCACTCAATGTGGCGCTACTCGGATGCGGCGCGGTCGGGACCGACGTGGTCCGGCTGCTCATCGAGCACGCCGACGACCTGGCCGCCCGGATCGGCGCGCCGCTGGAGCTCGCCGGCATCGCGGTGCGGCGCCCGGAGAAGGTACGCGACGTCCCCGTCGACAAGAGCCTGTTCACCGCTGACGGCAAGGGCCTCGTCACCAAGGAAGGCATCGACCTCGTCATCGAGGTCATCGGCGGCATCGAGCCCGCCCGGAGCCTCATCCTGGCAGCGTTCGAGAACGGCGCCTCCGTCGTCACCGCCAACAAGGCCCTGCTCGCCGAGGACGGCGGCACGCTGTTCGCGGCCGCCGAGAAGCACGGCGTCGACCTCTACTTCGAGGCCGCCGTCGGCGGCGCGATCCCGCTGGTCAGGCCGCTGCGGGAGTCCCTCGCCGGTGACAAGGTCCACAAGGTCCTCGGCATCGTGAACGGCACCACCAACTACATCCTCGACAAGATGGACAGCTACGGCGCCAGCTATACCGAGGCGCTCGACGAGGCCACCGCGCTCGGGTACGCCGAGCCCGACCCGACCGCGGACGTCGAGGGGTTCGACGCCGCCGCCAAGGCGGCGATCCTCGCCAGCCTCGCGTTCCACACCAGAGTCCTCGCCTCCGACGTCCACCGCGAGGGCATCACCGACGTGACCGCCACCGACGTCGCCAGCGCCAAGGCGATGGGCTGCGTGGTCAAGCTGCTCGCGATCGCCGAGCTGAGCGAGGACAACCGCGTCGGCGTACGCGTCCACCCGGCGATGATCCCGCGCAGCCACCCGCTCGCGAGCGTGCGCGAGGCGTACAACGCGGTGTTCGTGGAGAGCGCCGCGGCCGGCCAGCTGATGTTCTACGGCCAGGGCGCCGGCGGCGCGCCGACCGCGAGCGCGGTCCTCGGCGACCTCGTCACGGTCGCCCGCAACCGGGTCCAGGGCATCCGCGGCATAGGCGAGTCCACGTACGCCCAGCTCGAGGTGCACCCGATGGGCGACACCCGGACGCGCTACCACGTCTCGCTCGACGTCGACGACAAGGCGGGCGTGCTCGCCGCCGTCGCGGACGTCTTCGCCCAGCACGACGTCTCGATCCAGACCGTCCGCCAGGAGGGCCGGGGCGAGGACGCGCAGCTCGTCATCGTCACCCACGAGGCCGCCGACGCGGCGCTCTCGGCGACCGTAGATGATTTGAGGGAGCTCGACATCGTTCGGGATGTCTCGAGTCTGATGCGAGTCGAAGGGGAGTAGCGACATGGCAGCGCCGTGGCGTGGGGTGATCCAGGAGTACCGGGACCGACTGCCTGTCACGGACGCGACGCCGGTCGTCACGCTCGGCGAGGGCGGTACGCCGCTCGTTCCCTCCGCCTGGCTCTCGGAGGAGACCGGCTGCGAGGTCTGGATCAAGGTCGAGGGCGACAACCCGACCGGCTCGTTCAAGGACCGCGGCATGACCGTCGCGGTGTCCAAGGCCGCCGAGCAGGGCGTGAAGGTCGTCGTCTGCGCCTCCACCGGCAACACCAGCGCGTCGGCCGCGGTCTATGCCGTACGGGCCGGAATGCTGCCCGTCGTCCTCGTCCCCGAGGGCCGCATCGCCCGCGGCAAGCTCGTCCAGGCGATCGTCACCGGCGCCAAGCTCGTCCAGGTGCAGGGCAACTTCGACGCCTGCCTCGCCGTCGCCCGCGGCCTCACCGACCGCTACCCGGTCGTGCTCGTCAACTCCGCCAACAAGGACGGCTACCGGCTCGCCGGCCAGATGACGGCCGCGTACGAGATCGTCGACGTGCTCGGCGACGCACCCGACCTCCACGTCCTTCCGGTCGGCAACGCGGGCAACATCACCGCGTACTGGGCGGGTTACCAGGCGTACAAGGAGAACGGGCCCGCGACCAGGGTGCCGCGGATGTGGGGATACCAGGCCGAGGGCGCCGCGCCGATCGTCCACCACGCGCCCGTCGCCCAACCTGAGACCGTTGCCACAGCCATCCGGGTGGGCAATCCGGCTCGCTGGGAGGACGCCGACGCGGCACTGGAGGAGTCGAACGGACGCATCGAAGCCGTTCCAGACAGCGAAATCCTGCGGGCGCAAGCTCACCTTGCCTCCCACGACGGCATCTTCGTCGAGCCCGCCTCGGCCGTCGGCGTCGCCGGCCTGCTCAGGTCGCATGCCGCCGGCGTTCTGGACCCGGGCCAACGGATCGCGATCACCGTCACCGGCCATGGGCTGAAGGATGTCGAGACCGCGCTCGACTTCGCCGGCGACGTGCCGCAGCTCGTCGTGCCCCCCGACGCCGAGGCGGCCGCGCGGCTCCTCGATCTCGGCTGAGCTGATGTCGGACAGACGCGTACGAGTACGGGTCCCCGCGACCAGCGCGAACCTCGGTCCGGGCTTCGACGCGTTCGGCCTGGCGCTCGGCCTCTATGACGAAGCGTCAGTCTCCGTTGCTGATTCGGGCATCCAGGTGGAGGTCACGGGGGAGGGCGCCGGCGAAGTGTCCACCGGCGACGACAACCTCGTGGTCCAGGCGATGAACGCGACGTTCGACCAGTTCGGCGAACGTCCGGACGGCCTGCGGCTGCACTGTACGAACACCATCCCGCACGGCCGCGGCCTCGGCTCGTCGGCAGGTGCGATCGTCGCCGGTGTGCTCGCGGCAAGAGCGCTCGTCGAGAACGGCGAGGACCGGCTCGACGACGACGGCTGCCTCATGCTCGCGGCAAGCCTGGAAGGCCACCCGGACAACGTCGCGGCCTGCCTGCTCGGCGGTTTGACCGTCGCCTGGATCGACGGCGGCGCGCACTCGCGGGCGTACCGGCTGGACCCGGGCGAAGTCTCCGCCGTGGTGTTCGTGCCGAACGCTCCGGTCTCCACGCAGGCCGCGAGAGGGCTGCTCCCGGCGACGGTTCCCCACGCCGACGCCGCCGCGAACGCGGGCCGCGCGGGGCTGCTCGTCGCCGCGCTCGCGGGCCGGCCGCACGAGCCGGTCAACCTGGACTTGCTCCTCGCCGCGACCGAGGACCGGCTGCATCAGCCATACCGCGCGCCGGCCATGCCGGAGTCGTTGGCCCTGGTCAGGGAGCTGCGCGACCGCCGCGTACCCGCGGTGATCTCCGGCGCCGGGCCGACCGTGCTGGCGTTCTGTCAGGAGTTGGACAGCGCCAAGCTGGCCGCCGAGGCACCCGCGGGCTTCGTCGCGCGTTGTCTCGACGTCGACGGCGAGGGAGCTGTCGTTCAACGTGGCACTGGCAACGGGGAATAAGAAAGGTGAGGCGACACGTTGGTGGGGGGTAGAGACCGAGCGGATCAGGTTCTGTTACGCTCTTTCTTGGGCCGAGGCCTTGAAGTGGCCTGGCACCCATCTCGCCATAGCTCCGGGGGAGCGTCTTTCGTCGCTCGTCACCAGATTCCGTGGCGTCCCTATCCGTGACCGTTGTGTTCATGGGCACAGGGTCAGGCCGGATTGAGGCGAGATAGCAGACACCCCGTGTACGTATCGCATGACCACTCCGACAGGAGGAACCCACCCGGCAGTACCCGAGCCGGTATGGAGATCAGGGTCGGCGCATCGTCGCACGGCCGACAACACGCGTGGGAAGGACCTCACGTGACCGAAACCACCGAAACCGCCGCCTCCTCTCAAGCCGCTGCGGCGCCTACGGACAATGGCAAGCCTGCCGGTCCAAAGCGCCGGACCAGTGGACTTTCCGGGATGGTGCTCCCCGAACTGCAGCAAATGGCGCAGGGGCTGGGCATCACCGGGACAGGCCGGATGCGCAAGAGCCAGTTGATCGACGCGATCAAGGCCGCGCAGTCGGGCCAGGCGGCACCGTCGCAGGCAGCCGCCGTGACCGAGGCCCCCAAGTCTCGTACCACGGCCAAGCGTGCCCCTCGCGCCAGTAAGCGCGCCGAGGCAAGCGGCACCGCGGACAACGGTCAGTTCGCGGGAGAACAAACTCAGATCGAGATCACCGCGCCACAGGCCACGGCCACCAACGCGGCAGCGCAGCAAGCGGCTGACGCGGCCCCGGCTGTGGTGACCGACCAGGCCCCCGTCGTCGAGCAGCGCGAAGAGCGCCGCGGCGGCGACCAGGGCCGCGAGCCCCGCAACCGCGAGGGCAGTCGCGACCGGGACAGTAACCGCGACAACCGCGAAGGCGGCCGCGACCGGGACGGCAACCGCGAAGGCGGCCGTGACGGTGGCAACCGCCAGCGCGAGGGCCAGCGCGACACTCAGCGCGAAGGTCAGCGCGGCGACAACCCGCGTGACAACCAGCGCGACAGTCAGCGGGACAGCCAGCGCGACAGCCAGCGCGACAGCCAGCGCGACATCCGGGACGACGATGACGAGAGCGGCGGTCGCCGCCGGCGTCGTCGGGCTCGGGATCGGTTCCGCGATCGCAACGACCGCAACGACCGGAGCAGCAGCAGCCGCAACGACCGTGGCGGCCAGGCTGGCCCGGGCCGCGAGCGGTACGACGCCGAGCCGCAGGTCAATGAGGACGACGTTCTCATCCCTGTCGCGGGCATCCTCGACGTGCTGGAGAACTACGCGTTCGTTCGTACGAGCGGGTTCCTGCCCGGCCCGAACGACGTGTACGTCTCGCTCGCCGTCGTCAAGCGGTACGGCCTGCGCAAGGGCGACGCGATCACCGGAGCGATCCGGCAGCCGAAGGATGGCGAACGGCGGGAGAAGTTCAACCCGCTGGTGCGTGTCGACACCGTCAACGGTGCCGACCCGGACCTGTCCAAGGCGCGTCCGGAGTTCGGCAAGCTGACCCCGCTGTACCCGCAGGAGCGGCTCCGTCTCGAGACGGAGGCGTCCAACCTGACCGGCCGTGTCATCGACCTCGTGTCGCCGATCGGCAAGGGCCAGCGAGGCATGATCGTGTCGCCGTCCAAGGCCGGCAAGACGCTGATCATGCAGTCGATCGCCAACTCGATCACGACCAACAACCCCGAGGTTCACCTCATGGTGGTGCTGGTCGACGAGCGTCCGGAGGAGGTCACGGACTTCCAGCGGGCGGTCAAGGGCGAGGTCATCGCCTCGACGTTCGACCGGCCGGCGGAGGACCACACGACCGTCGCCGAGCTCGCGATCGAGCGCGCGAAGCGGCTCGTCGAGCTGGGCCACGACGTGGTCGTGCTGCTCGACGGCATCACCCGCCTCGGCCGCGCGTACAACCAGGCAGCCCCGGCCAGTGGCCGGATCATGTCCGGTGGTGTCGACTCGAGCGCGCTGTACCCGCCGAAGAAGTTCTTCGGTGCCGCGCGCAACATCGAGAACGGCGGCTCGCTGACCATCCTGGCGACGGCGTTGGTCGAGACCGGCTCGCGCATGGACGAGGTCATCTTCGAGGAGTTCAAGGGCACCGGCAACATGGAGGTGCGCCTGAAGCGGGACTTCGCCGACAAGCGCATCTTCCCGGCCATCGACGTCGACGCCTCCAGCACACGGCGCGAAGAGTTGCTGATGACCAAGGAAGAGCTGGCGATCGTCTGGCGGCTGCGCCGAGTCCTGGGCGGACTGGACGGCCTGCAGGCACTCGAGCTCCTGCTCAACCGGCTCAAGGACACCAAGAGCAACGTCGAGTTCCTCATGCAGATCAACAAGTCGATGCCGCTCTCGGGCAACACCCGCAACGGCAACAACAACGACGACGATTGACATGGCTCGCATCGGTCGGCGGCCTTAGTCGTCACCATCACGCCGGCGCCGCGCAACGACGGCGCCAGGTGGATGGGATGGCTGAGGTCGTCGGCTAGCGCCGTCGGCGCGTCGTCGTCGCGATGGCAACGACGCCGCCGACGCTTTTGCGAGCGAGGCGACGCCCAAGTTGGCGTGAATGTGCCTCTGGAATGCCCTGAGGCACCCTCGTGTTATGTCATCTGGCACACTCAACAGCGGTTCCGGTTCACGCTCCCGAACCCGAGAGCGACCCGGCGGCCCAGAGAGCTAGGAGCATCCCAGTGAAGCCTGAAATCCACCCCGAGTACGTCGAGACGACTGTGACGTGTACGTGCGGTAACACGTTCACCACGCGGAGCACCGCGACGAGCGGCACGATCCACGCCGACGTGTGCTCGAACTGCCACCCGTTCTACACGGGCAAGCAGAAGATCCTGGACACCGGCGGCCGCGTCGCCCGCTTCGAGAAGCGGTACGCGCAGGCGCAGGGCGGACAGAACAAGAAGTAGCGACCTCGCGGCGCCGACGCGCGGACCCCGACAGGGGACCGCCGCGTCGGCGCCGTTGTCGTCCCATCGTCATTCGTCAGCAGCAGGAAGGGAGAGACCGTGTTCGAGGCCGTTGAGACCCTCATGGCCGAGCACGCCGAGCTCGAACGGCGGCTCTCCGACCCCGCGATCCACGCCGACCAAGCCGAGGCGCGCAAGGTGGGCCGACGCTACTCCGAGCTGCAGCAGGTCGCCGGCGCGTACGAGGCCTGGAAGCAGACCAACGACGATCTCGCCGCCGCCCGCGAGCTCGCTCCCGAGGACGCGAGCTTCGCCGAGGAGGCCGAACGGCTCGCCGAGCGGCTCGTCGAGCAGGAGCAGGCGCTCCGGCTGCTGTTGCTGCCGCGCGACCCGAACGAGGACAAGAACGTCATCCTCGAGATCAAGGCCGGTGAAGGTGGCGCGGAGTCCGCGCTGTTCGCCGGCGACCTGCTCCGGATGTACATGCGGTACGCCGAGCGCAGTTCCTGGAAGACCGAGGTCATGGACGCCGCCGACTCCGACCTCGGCGGCGTGAAGAGTGTGACGCTCGCGGTGAAGGGCAAGGCCACCGCGGGCGGCGGCACGCCGTACGCCCGGCTGCAGTTCGAGGGCGGCGTGCACCGCGTCCAACGCGTTCCCGTGACCGAGTCGCAGGGCCGGATCCACACCTCGGCCGCCGGCGTGCTCGTGATGCCCGAGGCCGAAGAGATCGACGTGGCGATCGAGGAGAAGGACCTGCGCATCGACGTCTACCGGTCGTCCGGTCCGGGTGGGCAGAGCGTCAACACGACCGACTCCGCCGTCCGGATCACGCACGTCCCGACCGGCATCGTCGTGTCGTGCCAGAACGAGAAGTCCCAGCTGCAGAACAAGGAACAGGCCCTGCGCATCCTCCGCGCCCGGCTGCTCCAGCAGGCTCAGGAGGCCGCCGACGCCGAGGCCTCGGCCGCGCGGCGCTCGCAGGTCCGGACGGTCGACCGCTCGGAGCGGATCCGTACGTACAACTTCCCGCAGAACCGCATCACCGACCACCGCGTGGGCTACACCGCGTACAACCTCGACCACGTGCTGGACGGCGAGCTCGACGGCGTGGTCGACGCGCTGATCACCGCCGACCAGCAGGAGCGACTCGCCGCCCTGGAGGGCCCTGCTTGAACACGCGCACGTTGCTCGCCGACGCCGTCGCACGGCTGGAGGCGGCCGGTGTCGCGTCGCCGCGCTTCGACGCGGAGCTGCTGCTCGCGCACGTTCTCGGCGTACCGCGGGGCCAGGTCTCTCTCGTCGATGTCTCCGCTTCCTCGCGGGCTGCCTTCGAGGAGCTGGTGGCGCGGCGGGAGAAGCGCGAGCCGTTGCAGCACCTGACCGGTGAGGCGCCGTTTCGCCATCTGCTGTTGAAGGTTGGGCCTGGTGTCTTCGTGCCGCGACCGGAGACCGAGGTGGTGGCGGGGTACGCGATCGACGCGTTGGCTTCGATGGTCTCGCCCGTCGTGGTGGATCTTTGCGCGGGGTCGGGCGCGATCGCGTTGGCCATCGCGACCGAGGTTCCGGCCGCCGTCGTGCATGCCGTCGAGCTGGACCGGGCGGCGTTCGAGTGGGCCTCGCGCAACGTCGCCGGCCACGCGGTGACGCTGGTACGCGGCGACGCCGCCGACGCGCTGCCCGCGTTGAACGGGACCGTGGATCTGGTCGTCGCGAACCCGCCGTACATCCCGATGGCGGCGTACGAGTCGGTCGAGCAGGAAGTCCGCGACCACGACCCGGCGCTCGCGCTGTGGTCGGGCGAGGACGGGCTCGACGCGATCCGCGTGATCGAACGTTCCGCCGCCCGCCTGCTTCGTCCAGGCGGCGTCGTGGTGGTCGAACACGCAGACGTACAAGGGGAAACGGCGCCCGCGGTCTTCGCGTCAACCGGAGCTTGGCAGTCCGTACGCGACCGCCCGGACCTCGCCGGCCGCCCCCGCTTCGTGACCGCTTCCCGAGCCTAGCCTCGATCCTTCGTCCGGCGGTGGGTTCGACCGGTCCGGCCCCGACCTGGGGCCAATGATCATGTAAACATGGTCATTGGCCGCTTTACGTGGGGTGGACGCCAGGTAGAGCGGTCACTGGCCGGGTAAGGCAACCACTACGACACGGCCTAGATGCCTCGGGAGTTTCGCCAGGCGCGGAACTGGCGACCCCAGCGTTCGAAGATGTTCAGGTGGCGGATGTGCACCGAGCCCATGGCCGCGTTGCCGCTGACGTGCAGGCGGAGGCGGGGCTCGCCGGGGCTGTCGACGCGGACGCTCGAGGAGCCGAACGGGGTGTGCAGCTCGTCGGTGTCGGCGGTCGTTCCCGGCGGGACCTTGATCACCAGGGAGCCCGCGGTGAGCTGGACGGCGACATGGACGTCGCGGGACAGGATCGTGGCCTCGGTCATGTCGACGACGGCCGAGCCCATGTTGTTCTCGACGACGATGCGTTGCGGGACGATCCAGCGGCCAGTGCGGCGGACGGTCGAGCCGGTGGCGCGGAGGCGGATCTCGGTGGGCTGGCTCGGGGTGTTGGACTGCTTGACCGGGAGGTCGCTGGTGAGGCGTTCGAGCTCGCCGTACGTTCTGGCCTGGTAGGCCGACGACATCCGCTCCTCGAACTCGTCCATGGTGAGCCGGCCCTCGGCCGCGGCTTCGCGGAGGCGTTCGACGATGTCCTCTCGGTCGCTGTCGGAGGCGCGCTGCGCGGGTGGACGTGGTTCGGGGAGGTTGCCGCTCACGCCGCTCAGCCTAGTGGGCGTCGCGTCGGACCTTCGTGAAACGATGCGCGCGTGAGCGAACGGTACGACTGGGCGGCGGCTACGCCGGAGGAACGGGACGCGGCACTCGAGGCGGCGGCCACGGCATTGCGGCGGGGCGATCTCGTCGTCCTGCCCACCGACACGGTCTACGGGATCGCGGCGGACGCCTTCGAGGCGCCCGCGGTCGCCGGGCTGTTGGCGGCGAAGGGCCGGGGACGGCAGATGCCGCCGCCGGTGCTCGTCGGTTCGGTGGGGATGCTGGACGGGATCGCGGCGTCCGTACCCGACTCCGGGCGGGCGCTGATCTCGGCGTTCTGGCCAGGCCCGTTGACGATCGTGTGCCAGGAGCAGCCGTCGCTGGTTTGGGACCTGGGCGAGAACGAGGGCACGGTGGCCGTGCGGATGCCCGACCACGAGCTCGCGTTGGAGCTGCTCGGGCGGACCGGTCCGTTGGCGGTGTCGTCGGCGAACCTGTCGGGGCAGGCCGCGGCGACGACAGCCGACGACGCGGAGAAGCAGCTGGGCGACTCGGTCGCGGTGTACCTCGACGACGGTCCGACGCCGGGACCGTTGCCGTCCTCGATCGTGGACCTGACGGGGCCGGAACCGGTCTTGTTGCGCGAGGGCGCGTTGACGTTCGACCAGCTGCGGGAAGTCGTACCGACGCTGGTCGAGTACTCCGAGGAGCCGGACGAGGTCGAGGAGCCCGAGGCAGCCGACGAGGAGACCGAAGAGGCAGCGGCAGCCGAGGAGCCGGTGGCTGAAGAGGCAGTGGCGGAAGAGCCTGTGGCCGAGGAGCCGGTGGCAGACGAGCCAGTCGCGGCGGAGACGGACCAGCACGACGGGGACCAGGACGGAGAGAAGGAGACTGGGGAGCGGTGACGTTCACGATCCTGTTCGTCTGTACGGCCAACCAGTGCCGTTCGCCGATGGCGCACCGCCTCGCGGTGAGCTGGCTGGGCAAGCGGTTCGGCTCTGACCAGGCGGACTTCGTGGTGGGGAGCGCGGGAACGCAGGCACGGGACGGCATCGCGATGACGCCGCTGGCGGGCAACGTCCTCACCGAGCTCGGCGTCGACGTCGCCGGCCCGGACTCGCGGGCGCTGACCGAGACGGTGATCTCCACCGCCGGCCTGGTGCTGACGATGGAACGCCGACATCGCTCCGGCGTGGTCACCCTGGCGCCCGCGGCCTTGAAGCGGGCGTTCACTCTGACCGAGTTCGCCCGTACGGCCCAAGCGGCCGTAGCCGGGCTCGACCTGCCGGCCGACCCCGGGGACCGGGCGAAGGCCGTGGTGGCGGCGACCGCGCGCAAGCGGGGGACCGTACGCCCGGCGCACCCAGACGAGGACGACATCCCCGACCCGATCGGCAACCCCATCGAGGACTACCGCCGCGCGATCGGCCAGATCTCTACCGCCATCGACACCTCGCTGACCGCCCTCGTCGGCTGAGCGGGACGCCGAGGGCAGCGGCGTTACCGAACGTGGACGGCATAGGCTTCTGGCACCGTGCGTGAGTACCTGCTCGTCCTCTTCGTCGCCGCCGCCACCACCTACCTGTTGGGGGGCCTGGTTCGCCGGGCCGCGGCGCGGCTTGGCGCGGTTACGGCCATTCGGGACCGGGACGTGCACTCCGCGCCCATTCCGCGGCTCGGCGGCCTCGCGATCCTCGGCGGCGTCTCGGCCGCGTTCATCGTCGCCACCAACCTGCCGTTCCTCGGCGCGCTGCCCGAGGTCAGTGGCGACGCGTGGGCGATCCTGCTGGCCGGCTTCGTCATCGCGCTGGTCGGAGCCTTGGACGACCTCGTCGACCTCGACGGGATCACCAAGCTCGCGGGCATGGTGGTCGCCGCGGGCATCGTGGTCGTGTTCGGCGTGCAGCTGAACTGGCTCCCGTTGCCGGACGGTACGACCTTCTCCCTCAGCCCCAGCCTCGGTGCAGCCGTGACTGCGCTCGCCATCGTCGTCGGCGCGGTGGCGGTCAACTCCGTCGACGGGCTCGACGGCCTCGCGGCCGGGGTCGCGTGCATCGGCGCGGCCGCGTTCTTCAGCTACTCCTACCTGCTGGCGATCCAGTACGGGCTCAACCGCGCCACCACCTCGACGCTGATCACCGCCGCCGTCACCGGCGCGTGCCTCGGCTTCCTTCCGCACAACTTCTTCCCCGCGCGGGTGTTCATGGGCGACTCGGGCGCCTACCTGATCGGCCTGATGCTCGCGACGTCGACGATCAGCCTCACCGGCTACCTGGACGCCAGCGCGCTCCCCGTCGACGGCCAACGGCCCAACCTGCTCCCCGCGCTGCTGCCGCTCATCCTGCCGATCGCGGTGCTCGCTTTACCGTTCGCCGACCTCGTCATGGCCATCGGCAGACGTGTGCTCGCCGGCAAGTCCCCGTTCGACGCGGACCGAAGGCACCTGCACCACCGGGTGCACTTCGAGCTCGGCCACAGCCACAAGGCCGCGGTGCTGATCCTCTACATGTGGGCGGGCGTCGTGGCGTTCGGCGTCGTCGCGCTCGGCCTGTGGCCAACCCTGGTCACCGTCGGAGGAGTGGGCGGCGCGATCGTGCTCGCGGTCCTCGTCACGGTCCTGCTCCCCAGGCGCCGGCTCCCCGCCAAGTTGGCCGCGCTCGCACCGTCTCGCGCCAAGTCGAGCTAGCTTCTCATTGGTCGAGCCCCGGCTCGCTCAGTTTCGCGGGTTCAGCGAACCGGCCGCCTGTCAGTCGCATGACCGATGTGCGGGGAGCTTCTTCGACGAGCCGGACTCGACGTCGCCCACAGCCCCGCAGTAGAGGCCGCTGCCGGACCCTCTAGGGTGAGCCCGAAGTGAGAAAGGTCTGACCTCCCGATTCGGCATTCGACGGCACCTTGTGCTAAGTTTCACAAGCAAGGTCTCACAGGTGCTGATCAGCTCACACCAACGTCGGTGCGGGCAGACCAGGAACACCCAGTCCCGACGACGAAGATCGTCGCCAGGTACCGCGAGGACGGCCGCCATCATGACGACCGACAGAGTGACGCCGCTGCTTAAGGGAGCGCTGGTGCCGACGCTTGTCGTCGCCGCCATCGCCATGGTCGCAGCCACGATCGTCGACGGGCTCCACGGTTTGTGGGGCGCCGCGCTCGGCGCGGCCGTCGTGATCCTCTTCTCCGGCCTCGGCCTGCTGGCCCTGCGCCTGGTCCGTGACCAGGACCCGTACGTTCTCCTTCTCACCGCGCTCGGCAGCTACACGATCCGCGTGATCCTGTTCGCCGTCACCACCGGCGTGATCGCCAACCTGGACGGCATCGACGCGGTGATGAGCCGAACGATCATGGGTCTCACCGCCGTCGCCTGCGTGATCGTCTGGATCACCGGCGAGCTCCGCGCGTTCGTCAAGATGCGGCAGCCGATCTTCAACTTCGACGAGAAGACGGACGACGCGGACGCAGGCTCGGAGGAGCAGAAGACGCAGCAATCCGGCGGTGCGGCATGACGGTGCTGTCATGAAAGGCCAACGGACATTGCGAAGTCTTTACCCCGCCATGATCGACTCGGGCCCTCTTTGCTACAGTCCGGAGCGCGATGAGCCAGCAGGAAACGGACCCGCCCCGGCCGGGGCGCGGACCCGACCCGTGGAGCGCTTTCGGCTACCTGGTAGCAGGAGTGGGGCTCTACGGGGGGATCGGTTGGCTCCTCGACCGCTGGTTGGGTACGTCGTTCCTCGTGGCGATCGGCATCGTCGTCGGCATGGGGCTCTCGATCTTCCTGATCTTCAAGCGGTTCGGCTACCGCGAGCCTCCCTCCGGTACATGACCCGACACATGACCCGACAGACCTCAGCAGGGAAGGAGAAGGTGTGAGCGCGCAGGTCCTCCTCGCTGCTGAAGGCGGAGGCTTCACGCCGCCCGGACCGTCCGACTTCCAGCTGCCGGCACTCTTCCTCGGCGTCACCAAGCCGATGATCCTGCTGGTGCTGGCCGCGGCTCTCGTCGCGGTGTTCTTCGTCGCCTCGAGCCGCCGGGCAGCCGTGGTGCCGGGCAAGATGCAGTACGCCGGGGAGATGGCGTACGGCTTCGTCCGCAACTCGATCGCCCGCGACGTGATCGGCTCGCACGACTTCCTCAAGTTCGTGCCCTACCTGGTCGCGCTGTTCTTCTTCATCCTCGTCAACAACGTGTTCGGGCTCGTCCCGTTCATCCAGTTTCCGACGTTCTCCCATGTGGGCTTCGTCTACCCGCTCGCGATCCTGACCTGGCTCGTCTACAACGGGGTCGGCATCGCGCGGAAGGGCTTCGTCGGCTACCTCAACCACCAGACCGTTCCGGCGGGCATCAAGGGCCCGATGCTGCTCCTGCTGATTCCGCTGGAGTTCGCGTCGAACATCCTGGTCCGGCCCGTCACGCTGGCGCTGCGGTTGTTCGCGAACATGTTCGCCGGCCACATGGTGATCGTGCTGTTCGCGCTCGGCGGCGAGTACCTGCTGCTGCACACCGACCAGATCCTCTACAAGCCCGTCGGCATCATCGCGTGGGTCCTGATGATCGTCCTGTCGTTCCTGGAGCTCCTGGTGCAGGTGCTGCAGGCGTACATCTTCACCCTGCTCACGGCCAACTACATCTCCGGCGCCCTCGCCGAAGACCACTGATCCACCGGTGTGGAAACCCTAGAAAAAGGAAGGTCCCATGATGAGAGGCTCGCTCGCGATCGTCGGGTACGGCCTGTCCGCCATCGGCCCGGGTATCGGCGTCGGTCTGATCTTCGCCGCGTTCATCAACGGCGTCGCTCGCCAGCCTGAGGCTCAGGCCCGGCTGCAGACCATCGCCATCCTCGGCTTCGGCCTGACCGAGGCGCTCGCGATCATCGGTATCGCGCTGGCGTTCGTCTTCGCGAGCTGACGACGATCATGCCGGCCATGACCTGGTTGCTAGCCGCGGAAGAGGGGGCGGAGCCCAACCCGCTCGTCCCCCACACCGTGGAGATCATCCTCGGCCTCGTCGTCTTCGGCATCCTGTTCTTCATCGTCCAGAAGTACGTCGCGCCGCGGTTCGAGAAGGCTTTCGCCGACCGGACCGCCGCGATCGAGGGCGGCATGAAGCAGGCCGAGGAGGCGCAGGCCGAGGCCAAGGCGGCGTTGGAGCAGTACCAGCAGCAGCTCTCCGAGGCTCGTCACGAGGCCTCGCGCATCCGGGAGGAGGCGCGGGAGCAAGGCGCGGCGATCATCGTCGAACTGCGGGAGCAGGCCCAGGCCGAGTCCCAGCGGATCGTCGGTCAGGCGCATGCCCAGATCGAGGCGGAACGTCAGCAGGCGATGAACCAGCTGCGTACCGAGATCGGCACCCTGTCCACCCAGCTGGCGAGCCGCATCGTCGGTGAGTCGCTCGAGGACGAGGCGCGTCAGCGCAGGGTCGTCGAACGCTTCCTCGCCGAGCTGGAGGAGCAGGCACCGGAAGGGGCCGGAACGCGATGATCGACTTCCGCGGCACTTCCCGCGACTCGCTCGCGAACCTCCGGCAGCAGCTGTCCGAGGGCGGCGCGAGCAGCGCCGAGCTCGGTGCGGAGCTGTTCGCCGTCGCCACCTTGCTGGACGGTCAGCCGGCGTTGCGCCGGGCTCTGACCGACTCGGCGCGTACAGGTGACGAACGCGCGGCGCTCGCGGAGAACCTGCTGCGGAGTCAGGTCAGCTCGGCCGCGCTCGGCATCGTCACCGCGGCGGCGAAGCTGTCGTGGGGCAAGCCCCGCGACATCGCGGACGCGATCGAGCACGTGGGCGTGCTCGCCCAGGTGATCGCGGCCGAACGAGCCGGGCGCCTCGACGACGTCGAGGACGAGCTGTTCCGGTTCAGCCGGGTAGTCGCGGCCGACGGTGAGCTCGACCGAGCTCTCACCGACCGCGCCGTACCCGCCGAACACCGCGGCGAGCTGGTGCGCAACCTGCTCGCCCGGAAGGCCTCGCCGTCGACCGTAGGGTTGGTGGAACAGGCGGTGACCGCTCCCCGTGGGCTGTCGCTGGCCGAGGCACTGGAGAACTTCGGCAAGATCGCGGCCGACTGGCGCAGCCGGTTGGTCGCCACCGTCACTACGGCCGTGGAGCTGAGTGCGAGTGAACGCGACCGGCTCGCCGCCGCGTTGGCCCGCCAGTACGGCCACGAGATCCACCTGAACGTCGTCGTCGATCCGCACGTGATCGGCGGCATCCGGGTCGAGATCGGCGACGAGCTGATCGACGGCTCGATCGCTGGCCGGCTCGACGACGCCCGCCGCCGGCTCGCCGGCTGACTGGGCCTGCAGGTATCGATGATGACGACGCACGAGACAGCACGAGGAAGCAGGGAAGACACATGGCGGAGCTGACGATTCGCCCGGAGGAGATCCGGAGCGCGCTCGAGCAGTTCGTCTCGAGCTACAAGCCGGAGGCGGCCGAGCGCGAAGAGGTCGGCGTCGTTGCCGACGCCGGCGACGGCATCGCGCACGTCGAAGGCCTGCCCTCGGTGATGTTCAACGAGCTGCTGGAGTTCGAGGACGGCACGCTCGGCATCGCGATGAACCTCGACGTCCGCGAGATCGGCGTCGTCATCCTCGGAGAGTTCTCCAGCATCGAGGAGGGCCAGCAGGTCCGCCGTACCGGTCAGGTCCTGTCCATCCCCGTCGGCGAGGCGTACCTCGGCCGCGTGGTGGACGCGATGGGCCAGCCGATCGACGGCCTCGGCGCTCTCGAGGGTCTGGACGAGCGCCGCGCGCTGGAGCTGCAGGCCCCTGGCGTGATGATGCGTGCCGAGGTGCGCGAGCCGTTGCAGACCGGCATCAAGGCGATCGACTCGATGATCCCGATCGGCCGCGGCCAGCGGGAGCTCATCATCGGCGACCGGCAGACCGGCAAGACCGCGATCGCCGTCGACACGATCCTCAACCAGAAGGCCAACTGGGAGAGCGGCGACCCGGCCAAGCAGGTCCGCTGCGTCTACGTCGCGATCGGCCAGAAGGGCACCACGATCGCGCAGGTCAAGCGCGCGCTCGAGGACGCCGGCGCGATGGAGTACACGACGATCGTCGCCGCACCTGCGTCCGACCCGGCCGGCTTCAAGTACATCGCGCCGTACACCGGCTCCTCGATCGGCCAGCACTGGATGTACCAGGGCAAGCACGTGCTGATCGTGTTCGACGACCTGACCAAGCAGGCCGAGGCCTACCGCGCGATGTCGCTGCTGCTGCGTCGCCCGCCGGGCCGCGAGGCGTACCCCGGCGACGTCTTCTACCTGCACTCCCGGCTGCTCGAGCGCTGCGCGAAGCTCTCCAAGGAGCTCGGCGGCGGCTCGCTCACCGGTCTCCCGGTCATCGAGACCAAGGCGAACGACATCTCGGCGTACATCCCGACGAACGTCATCTCGATCACCGACGGGCAGATCTTCCTGCAGACCGACCTGTTCAACGCCAACCAGCGGCCGGCGATCGACGTCGGCAACTCGGTCTCCCGCGTCAGTGGCGCGCAGACCAAGGCGATGAAGAGTGTCGCCGCGCAGCTGAAGCTCGACCTCGCGCAGTACCGCGAGATGCAGGCGTTTGCGATGTTCGCCTCCGACCTCGACGCGGCGTCGAAGCGGCAGCTGGAACGCGGGCAGCGGCTCACCGAGCTGCTCAAGCAGCCGCAGTACTCGCCGTTCCCGATCGAGGAGCAGGTCGTCTCGGTGTGGGTCGGTACGACCGGCCGCCTCGACGACGTGCCCGTCGACGACGTGCGGCGCTTCGAGTCCGAGCTGCTCGACTTCCTGCGCCGCGAGCGCGGCGGCATCCTGGACGGGATCCGCGAGACGGCCGTCCTGTCCGATGACGCGATCAAGTCGCTCGAGGAAGCCGTGACCGACTTCAAGCAGACCTTCGAGACCTCCGAGGGCCGCCTGCTCGAGGCCGGGCGCGAGGAGCACGAGGCACTCGAGGACGAGGACGTGCTGCAGGAGCAGATCACGAAGCAGCGGCGGGGCTGATCGACCATGGCAGCCAAGACCCGCGCCTACGTTCGCCGGATCCGCTCTGTCAGCACGATCATGAAGAGCACCCGCGCGATGGAGCTGGTCGCCGCGTCGCGGATCCGCAAGGCGCAGGAGCGTTCGCTGGCGGCGACACCGTACGCCCGTGAGCTCTCGCGGGCCGTGTCGGCGCTGGCGACGTTCTCCAACGTCGACCACCCGCTGGCCACCGAACGCGAGAACCCGCGCCGCGCCGCGGTGCTCGTGATCAGTAGCGACCGCGGTCTCGCCGGCGCGTACTCCTCCAACGTGATCCGCGAAGGCGAACGACTTGCCGAGCGGTTGCGCGAAGAGGGCAAGGACGTCGTGCCGTACCTCACCGGCCGGAAGGCGATCGCCTTCTACCGGTTCCGCAAGCGCACGGTCGAGCAGGAGTGGAGCGGGTTCTCCGACAACCCGCGCTACGAGAACGCCAAGGAGGTCGGCGACACGCTGATCGACGCGTTCCTCGCCGGCAGCGACGAGGGCGGGGTGGACGAGATCCACGTCGTCTACACCCAGTTCGTCAGCATGATGACCCAGCGTCCGCAGGTGCTCCGGCTGCTGCCTCTCGAGGTCGTCGAGGGGGAGGAGTCTCCCGAGACCGAGGACGTGTTGCCGCTCTACGAGTTCGAGCCCACGGCGTCGGAGGTGCTCGACGTCCTGTTGCCGCGGTATGTGGAGAACCGCATCTTCCACTGCATGTTGCAGTCGGCGGCGAGCGAGCTGGCGTCGCGGCAGCGGGCGATGAAGTCGGCGACGGACAACGCCAAGGAACTCATCCAGACCTTGACTCGCCAGGCCAACCAGGCCCGGCAGTCCGAGATCACCCAAGAGATCAGCGAGATTGTCGGCGGTGCGAACGCGCTCGCCGATGCCACTGCCGGAAGTGAGTGAGGATATGACTGCCACCGTTACCGACCAGACCGCGGATGCGGCGCCGGCCGGCGTGGGCCGAGTGGCGCGAGTCATCGGCACGGTTGTCGACGTCGAGTTCCCGGCCGGACAGCTCCCCGAGATCTACAACGCGCTCAAGGTCGACGTCGATCTCGCTGGTGCCCCGAGCACGCTGACGCTGGAGGTGGCGTACCACCTCGGCGACAACATCGTGCGGGCGATCTCGCTGCAGCCGACGGACGGCCTCGTCCGTGGCTCGGAGGTCCGCGACACCGGCGAGTCGATCACCGTGCCGGTGGGCGACGTCGCCAAGGGCCACGTGTGGAACGTGGTCGGCGAGGCGCTCAACCTCAAGGAGGGCGAGAAGCTCGAGATCACCGAGCGCTGGCCCATCCACCGCCAGCCGCCGCCGTTCGACCAGCTCGAGGGCAAGACCGACATGCTCGTCACGGGCATCAAGGTCATCGACCTGCTGACCCCGTACGTGCAGGGCGGCAAGATCGGCCTGTTCGGTGGCGCCGGCGTGGGCAAGACCGTTCTGATCCAGGAGATGATCATCCGGGTCGCCCGGAACTTCGGTGGCACGTCCGTGTTCGCCGGCGTGGGGGAGCGCACCCGTGAGGGCACCGACCTGATCAACGAGTTCACCGAGTCCGAGGTCATCAAGGACACCGCGCTCGTGTACGGCCAGATGGACGAGCCGCCGGGCACCCGGCTGCGGGTCGCGCTGGCCGCGCTGACCATGGCGGAGTACTTCCGCGACGTGCAGAACCAGGACGTGCTGCTGTTCATCGACAACATCTTCCGGTTCACCCAGGCGGGCTCGGAGGTGTCGACGCTGCTCGGCCGGATGCCGTCCGCGGTGGGCTACCAGCCCAACCTGGCCGACGAGATGGGCACGCTGCAGGAGCGGATCACCTCGACGCGTGGTCACTCGATCACGTCGATGCAGGCGATCTTCGTTCCCGCCGACGACTACACCGACCCGGCGCCGGCGACCGCGTTCGCGCACCTCGACGCGACGACGAACCTGTCGCGTGACCTGTTCGCGCAGGCGATCTACCCGGCCATCGACCCGCTGGCGTCGACGTCGCGCATCCTCGACCCTCGCTACATCGGTGCGGACCACTACAACACCGCGGTGCGCGTGAAGCAGATCCTGCAGCGCAACCAGGAGCTGCAGGACATCATCGCGATCCTCGGCATCGACGAGCTCCCCGAAGAGGACAAGATCACGGTGTCCCGGGCCCGGAAGCTGCAGCGGTTCCTGTCGCAGAACACCTACGCGGCCACGCAGTTCACCGGCATCGAGGGCTCGTTCGTCCCGCTGGAAGAGACCATCGAGGCGTTCACGAAGGTCTGTGACGGCGAGTACGACCACGTGTCGGAGCAGGCGTTCTACCTGGTCGGCGGTCTCGAGGACGTCGAGAAGAAGTGGGCGGAGATCCAGAAGGCGGGCTGAGGCCCTCCCGTTGGACTCCTCGTTCGTCCGCGTGCGGGAGTCGTCGTTGACGGCTCCCGCGCGAAGCGGCTCCGGTGGGGAAGGTATCCTCGCCGGATAGATCATCTCGGAGGCACCTGGTGGCGGACCCCCTGCACGTCGAGCTCGTCGCCGCGGACCGTACTGTCTGGTCTGGTGAGGCGACGATCGTGGTTGCGCGCACGACCGAGGGCGACGTCGGCATCCTGCCGGACCACGCGCCCCTGCTCGGGCTGCTCGCGGACGGTGTCGTCGAGATCCGTACGCCCTCGTCTGAGACTTTTGTCGCCGCTGTGCACGGCGGCTTCCTGTCGGTGGCGCAGAACCGCGTGTCGATCCTCGCCGAGTTCGCCGAGATGGCCCGCGAGATCGATCTCGAGCAGGCCCGGCGCGACCTCGAGCGCGCGCAGGCCGCAGGAACGGACGACGAGGACGCGCTGGACGCCGTACGCCGCGCCGAGACGCGCATCCGGGCCGTCGAGATGGCCCAGTAGTAGCGCGACTCGATGGGTTGAGGTCGGCCGCGCATGATCGAAGTCGTCCTCGACATCCTTGGGCTGTTCCTGGCCCTGGTGATCGTTGCCCTTGCGGGCATGGCGATTCGCCGTCGCGTGTTGCAGCGCGGCGGTGGCACGTTCGACTGCTCGGTGCGGTTGACGAAGCTGTCCGGAGCGCAGGCCTGGGTGCTGGGGGTGGCGCGCTACTCCGGCGACTCGGTGCAGTGGTTCCGGGTCTTCTCGTTCGCTCCCCGGCCCCGGCGTGTGTTCTCGCGGTCTGAGCTGACCGTCCGTTCGCGGCGCTCTCCGTTGGCCACCGAGGCCTTGGGTCTGTACGACGGGCACGTCGTGGTGGAGTGCATGGAGGCGGGGCAAGTGGTGGAGCTCGCGATGGCGGAGGACGCGCTGACCGGCTTCCTGGCCTGGCTCGAGGCCGCACCACCTGGCCGGGCTCCCGCGCGGTACTAGCCCGCCGGCCCTCGCGCAAGGAGCGGATTGGGTCGGGGGCACCCTGGTCCCATAGGTTCGGACCAGGGTGCCCCCGACCCAGCCAGACCTCGCCACACCAGCACCACGGGCCACCTCGACAACAGCTGCCCTCAACGCCCGTGATCATGAACGTGATCATGAAGGCAAACCCGGCGTATATGACCGATTCGGCTTCATGATCACGCTCATGATCATGGATGGGTTGCGCGGCGGACGCGGCTCGTGTTCTTGGCGAAGCTCCCCGGCTGTTGGTGCTGTCCGTGGGCTGTTGCGGCGGTCGATTGTGGTGGCCGGTCCGGGGCGCGTCAAGGGCGCCGTTTGGAGCGGCGCTTCGCGCAAGTGCAAACGACGTCGCTTCGCGATCGCTTTGCGACCCTTGACTCGCCCCGGCCCGGCCACCAGTTTCTAACGCGCCGCCCCCGCCCCCGGAACAGGTGTCCCGGGCGAGGCTGCTTGCCGTTCCGGTCTGCTGCCGTGCTCGGGTCGCTTGTGGGGGTTCCCCCGGTCTTTATGTCGCTCGGATGAAGCCGGGTGGTTCCGTCCCCCTCCTTTTTGAATGAAGGGCACCTTCATTCAATAGGTTCGAATGAAGGTGCCCTTCATTCGAAACGCACGGAGCGTATGCGGGGGTCAGGCGGCGGCTTCGGCGTCGGAATCGTCGAGGACGATGATGTTCTGGCAGGCGGTGAGTAGCCACTTGCCGTTCTCCTTCGCCAGCACCCACAGCGGTGAGCCAATGTCCAGGCCGTCGGGTGTGGTGTAGATCTGCTTGAGCTTCACCGCGGCGACGTCGGGGCGGATGAAGAGCACGTGCTCCAGTTCGAACTTCATCGAGAGCCCCGCCATGCCACCGGGCAGCACCTGGTGGGTGAAGGCCGAGATCTCCTCCAGGCCAAAGAGACGCTTGCCGCCGCCGGTCGTCCAGATCGCGTCGGAACGGAACAGCTGCAGGAACTCGTCGGGGAGCTCGTTGTTCTGCGCGTGCTCGACGGTCGCGACGACCTGCAGGATCGCTTCGAGGTCGGTGTCTGTCGTTGTCATACGAGCCACTGTCCGCCCTCAACCTTGGTTGAGGTCAAGGGCTCAGAGGTCGGCGTCCAGGTCGTCCGGCTCGCGGCTGACCTTGGCGCCGAGGCGGGTGAGCACGCCGTCGAGGTCGGGGTAGCCGCGGTCGAGGTGGTGGGCGCCGGAGACGACGGTCTCGCCGTCCGCGACCAGGCCTGCGAGCACGAGGGCGGCACCGGCGCGGATGTCGGGCGCTTCGACGGGGGCGCCGGAGAGCTTGGGCACGCCTCGTACGACCGCGTGGTGGCCGTCGGCACGCACGTCCGCACCGAGCCGGGCGAGCTCCTGGACGAACCGGAAGCGGCCGTCGAAGAGATTCTCGGTGATCATCGACGTCCCCTCCGACACCGCGGCGAGGCTCACCATCATCGCCTGCAGGTCGGTGGGGAAGCCGGGGTACGGCAGCGTGCTGATCTCGACCGCGCGCGGCCGGTCGGCGAGCTCCAGCCGTACCCAGTCTGGTCCGGAGGTGACGGTGGCGCCGGCCATCGTGAGCTTCTCGAGAACGATGTCCAGATGCTCGGCGCGCGCCCGGTGCACGGTCACGTCGCCCCGCGAGAGCGCGGCGCCGATGAGCCAGGTCCCGGCGACCATCCGGTCGGGCAGCGTGACGTGCTCGGTGGCGCTGAGCGTCTCCTGGCCCTCGATCCGCAGCATCGAGGTGCCGGCGCCCTCGATCTTGGCGCCCATGCCGGTGAGCATGGCGCACAGGTCGACGACTTCGGGCTCGCGCGCGGCGTTGTCGATGACGGTCGTACCGGTGGCGAGGGCGGCGGCGAGCAGCAGGTTCTCGGTGGCGCCGACGCTCGGGAAGTCGAGCTCGATCGTCGTACCGACCAGGCCCTTCGCGGCCTCGGCGACGACGTACCCGTGCTCGATGTGCACCTCGGCGCCGAGTTTCGCCAGGCCGGTGACGTGCATGTCCAGGCCACGGGACCCGATCGAGTCGCCGCCGGGCAGCGCGACCTTGGCCCTGCCGCAGCGCGCGACGAGCGGGCCGAGCACGGTGATGGAGGCGCGGAGCCTGCGGACGAGGTCGTAGTCGGCCTCGTGCTCGATGTTCGCGGGTACGTCGATGCTGAGCGCGCCGTCGGTGGTGTCCAGCTCGCAGCCCATGCGCTGGAGCAGGCGGCCCATGTACGTGACGTCGAGGATCGCTGGGACCTCGCGCAGAACCGTCCGCCCCTCGGCGAGCAGCGCGGCCGCCATCAGCTTCAGCGCACTGTTCTTCGCCCCGCTGACCGTGACCTCACCCGCGAGCCGGGCCTCGCCAGCAATCCGTAACCGCTCCACCGGCCGCATCTTACGTGCCACTCATGAGCCACCTACCCGCGCGTGCTGAACCCGCAGCTCAGCCCCCGCCCACTCAGATGGCGGCGCGGCCCTCGGACAGTTGTTGGACAGATGTCGGCTTAGAAGTCGACATCTCTCCAACAAGTCCGAGAGATCCTGGAACAACTCCAGGCGACGGACGACCCGGCTTCATCTGAACGACAAGCAAGCCGGGGCCCCACAAGCGACCTCAGTACGGCAGCAAGCAGGAAGGCAAGCAGGCCTTGCCCGGGGAACTGTTCCGGGGGTTGGGGCGGCGGCTTTGAAACTGGTGGCCACAATCGACCGCCGCGACAGCCCACGCCAGTTCCCAACACCAGGACAGCTCGTCGTCGCAACACCGCACCCAGAGAGCCAAATGGCCAGGGAGCTTCGCCAAGAGGAACCGAGCAACCAGCACTCTCGAGCGGCTGGGCCGGTTGTCCACAGCTCGCACCCACTTCCCTCACCAGAACGGGGTTTCGGGGCGCCCTGCCGCGATGTAAACCCCGCTCCAGTGAGGGAAGTCGCACGAGGTGGGGGAGGCGGCGCCCGTACGCTCACCACATGGTCAATCTCACGCGCATCTACACCAGGGCTGGCGACGACGGGACGACGCGGTTGGTCGACATGAGCCGGGCTCCCAAGACCGATCTCAGGCTCATCGCGTACGCCGATGTGGACGAGGCCAACGCGCAGATCGGGCTCGCGATCGCGATGGGCAACCTGCCCGAGCCGCTCCACACCGTGCTGGTCCGCGTGCAGAACGACCTGTTCGACGTCGGCGCCGACCTCGGCAACCCGATCGTCGAGGACCCCAAGGTCGAGCCGCTGCGTGTGCTCCCCGACTACATCACCAGGCTCGAGGGCTGGTGCGACGAGTTCAACGAGCAGGTCGAGCCGCTCCGCTCGTTCGTGCTGTCCGGCGGCACACCGGGGGCCGCGCTGCTGCATGTCGCGCGGACCGTCGTACGGCGAGCCGAGCGCTCCGCGTGGGCCGCGATCGAGGTGCACGAGAAGACCATGAACAAGCTCGCGGCGGCCTATTTGAACCGCTTGTCCGATCTGCTCTTCATCTTCGCTCGGGTCGCGAACCTGCCCGATGGTGACGTTCTGTGGAAGCCCGGCGGCGAACGGTAGTCCGCATCCGGCCGTCCTGTACGGCAGCAGACTTCGCTACAAATCACCCTTTACCTGGACACGATTCGCAGGCATTCTGCGTTTTCCATCGTCCATGGAAGATTTCGCACACGTTCTGTCTTCCCACCGCTGCATGGAGCGGCTACGGTCTTGTGCTTATGCCGGGGAGCGAGCGTGTGGTTACGCGCCGCAAGGGAATCGCCCAGAGCACCCAGAGGGATGGTGCTGCCGCGACCCATGCGACAAGGGGGATGAGTTGGAGGTCCCACGCCAGTCAGGCGAATCGTCAGACACACCGAAAGCACCACCTGCTCCCGTAAGAAAAGAAGCACAAGATCAGAAGTCAGCACCGCATGCACCACAAGCACCGCCTGCGCCAAGACAAGCCACCACTCCCGGAGGACGAGCTCCGGGTTATGCGTTTACACCGCCGGTCAGCACCCCAGGTTGGACGACCCTGCCAAAAACAGGGCTGCCCAGAACGGGACGACCGGAGGGTCCGGAACGACCACCCGCGCCGAAGCAGGCGAAGGCAGATGAGGCCGCGCCGAGTTCGCCCGAGCCAGCCCAGGCGTCCACCCCACCGCCGGCCTCCAGGCCGCCCCGTCCGGCGCCGTCGTTGCCGATCGACGACGTCATCGACCAGGGACCGGCGCGACACCGGGCTCGGCGCGGGTGGTTCGGCCGGCGGAAGAGGTACCGGCACATCGCGGTACTGCTTCCGCTGATCCTCGTGGCCGCCTCGTTCGCGGTCTCGTTCGACCAACGAGGTGCGCGCAACGGCGAGGGGAACGGTCCGTTCACGCTGTCGATCACGGCGGACCGTCCCACCGGCGGTGACGCGCGTCAGAACGAGAACGCGGCGATGCCTGAGGACGTCGCGCTCATGGGCGTACAGGACGAGCTCGTGCCGCGGAACGACGCGGTCACTCCTGTCGTTCCGGGGCGACCGATTCCGCGTACGCCGGCCCCGGATCCGGTACCCGAGCCTCAGCCCGGGCCGGATCACCCCATCCCGAACCCGGTGCCGACCCCGCCAGGGCCGGACCCCGACCCCGTACCGCGCATTCCCGACCCGGATCCGATTCCGGAGCCACCGTTGCCTCCGAAGCCGGACCCCGAACCGGAGCCCCCAGCGCCGCCGGCGCCCCCGGAGCCTCCGAACCCACTCCCGCCCATCCCGGTTCCGAAGCCACCGGAGCCGACGCCCGAGCCCGAGCCGCCGAAGCCGCCCCAGACTCCACCGGGGCTGCCGCTGCCGCTCCCCCTCCCGACGGCGATCCCGTTGCCGCCGCTGCCTCTGCCGTTGCCCATCCCGCTGCCCACGCAGCTACCGCTCCCTCTGTAGGAGCACGGGCGAAGAGGTAGGTAGGAGAAGAAACACGAGAAGAGGGCGCCCCCCGAATGGGCGCCCTCTTCTCGTTGGCCTGTCGGCCGTCCGCGGCCAGGGAAGACGTCGCGGCGTGGCCGAAGCTGCGAGGCATCGGGCAACAAACACGGTGCGGGCCATGTGCCTCCCACAGCCCGCACCGTCGTGACGGAGAGAAATCCATCCAGGCAGGCAAGCCTGACGCACCGACCCATGATCAACAAGCCGACCCGCCTAGGGCCGATCAAAGTCGCTCAGTTGTGACCTGGAACGACCTAGCCCGAGACCGAGGCGCCGAGGGACTCGAGCTTGGCTTCGAAGTTCTCGTAGCCGCGGCGGAAGATGCCCACACCGCGAACGGTCGACCGCCCCGAGGCGGCCAGCGCGGCGATCATGTACGAGAAGCCGCCGCGCAGGTCGGGCACCGTCAAGTCCGCGCCGTGCAACGGCGAGGGGCCCGAGATCACCGCGGAGTGCACGAAGTTGCCCCGCCCGAAGCGGCAGGGCGTCGGCCCGAGGCACTCCGAGTACGCCTGGATCTGCGCGCCCAGGTCGACCAGGGCCGAGGTGAAGCCGAGCCGGTTCTCGTACACGGTCTCGTGCACGATCGACAGCCCCGTCGACTGCGTCAACGCCACGACCAGCGGCTGCTGCCAGTCGGTCATGAAGCCCGGATGAACGTCGGTCTCCAGCGCGATCGAGGCGAGCTTCGAGCCGGGATGCCAGAACCGGATCCCGTCGCGCGTGACCGAGAACTCCCCACCCACACGGCGGAAAACGTTGAGGAACGTCATCAGGTCGGTCTGCCGCGCGTTCCGTACGAACACGTCGCCGCCCGTCGCCAGCGCGGCGCAGGCCCACGACGCGGCCTCCATCCGGTCCGGCAGCGCGTCGTGCACGTACCCGGACAGCCGCGACACTCCCTCGATGCGGATCGTGCGGTCGGTGTCGAGGTTGATGATCGCGCCCATCTTCTGCAGGACGCAGATCAGGTCGATGATCTCCGGCTCGACAGCCGCGTTCAAAAGCTCGGTCGCGCCGGACGCGCGCACAGCCGTCAAGAGCACCTGCTCAGTGGTGCCGACGGACGGGTACGGCAGCGAGATCCTCGTCCCCGACAGCCCCTGAGGAGCCGACAGCAGCAGGCCCTCCGGCCGCTTCTCCACCACCGCGCCGAACTGACGCAGCGCGTCGAGGTGGAAGTTGATCGGCCGGTCGCCGATCCGGCAGCCGCCCAGGTCGGGGATGAACGCCCGGCCGAGCCGGTGCAGCAGCGGACCACACAACAGGATCGGGATCCGGCTCGCGCCGGCGTGCACCTCGATGTCGGCGACCGCCGCCCGCTCCACCCGCGTGGGATCGAGTACGAGCGAGTCAGAGGACAGGCCGTCGCGAACGGTCACACCGTGCAGCTCGAGCAGGTTGCGCACGATCTCGACGTCGCGGATGCGCGGCACGTTCGACAGCGTCGAGGGATCGTCGCCGAGTACGGCCGCGACCATCGCCTTCGGCACCAGGTTCTTGGCGCCGCGCACGGTGATCTCACCCACCAGTGGGTTGCCGCCGGAAACGACGAGAACGTCCTCTGCCGACATGCTGCGGGATCCCTTCACGGTGATGCGCCGACGCGTCGTGCAAGCTAAGACGCATCTGGACGCATGATGGTTGCGCTCATGCGGGAAATGCCGGATATAGACCCCATGCGATGATTCGGCAAGCGAGACATACCGTAGTGATCGCGAATTGCCGCCGGTCGTTAGGGTGCCCTCATGGCTCAGCAGGGTGCAGGAAAGGTCGCCGTCGTCGGCGCGGGACTGATGGGTTCCGGAATCGCCCAGGTCGCCGCGACTGGTGGCTGGAACGTCGTCGTACGCGACGTCACACAAGAGGCTCTCGACCGCGGACTCGGCGGCATCAAGGCCTCGCTCGACAAGTTCGTGTCGAAGGACAAGCTCACGGCCGAGGAAGCCGACGCGGCGCTCGGCCGGATCACGACCACGACCGACCTCGACGCGGTCGCGGACGCCGACCTGGTGGTCGAGGCGGTGTTCGAACGGATCGAGCTCAAGCACGAGGTCTTCAAGGAGCTCGACCGCCTCGCCAAGGACGACGCGGTCCTCGCCACGAACACCTCCGCGCTCCCGATCACCAAGATCGCCGCGGTCACCCAGCGGCCCGAGTCGGTCGTCGGTACGCATTTCTTCTCTCCGGTGCCGATGATGGCGCTGTGCGAGCTGGTGCGCGGCCACCGTACGTCCGACGAGACCCTCGCCCGCGCCAAGTCGTTCGCCGAGGACGCCGGCAAGACCTGCATCGTCGTCACCAGGGACGTCGCTGGCTTCGTCACCACGAGACTGATCTCCGCGCTGGTCGTCGAGGCGGTCAAGCTGTACGAGTCGGGCGTCGCGTCCGCGGAGGACATCGACATCGCCTGCAAGCTCGGCTTCGGCCACGCGATGGGTCCGCTCGCCACGACCGACCTCACCGGTGTCGACGTGCTCAAGCACGCGACCGAGAACATCTGGAACGAGACCGCCGACCCGAAGTTCTTCCCGCCCGAGCTGCTGGCGCGGATGGTCGACGCGGGTGCGCTCGGCCGCAAGTCCGGCCATGGGTTCTACGACTATGGCAAGTAGAGACGGCCGTGGCTGAGACCCTGCTCCGCGTCGTTCTCCTGCTGGCGGTCGTCGGCGTCGTCTCCGGCTTCGCGCGTAGGTTCGGGCTGATCCGGCCGGTCGTGCTCGTGATCGTCGGCATCGGGCTGTCGTTCCTGCCGTTCTTCCCGGAGTACGCGCTCGATCCGGATCTGATCCTCCAGGTCGTCCTGCCACTGCTCGTCTACATCGCGGCGGTCGGTCTGTCGGTGCCGGGACTGCGCAGCAACATCCGGCCGGTCATGCTGCTCGCGGTCGGGCACGTGCTGTTCATCGCGGCGCTGGTGGGCTTCGCGCTGCACGCCGTCGTGCCGGACATCCCGCTCGCGGCGGCGTTCGCGCTCGGGGCGATCGTCGCGCCGCCGGACGCCGTCGCGGCGAGCTCGATCGCCAAGCGGATCGGGCTGCCGCGCCGTACGGTGACGATCCTCGAGGGAGAGGCGCTGATCAACGACGCGACCGCGCTCGTCACGCTGCGGGTCGTCGCGGCCGCCGCGACCGGCGCGGCGGTCACCTGGCAGGCGGTGGGCCGCGAGGCCGCGATCGCCGCGATCGGCGGCGTCGCGATCGGCGCCGTGGTCGCGCTGATCGGCGCGTTCCTGCACAAGAAGACCGACGACAAGCTGCTGGACAACACGATCTCGCTGCTGCTGCCGTTCGCCGCGTTCGTTCCGGCGGAGTACGTGCACGCCTCGGGCGTCGCGGCCGTCGTCACCTGCGGGCTCTACATCGGCCATCGTAAGCCGCTGCTGATGTCGGCTGGCTCGCGGCTGCAGATGGACTCGGTCTTCCGGGTCGTGAACTTCCTCCTCGAGGGAGCGGTGTTCCTCCTTGTGGGGCTGCAGATCCGGTCGGCCGCGACGAACATCGGGCTCGACCTCGGCACGGTCGTGGCCGCGACCGTCGTGGTCGTGCTGGCGGTGATCATCGGCCGGTTCGTCTGGGTCTACCCGGCGGCGTACCTCCCGCGGCTGAGTCGCAAGCTCCGCGAACGCGAGGGGCCGCGACCGCCGGGCCAGGTCGCTGTCGTCGCCTGGGCCGGGCCGCGCGGCGTCGTGTCGCTCGGCGCGGTGCTGAGTCTGTCGATCGACTTCCCGTACCGGGGGCTGCTCGTCTGGATCACGTTCGTGGTGATCATCGTGACGCTCGTCGGGCAGGGATTGACGCTGCCGATCGTGGCGCGCTGGCTGAACGTGCATCGCGACGACCCGCAGGCTGACATCCTGTCCGAGGCGAACGTCCGGCAGCAGGCGTACCGCGCGGCCGTACGCAGGCTCGACGAGCTGATCGAGGACAGCGAGGTGGCTGGGTACGTGGTCGACCGGCTCCGGACGCTGGCGGAGAACAGGGCGAACCAGGCGTGGGAACGGCTCGGCGACCCCAACCGGGAGACGCCCTCGGAGGCGCTCCGGCGGCTGCGGCTGGAGATGCTTCGGGCCGAACGCCAGGTGCTGATCGAAGCCCGCGACGAAGGCAGGCTGGAGGACGAGCTGCTCCGCCGGATCCAAGGCGAGCTCGACCTGGAGGAGATTCTGTTGGTGAAGACCGCACGGGATGAGGCGACATTGTGAGCTGCCAACATCTGGACGAAGCACCTGCCGACGTGGAGCCGCTCAGCACCGAGGGCTGCATGCCCTGCCTGGCGGCGGGGGAGCGGGACTGGGTGCACCTGCGGCTGTGCCTGGAGTGCGGGCTGGTCGCGTGCTGCGACTCCTCCCCGCGCCGGCACGCCACCGCGCACTTCGGGGAGGAACGGCACCCGGTGATGCGTTCGTTCGAGCCCGGCGAGACCTGGCGCTGGTGCTTCCTGGACGAACAGCTCGCGTAGGGGCTGCAACGGCTCCGTAGAAGCAACGCCCGTGAGCATCGAGGCTTGACCTTGACGCGACGTTAAGGTTCAGACTTGCCTCATGACCACAGGGCTGCGGATCGGTGAGGTGGCCCGGATCGCCGGCACGACGACGCGGGCGATCCGGCACTACCACCAGGTGGGCCTGCTGCCGGAGCCGGAGCGGAAGGACAACGGGTACCGCACGTACTCGGTGCGCGAGCTCGTCCAACTGCTCCGGGTCCGGCGCTTCGTCGAGCTCGGCCTCGCTCTGGACGAGATCCGCGACGTGCTCGCCTCGCCGGAGACCGAGTTGCCCGACGTGCTGGAAGAGCTGGACGCCGAGCTGGCTCGGCAGGAGACCGCCATCCGGGACCGGCGGGCGCTGCTCGCGGCGATGCGCACCACGCACGCGGACGAGCCGACGCTGACCGCCGACCTCGCGGGCGTTCTGCGCGAGCTCGCGGCGGTCGCTCCCGGGCACCCGGGGCTGGCGCGGGAACGGGACGCGCTGCAGCTGCTCACCTCGTTGGCGCCCGACCGGGCCGGCGAGGTGGCGGAGTTCTACCGGACGCTGCTCTCCGACTCCTCTTCCGCTTCCCGGATGGTCGAGCTCGGCGACCGGATCGAGCGTTTGCCCAACGACGCAAGCGATGCCGAGCTCAAGCCGCTCGCGCAAGCGCTGGTTGACGTCTTCCGGCTCCCGTCGAACGAGTCGAGCTCGACGGCGTCGGACAGCCTGGTGCTCGGCCTCGTGATGGCCGAGCTGCGACCGGTGCAGCGGCGGTTGTACGAGCTGGTGGCAGGAAAGGTGGGCGGGTCATGAACGGGGCGTGGCGTGCGCTGTGGTTGACGATGCGCCGGCGGCGGGACGTACCCGCGGACGGGGTCGCGATCTCGTACGGCAAGGACCTCCGGCCGCTGCTGTGGATCCTGGTCGGGCTCGGGCCGGTCGAGATGGCCGCGGCCCACGTGCTCGTGCCATGGGAGCCGGTGCGCTGGGCGTTGTTCGTCCTCGGCCTGGTCGGGCTCGTCTGGATGGTGGGTTTCGTGTCCGCCACACGGGTCTTCCCGCACACGCTGGAGGCGTCGCGGCTGCGGGTCCGGTGGGGCGTCGCGCTCGATGTCGCGGTGCCGACGGACCTGGTGGAGTCGATCGGCTGGTCGTCGCGGATGGTGAACCAGGAGGGGACAGCGGCGATCAAGGACGGGGTGCTGACGGTCGAGAGCAACGGTGCCGCGCAGGTACGGGTGGTGCTGCGGTCGCCGTACGCTCTGCGGCTGCGCGGCAAGGAGCCGAAGGAGGTCCGCGAGCTGCGGATCCCCGCCGACTCCCGTACCGAGGTGGACGCCGCGGCGGCGTGGTTGGCTACGCGAACCGGCGGCGACGTACCAGCAGAATCGCCAACGGGACAAGCACGATCGCCGCGATTCCCGCGGTGACCGCCGGCGCGCCGAGCGGGTCGGTGGGCTCCTCGACCGGCACCCCGAGCTCGCGCAGCAGTGGAACGAGGTCGGCACCGGCCTGGAACCAGCCGACGTTCATGCCGTCGATCTCGACCCACGGGCCGTCCGCCGCGAACGAGTAGACGCGCGCGCTGCCGAACGCGCCGAAGTCGACCTCGTACACCGCACCCAGCTCGCCCGGCGGCGCCTCGTCGACGACCCAGGCCGCGCCGCCGCCGGGGTCCATGCCGAGCGTTCCGCACAGGCCGGTCGCGACGCAGAGCCGGCGGACCGGGTCGGTCGGGCCCCAGATCTCCACGCCGGGCGCCTGTTCGACGATCAGCGGGCTGTCGAGGCCGGGGCCGCTGACGACGGCCTCGGTCGGGGCCTTGGCCTGCGCGACGGGTGCCCCGAGGAGGACGATTCCGAGGGCCAGCGCGAGGGCGAACGCGAGTCGTCTCATGGCCGATGTACACCGCCTGGGCGCTATCCGTTCCGCGAAG
Source organism: Tenggerimyces flavus (assembly GCF_016907715.1). Classification (NCBI taxonomy): domain Bacteria; kingdom Bacillati; phylum Actinomycetota; class Actinomycetes; order Propionibacteriales; family Nocardioidaceae; genus Tenggerimyces; species Tenggerimyces flavus. The sequence continues at coordinate 7,599,214 of NZ_JAFBCM010000001.1, read as the reverse complement.
ATCGTCCGCGCCGATATCGTGCTGGCTGTGAGGGGCCGCGGATGACCGACGTCGCCGATCTCGTGGCACGTGCCGAAGCCGCTTTGGGCTTGTTGTCGTCTTCCGGGGAGTCCGAGCTCGTCCAGGGCATCCCGTGCGCCACCTATCCACTCGGTGAGGCGTGGGCTTCGCAGGCCAAGGCCCTGTTGCCGCCGGCGCCCGCGGCGCTGGACGCGGCTCTCTCGTGGCTGTCCGCCCGGGCGCCGGCGTGGTCGGTGATGACGCGGCAGAAGTTCGCCTCGCTGGACGTCTTCACCTCGCGCGGGCTCACGCCGTGGACGGAGCTGCCCGTGCTGGTGCTCGTGCGGGCCGCCGCGCTCCGGGCCGCGCGGACGGTGCCGTTGGAGGTCGGGCCGGCCGCTTCGGCGGAGGAGTTCCTCGCCGTGTACGGGCAGGAGTTGGCGCCGCTCGTCACGGCGGGCACGCTCGCCGACGCCGCGTACGACCACCTCGTCGGGCGCGTCGACGGGCAGCCCGTCGCGTGCGCCCGGATCCGCCGCGCGGCCGGCACCGCGTACGTCTCCGCGATCACCGTCCTCCCGGCGTACCGTGGCCAGGGCTTCGGCCTCGCGATCTCCGCGGCCGCCACCCACGCGGCCCTCGCCACCCAGCCCCGCCTGGTCTGGCTCGCGGCAGCGTCCGAGCTGCACCCGATGTACGCGCGCCTCGGCTTCCGGCCCGTCGACACCCACGTCCTGCTCACGTCGGCCGCCGCTCCAGCCGGAACGTGACCTCCTCGCCGAATCATCGCGGGATGGTCACACGGCGACGATTCTCACGTCGACGTTGAGGTAGGCCGCGATCCTGGCCAGGTCATCGGCATCGCTCGTGAGGACGGCGTGAGGTCCGGCCGTTTGCTGGATACAGGCGGCCAGGTGTGCGTCGGCAGTCGTCGTACCCAGTTCGGCATCCTGGATGCGCAATCGGTTGAGCGCGACCGCGCGGGGGACACGCCGATCGGTGTGTCGGTTGCGCGAGGGCTCGAACGGCCTCGTCGTCGAGCAACACCGTCGTGGTCGGTCTCACCTCGGCCCGCCGTCAGGGCGCGGCCGCCGCGAGGCCCGCGGCGAACAGGAGCACGTCTTCAGGCGTGGCGTCGGGCTTGATCGCACCGATCTCGTTCGGCGGCGCGTCGGACCAGCTCGGGCCGAGACGCCAACGGGTTGCCGTCCAGCTTGGCGCCAGCCAGGGCGATCTCGGCGAGGTCCGGGCGCGCCTCCGGGTACTCGCGATAGTGGGCATCCAAGACCGCACGCTGCGCGTAGGCCTCCAGCGCATCGCGCAGCCCCTGAACAGTGAGCTCTGTCGTCGACGTGGCCATGCCCAGGTCGGTCGCGACGGCCGCGGCCTCACGCAGATTGACGGGCAGCCGTAGTGAGGTCCCCGCGGTGCCCGAGCCGGCTTCGTCGAGCAGGTCGAGAAGGCGCCTCAGTCGTCGCTCCACGATCGGGCCGCGAGCTCAGCGAGACAGTTGCGGCGGGGTCTGGCCCTTCTCGATCGCCTTGGCGAACTTCTTCGCCTCCTTCAGCGACATGTCCCGCGTCTCCGCCGGGAGGCGCCAGATCTCGGCGCCGCCCATGAGGTTGAAGGTGCGGATGCGGATCACGGGAGCGCCCGGGCGGGGCTTGCGGCGGCTGCCGCGTTGTTCGTCGCCGCCCATCAGGGAGAAGCCGTTCACCTCGACCTCGACCGAGTCCGGCACGAAGATCTCCGAGCCGCCCATGATCGCGATCGCGTTGATCGTCACCTCGTCGCCGTCGATCTCGGCGTCGCGCAGGTCGATGTTGTCGCCGCCCATGATCGAGAGCGAGTGCACGCTGCCGGACAGCCGGTACCGGCCCTTGTGGTCCGAGCCGCCCATGATCGCCACGAACCAGCGCCGGATCGTCCGGCGCGTCTTCGGCTGGACGACCTCGCGCGGCAGGTCGCGAGTCAGCACCTCGAGCTCGGCGTGCGTCTTCGCGGTGTACGCCTGCTCGGCGCGTTCCTCCAGCTCGGCGAGCGTGAGCCGACCGGTCGCCGCGTGCTCGCTCAGTAGGTCGACGACGCGATCCCGTTCGGCGTCCGACGCCCGGATCTGCGATTCGTCCGCATCCGTCACAAACATCTCCCTGTCACGACCGTCCGGCACCCGGCGCCGGTAGCAGACCACGTTCCAACGCCACGGTAACGGCTCGGGTCCGGTCATCGACTCCCAACTTCGCGAAGACCTTCAGCAGATGGGTCTTCACGGTGGACTCGCCGATGAACAGTTCGCGCCCGATATCGGCGTTCGTCAGCCCGCGCGCCACCCCGGCCAGCACCTGCAGCTCGCGCGGTGTGAGCGCCTCCGGGGCGGGCGAACGCATCCGCGTCACCAGCTTCGCCGCGACCGGCGGAGCGAGAACGGTCTCGCCGCGGGCGGCCGCGCGTACGGCGTCGGCCAGCTCCCGGCGCGGCGTGTCCTTCAGCAGGTAGCCGGTCGCCCCGGCCTCGACCGCGCGCACGATGTCGGCGTCGGTGTCGTACGTGGTCAGTACCAGCACCCGCGTACCCGGCACCTCCGCGACGATCCGGGCGGTCGCGGCGGCGCCGTCCATCCGAGGCATCCGCAGGTCCATCAGGACGACGTCCGGCCGCAGCACCTTCGCCAGCGACACGGCCTCCTCGCCGTCGCCGGCCTCGCCCGCGATCTCGAGGTCCTGCTCGACCTCCAGGAGCGCGGCGAGCCCGCTCCGGACGACGGGATGGTCGTCGGCGAGGAGTACGCGGATCACGTGACCACCAGTCGAATCGTCGTTCCGTTGCCCGGCGCGGTCTCGATCGTCATCGTGCCGGACACCTGCTCCACGCGGCTGCGCATGCCGCGCAGCCCGAACCCGTCGGCGCTGTCGGCGTCGAACCCGACGCCGTCGTCGCGAATCTCCAACGTGGTCTGGTCATCGTCGTAGCCGAGGGTCACTTCGACGTTGGTGGCGTCCGCGTGCTTGCGGACGTTGGTCAACGCCTCCTGCGCCGCACGCAACAGCACCACCTCGGCGTTGGCCGGCAGCGTGCGCGGCTCGCCGTCGATCTTTACTTGCGCGTTCGACCGGTCGGCGACCCGTTGCAACGCATCGGCCAGGGTCCGTCCGCGGAGGTCCTCCGGCGCGAGCGCGGCGACGAGGGAGCGTGCTTCGTTGAGATTCTCCCGCGCTGTTTGCTCGATCAGGCTGAGCCGCTCGCGTACAGCTTCGTCCTTGGTGACGGCGTCGGTCGCCTGGGCGTGTACGAGGATCGAGAGGAAGCCCTGGGTCAGTGTGTCGTGGATCTCGGCGGCGAGACGTTCCCGTTCGGCGAGAACGCCCTCGCGGTGGTGCGCGTCGGCCAGCTCGGTACGGGTCTCCTGGAGCTCGGCGATCAGCGCCTTGCGGCGTTCGCTCTCGACGACGATGCCGTGGATCCACAGTCCCATCAGCATGCCCATGCCGAGGACCAGGACGCCCGTGAGCGCGGCGCTGAGGATCACGTCGGTCGTCCAGCCCGCCTTGACGATGGTGATCCCGGACATGCAGAGGACGAGTGCGCTCGAGGTGCCGATCGCCCAGCGGAGCGGCAACATCGACCAGATCTGCGGGAACAGGGCGAACAGCATGAGGTAGCCGGCCGGGGCGAGGCCGATCATCGTGAGCGTCGCGAGGCAGAAGAAGCCGATGTAGAGGAACGCGGTGCGGAGGTTGTACGTGACGTACACCCGGCGGCCGACCAGCAGGAACGCCGCGACGACGAGCACGATCAGGCCGCCGCCGAGCAGTCGCGTCCTCGCCGGGAGGTCCGTGGACGCGACCAGCGCGAAGGCGGTCGCCGCCATCGTGAGGGCGAACGCCACGTACCACCACGGGACGGAGCGCTCGATGAACGAGCGCTCCTCCCTTGCCGTCGTCATGGTCCTAGCCTAGTTTCAGCCGTCGCCGCGGCGCTTCCAGCGGAACGTGGTCACGCAGACCACGAGTCCGGCGACGAACCAGGCCAGCAGCACGAGCAGGATCCGGCCGTGCTCCCAGGAGCCCGCCGCCTCGGTCGCGCTGGCGACGTCGTCGGGCAGGAACGCCGACCGCAGGCCCTGCGCGACCCAGCGGAGCGGGAAGAACCCCGACGCGTCCTGCAGCCAGCCCGGCAGCATCGTGAGCGGCAGGTAGATGCCGGAGATGAACAGCAGCAGCATCACCGGTGCGTTGATGACCGCGGGCGCCGACTTGGACGTACGCGGGAGGCTCGACAGCGCGACGCCGAGGATGCCGAACGTTGCGAACGCCATCAGCGTCACCCAGCCGAACGTGAACCACTTGCCGGGTGTCGCGGGCAGGTCGACCCCGTACACGAAGACGCCCACCGCCAACAGGGCAATGGACTCCAGTGCTCCGACGATCACCATCTGGATGACCTTGCCGAGGAAGTACGCGCCGCGCGGCATCGGCGTGGTGACGAGGCGGCGCAACGTGCCGTTGTCGCGGTCGATCGCGATCCAGATCGCGAGGTTCGTCAACGTGGTCGAGGCGAGGCCGGCGGTGAGCATCGACGGGAGCAGGACCTGGTTGTAGTCGACGCCGCCGCCGAGGTCGTTCCCGCCGAAGATGCCGGCGAAGAAGATGAACAGGCCGATCGGCATCGCGAACGAGAACACGACGGCGTCGCGTTGCCGGAAGAACAGCTTCACCTCGAGCAGACCGCGGGCAATGCCCACGTTCCACATCGACGGCAGCTGTTGCTGCTGCTGGGTTGGCGTGGTCACGGCGGTCATGCGGCGACCTCTTCCTTGGTCTTCTGGTCTTTGGTCTCGGCGTCGGTGCCGACGAGCTCGAGGTAGATGTCCTCCAGCGTCGGGCGCTTGATCGACAGCTCGGGGACCTCGCCGCCGAGCCGGTGCGCGAGCTCGAGCACGATGCGGGTCGGCTCGTCGGTTTCGACGACGTGGTCGGCGCCGTCCTCCAGCCAGTGCACGTGCGCCCGGCCGGTCTGCCTTCCGCCGAGCTCGCTGGGCGGTCCTTCGGCGACGACCTTGCCGCGTACGATCACCGCGGCCCGGTCGGCGAGGGCTTCGGCCTCGTCGAGGTAGTGGGTGGTGAGCAGGACTGTGGTGCCCTCTTTGGCCAACATGCGTACGAGGTCCCAGAACTGCCTGCGCGCCTTGGGGTCGAAGCCGGTGGTGGGCTCGTCGAGGAAGACGAGCTCGGGGTGCCCGAGGATGCCGAGCGCGACGTCGAGCCTGCGGCGCTGGCCGCCGGAGAGCTTGCTGATCCGCGTACCCCACTTCTCGGTGAGGCCGACCAGCTCGCAGACCGCCTGGGGGTTGCGGGGACTGGGGTAGTAGCAGGCGAAGTGCTCGACCATCTCCTTGACGCTCAGCTCCCCGGCGTCGGTGGCCTCCTGGAGGACGACCCCGGTCTTTGCCCGCCAGCTCGCCCCGGCGGTGCTGGGATCCTCCCCGAGCACCCTGACCTCACCCTCGTCACGCCGGCGGTAGCCCTCGAGGATCTCGACCGTGGTCGTCTTACCAGCACCGTTTGGCCCGAGCAGCGCGAAGATCTCCCCGCGCTGAACGGTGAGGTCGACGCCGTCGACGGCTTTGACATCCTGGTACGCCTTGCGAAGCCCGCGGACTTCGATGACTGGTTCCATGAGTTGAGCATCGCGCTTGGTGGGGGCCTGGCGGGACGACCGGAGGACCGGTCCGGGGTCCACCGAACGGTGGAGGCAACGCCCCGTGGATCTTGGGTGCGCTCTGCGCCGCGTGATCATGAAGCTGGACTGGTCGTATACGGCGGGTTTGGCTTCATGATCACGTTCATGATCATGGACGGGGCGCGCTGAGGTTCTGGGTGAGGGGCGCCCTGGTCCCATAGGTTCGGACCAGGGTGCCCCCGACCCAGGTAGGCCTCGTCACACCAGCACCACCCGCACCAGCTACCCCGCCACGGTTGGATGAAGGGCACCTTCATCCAATAGGTTTGGATGAAGGTGCCCTTCATCCAAGGGGCCCGCGGAGTGTCGCTGTTTGTGCTGCGGGTGCGGCTCATGTTCTTGGCGAAGCTCGCCGGCTTTTGGTGCTCTCTTGGTGCGGTGTTCGCTGAGATCTCTCCGGGCGTTTGGTGCTGTCCGTGGGCTGTTGCGGCGGTCGATTTTGGTGGCCGGTCCGGGGCGCGTCAAGGGCGCCTCTCTGGGGGCGCTTCGCGCGGGAGAGAGACGTCGCTTCGCGACCGCTTTGCGGCCCTTGACTCGCCCCGGGCCGGCCACCTGTTTTCACGCGCCGCCCCTGCCCCCGGGAACGGGTGCCCGGGGGAGGTTCCTTCTTGTTGGGGTTTGTTGCCGTGCTTGGGCTTCTTGTTGGCCCCCGGTCTCTTGTGGTGTCGATGAAGCCGGGCCGTCCCTTTTGAATGAAGGGCACCTTCATTCAATAGGTTCGAATGAAGGTGCCCTTCATTCAATGAGCCGGCAGCTGGTGGGGGTGGCGACTGCGGGGTTAGGGCAGGCGGATGCGGACCAGGTTGCGGCCGCGCAACGTGAAGAGGGAGCCTCCGTCGACCGAGGCGGCGAAGGGGCCGTGGCCGCCGCCGAACCAGGCGCCGTTGAGGGCGGTGACGATGGGGGTCACGCTCCGCGTCGCCGGGTCGATCCGGTACACCCGGTCGCGGTCCGCGCCGTACACCTCGCCGCGCGCGGTCTCGACCAGCCGGCCGACGCCCGTTCCTGTCGGCACCGTCCACAGCAGCGCCCCGGTCGACGGCGACGCGCCGAAGACTACGCCGCGCTCGGTGAGACCGATCAGCACCGAGTCCAGCGCGACCACATCGACGACCTGCTTGATCCCCGGCAACACGGCCAACCAGGTCACCTGCCGCGTTACGAGGTCGAACCGCGCCAGCTTGGCCTCGGTCGTCGTCGACGGCGGGATCGCGCCGATGCCGTGGTTGATGTTGCCGCCGAGGTACGCGTACCGACCGAGCGCCGCGATCCCGTGCACGGTCTGCGACGGCAGGATGTTCCGGTACGTCTCCAGCGCGCCCGTCCCGAGCCGGAACACCGACAGCGCCCCGTTGAACTTTCCGTAGTCCGGCTGCGTCGACACCAGCAGCGCGTTCGCGCCGCGGCTGTACACGGCGTCCATCGGCCGCGTCTGCTCCAACGCCTGCCCGACCTTGGCCCGGAACGTCGACCACGGATCGCCCGGCGACATCCGGTGCACCTGCGCCAGCGTGTAGATCGACAGGTATGTGGAGCCATGGATCGGCGTGATCACCTTCGCCTCGCCGGGCACGAACGTCCGCGTGCTCTCGCCCGGGGACAGCAGGCTGTGCGTCTGCACCCCGCCCTTGCCGCTCACGTACGCGTACGAGCGATCCGCCGAGATCGCCATCGGCTGCTCCGGCGCCGGCACCATCCCGGCCGCGACCAGGTCGGTCGCGTCCAGCACGCCGCTCACCGGATCGAGCTCGTACGCCAGCCCGTCGGTGATCCCGATGACCTTGTCGCCGCGGACGACCAGCCGGTCGGTGTACGCCTCGGGCAGCGGCACCGCGAGCTTCTGGGCGGTCGCGTCCCACAGCTTGTACGAGTAGATCGTTCCGGACGGGCGCAGCCCGAGGTACGCGGTGTCGCCGTGCGGGGTGATCGCGACGACGTACAGGTCGCCGGGCAGGTCGACGAGCCGGTAGCGCGACGGGTCGTTCGTGTCCAACACCAGCAGGTCGCCGCGGTCGGACAGGCTGCCGAGCAAGGTGTCGCCGGCGAGCGCGAGCGTGCCGACGAACGTCGCGTCGAGCGCCTCCGGCGGCAGGATGTCGCGCCGTTCCCCGGTCGCCCGGTCGATCGCGACGAGGTGGGCGCGTGCCCCGATGCCCGCGTAGATCGTGTGCTCGTTCGCGACGATCGCCCGGACGTACTTCTCGTTCGGATAGACCCGCCCGTGGTCCGTGATCGCGCCGGTCGCGGGGTCGTACTCGATCACGCGGGCGTTCGGGTAGGTGCCCATGAACAGCTTGCCGTCGGGCGACGCCGAGATGCTCCAGATGATGCTGTCCGGCGCCGCGTCGAGGAGTTCGGTGACCTCGTTCGTGCGCAGGTCGACGCGGTAGAGGATGCCGGGCGAGCCAGTGCCGGCGTACAGGTAGTCGCCGATCACCGCCAGCTGGTTGATGCTGTCGCCCTTCGGCAGGCGCGCCTTCTCGACGGCCCGCTTCGTCCGCGGGTCGTACGCGCTGATCACGTTCGGGGAGAGCCCCGTGGTCGCGAGCCAGATCTCCTCGCCCACCGGTTCGGCGGCGCCGATCGGCGCGGTGAGCGACGCCGGTCCGAGGTCCTCGATCACCGGCGCCGGCTCCGGCGCGGAGTCGGCGAGAACGGGCGCACCGAGCCCGGCGACGAGAGCGGCGAGCACGAGTACGGCAAGGCAGATGCGTCGCATGGCAGCCTCCAGCGCGCGGTCCTTGAGGTCACGACCGTAATTGAACGCTCACCTCCCGTCAACGCCTGGCGCCCGTAACTTGTTATAGTGGTTACGTGAGCGACTCCAGGGGACTGAGACTGCAGTGGACGCCGGAGAGTCAGGCGTTCTGGTTCGACGCGGGTGCGGTGTGCCTGGAGCTGCTCACCACCGGCGGTGAGCTGTCCTGGGGGTACGAGGAGTTCCTGCGCACGCCGACCGACGTCCAGGAATGGGCCAAGGCCTCGCGGGTGAACGCGGACGAGTTGGCGGTCGACGAGGACGGACTCGACGAGCTGCGGGGACTCCGCGAGGCCGTGTGGAACGTCGCCAAGGCCGTCATGGCCAGCGACCCACCGCCCCCGCGTGACCTGGCCAGGCTGAACGAGCGCGCCACCACCTCCGCCGTGCCGCAGATCGACGAGCACCAGAACAAGCACTGGCAGAAGCCCATGACCGCCAGCCAGTTCACCGGGACCATCGCCCGCGACGCGATCGAGCTGTTCTCCGGCCCGTACGCCGACAGGGTCCGGCAGTGTGAAGGCCACTGCGAGCTGATCTTCGTCGACACCTCCCGCCCCGGAAAGCGCCGCTGGTGCTCGATGCAGCGCTGCGGCAACCGCGCCAAGATCCGCGAGTTCCGCGACCGCCAGCGCACAGGCACCGAAGGAGGAGGAACCCGATGACCACGCTGACGTGGGACAACGTGCGCGCCTGGCGGCTCCAGCAGCACCAGCTGCTCGAGCCGGCGCCCGCCAAGCAGTTCCTCGACGTCGTCGAACGGATCGCCGGCCTGCACGCCCAGGTCGCCAGCTCCGCCGAGCTCACGCTCTGGGCACGCATCAAAGACCTGGACAAAACAACAGTCCAGAACGCGCTCGAAGACAGCCGCGACCTGATCAAGACCTGGTCGATGCGCGGCACGCTCCACCTGCTGCCGGCCCGCGAGTTCGCCGTCTGGCAGAACGCCCAGCGCACCCGTACGCACTACCGGAAGCCGGTCTGGTTCCGCGCCTTCGGCGTCGACAACGACGAGCTCGACACGATCATCGCCTCGGTACGCAAAGCCCTGCACAAGGGCATGCTCACCCGCGAGCAGCTCGCCACCAAGGTCGGCAACCAAGCAGGCGAGCACCTCGGCGAGAAGCTCCGCGAGAGCTGGGGCGCGCTGCTCAAGCCGGCCGCGTTCGAGGGCGCCCTCGCGTTCGGTCCGAGCGACGGACAACGCGTCCGCTTCGTTCGCCCCGACCAATGGCTCGACCAGACAGACCTGCTCGCCCACGACCCGGCCGAAGCGCTGGACGAGGTGATCACCCGCTACCTCGCCGCCTCCGGCCCGAGTACGAGGGAGGAGCTCGCCCGCTGGTGGGGCCACCAGCCGGCCGATGCCGGACGCGTGCTGAAGGGCCTCGGCGACACGGTCCAAGAGGTCGACGTCGAGGGCACGAAGACGTACGCGCTCACCGACCAGCTCACAGCGATCAGCAAGGCCAAGCCGCCGAAAGGCCACGTCAAGCTGCTCCCAGCGTTCGACCAGTACGTCATCACCGCGACCAAGCAGGTCGAGCACTTCACCCCCGCCGACGTGGGCGACCGCATCTACCGCAAGCAGGGCTGGCTGAGCGCGGTCGTGCTCGTCGACGGCCGGATGGACGGGATCTGGAAGCACGAGATCAAGGGCAACGCCGTCGAGGTCTCCGTCGAGCCGTTCGTCCCGTTCTCGGCGAAGACCCGCAAGGCCGTCGAACGGGAGGCCGAGCGGCTGAGCGGCTATCTCGACAAGACCCTGAGGCTGGACTGGACCGACTGAGCCGCACCATGATCGCCTCATGACACGGGTCCTGGTGGTCGGTGCGGGCGTCGTCGGGCTGACCTGCGCCATCCGGTTGGCCGAGGCGGGCTACGAGGTCGACGTGTTCGCGCGCGACCTGCCGCTGGAGACGACGTCCGCGGTCGCGCCCGCGCTCTGGTATCCGTACCGAGCCTTCCCGCACGTGCAGGTCACGGCCTGGTCGGCGCGGTCGATGAAGGTGTACGCGGGTCTGGCCGACGAGGCGCCCGGCTCCGGCGTACGGATGCGGTGGGGGACGGAGCTGTTCGGGCAGGCGGCGCCGGACCCGTGGTGGATCGAGGCTGTGCCGAAGCTGTCCCGGGTGGCCTCGCCGCGGGAGGGCTACGTGGACGGCTGGCGGTTCGAGTCGCCGGTGATCGACACTCCGACGTACCTGCCGTGGCTGGTCGAACGTCTGGAGAGCCTCGGCGGAACGGTGACGCGGATGGCGTTCTCGCAGCTGCCCGACCGGGCGCCGATCCTGCTGAACTGCACCGGCCTCGCGTCCCGGCACTTCGCCAACGACAGGACCGTGACGCCCGTCCGCGGGCAGGTCGTCGTGGTCGAGCAGGTCGGGCTGACCGAGTGGATGCTCGCGCACAAGGACCGCAACGAGCTGACGATGATCGTGCCGCGGGAGAACGACATCGTGCTCGGCGGTACGGCCGACGAGGGTGACTGGGAGCCGGACCCGCGCCCGGAGACGACGGCCGCGATCCGCGAACGTGCCGCCGCGCTGGTGCCGCAGCTCGCATCGGCGCGGGTGATCACCGAGAACGTCGGGCTGCGCCCCACGCGGCCGAGCGTCCGGCTGGAGGCCGAACGGGTCGGCGCGCAGCTCCGCGTGCACTGCTACGGCACCGGCGGCTCCGGCTACACGATCGCCTGGGGCTGCGCCGACGAGGTCCTCGCGCTGGTTCAGGACCGCACGACGCGATAGCGCAGTCCGATCTCGCCGGCGAGGTCCTTCGCGAGCTCGCTGGGCGGGGCCGGCGGCAGCCAGTCGGCCGCCATCCAGCCCATCGCGTGGTCGGGTCCGGCGACGAACCCGTCCAGCGACATCGAGGTGCCCCAGACGACCTTGCCTCGCGTGGTCATGTGCGTGTCCCTTCCGGTGGGTGGTCGCCTCGTACTGACGACGCGCCGCCGAAAACTCATCGGAACTGGAGAGCGGCTAGGACCTGTGGCGTACGTCGGTGGTGCTGGCGGATGGCGCCGATGCCGCTTTACCTGGCATGTGGGTGCTTCACGCGGGGTGTATCCCAGGTAGAGCGGCAAATGATCATGTAAACATGATCATTTGCCGTCGCTGGGGAGTCGGTCGGGAGCCACCGGAGAGCCGTCCAGGAGTACCCGGGGCAGCCTGCTCGTCGGCGATGCCAAGACGCCGCTGCGTCGCTCCAGCCACTTTCGTCACAGGCGCTCGGGGGAGTGCAGCTCGGCTCGGAAGGCGCGTGGTGAGGTGCCGAAGCGGGCGCGGAAGACGCGGCTGAAGTGGAACGCGCTGACGAAGCCGCACGCGGTCGCGACCTGGCCGACCGCGAGGTTCGTGGCCTCGAGCAGGGTCGCGGCGTGGCGGAGGCGGACGTCGCGGAGCGCCTGCATCGGCGTGCGGCCGGTCTCCTCGGCGAACAGGTGCGCGAACCGCGACGGCGACAGCGCGACCTCGCGGGCCAGCGACCGGACGGTGTGCGGCGACCCGGGGTCGGCGGCGAGGATCGCCTCGGCCCGCCGGACCCGCGCGTCGCCCGGATCGCCCGGCTCACCCGTCGCGCCGGCCGCGGTGGCGAGCAGCAGGATCTCCTCGACCCGCCCGGTCGCGAGCTCGCGCGCCGCGGTCGGGACCGCCATCGCCGGCACGGCCGGCAGAGCGGACGGAGGCGGCGGCGCGCCCACCCCCGACCAGCGCGCGTCGGCGTGCATGCGCTCGAACGCCGCGTCGATCCGCCCGTGCACAGCAGCGGGCACGGACCGTACGACGAACACCCGGTCACCCACCTCCACCGGCCGGAGCCAGCCGTGCCAGGACGTACGCGGCTGGAAGTGCACCCACCAGAACGTCCAGCGGTCCGCGTCAGGCGCGACCCCGTACTCGTGGTCGACCTCCGCGCCGAGAACGACCAGGTCACCGGGCCGGGCGAGCACCTCGGCCCCACCCTGCCGGATCCGCCCAGCGCCGGCGAGTGTCCAGGTCAGCAGCCAGCTCGACGCCCCGCCGGCGCGGCGCGCGGCGTACCCCGGACGCTCGTCGAACCACCCCACCACGAGCAGCTCCGCTGGCGGAGAGGGCGTGGTCGCAGCAGGATCAGGCAGGTTCGCAGCCTCGTCGGGCATCCACACAGTCTGCGTCATCGACCTACCGTCGAACCATGACGACGCTCACCAAGCCGGCCCCCCTGCCGCCGAGTGAACGGCAGCGCTTCTTCGACCAGGGCTACGCGATCGCGCGCGGCCTGTTCGACCAGTCCGAGATCGACACGATCGTGGCCGAGTTCATGGCCATGCAGGCGGGCGGGTTCATCAAGGGCCATTTCGAGCCGAAGCCGCAGAACGAGAACCAGCACAACGACCCGCTGCTCGCGTTCCCCCGGGTGATGCACCCGCAGGAGATCAACGAGCTCGCGCTGCGGTACCTGCTCGACGACCGGCTCGAGACGATCCTGCGGGACCTGTTCGGCGAGGAGGTCCTGGCAGCCCAGAGCATGTTCTACTTCAAGCCGCCGGGCGCCCGCGGCCAGGCGCTGCACCAGGACAACTTCTACCTGCGCGTCGAGCCCGGCACCTGCATCGCGGCGTGGATCGCCTGCGACGAGATCGACCGGACGAACGGTGGACTCGAGGTCGTCCCCGGCACGCACGCGATGGACGTCTTCTGCCCGGAGGAGTCGGACTCGTCGGTGTCGTTCACCCGCGACTACGTCCCGCCGCCGCCCGGCCTGGAGCCGGTGCCCGTCGACCTGTCGCCGGGCGACGTGCTGTTCTTCAACGGCAGCCTCGTGCACGGCTCGGGGCCGAACGCGACCGCCGACCGGTTCCGGCGCTCGTTCATCTGCCACTACGTCGGCCGTTCGTCGGAGAAGATCTCGGTCTGGTACCCGACCCGGACCATGGACGGCGCCCGCTTCCAGGTGCCCGAGGCTGACGGCGGCGGCCCGTGCGGCGACGAGGTCGAGGCGATGGGGCCGCACTAGCTCGTTCGCGCGACAACAGCCCTGCCGGCGCATGTCCCGGCGGGGCTGTTTCGCGTGTGGCGTGGTTGGAACGCGCGTCGGACTGGGGGTTAACTCGACGAGAACGCCCTGGCCTGACAGCCTGGGGCCGCGAAGCACAGGGCGAGGGCTGGGAGGACGAGTCGGTGTTCAGGCGGATCGCGGTCGTGAACCGTGGCGAGGCGGCGATGAGGATCGTCAACGCCGTTCGTGAGCTCAACGCGGAGGGTGGCGAGCCGATCGAGACGGTCGCGCTCTACACCGACGGGGAGCGGACGGCCACGTTCGTCCGGGAGGCCGACCTCGCGTACGCCCTCGGACCCGCCTCGAACCGGCCGTACGTCGACCACGCTGTGCTCGAACGAGCCCTCCTCGAGACCAAGGCGGACGCCGCCTGGGTCGGCTGGGGCTTCGTCGCCGAGGACCCCGCCTTCGCCGAGCTGTGCGAACGGGTTGGTGTCACGTTCATCGGGCCGGCGCCCGACGCGATGCGCCAGCTCGGCGACAAGATCGCCTCCAAGCTCATGGCCGAGTCGGTCGGCGTCCCCGTCGCGCCCTGGAGCGGCGGCCCGTGCGAGTCGCTGGAGGCGGCGCTCGCGGCGGCCGACAAGATCGGCTACCCCTTGATGCTCAAGGCCGCGGCGGGCGGAGGTGGCCGGGGCATCCGCGTCATCCGCCAGGCCGAGGACCTCCAGGAGGCGTACGACCGCACCCGCGACGAGGCGGCCCGCGCGTTCGGCAGCGGCGTGGTCTACCTGGAGAAGCTGGTGAGCGGCGCTCGCCACGTCGAGGTGCAGATCATCGCCGACGGCCAGGGCACCGCCTGGGCGCTGGGCGTCCGGGACTGCTCGGTGCAGCGCCGTAACCAGAAGGTCATCGAGGAGTCGTCCTCTCCGGTCCTGAACGCCGAGCAGGTCGAGGCGCTGAAGGGCGCGGCCGAGCGGCTCGCGCTCGCGGTCGGCTACCGCGGCGCCGGAACGGTCGAGTTCCTCTACCGCCCGAGTGACAAGGTCTTCGCGTTCCTCGAGGTCAACACCCGCCTGCAGGTCGAGCACCCGATCACCGAGGTCACCACCGCCGTCGACCTGGTGAAGCTCCAGCTCCGCGTCGCCGCCGGCGCGAAGCTCGAGGGGGAGCGGCCGACCGAGAGCGGGCACGCGGTCGAGGCGAGGCTGAACGCCGAGGACCCGGACCGCGACTTCGCGCCGGCGCCGGGAAGGATCGCGCTGCTCGACCTGCCGACGGGACCCGGCGTACGGGTCGACACCGGCGTCAGCGAGGGCGACACGATCCCGGCGGAGTTCGACTCGATGATCGCGAAGATCATCGCGTACGGCCGTACCCGCGACGAGGCGCTCGCCCGCCTCCGCAGGGCCGTCGGCGCGACCACGGTGATCATCGAGGGCGGCGTCACCAACAAGAGCTTCCTGCTCGACCTGCTCGCCCAGCCCGAGGTGATCGACGGCAGCGCCGACACCGGCTGGATCGACCGCGTCCGCGGCGAGGGCCGGCTGGTCTCGCACCGGCACTCCGGCGTCGGGCTGGTAGCGGCCGCGATCGAGGGCTACAAGGACGCCGAGCAGGTCGAGCGGCTGCGGCTGCTGTCGACCGCGCACGGAGGCCGGCCGCAGGTGCAGCACGAGGTCGGCCGGGCGATCGACCTCACGCTGCGGGGCGCGGCGTACCGCGTGACCGTCGCGCAGATCGGCCCGAAGCGGTTCCGCGTCGGCGTCGGCAACGGCCATGAGGCGCAGGTGGTCTACGGCGATCTGGACCGGCTCGGCCCGTACACGAGCCGGCTGGTCGTCGGCGACCGCAGCTTCCGCCTCGTCACCGCCACCCACGGCCCGGTCCACCTGGTGGAGGTGGACGGCGTCACCCACCGGGTCAGCCGGGACGAGGGCGGCGTGCTGCGCTCGCCCGCGCCGGCGCTGGTCGTCGCGACCCCGGTCGCGCCCGGCACCGAGGTCGAGGCGGGCGCGCCCGTGCTGGTGCTGGAGAGCATGAAGATGGAGACGGTGCTGTACGCGCCGTTCCGGGCGATCGTGCGCGAGCTGCTGGTGTCGACCGGCAGCCAGGTCGAGACCAGCGCGCCGCTCGTACGCCTCGAGCCGGTCGCCGAGGGCGAGGCCGCCGAGGTCGCGCCGACCTCGGCCGGGGTCGACCTCGAGCTGCCCACCGAGAACGGGCAGCGGTCCGCCGCCGAACGTGCCGCGCGCGGCCTGGACGACCTGCGCAGCATGCTGCTCGGCTTCGACCTCGACCCGCGCGACGAGGGCAAGGTGCTGACCAGCTACCTCGCCGCGCGGGCCGACCTCGGCGCCGTGGGCGAGGCGCCGATGGTCGCGGAGATCGAGCTGCTGCAGGTGTTCGCGGACTTCGCCGAGCTGAGCCGTAACCGGCCGGTCGGCGAGGACGTCAGCACCGAGAACCAGGTGCACAGCCCGCGCGAGCACTTCCACACGTACCTGCAGAGCCTCGACCCGGACCGCGGCGGCCTGCCGGAGGAGTTCCGCGGCCGGCTCGCGCGCGTGCTCGACCACTACGGCGTCACCGATCTGGAACGCAGCGCGGAGCTGGAAGGCGCGGTGTTCCGCATCTTCCTCGCGCAGCAGCGGTCGACGCCGGACGTGCTGCTGGTGACCTCGCTGCTGCAGGCCTGGAGCACCGAGCCGCGGCCGGCCCCGCCGCTGGAGGGGCGGGTGCACGACGTTCTGGACCGGCTCGTGCTCGCGACCCAGCTGCGGTTCCCGATCGTCGGCGACCTTGCCCGGAGCGTGCGGTTCCGGTGGTACGACCAGCCCCTGGTGGACGAGGCGCGCGCCGAGGTGCTGGCGGGCGTCGCGCCCGAGCTCGAGGCACTCGCCGAGAGCCCGGACGGGCCGGAGCGGCAGCAGCGCATCGAGGCGCTCGCGGCGATCCCCGAGAAGATCGTGCGGTTCCTGGCGGCCCACATCGAGCACGGCTGGGACGAACGCGAGCCGATGCTCGAGGTCCTGATCCGGCGGCACTACCGCGAGTACGAGCTGCGCGACCTCGGCGAGTCCGCCGTCGACGGACGGCCGTTCGCGACCGCCGACTACTCGCTGGACGACCAGCCGACGCATCTGGTCAGCACGGTCGGCACGGTGGCGGAGCTCGTCGATCCCGCTGGCGGGCTGGCCCGAGCGCTGAGCGCGCAGATCGAGGCCGGGCCGGCCGGGCACGAGGCGGTGGTGGACCTCTACCTGTTCGGGCCGGACGTTCCGGAGGACGAGCAGGAGGCGTCGGACGCGATCCGCGAGCTGATCGTGGCGCTGCCGTTGGCTCGGCGCGTACGCCGGCTGACCGTGGCGATCGCGCGCGGCGGCGGCCGCGAGGTCGAGTACTTCACGTACCGGCCGGAGAACGGCTCGGTCGTCGAGGACGACCACGTGCGCGGCCTGCATCCGATGGTCGCCCAGCGGCTGAACCTGTGGCGGCTCGGCGAATTCCGGCTCACTCGCCTCGAGGCGCCCGAGGACGTGCTGCTGTACCACTGCGTCGCGCGGGAGAACGACGCCGACCGGCGGCTGGTCGCGCTCGCCCAGGTTCGCCAGTTCTCCGCCACGCGCGACGAGAAGGGGCACGTGACGTCGCTGCCGCACGTGGAGCGGGCGATCACGAACTGCGTGGAGGCGATCCGCCGGGCCCGTTCGGCGCGTGGGACCGCCGGTGCGCGGCTCGACGTCAACCACGTCTGGCTGCACGTGTGGCCGGTCGTCGACGTCCAGGTGGACGAGCTCGCCGCGCTGCAGCGCAACATCGCGCCGCTGACGGCCGGCGCCGGCGTCGAGGAGGTGCTGGCGCAGGGCCGCGTACGCGGGTCCGATGGCACGATCGCGCCGGTGGTCGCGCGCTTCTCGTACCAGTCCGGAACGGGCGTCGTCACGTCTGTCGAGCCGCCGGCGGCGGAACGGCTCAAGCCGCTCGACGACTACGGCCAGAACGTGCTGCGGTCGCGGCGTCGGAACATGGTCTACCCGTACGAGCTGACCGACCTGATCGCCGGCCGGCGCGGCTCGGTCGTCGAGTACGACCTCGACGACACCGGCACGCTGGTGCCGGTCGATCGCCCGCGCGGGTTGAACAAAGCCGGCTTGATCGTCGGTGTGGTGAGCACGCCGCGTTCGCGCTACCCCGACGGCATCACCCGGGTGCTGCTCAGCGGCGACCCGACCAAGTCGCTCGGCGCGCTCGCGGAGGCCGAGTGCACGCGGGTGATCGCGGCGCTCGACCTCGCCGAGCGGATGGGCGTGCCGGTCGAGTGGTACGCGCTGTCCGCCGGTGCGCGGATCTCGATGGACTCCGGCACCGAGAACATGGACTGGATCGCGAAGGCGCTGAAGCGGATCGTCGAGTTCACCCAGAACGGCGGCGAGATCAACGTCATCGTGGTCGGCATCAACGTCGGCGCGCAGCCGTACTGGAACGCCGAGGCGACGATGCTCATGCACACCAAGGGGATTCTGGTGATGACGCCGGACAGCGCGATGGTGCTGACCGGCAAGCAGTCGCTGGACTTCTCCGGTGGCGTGTCGGCCGAGGACAACTTCGGCATCGGCGGCTACGACCGGGTGATGGGGCCGAACGGGCAGGCGCAGTACTGGGCGCCGGATCTTCGGCGCGCGTGGGACGTGCTGATGACGCACTACGACCACACGTACGTGGTGCCGGGGGAGACGGGGCCGCGGCGGGCGGAGACCTCGGACCCGGTGGACAGAGATGTGCGCTCGTACCCGCACGAGGCGGCGGGGTCGGACTTCCGTACGGTGGGCGAGATCTTCTCCGCGTCGACGAACCCGGATCGCAAGAAGGCGTTCGACATCCGTACGGTGATGCGTGCGGTGTCCGACCAGGACCACCCGGTGCTGGAGCGCTGGGCGGGGATGGCCGACGCCGAGACCGCGGTGGTGCAGGACGCGCGGCTCGGCGGGTATCCCGTGTGCCTGTTGGGGATCGAGTCGAAGTCCGTGCCGCGGCGGGGCTTCCCGCCTTCCGACGGGCCGGACACGTACACCTCGGGGACGTTGTTCCCGCGGTCGTCGAAGAAGGTGGCGCGAGCGATCAACGCCGCCTCGGGGAACCGGCCCCTGGTGGTGCTGGCGAACCTGTCCGGCTTCGACGGATCACCGGACTCGATGCGCAACCTGCAGCTGGAGTACGGCGCGGAGATCGGTCGAGCGATCGTCAACTTCTCCGGGCCGATCGTGTTCTGTGTCGTTTCGCGCTACCACGGCGGGGCTTTCGTGGTCTTCTCGAAGGCGCTGAACCCGCGGCTGACCGTGCTCGCGGTGGAGGGCTCGTTCGCCTCGGTGATCGGCGGCGCGCCGGCGGCGGCGGTCGTCTTCGCCCGCGAGGTGGACGGGCTGACGTCGTCGGACCCGCGCGTCTCTGGCTTGGCCGCGCGGGTGGCGAAGGCGGTGGGGGCGGAACGAGCGGCGCTGGCGACCTCGCTGGCCGAGGTCCGGACCGCCGTACGCGCGGAGAAGCTGGGCGAGGTGGCGGCGAACTTCGACCGCGTCCACAGCATCCAACGCGCCGTCGCCGTCGGCTCCGTCGACGCCGTGATCAGCGCCCACGAGCTCCGGCCCCGCCTGATCGAAGCAATCGAACGCGGCCTGGAGACGTCGGACTAGGCGCGCCCCCGTTTGGGTCGGGGGCACCCTTGTCCGGACCTATGGGACTGGGGTGCCCCTCACCCAACCACCGCCGTCGCCGCTGCCTGAGTTTGGGTCGGGGGCCCCCTTGTCCGGACCTATGGGACCGGGGTGCCCCCGACCCAAACCACAGATCCCCGCGACGCGGCTGGGTGGCTCAGAACAGGCGCAGGGAGGGGTCGTCCATGCCGCGCAGGGCGTCGTAGTCGACGGTGATGCAGGTGATGCCGCGGTCGCCGGCCAACACCTTGGCTTGGGGCTTGATCTCCTGGGCCGCGAAGACGCCGCGGACCGGGGCCAGCAGCGGGTCGCGGTTCATCAGCTCGAGGTAGCGGGTCAGCTGCTCCACCCCGTCGATCTCGCCACGCCGCTTGATCTCCACGGCGATCGCGCCGCCGGAAGCGTCGCGGCAGAGGAGGTCCACCGGGCCGATCGCGGTGGGGTACTCGCGGCGTACGAGGGTCCAGCCCTCACCCAGTGTCTCCGGGTGCTCGGCCAGCAGCTCCTGCAGGTGCGCCTCGACGCCGTCCTTCTGCAGCCCGGGATCGACGCCGAGCTCGTGCGAGGAGTCGTGCAGCACGTTCGAGATCGAGATCACCAGCTGCCCGCCGTCCTTGCCGGTGACGGTCCACGTCGCCGCGCCGTCCTCGAAGGGCGCCTCGGACAGCTTGCAGGGCGGGCTCATCCAGTTCAGCGGCTTGTACGCGCGGTCGTCGTTGTGGATCGACACCGAACCGTCGGCCTTCACGAGGATCAGCCGGGTCGCGGTCGGGAGGTGGGCGGTCAACCGGCCGATGTAGTCGACCTGGCAGTCGGCGATGACGAGACGCATCGGGCCACGCTACCGGCGGTCGTACGTCGCGATCTCCACCAGGTTGCCGTCCGGGTCGCGTACGTACACCGACGTCATCTTCCCGAGCGCGCCGACCTTCGTGACCGGCCCTTCCACCACAGGGATCCGGTCCCGCTCGAGCAGCGCGAGAACGACGTCCAGCGACACCGCGGCAACGAAGCACAGGTCCATCGAGCCCGGTGTCGGGACGGCGGCCTTCGGCGAGAACTCCGTGCCGGCCTGGTGCAGGTTGAGCTTCTGGCCGCCGAAGCTGAGGTTGGTCCGCCCCATCGCGAACGTGCCGCGGTCGAGCCCGAGCCGGCCGTAGAACGCGGCCGACGCCTCGATGTCGCGCACGGTCAGTACGACGTGGTCGAGCCGGTCCATACGAACGATCGGCCGCCCGTCGAGCAGCGGCCGTACGGCAACCGTGACGTCGTGCGCGTCGAGCTCGGCGAGCGGCATCCAGACCGCCTCGTACGAGCCGTGCGCCGCCCGCTTCTCCTCGTCGCGGTCGGCGAAGTCCGGCCACTCGCCGGTGCCGAACTCGCCGCCGGTGATGTGGGCGAAGTAGTAGAGGTACCGCTGCCCACCGAACGACTCGTCGTACGCCAGCCGGTCGTAGGCGATCTCGACGCCGAGCTCCTCCATCGCCTCGCGGCGGCCCGCCTCCTCGAACGTCTCGCCGGCCTCGACGCCGCCGCCGGGGAGCACGTAGTAGGTGTGGCCGTCGCGGACTCGCTTGATCAACGCCAGCTGGTCGTCGACGACGATGAGCAGACGAACGCGTGGGGGCCGATCCGGGTCGTGGCTCACGCCCCCGGAGCGTACCCCCACGCGTCGCGAGGTCGCGTTGCCGTGCGCTCTACTTCGGGGTGTCCCCGGACTCGGGATGCATCGGATCCGTCGGCAGCTCGCCGAAGCGCTTCGCCGCCGCGTCCGCGAAGGCCTGGTCGACCTTCGGCTGCCACACCGGGCTCCTGACGAGCTTCGCGAGCTCGGCGATCGTGTGGTGCGGTGGGGCCAGTTGCTCCGTCCCCGAAGCGGTCAGGCTGACCACGACATTGTCGGCTCGGGTGAACACCGCGGTGTAGAGCTGGTCCTTCCGGCCGTCGGGATAGTCCGTCTTCTCCAGCAGCAGCCAGGAGCCGTCGTCGAAGGACTCGACGCTGCAGAACTCGTCCTGGTCCTCGGGGCTTCTCTGGTCGCAGGCGTCCTTGTCCCAGCCGCTGTCGGGCTCGGTTCGGCCGTCGAACGTGAGGCTCACGCTCACTCGCGAGTCGCCCTTGGGGGTGGTCCAGAGGAGCTGGGCGTCGATCCAGGTGGGATGCGTGATCCCGCCGTACGTGCCAGTCTTGGCGCCTTCCGGGAGCTCGTCGAGCAGCTGCTGCAAGAGTGCCTGCGAGGTGGTCTTGACCCGCGGCGCTGGCGCGGCGGGCTTCGTGGTCGGCGTGGGAGTGACGACCTGCGTCGTTCCGGCGACCTGTTGGTCGGCCGGCTTCGGCGATCCGCTCAGGGGCAGGGCGATCGCGAGACCGCCGACCAGCGCGACGACCGCTCCGGTCCCGACCAGCTGGGCGATCCGGGCGCGGCGGGAGTCGCGGCGGCCTCGTTCGATGCCTCCGGCGACCAGCGCGGCGACGTCGGGGCGCACCCCGCTCACAGTGTCGCGCATCGCGTCCGGGAGTTCTTCCTCGAGCTTCATGGTTCGTTGCCCTCTCAGCGGTCCGCGAAAACGTGGACGTCGTTTCCGAGGAGCTCCCGCAGCCGGCCGAGCGCGCGCATCGTCTGCGAACGCACCGCGCCAGGTCGTACGCCCAACATCTGCGCGGTGTCCTCGACGCTGCGGTCCTCCCAGAACCGCAGGACGAGCACCGTACGGTCCCGTACGGAAAGCTGCTCCAGCCCGCCGAGCAACGTCATCCGCAGTGCCGGATCGCTGTCAACCGCGACTTGCTCCGGCACGTCCTGTGTCGGTGCCTCCGTCGAACGGCGAAGCCGGCGGTAGGAGATGTACGTCCGCGCCAGCACCGTGTGGGCGTAGGCGACCGGGTTCTCCGCGCGCTGGATCCGCTTCCAGCCGCGGTACAGCTTGCCCAGCGTCGTCTGCACCAGGTCCTCGGCCAGGTGGTAGTCACCCGTCAGCAGGTACGCGCTCCGGAACAGCTGAGGCGTACGTGCCGACGCGAACTCCACGAAGTCCCCAGGATCGGGTTCTGCGCTCACTCGGTCGCCCTTCCGGCCTTTCGGGATGGTGGCTCCTCACTAGTCACGACGCCTCGGACCACCGATCGCGTCACAGCCAAGTTTGGCCGATCTTCGGCTCAGCCGCCCGAATCGGAGTTACCGTGCTGGATGGCGACCCTCCCGGAGGTCCATCGCACGGTCGTCGACGGCGTGCCGGTGTTCTGGGTCGACACCCCTGGCCGCCGCCTGACCGCACGCCTGCTGTTCGGGGTGGGCCTGGCCGACGAGACGCTGCTGACGACCGGGATCAGCCACGTCATCGAGCACCTGACGATGCGGCAGGTGGGCGAGCACCCGTACGCGGCGAACGCCTCGGTCGGCACGTTCGTCACCGAGTTCGAGGTCAGCAGCTCTCCGGAGGTCGTCACCGAGCACCTCGCCAAGGTCTGTCGCAGCCTGGCCGAGCTCGACCTCGAGCCGCTCGACGTGGAGCGGAGCGTGATCCGGGTCGAGGAACGGCACCGCGACCGCGGCGCGAACCCGGTCGTCGCCTGGCCGTTGAGCATGCGGTACGGCGCCCGTGGGCCGGGGCTGATCGCGAGTCCGCACATCGCGCCGAGCCGCGCCGACCCGACCGAGGTCGCCGACTGGTGCCGCCAGTGGTTCCACCGCGCGAACGCGGCGCTCGTCCTGACCGGTCCCTTGCCCGACGGCCTGCGGCTGCCGATGCCCGACGGCGAGCCCGTACGCCGCGCGCCGCCGACGCCGCTCGACTGGTCGGCGCCCGGGTGGCGGGAGATCGAGGGCGGCGTGATCGTCGCGATGTTCGGGCCACGGTCCGTGGCGCTGACGACCGGTGTGCACGTTCTCGAACGGCGCCTCACCAAGCTGCTGCGGCAGAAGCTCGGTGTCGTCTACGAGCTCAGCACGGCGACCACCGCGATCCCGGAGAACCAGCTCGCGATCGGCCTCGGGAGCGACGTCGAGAACGGCGAGGTCGACCGGATGTCCGCGGCCGTGCTGTACGCGCTCGACGCGCTGTGCGCCGACGGACCGAACGCGGAGGAGCTGGCGTTCGTCCGCGCGGGCTTCGCCGAGGACGTCGGGTCGGACGACTTCGTGCTGTACGCGGCGTACGACGAGGCGGCGGCCTGGCTCCGCGGCGAGGTCAGCGGCTCGGCGGAGCATGTGTCGCTGCTCGCGGGCGACGTCGAGGCGGCCGAGGTAGCCGCGGCCATGACCGCCGCCCGGTCCACGTTGATCCTCGGCCTCGCCGAGGGGCACCGGGCGAGGTCGCTGCCGGAGCTGCCGCACAGCCCGGTGCCCGAGGTTCGCGGCACGGCGTTCCGGCGCCGCGCGTTCGCGTTCCCGGCCCGTGGGTCCCGCCTGGTGCTCGGCGCGGAGGGCGTCACGTTCGTTGCCGGCAAGGCGGGCGGGCCGACCGTTACGATCCGGTTCGCGGACGTGGTCGGGGTGAGTACGGAGCCCGGTCCGGAGGGCGACGGCGACGAACTGCTCGGGCTTCGGTCGGGTGCCGGCGACTCGATCCCGATCCGCGCGCGGGACTGGCGCGGCGGGCAGGCGGTGGTCGACGCGGTCCGTGCTCACGTACCCGCGTCGTTGTTCTTTCCGGCTCCCGAAGCATTGCGGTTCTTCGACGCCGAGGACCAGGAGTAGGTTGTGTCGCCGTCAGAGCTGGGGAGGCGATGATGACATCCATTCCGGCAGATGCCGGCCAACCGATCATCCGGGCAGCCGGGCCGCCGCAGGAGGACGAGACGCCCGATCAGCTCGATCGCGAGGAGCCGACGCCTGTGAGTGCCGCGCCGGTGCAGACGGTCGAGGCGGTAGTGCCGGTCCCGGTCGAGCCGGGGGAGCCGCCGGCTCCCGTCGCGGCGGCCAAGCCCGGCAAGCGGGTCGGGGCTTTCGGCGCGTTCTTCCTCATCCTGTGGCTGGTCATGGCCGCGCTCGCGGTGTTCGTCGGGATCCTGTGGGCGTACCCGCTGGCCGAACAGGCGCTGTCCGCCGGCTCGGTCGAGCCCGCGCCGGGCATCCTGCCGGGCGTTCGCCTGACCGCGACCACGGCGACGATCGTGGTGACCGGACTGGCCGGGGTGGCGGGCAGCGTGATCCGGATCATCCAGAAGTTCGCGGCCTGGATGGGCCGTGGCGGGGTCGAGCGCAGCTGGGTGCCCTGGTACTTCGTGACGCCGTTCGCCGCCGGCCTGCTCGGGTCGTTCTTCGGGCTCGCGGTGACCGCCGGCCTGATCGCGCTGGACCAGCAGTCGTCCGCACAGCCGCGGATCGCCGTGCTCGTCGTGATGGGCGCGCTGGCGGGGCTGTTCTCGGAGAACGTGATCCAGTTCCTGTCCGGGCTGGTCCCCTCCCGGGGCGCGCCGGACGAGCGCTAGCTGCCGCAGCCGCAGGAGCCGCCGCAACAGCCGCCTCCGCCGCCACCACCGGCGGGGGCGCGGCCGCCCAGGGCGACGGTGGAGAGCAGCTTCACCGTGTCGTCGTGACCGGCCGGGCAGGTCGCGGGCGCGCTCGCCTCGCTCATCGGGCGGGTGGCCTCGAACGTGTCGCCACAAGCGCGGCACCGGTAGTCGTAGCGCGGCATGGCTCCACCCTAGAGGGAGAATGGAGCACGTGCCCCGTCGTCGTCCGCGTTCGTCCCCTCGCGCTCCCGAGCCCAGGCCGCTGTTCGGGGGACATCAGCGCGTGGAGGAGTGGGCCGACGGCGACTGGAACGTGCGCAACGTCACCGGGAGCGCGGCCACCAAGGCGTACCGCTGTCCCGGGTGCAACCAGCTGATCCCGCCCGCCACGCCGCACCTGGTCACGTGGCCGGCCAACCCGCCGTCGTACGGCGCCCCCGAGGGCCTCGACGCCCGCCGCCACTGGCACACCGCCTGCTGGCGCGCCCGCGGGCACAGGCGGCCGAAGTAGGAGAATCAGCCCCGTGAGCACCCCCATCAAAGCCAACAGCGTGCTGCCCGCCACCCGGACGCCGCTGACGTTGGAGACCGCCGACGGCCTGAAGCTGGTCGCCGAGCTGTCCGTACCCGTCGACCGTGACCCGGTCGCCACGCTGGTCTGCGTCCACCCGCTGCCCACCCACGGCGGCATGATGGACAGCCACGTCTTCCGCAAGGCCGCCTACCGCCTCCCCGCGCTCGCCGGCATCGCGGTGCTCCGGTTCAACACCCGCGGCACCGAGAGCGTGCAGGGCAAGAGCGAGGGCGCGTTCGACAACGCGAAGGGCGAACGGCACGACGTCGCGGCGGCGATCGAGTACGCGGAGTTCCACGACCTGCCGAGAATCTGGTTGCTGGGTTGGTCGTTCGGCACCGACCTCGTGCTCAAGTACGGCTGCGACCCCGCCGTCCAGGGCGCGATCCTGATGTCGCCGAGCCTGCGCTTCTCCCAGCCTGCGGACCTGGCCGTCTGGGCGGAGTCCGGCAAGCCGGTGGTGGCGCTCGTCCCCGAGTTCGACGACTACCTGAAGCCGCCGGAGGCGATCGAGCGATTCAAAGCGATCCCGCAGGCCGAGGTGCTCCCGATCGACGGTGGAAAGCACCTCTGGGTGGGCAACGCCGAGCGCGCCCTGGACGAGGTCGTGGCCCGGCTCACCCCCGATGTGGGACCGCTGCCACGTACGTGGGCGGGTCCGATGGAGTACGCCGACGCCAGCGCGTACGCTGACAGAACAGTCGCCGCATTCGCCGATGTTCCGATGCCACAGGCGGACGAATCTGCCTGAGTAGCCCTCATGGTCGCGGGTTGGCCGGAGCCGGTCATGATCCGCTCGCGCGCGGCCGCGGGAACATCTCCATAGACTGGATGCTGATGACATCAGATGACTTGGCGGCTGCCTCCGATGCTGCCGTCCAAACGCCCCTCCGCGTCGGTGTAATCGGTCTCGGCTTCGCCGGCCAGGCCGCGCTCCGCGGATATCTCGCCCTCCCGGGAGTCGAGGTCGTCGGCATCGCCGGCCTCGAGACCGACCGGCTCAAGCAGCTGGGCGAGGAACACAACATCCCGCACCTGTTCGAGAGGTACGAGGATCTGCTCGCCCTGGACGAGCTGGACGCCGTCAGCGTCGCGACCCCCACCAAGCTGCACGCGCCGATCTCGATCGCCGCGCTGGAGAGCGGCCGGCACGTGCTGTGCGAGAAGCCGCTCGCCCGGTCCGGCGCGGAGGCCGAGGAGATCGTCAACGCGGCGGTGAAGGCCGGCCGCGTTCTCAAGGTGATCTTCAACCACCGCGAGCGTGGCGACGTCGCCGTACTCAAGCAGCAGATCGACGCCGGTCAGCTCGGGCGGGTCTACTACGCCAAGGCGCGCTGGCTGCGCCGCAACGGCATCCCGGGCCTTGGCAGCTGGTTCACCAACCGTGAGCTCGCGGGCGGCGGGCCGCTGATCGACCTCGGCGTGCACATCCTCGACATGGCGCTCTACCTGCTGGGCGAGCCGAAGGTCCTGACCGTGACCGCGTCGACGTTCGCCGAGCTCGGCCCGCGTGGCCTCGGCGGGTCGACGTCGAGCAAGCTCCAGGTCGGTTCGGCGTACGAGGTCGAGGATCTCGCGACCGCGTTCATCCGCCTCGAGGGCGGCGGCACGCTGCTCGTCGAGACGAGCTGGGCCTCGTTCCGCAAGCCCGGCGACGACTTCGGCGTCACGCTGTACGGCACCGACGGCGGCGCCGAGATCGCGGTCGAGAACTACGCGCCGGAGGACACGCTGCGGATCTACACCGACGTCGCCGGCGTGCCGGCCGAGGTGCGGCCCGCGACCCAGCGCGGCGGCGGCCACAGCGCCGTGGTGAGCGAGTTCGTCGACATCATCCGCGCGGGGGACTGGTCCTCGCACGTCGGTCGCGACGCGCTCACGCGCGCCCGCATCATCGACGCGTGCTACGCGTCGGCGCTCGAGGGTCGCGAGGTCGCGATCACCGACGCACCGTGACTTTGCCTCTATTTCATTGGGAGAAAAGCATGAGCCCGATTCGGGTGACAGTGTGGAACGAGGGCGTCCACGAGACCAGGGACGCCTCGGTGCAGAAGCTCTACCCCGAGGGCATCCACGGCGCGGTCGCGGCCGGGATCAAGGAGAACCTCGGCGACGACGTCGAGGTGCGTACGGCGACGCTCGCCGACCCCGAGCACGGGCTGACGCAGGAGGTCATCGACTCGACGGACGTCCTGACCTGGTGGGGACACGCCGCCCACGGCGAGGTCTCGGACGAGGTCGTCGAGCGCGTGCACAAGGCCGTCCTCGGCGGCATGGGCCTGATCGTCATGCACTCCGCGCACTTCTCGAAGATCTTCATCAAGCTGATGGGGACGACGTGCACGCTGGACTGGCGTTCGGAGCACGACCGGGAGCTGATCTGGACGGTCGCGCCGGGACACCCGATCGCGCAGGGCATCCCGCATCCGTTGATCATCCCCGAGGACGAGATGTACGGGGAGCTGTTCGACGTGCCGCAGCCGGACGAGCTGATCTTCATCAGTTCTTTCAGCGGTGGTGAGGTTTTCCGCTCGGGCGCGACGTGGCGTCGCGGTCGCGGCCGGGTGTTCTACTTCCGCCCTGGCGACCAGGAGTACCCCACGTACCACCAGAAGGAGATCCGACAGGTGCTGGCCAACGGCGTCCGCTGGGCTGCCCCGACCGACGCGGAGCGCGTGCTCCCGACCGTGTCGCGGCGCCCGACGGGCTGGTACGAGACGGGCGAGCAGCTCAGCTCGACCGACCCGCGGCTCGCTCAGTCCTGACCGCTCCGTTGTCGAGGACGCCCCGCAGCACCAGCGGGGCGTCCGGCTTTGGATGAAGGGCACCTTCATACGAACCTATTGAATGAAGGTGCCCTTCATTCAAACGCTCGAGCGCCCCGTCCCGTGATCATGAACGTGATCATGAAGGCTGAGCGGCGTATAGGACGGCTCCAGCTTCATGATCACGTACATGATCACGGCGGGCGCGGAGAGCTGGCGGCGCGAGGGGGTGGGGGCGTCGACCAGGGGCGGCGTCGTTCTCGTCCCCGCCGCCCTTTGGCCGGAGCCGTACGGGTCAAGGGGTCGCTTGCGATCGCGAAGCGACGCCATCCCGCGCGAAGCGCCGCCTATGGCGCCCTTGACGCGTGCGGCTCCGGCTAAAACCCTGGCGGACGAGAAGGACGCATCACGAGCTCGTCGCGCCGAGAATCCCCGGCTGGAGCAGCCCTCGGGCCGCGACATTGGATGAAGGGCACCTTCATTCGAACCTATTGGATGAAGGTGCCCTTCATCCAAACCCCGGCAGCGACCAGCGTCAGATGCGTTGCTGGCGCGGGATGATGACCTCGCGGATGATCAGCAGCAGGGCGGCGGCGGTGGGGACGGCCAGGAGGGCGCCGGTGATGCCGAGCATCGAGCCGCCCAGCATGGCCGCCACGATCGTGATCGTCCCGGGCACGCTCACCGAGCGCTGCATGATGCGTGGGTAGATGAAGTAGTTCTCCACCTGCTGGTAGATCAGGTAGAAGATCACGCAGGCGATGCCGATCTTCAGGTCCGACACGAAGCCGATCGCGGTGACGATGGCCGCGCCGAGCAGGCCGCCGATCATCGGCACCATGCCCAGTACGCCCACCACGATCGACAGCGCGACGGAGTACTCGCCCAGTCCGGCGATCGTCGTGAACAGGAACGAGGAACCCGCGGCGAGTCCCGCGACGAGCAGCTGCCCGCCGACGTACGCGCCGATCCGCTCGACGATCTCGTCGCCGAGCTTGGTGACCCGCTCGCGCCGCGACTGCGGGACCAGCGTGTAGACCGCACTCTTCGTCCGCGGCAGTGACGCCAGGAAGTACAGCGTCAGAACGAGCAGCGTGAACGCGCTGAACAACGTGCTCAGCACGACCCGGCCGACGCCGACGATGCCGCCGAACACCTGGGTCCACAGCTCGCCGTTGGTGATGTACTCCTGGACCTTCTCGATGATCTTGTACTGCTCGTCGAGCTCGCGGATCCGTTCGTTCCGCTGCAACTCGTCCAGCCAGGTCGGCGCCTGCGTGATCAGGCCGTTGATCTGGTCGGTGAGCAGCGGCACGATCGCGACCGCCACGAGCCCGAAGACCGCGATCACCAGAACGAACACGATCAGCACTGCCAACCCACGCTTGACACGGCGCCGGATCAGCCACTCGACGAGCGGGTTGAGGCCGATCGCGAGGTAGATCGCGACGATGACGAGCACGACGACGCTGCGGGCGTTGACGAGCATGTTCGCGAGGCCCCAGGCGACGAAGACGCCGAACGCGCCGAAGAAGCCCAGATAGAACGGCGACGTACGGGAGATCCGCGCGCCGGGCCGTCCGAACGGCAGCCCGCCGCCCTGACCGCCGCCCTGGCCGCCGCCTTCGTCCGACCCAGAGCCAGAACCAGAGCCAGAACCGGAGCCGGACCCCTTCTCCGGAGCCGGAGCCGGAGCGGCGGTCTGCGCAGCATCCGCCGCCGGAGCCTTCTCGGCCGACGTCTCGTGCCGTTCGTCGCTGCCTGTCATCGACCCTGCTCGCTCCGATCCCGTGTCTCGCCCCCTGCCAAGACAGCAGATCCTTCCAGAGCGTCCGATGGGCGCCCACACGGCCCGTTCAGCCGAATCCGACCCGGTACGGAGCGGCGCGCGGCTACGCTCGTTCTCTCCGCGCAGAAGGGTCGGGGAGGGGGAGGGGTCCGCTCATGGCGGAAGTTCAACGCATCTGGCGCATACCCGCGCGCTGGGGCGGTCCGGTGGAAGTCAGCCTGGTCAAGGCCGACGCCGGCGACATGGTGATCATCACGCAGGACGGGACGGAACGGCCGTACGCGCTCGAAGACGCGCGAGGTATCGCCCAGGCCATGCTCGAGGCGTGCGAGATCGCCGTCGCGCTGGCCGCCCAAACCCGCCCAAGCCCGGCCGGCTAACTTCCGGCCCGGCACAAAATAGATAGTTCGTACACTTCGTACCTCTTGTGACGCTGGGGACATTGTCCGGTTCGTGCCACGGCGATGCTTGTTCGCTCTTTGTGACGACGATGTTTCCCATCGATTGATCAAAAGCGACTCCGGCTCTCAGTGGCGACTGTTAACGTCGGGCTGCGACTACCTGGTAGCCGCAGAGCTACATTGGTACGGGGCCACATTTCTTCATTACGGATCGCGCCTGTGGGGGGCCAATCTCATGAACCACCCTGCCCAACTTCGTCGTGTACTGCTGCGCCTCGCGCTGACCGTGACCATCGTCACGGCAGGCGTCGGGGCCACGGCGGTGGCCGGCCAGACCGCTGGCCCTGGCCCAACCCAACAAGTCACCGGCAACCCGCTCGCGCGGGATCGCGTGGGTGACCACGATCACCAACTTCCGGCAAAGTCTGCCGTCAAGCCGCAGAAGGCCAAGCCGGCCAAGCCGATGGCCAAGCCGAAGAACAAGGCCGCGGTGCCCGTCCAGCGCAACATCAAGATTCGTTCGCTGACGCCGAAGGCCGCGACGCTCGCCGCGACGGACAAGGTCGCCTTGCGCGCCCTGGTCGTCGCCTTCGACGCGAACGACATCCACCTTCCGACCTGGAAGACGACGCTGGACCGCGTCGGCGCCGGGTACGACGTCCTGTACGCGAAGAGCACGCCGCTCACCGCGGACAAGCTCGTCGGCGCGGACGGCACCGGCAAGTACAACGCGATCCTGCTGACCGACGCGATGCTGTTCGACGCTTCGGCAGGGACCAGCGCGTTCGACGGCACCGAGTGGAACGTGCTCTGGGCGTACGAGCGTGACTACAAGGTCCGCCAGGCGACGGTCTACTCGAGCTACGGCACCTACCCCGAGGACTACTGCCTGCGGCAGGGCACCGAGGTCGGCGTCGGCGACACCCCCCTCCAGGCCACGCTCACCGCGACCGGCCAGGCCGCCTTCAGCGACCTGAAGAACGGCGTGAAGATCCCGATCCTGCAGTCGTACGTCTACCGCAACACCCTGCAGGCTGGTTGCAACGCCAAGTCGATCATCCAGACCGGCAGCAGCATCCTCGGCGTCACGTCCACCTCGACCGACGGCCGCGAGCGCATGGCGTTCTCGTTCTCCAACAACCAGTACCTGCTGCAGACGAACCTGCTCGTGTACGGCATGTTCCGGTGGGCGACTCGCGGTATGTACTTCGGCGAGTACAAGCACTACCTGATGACCGACGTCGACGACTGGTTCAACAGCTCCGACGAGCTGCTGCCGAACGGCACGTACAAGCCCGAGCCCGGTTTCCAGATGACCGCGCACGACGCGTACAACGCCAACGAGGTGCAGAAGAAGCTGCGGCAGAAGTACCCGCTCGGTTCGGCGTTCACGATGGACCTGGCGTACAACGCCGGCGACGCGGCAACGAGCTCCAACACGACGTGCTACCCGAACGGGACCGTCGCGCAGCTGACCTCGACGTCGCGCTGCCTGCGGAACAACTTCCGCTGGGTCAACCACACGTTGACGCACCCGAAGCTGAACGCCTCGGACTACGCCAGCACCCTCGCTGAGATCAACAACAACCTCACCCGCGGTGCTCAGCTCGGTCTGCCGACCGACAAGCAGATCCTCAAGACCGGCGAGTACTCCGGACTCGGAGTGTTCCACCCGGACCCCAACAACGACATCGACCCGCCGACCGACTACGGCCTGATGGCGTCGAACCCGAACCTCATCGCGGCTGCCAAGGCCGCGGGCGTGAAGTACTTCCACGGCAACATGTCCTTCGTCAGCCACCAGCCGTCCTGCTTCAACTGCGGCGTGCGGCACCCGATGGACCCGAGCCTGATGATCGTGCCGGACTGGCCCACGAACATCGCGTACTTCAGCACCACGCCTGAGGAAGAGACGTACTTCTACAACATGTACTACGGGCCGAACGGCAAGTTCCCGTTCTTCCCGGTGAACCAGACGTACACCCAGCTGATGAACTTCGAGACCGACGTCGCGATGCAGCACGTCGCGACCGGCTCGATGTACACGCACACGTTCCACATCGGCAACCTGCGCGACTACAGCTACAAGTGCATCAACATCCTCGGGCTGAAGTTCTGCAGCACGCAGAACAAGACGCTGCTCGGCGACTGGGCCGACCAGGTGATGGCGAAGTACACCTCGTACTACAAGGTGCCGCTGCTGTCGCCGGGCTGGACCAAGCTGGCTGACAACGTGTCGAAGCGCAACGTGCACTTCGAGACGCTGGCCGCGGGTGCGCGTGCGGTGTACGACCGGACCACGAACAAGGTCACGGTGACGTCCCCGCAGGCTGGATCGGTCACGATGACCGGAGCGACGACGGCCGGGTTCACGACCTACGGTGCGGAGAAGTCCGCGCCGATCACCCTGGCCGCCAACACCCCGGTGACGTTCACTCCCAGCATCCTGCCGTGAGAGTCGCGCTGGTCTCGGAAGGGACCTACCCGTTTGCGATGGGCGGAGTCAGCGTTTGGTGTGACCAGCTCATCCGAGGCCTCGACGACTACGAGTGGGAGATGGTCGCTCTCACGGTGGACGGCGAGGAGGAGCAGGTGTGGGAGTCTCCGGACAACTTGGTTCGGGTTCGCTCCATCGAGCTCTGGGGCCCGACCCCGACCGGCGGTCGCCGGTCGAGGTCACCCGGACCAGCGTTTGCCCATGCGTACGAGGAGTTCCTCGCCACGCTGATCAGTCCGCTGCGGCAGTCGGTCGAGGACCAGTCGGTCGTCCGCCGCCGTTTCCTCCACGCGCTGCGTGGTCTGTACGACTACGCGGCGGGTGGGGGCAACCTGTCCCACGCGCTGACCTCGAACGACGCCTTGACCGTGATGATGGACGCCTGGAGCGAGGTGCAGACCACGCACCTCTCCCTCGCGGACGCACTCGAGGCGGCCTGGCTGATCGAGCACATGCTGCGCCCGCTCGCCGCCAAGCCGGTCGAGGCCGACATCGTGCACGCGTCGATGAACGGCCTGTCGATGTTGGTCGCGATGGCGTCGAAGTGGCGGTACGGCACGCCGGTGGTGATGTCGGAGCACGGCATCTACCTCCGCGAGCGGTACCTCTCCTACGTCAACGACAACGCCCCGCACGGGGTGAAGGTCCTCATCCTCAGTTTCTTCCGCATGCTGGCCGGCGCCGGCTACCTCGTCGCGGACGCACTCGCGCCGCACTCGAGCTACAACCGGCGCTGGCAGCTGCAGAACGGCGCGGATCCTGAGCGCATGTGGACGATGTACAACGGAGTTCCGCCGGACGAGTTCCCCAAGGCGGACTCCGAGCCTGACGAGCCGACGATCGTGTTCATGGGTCGCATCGACCCGTTGAAGGATCTGCACACGCTGATCCGCGCGTTCGCGCTCGTGCACAAGGAGATTCCCGAGGCGAAGCTGCGGATGTTCGGCTCCACCCCGCACGGCAACGAGGTCTACCACGAGAGCTGCGTGGATCTGATCGAGGAGCTCGACCTCACCGGAATCGCCGTGCTGGAAGGAAGAGTGTCCACGCCCGTACACGCCTACCACGCGGGAAGCATCGTCGCCTTGACGAGCATCTCGGAGGGATTCCCTTACACCGTGGTGGAAGCGATGGCCTGCGGACGTTCGGTCGTGGCAACCAATGTCGGCGGCGTCGCTGAGGCCGTCGCCGACACGGGTTTCGTCGTCGCCCCCCGTGACTTCAAGGCGGTCGCGGACGCCTGCGTCAAGCTGCTCGCGGACGACGCGATGCGCAACGAGCTCGCGACCAAGGCGCACGAGCGTGTGATGGCTCGGTTCACCCTGATCCAGTCGCTGAACGCCTACCGCGCGGTCTACGAGCACGTCACCGAGGAGGAAGAGCCGGCCTCCACCGAGTCCGTGAAGATCGGAGCGCAGCGGACCGAGCCCGAGACCGACACCGATCCGGACTCCGAAGCCAGCGAGTCGCTCGTTCGGACAGCCGCCATGATGCCCGCGGGAGAGCATCCGTGACCGATGACCACCAGGGTGCCGAAGACGCCAAGGTACGGGTGGCGCAGGAGGTCGAAGCCCGTTCCCAGGCGGTACGTACGGCCATCGAGCGAGTCCGTCAAGCCGAGCTTGACGCTGCCGCCGTCGCGGAGGCGCACGTCGGCGCCCAGCGCGCCATGACCACGATGGTCGACGACGCCGCCGCGATGGCGACGCACAGTGTGAGCGGCGACCCGGTGGACCACCTCGCCGAGAAGATGCGCTCCACGGTGCTCCACGCCGTCGACGGGCTGCACGTCGCCGCGACCCTCGAGTCCGAGGGCATCACCGACCAGATCGCCCGCGACCAGTACGGCTACCCGGACGTCTTCGCGCTCGCCGACGAGGTGCGGTACCGGGTCGGCTCGACCCAGCCGATCGTCGCGACCAAGGTGCGGACGCCGATCGAGTGGCGCGCCGCGATCCGCGACATCGGACACGGCCTGCTCTACCTGATGCCGGCCGCGGTCTTCCCGGCCGCGATGGCGTTCGTCGGCCCGCGCTCCCTTTCCCTCGGACTGATCCTCGCCGGCGCGATCGGCTGGGTCTGGGCCGGCGGTGCGACGTGGATGGCGTACCGGCTGCTTGGCCGCGGCTTCCCCGGCGCGGCGGCGAAGCTGCTGGCGATCTCGTCGTTCCTCGCCATCCCGATCGGCGTCGGCGCGAGCGTGATCGTGGTCGTGACGACCGGCGCCGGCTACCAGCTGGTGCTGCTCGCCGCGGGCCAGATGATGTACCAGATGGCGTCGGGGTTGTTGATGTTCTACCGGCGCGAGGACCTGCTGCTGCTCGCGATGACGCCGGCGGCGATCGTCGGCGTGTGCTATCTCATCGTCGGCCGGCCGATGCTGTACATCGCGATCATCGAAGTCGTGATATCGGTCGTGGCCGCATTCGTGGTCGCGCTTTGCCAAACCTTGAAAAAGAAGGAGGGCAAAGAGCCAAACATTCGCGCGGGCCTACGTGGAGAATTCGTCCAGCTCCCTGCGGTGCTGTCCTATGCCGCTTTGATGGCGGTTTTCTTCCTGCACTCGCAGGCTCCTTACATGCTGACGAATCTCGAGATCCTGCTCGGGTTCGTGCCGCTGATCACGGCCATGGGGGTGGTCGAATGGCGGGCCAAGGAGTTCGGAACGGAAGCCCGAGCATTACTTGCAAAGGTGCGATACCCGAGAGAGTTCGTCGGTAAGATCTGGGTTCTACTCGCCCGCAACGTGGGTGTGTGTTTGGGGGTGGCGGCCTTGCTGGCAGTGATTCTGCTGTTCGCGCTCCGGGCCGCCGACATGTTGACTCCCGCCGCCGTGGTCATGACGGCGTCTGGGGTCGTGCTGGCCGGCACGTTCTTTCTTGGGTTTCGTCTTGCCGAGATGGCGAGATACGGGTGGTTGTGTGGATCGCTCGCCGCGTGTGCGGGTCTTCACATCGCCTTCACCTTGTTGTCACCGGGGAGGCCATCTCCGTTGGCCGATACAACCGTTTTCCTAGGGAGCTCGTTGCTGTTGTTCGTGCTCTTTCTAGCCGCGATGAGCCAGCGACTGGGGCAGGCTAGATATCACAAGTAGTTCAACTAGAGGGTGGGGATGAAATGCACGCAGTGATACTTGCGGGCGGCAGGGGAGTGCGGCTGATGCCGTACACGACAGCGCTGCCGAAGCCGCTCGTGCCGATCGGTAACAGCCACGCGATCCTCGAGATCGTGCTTCAGCAGCTGTCGACCTACGGCTTTACGTCGGCGACGATTGCGATCAACCATCTGGGACACCTGATTCGGGCGTTCGTCGGTGATGGATCGCGGTGGGGGATGGAGATCGACTACGCGGAGGAAGACAAGCCGCTGTCGACCGTTGGACCGCTGTTCAACCTCAGGGACCGACTGCCCGAGCACTTCATCGTGATGAACGGCGACGTGCTGACGAACCTCGACTACAGCGATCTTCTGCACACGCACGCGCTCTCCGGCGCGCCGCTCACGGTGGCCACCGCGGGGCGTGCGGCGAAGATCGATTTTGGTGTGTTGGACATCCTCGACGGTCACGTCGTGGGGTTCACCGAGAAGCCTTCGCTCCCGTACCGGGTCAGCATGGGCGTCTACGGCATGTCCCGTAAGACGATCGACCCGTACCCGGAGGGCATGTCGCTGGGCTTCGACCAGCTCGTGCTCGACCTGCTCGACCAGCAGCGCAACCCGCTCTCGTACGAGTTCGACGGCTACTGGCTCGACATCGGCCGTCCCGAGGACTACGACGAGGCCAACGCGCAGTTCGAGAGCCTGCGTCCGATGTTGCTACCAGAGCGGATCACGGAACGCGCGGTATGACCAGGGTTGTGCTGTTCGGTGCGTCGGGGTTCATCGGGCGGTACGTGGCTACTGCGCTCGAGGCCGACCCGACCGTGACCTCGGTCCGGCCGGTCGGCCGCGCCACCTGTGACCTCCAGGCCGTCGATGTCGACGGCCTGGAGGCCGTGCTGCGCTCGCATCAGCCGGACGCGATCGTCAACTGCACAGGGCTGTTGGACGGTTCGAGCTCGGAGCTGCTGCAGTCCAACACGATGGTGGTCGCGAAGCTGATCGACGCGTGCGCCCGGATTCGACCCGGCATCCGGCTGGTCCGCCTCGGCTCGGCCGGCGAGTACGGACCCGTCCCGGAGGGCGAGTCGGTCACCGAGAACAGCGCGGTCAACCCGGTCAGCGACTACGGCCTCAGTCACTGGGCGGCGACGCGTCAACTCAGCCTTGCCACCCAGGACGGTCGGGTGAGTGGCGCGACGCTGCGGGTGTTCAACCCGATCGGCGGTGGCGTGTCGAGCGCGAACGTTCTCGGCAGGGCGGCCGCGAAGCTCAAAGATGCAGTCGAGCAAGGCGAATCGGTCCTCACGCTCGGTCCGCTGACGGCGTACCGCGACTTCGTCGACGTTCGTGACGTCGCTCGTGGTGTGGCGACCGCCACGGTCGCTTCGTCCTTGCCGTACTCGGTGTTCAACATCGCGAGCGGTCGTGCGGTCACCGTACGCACGGCTGTCGAGCGGCTCGCCGAGGTCGCCGGGTTCAAGGGTGAGATCGAGGAAGTAGGAACGGGTTCGGCCCGTTCGGCCAGCGTCAGCTGGATCCGGGCGGACATCAGCCGCGCCGCTACCGTGTTCGGATGGCAGCCACAGCACGATCTCGACGACACCGTCACATCGATCTGGTCCGCCTTGGCGGAAGCAAGCTGAGTCGGGAGAAACACGCAGTGTCGAAACGCCTGGTGGGGTTGTATTTCCTGCTGCTGTTGGGACTTGTCGCTACGGGTTGTTCCAGGGGAGGGGACGACAACCCAGACGCGGCAGGCCGTAGCACCACAAACCCCACCACACCGAACGGTTCGACGGCACCGGGATCGACGACCGGTACGCCGGGCGCGACGACGACACCCAAGGTTGCGTCCAAGACACCGCGGCCGCCGACAGCCAAGCCGACCAAGCCCCAGCCGAAGCCGACAGCTACGCGTAAGCCACGTCCCAAGCCGGAGCCCACACCACCGAGGAAGCCGAGGGTGAAGCCGCGAATCACCAACTGGGTCTACCAGTTGCAGGGTTACCAGAACGACCGGCTGGACGCGTTGGCTGCCGCCCCGCACCAGCTGGCCGTCATCGATCTTGCCCGTGACGCGAACACCGACTACTGGGCCAGCTCGGAGATCTCCAAGCTTCGTGGGTCGGGCAAGAAGGTCCTTGCCTACTTCGAGATCGGCAGCATCGAGAACTTCCGGCACGAGTACGCCGAGATGCAACGCGAGGCTCCCTCGTTGATCCTCAACCGCTGGGACGACTGGCCGCAGGAGTACTTCGTGAAGTACTGGGACAAGTGGTGGTGGGACAACGTCATCCGGCCGCGGCTCGACCAGGCGCGCAAGGCCGGTTTCGACGGGGTGTACCTGGACACTCCCTTGGCGTACGAGGAGATCGAACTCTCGGAGGTTCCCGGAGAGTCGCGTTCGACCCTCGGCCGCAAGATGGTCGACCTGATCATGCGGATGAGCTCGTACAGCAAGAGTCACAACGCTGATTTCTGGATATTCCCGCAGAACTCCCCAGAGCTGCGTCACCATAAGGGCTATACCGAGGCCATCGACGGTATCGGCATGGAAGAGCTGTTCTTCCTCGCCACCGATGAAGCATGCACCGAGTCGTACTGCCGCGAGAACCTCGACAACACACGGGCACTGAGGGACGCGGGCAAGATCGTTCTTGCCGTCGACTACGTCAGCGCCAAGACGAATCGTGAGAACGCCTGCGAGAAGTACGCGAATGAACGGTTCGCGGGCTATGCGACGGATCTCGAACTGGACCGGATCCGTCCGCCGTGCCCGTGACGGCGCCACCATTGACGACAGCACCACCACAGAAGGGATCACCGGCCTCAGGCTGCGCTGGGGGGAGAGCGCGGTGAACGTCCGAGACCGGCACCCAGAAAAGAATCACGGGCCTGAGCTGCGCCAGGGGATGGCGCGGTGAACGTCCGAGACCCAGGGATTCAAGAAAGGAATCTGACGATGCCCAAGACAATCGGGGTAGTCGGGATGGGCTACGTCGGCCTGACCCTGGCCGCCGCACTCGCTCGCGCGGGTCACGTGGTCCACGGCGTGGACGTGAAACCAGCAGTGATCGAGTCGTTGTCCCAAGGGAAGCCGCACATCTTCGAGCCGGGCGTGGACGAGGTGTTCGCCGAGCTGATCGGCAAGAACCTGTTCATCGGCACCGAGCTTCCGCGGGAGGGCCTGGACGCGGTGATGATCTGCGTCGCGACGCCGATCGACGAGTCCACGCACGAGCCGAACCTCACGTTCCTCGCCGCGGCGGCGCGCAACATCGCCGAGTGGTGTGGCCCGGAGACGCTCGTCGTCGTCCGCAGCACGGTGCCGATCGGCACCAGTCGCGAGGTCGTTCTCCCGCCGCTGCTGCGCGCGTGGGGCAAGGCGCTGCTCGTGATGGCGCCCGAGCGCACGATCCAGGGCCAGGCACTGCGCGAGCTCGTCGAGCTCCCGCAGGTCGTCGGCGGCCTGGACGAGGCCAGCCTGGCGGCCGGCATCGAGGTGTTCTCTCAACTGTCCAAGCAGATCGTCCCGGTCTCCACGCTGGAGACCGCGGAGATGGTGAAGCTGTCGAACAACTGCCACACCGACCTGATCTACTCGTTCGGCAACGAGCTCGCGCTGATCGCCGAGGAGAACGGGCTCGACCCGCTCGAGGTCATCCGCGCGACGAACGTCGACTACCCGCGGCCCGACCTGTCCAAGCCGGGCTACGTCGGCGGCGGCTGCCTGTCGAAGGACCCGTACATCATGATGAGCAGCTCCCGCGGCGAGCGGAAGCCGTTCCTGGTCGGCAAGGCGCGCGAGCTGAACGAGTACATGCCGGTGCACGTCGCGCAGAAGATCGTCGAGCTGTTCCAGGCCGAGCGCGGCTCGACCGAGGGCGCGCGGCTGTCCGTACTCGGCTGGGCGTACAAGGGCTGGCCGGCGACCGACGACATGCGCGGCACGCCGATCGCCTCGATGATGCCGGTCTTCACCGACGCCGGGATCACCGTGCTGGGCCACGACCCGCTGGTCACCGACGAGACGATCCGCTGGTACGGCGGTGAGCCCGTCGCGCTGACGAAAGCGTTCGCCGAGACCGATGCGATCCTCGTGATCAACGACCACCCGGACTACCGCGCGTTGCTCGTCGACGACATCCTCGCCGACAACAGGCCGCTGTTCATCTACGACTCCTGGCGAATCCTCGACGAGAAGGCGATCGCGGCAGCTGGTGTCCGCTACGCCGGTCTCGGTTACCTCCCGAAGGGTGTGGACGCGGCATGAAGGCTTTGCTGCTGGGAGGTGCGGGCTTCATCGGCCTGCACCTGGCGAAACGACTTCTCGCCGATGGGCATGAGGTCACGATCGTCGACGACTTCTCCCGCGGGCGGGAGGACGCCGACCTCGACGCGGTGCGTGCGCACGAGTCGGTCGAGGTGATCTCCGGTGACCTGACGTCGCCGGCGACGTGGGCGTCTCTTCCGCACGGGTTCGACCAGATCTACCTGCTGGCCGCGGTCGTCGGTGTCCGGAACGTCGAGAAGGACCCGGCGCGCGTCGTTCGGGTCAACACGCTCGCGGCCCTGCACCTGCTGGACTGGGCGCAGGAGGGCGACCGGATCTTCTTCGCCTCGACGAGCGAGGTGTACGCCGGCGGTGTCGACGCGGGGATCGTTCCCGTACCGACCGCCGAGGACGTTCCGGTGATGATCGCCGACGTCACGTCGCCGCGGTTCGCGTACGCGATCTCCAAGCTGCTCGGGGAGTCCGCGTTCATCCATGGTGCTCGGGCTCAGGGTCTGAAGGCTGTGGTGGGGCGTTTCCACAACGTGTACGGGGATCGCATGGGCGCCGACCACGTGATCCCGGAGATGGCACTGCGTGCACAGAACGGCGAGGAGCCGTTCCGCGTCTGGGGTGCCGACCAGTTCCGCGCGTTCTGCCACGTCGACGACGCGGTCGAGGCGATGCTGCGGCTGATGGCGTCCGACGAGGCGATCGGCGAGATCGTGCACATCGGCGACGACACCGCGGAGACGAACATCGCGGATCTGGCCAAGCTCGTGCTGCGGATCGCGAACGTGAGTCCTACGCTGTCGCTGCTGGACGCGCCGGCCGGCTCGGTCGCGCGGCGGTGCCCGGACCTTGGCAAGTTGCGGCGGCTCACCGGGTACGAGCCGTCCGTACCGCTGGAGGAGGGCGTCCGGCGGACCTTCGAGTGGTACCGGGAGAGTTGGCGGGGATGACAGCGCTGCCGATCGTCTTCTACTACGGCACGGGCGAGCTCGACCGGCTGTCCGCGTACAAGCGCGTCGTGCTGCAGCCTTACGGATACTCCGAAGAGGAGTTGGCGACGCTGCGCGGTCGCGGGGTGGAACTCCTCGCGTACCTGTCGCTTTCGGAGGACCCGGGACCGCCCGCGCCCTGGCAGCGGACGTCGCGGAACCCGGACTGGGGCGGCGCGTTCGTACACGTCGACCACCCGGACTGGGTCGAGCACGTGCTGTCGCAGGCACGATCGGCGTTGGCGAAGGGCTTCAAGGGGCTGTTCCTCGACGCGCTCAACGTGGAGCTGACGTTCCCCGAGGACGTGCCGCACCTGCTCACCCTGATCGCGGCGCTGCGGGAGGTCGTGGGGACGGGCTACATCCTGGCGAACCGCGGCTTCGGGCTGCTGCCGCAGCTGGCGGAGATCGTGGACGGGATCCTGTTCGAGTCGTTCACGGTGCGCTGGGTGACCAGTGGGTATGCGCCTTGGCCGCAGGAGACGCTGGAGCACCACGCGCGGCTGGCGGAGCGGCTGCTGGAGCTGGACCTCGACCTGTACGCGCTGGACTACGCGGACGACACCGGCATGGCGGCCTTCGCTGAAGGCGGGCCCGGCAGTTCGGGTTGCATCCCGTGGTGAGCGATCGGGCTTTGTCCCGGCTGTAGTGCTCCTTTGACTGGGCCTGGTCGGCCGTCCGGCAGTGTCGACCAGGCCCGTTCTGTTGTGCTTTTGTTAGTTCTGTGAACGGGGCTTCGACGAGGCGAGTGCTGGCGCTCGACGCCGCCTGGGTCGCCGCCCTCGGCGTACTGTTGTGCCTGACGCCGTGGACGGTGCACTCGTGGTTCGGCCTGGCTCCCGGCGAGCTCTGGCCGCTGTTCCTCGTGCTCGGCGCCGCCTGCTTCGGCTACGCGGGCCTGCTCCTCCTCGGCGTACGCGGTCGCTCGACCCTCGCCATCTGCCGATTCGGCGCGATCGCGAACGCCGTCTCGGTGCCGGTCGTGCTGCTCTTCAATCTCATCCCCGGGCTGCAGTCACCGGCCCGCTTCCTACTAGCCGCGGTGGCGCTGCTGTGCGCGGCCTTCGCTCTGCTCGAATGGCGTCACGGCTGGCCGGCGGAGTAGGGCCCGAGGAACTTGGCGGGAGGCATCGCCGCGACCTCGATCGGGATCGGCGCGAGCTTGTCCCGTACCCACTCGGCGCCCTCGTCCGACCACGGCCAGATCGTGACCTGGATGCCGATGCCATCCTCGCCGAGGTGCTGACCCCAGCTGGTCACTCGTGGTGTCCTGGGTCGATCGACCAGCAGCCGATGCACCTCGTCCAGCCACGCGTCCACCTGCCGCTCGGTGTAGCGGCATTGTCGGACCACGACCCGCTCCGGGTGCTCGACCCGGCCCGCCGCCAGCGCGCGGCGGTGGTCGTCGAGGTGGTCGGTGGCCCAGAAGACGACGCGGA
Source organism: Tenggerimyces flavus (assembly GCF_016907715.1). Lineage (NCBI taxonomy): Bacteria > Bacillati > Actinomycetota > Actinomycetes > Propionibacteriales > Nocardioidaceae > Tenggerimyces > Tenggerimyces flavus. The sequence continues at coordinate 7,556,725 of NZ_JAFBCM010000001.1, read as the reverse complement.
CGGGCTCGTCGTTGATCCAGTTCAGCCCGCCGAACTCATCGGGATGCTCCCGCCCGTACACCCGCGCCCCCTCGAGCGTCGCCCGGAGCCGACCCTGCTCGAGCATGACCGGCGGCAGCTCGTCCATACCCCTGAAGCTAAGCCTCCCCGAGGTTTGAATGAAGGGCACCTTCATTCGAACCTATTGAATGAAGGTGCCCTTCATTCAAAAAAACGGGGGACGGAAGGCCCGGCTTCATCTGAGCCACAAGAAGCCGGGGGCCAACAAGAGACGCGAGCACGGCAACAAACCCGAGCAAGAAGGAACCTCCCCGGGCACCCGTTCCCGGGGGCAGGGGCGGCGCGTGAAGAGCAGGTGGCCGGGCCGGGGCGAGTCAAGGGTCGCAAAGCGATCGCGAAGCGACGCCTCTCTCCGTCTGCGCGAAGCGCCCCCCAGTGAGGCGCCCTTGACGCGCCCCGGACCGGCCACCACACTCGACCGCCGCAACAGCCCACGAGAGCACCCAACGCCCGGAGAGCGCTCATCGAGGACCGCGCCAAGACAGCACCAACGCCAGAGCGCTTCGCCAAGAACATGCGCCGCACAAGACGGCGCCACCCGAGATCCTTCGAATGAAGGGCACCTTCATCTCAACCTATTGAATGAAGGTGCCCTTCATTCAAAGCGGAGCGGTGGCTGGGTCGGGGGCACCCCGGTCCGAACCTATGGGACCAGGGCGCCCCTCACCCAAACCTCAGCCCCCGTCCGTGATCATGAACGTGATCATGAAGCCAAACCCGGCGTATACGACCAGTCCAGCTTCATGATCACGTTCATGATCACGGTCGCTGAGCGCACCCAGCGGCGGCTACGGCTGGGTCAGCTCCGTGACCAGCTCATCAGCAGCGGCGTAGGGGTCGAGCTTGCCGGCGAGGACGCGGTCGACCAAAGCATCCACCTGGTGCCCAGCCGGGAGCTGGCCGAACCGTTCCCGCAAAGCAGTCAAGGCCAAGATCTCGATCTCGTCGTGGATCCGGCGTCGCCGCCGGGCGTCCAGCTCGCCGCTGGAAGAGAGGTGGGCGCGGTGCGCCGCGATTGCCGAGACCAGCTCGGGCACGCCCGTACCCACCGACGCCACCAGCTTCAGGATCAAAGGCTTCCACCCGTCGGCCGAACGAGTACCAAGCGCGAGCATGTGCCGGAGGTCGCGGGTGACCAGCTCGGCGCCGTCGCGGTCGGCCTTGTTGACGACGTACAGGTCGCCGACCTCGAGCACGCCCGCCTTCGCCACCTGGATCGCGTCGCCCATGCCCGGCGCGAGCAGGACGACGGTCGTGTCGGCGAGGCCGGCGATCTCCACCTCCGACTGCCCGACGCCGACCGTCTCGACCAGGATCACGTCGCACCCGGCCGCGTCCAGCACCCGCAACGCCTGGGGTGTCGCCCACGACAGCCCGCCCAGGTGCCCCCGCGTGGCCATCGAACGGATGAACACCCCGTCGTCCGTCGCGTGGTCCTGCATCCGGACCCGGTCGCCGAGCAGTGCGCCGCCGGAGAACGGGGACGACGGGTCCACCGCCAGCACGCCCACCCGCCGGCCGGCCGAACGGAAAGCAGACACCAGCGCTGCCGTACAGGTCGACTTGCCCACCCCCGGAGCCCCGGTCAGCCCGATGACCTCGGCCTTCCCGGCGTGCGGCGCCAGCGCGGCGGCCACCTCGCGCAACAGCGGCGAGGCGTCCTCGACCAGCGAGATCAGCCGCCCGACCGCCCGCGCGGAGCCGGAACGCGCTTCATCCACAAGCTCGGCAACCGTCGGCCGCCGCCGAGCCGTCCGCGTCACGAGCGCGGCACCCGAACGATCAGCCCATCCCCCTGGCCACCGCCACCACACAAAGCGGCGGCACCGACCCCGCCGCCCCGCCGGGACAGCTCCAGCGCCAGGTGCAGAACGATCCGCGCCCCCGACATCCCGAGCGGGTGCCCCAGAGCGATCGCGCCGCCGGCCACGTTCACCCGGTCAGGATCCAGCGACAGCTCGCGCATCGACTGGATCGCCACCGAGGCGAACGCCTCGTTGATCTCCACCAGATCCAGGTCAGAAGGCGAGATGCCCTCCTTCGCGCAAGCCGCGCGGATCGCGTTCGAAGGCTGCGACTGCAACGTCGAGTCCGGCCCGGCCACCACCCCGTGCGCGCCGATCTCGGCGAGCCAGGGGAGACCGTTCTCCTCGGCGTACGCCTTCGACGTCACCACGACCGCACACGCGCCGTCGGAGATCGGCGACGCCGAGCCGGCGGTGATCGTTCCGTCCGCGGCGAACGAGGGCCGCAGCCCCGCGAGCACCTCGACCGAGGTGTCCGGCCGGATCCCCTCGTCCTCCGACACCACGACCGGCTCGCCCCGCCGCTGCGGAATGGACACCGGCACGATCTCGCCCTCGAACCCACCGTTCTTCTGCGCCACCGCCGCCAGCTGATGCGACCGAGCGGCGAACGCGTCCTGCTCCTCCCGCGAGATCCCGAGCTGAGCGTTGTGCTTCTCGGTGAGCTCGCCCATCACCGCGTCGGTAAAGACATCGAAAAGTCCGTCGTACGCCATCGAGTCGATCAACCGGGCGTCGCCGTACTTCACACCCTCACGTGACTTGGGCAGAACGTGCGGGGCGTTCGTCATCGACTCCATGCCGCCGGCCACCACGACCTCGAACTCGCCCGCCCGGATCACTTGCGCCGCCAACGCGATCGAGTCCAGCCCCGACAGGCAGACCTTGTTGATCGTCAATGCGGGTACGGACATCGACAATCCGCCCTTGACGGCGGCCTGGCGGGCGGTGATCTGCCCCGTACCGGCTTGCAGGACGTGGCCCATGATCACGTACTGCACGTGCTCGGGCGCCAGCCCGGACCGTTCGAGCGCGGCCGCGATCGCGAAACCGCCCAGCTCTACGGCCGAGAAGCTCTTCAGGTTGCCGAGCAGCCGGCCCATCGGGGTGCGCGCGCCGGCAAGGATGACCGCGGTCATGGCGTTGTCTCCGCTCGTTTTCGACAGGTTCATCCAGCGGGTTCATGCTGTCCGATCACCCTACCTACGGACGGCACGGGTACCCATGGCGCACGATGGACCCATGAACGACGAAGTTCAGCAGCCGGTTTTTCGTGCGATCGACCATGTGGGGATCGCCGTTCACGATCTCGAGGCGGCGTTGAAGGAGTACGAGCAGCGGTTCGGAATGCACGTCACGCACATCGAGGTCAACGACGACCAGGGCGTGGTGGAGGCGATGTTGACGGTCGGTGACGGGGACGGACCACCGCTTCAACTGCTCGCGCCGTTGCGGGAGGACTCGCCCCTCACCAAGTTCCTCGGCAAGCGCGGCGAGGGTGTCCAGCAGATCGCGTACACGGTCGACAACATCGAGATTGCGACAGCACAGTTGAGGGAACGTGGAGTAGAGGTGCTCTATGACGAGCCACGAACGGGGACCGCGGGCTCACGGGTGAATTTCATTCATCCCAAGAACGCGGGCGGCGTCCTGGTCGAACTTGTCGAGCAAGCAAGCGATGATGGAACGACACGGAGGCAGCCGTAGTGGTGGATATGTCCCTACCCGTACCGGACGTGTCAAGGTTGTCCCCTACATTGGCTTTCGGGCACGCAGCGACTGATAGGACTTCACGATGAGGGACACAGGCACCGGCGGGGCGCCGATGTTCGAGCCTGACGAGGGCTTGGCCATCTTGGAGAAAGGCAGCTCTGTCGGCACGTTCACCATCGCGGTGATGCGCGGCTACGACCGGAACGAGGTCGACCATACGGTCGGCGCGCTCGAGGCCTACATCGCAGACCGAGAAGCCAAGCTGCACGAGTCGACGCGCGATCTGGCGACGACGCGGCGGCTGTTGCAGGAGTCCGGCGAGCCAACATGGGGCAAGCTCGGTCGGCGCGCGCAGGAGATCCTCCAGCTCGCCGAGGAGCAGGCCGCCGACGTACGTAGTGGTGCCGAACGCCAAGCCGCCGAGATGCGCGCCACCGCCGCTGCCGATGCCGCGCGCCTGCAGAACGAGGGCGAACGCGAGGCCGCGGTGATCCGCCGTCGGGCCAACGAGGACGGCGAGGCGGTGCGCAACGCCGGCGAGTCCGAGGCCGACCGGCTGCTCGGTGTCGCCCGGCAGCGCCAGGAGGAGCTGCAGAACCAGGCCAAGGAGCAGGCCGTACGAGCCCGCCGGGAGCTGGAGCAGGAGCTGTTGACCCGCCGGCAGGCCGCCGAGCACGAGATCGCGGCGCTGCGGTCGTCGGCCGAGCGCGAGGTGGCGGAGAAGCGTTCCGCGGTGGCCGGGATCCAGGAGAAGGCGCAGCGCGAGGCGGCGGCGACGCACGCCGCGGCTTCGGCCGAGGCGCAGCGGGTGCGGTCGCTGGCGGAGCAGACGCGGCTGTCGGCGGAGAAGCACTCCGAGGAGCTGGAGTCGCGGACCGAGGAGCGCGTACGGGCCGCTGACGAGCGGGTCAACCAGGTGCTGGCCAGGTCGCGGCGAGACGCGGAGCGGATCCGGACCGAGGCGCGCGCCGAGGGCGAGCGGCTGCTGGAGGAGGCGCACACCCGCGTCGGCCACGACGTCGCGGCCGCCGAGCGCCAGCTGGCGGAGCTGCGCCGGCAGCGCGACGACCTGCTGCAGAGCCTCGCGCGGCTGCGGGACTCGGCCAGCGGAATCGCGATCGCGAGCGAGGTCCGGCCGTCGTCCAGCTCTAGCTCGGGAGACAACGGGAACGGCAAGAGCACTAGCTCGACGGACACCTCGAAGCCGTCGCCCGCCACCTCGACAGCCTCCGCCGCGCTACCCAAGCAGCCGGAGAAGGCCCAGCCCAAGCCCGCGGCCAGCTCCAGCGCCTCGAACAAACGCCGCTGACCAGACCCTGAACTTTCCCCCAGGTCGCCGATTCGGCGGCACGTCGTAGATCACGTTGGCTTACGCTGTGACCAGCGGATACTCGCTCAGCGTGGTCGACGACACGTTCCGTCACCTCTTTGCGGTGTCGGCGATAACACTTAGAGTTCTCCATGGGCTACCTCACGCAACACACGGGGCCGCCGTGGAGCCCAGGGAGGAGTGCGGACGTGTCCGCAGGTGTGAAGAAGATCGTAGGGTGGCTCGCCATCGCGCTGGTGGCGTTCTACCTGATCACCAACCCCGACGACGCCGCAGGCGCGGTGCGTGGCATCGGAGGGTTCATCTCTGATGCCTTCCAGTCGATCATCGCCTTCCTGACCTCCGTCTTCCAGTGAGCGGACCGATCCGCTGGCTTCGGCGTGCCGTAGCCGACCCGCGGGTCGTCCGACACCTGCTGGCAGACGAGGGCGAGGTCGTGGTCGATGAGGTACGGCACCACTGGGTGGTGTACATCGTGCCTCTACTGGAGTGTGCCCTCGCCCTGATCCTGTTCGGCGTGAGCCTGAACATGAGCGTCCAGACCGCCTGGATCCCGCTCTTGTTGATGCTCGTCCTGCTCGTGCACGCGGGCTGGAACGCGCTCGAGCAGCACATGGACCGGTTCGTGATCACGAACATGCGGGTGTTCCGCGTCAGCGGCGTGCTCGCCAAGAAGATCGCGACCACGCCGATCATGCGAATCCTCGACATCACTGTCGACAAGCCGTTCATCGGCCGCATCCTCGGCTACGGACACTTCATCTTCGAGTCGGCCGCGCAGGAGCAGGGCCTGCGGGAGATCAAGTACGTTGGCAACCCCGACCAGCGCGATCTCACCATCCAGCGGCTGCTGCAGCGTTCCGGTCTCCGCGCCACCGCGAAGGAGCGGGACGAGGAAGAGGACGAGGCGCCGGCGCAGTCGTCGACGACGACCACCGTGGTCGCCGGCCGCGGTCGTCCCCGTGCCAACCACCCGCGCAGGCCTGGGCCGCCTACCGCGCGGCGGATCCAGCGATAGGCCGTGTTGCGAAAGGATCGCCTGGCGCGCGACGCGCGATGACCGACGCTACTTTCGCAACACGGCCTAACCCCACTCGGGCGGTTCGGGAACGCCGATCAGGGATATCCCGTTCGAAACTGGGAATGCACAACCCGTAGTCTTGGGGTCCCTACGCCTGAGTCGCATCCGCTCTGAGAGGAATCGGTCCAGTCATGCCCACGCAGGTCCCGGACCAAGTCCGGGGACCAGTGTCACCAGGGTCATCTGGGCCGGATGCCCCCCGCAAGTTCCGGATTCCGGCGCTGTCGGCTGTGCTCCTCGCCGGCGTACTGCTGATCACCATCGACCTCGCTCGCGGCGGGTTCATCCTGCGGCTGGACGCGGCGGTCGCGAACTGGACTGAGACCAACCGGCTGCCCGAGCTGATGCCGATCGCCGACGTGGTCGACCGGATCGGCCAGCGGGGCGTCGCGTTGCCGCTGCTGTTCCTCGCCGCGTACGTGCTCAGCCGCCGGCTGCACACCGTCCGCCCGATCGTGCTCGCGGCGACCGGAACGTTCTTCCTGAACTTCTTCGTCGGGCTGATCAAGATCGCCACGGCGCGGGAGAGCCCGCGGACGGGCGGGCCAGAGCTGTTCGTCGGCAACATGCTGTTCCCGTCTGGGCACACCGCGAACGTGGTGTTCGTGTACGGCCTGATCGCCGCGCTGCTGATCCGGTACGCCCAGGTCAACGCCGAGCAGTCCCGCAAGCTGATCTGGTCGGTCCCGCTGCTCGCGATCCTGATGACGACGATCTCGCTGTACCGGCACACGCACTGGCTGAGCGACCTCGTCGCCGGCGCGATGATGGGCGGTGTTCTGCTGCAGATCAGCCTGATCGTCGACCGTGAGTGGGTCGCGATCCGGAGCTGGGTGAAAAGGGTCATAGGCCCGGCCTGGCGGCGCGTCGAGTGGGGCGTACGCCTGGTCAAGCCGGCCGTGACGCTGCCGCCGCAGGACCTGCTGAACGCCGCGGCGGACGCGGCGAAGCCGAAGCTCGACCGGCAACGGCCGACCGAACCCACGACGCCGACCCCCTGAGCGTCTGCGTCTAGTTCCCTCGCCGGTAACCTTCCAGGTCATGGCGAAGCGGAGACCGCTGCCGTTCGACCCGGTCGAGGAGGCCGCGCGGCAGTGGGAGGGGCATTTCGGGGTCGATGCTGCCGTCCCGGCGATGCGTGCGGTCACCTCGCTGATGCGGGCGCAGCAGCTCGTGCTGGCGTCTTTGGACGAGATCCTGCGCGGGTACGGGCTGACGTTCGCCCGGTACGAGGCGTTGGTGCTGCTCACGTTCACCCGGACCGGCGCGCTGCCGCTGGGCAAGATGGGGGAGCGGCTGCAGGTGCACCCGACGTCGGTGACCTCGATCGTGCAGCGCCTGGAACGCGGCGGCCTGATCCGCCGCCGCCCGCACCCCGAGGACGGCCGCGGCGTGCTGGCCGAGGTGACCGACGAGGGCCGCGCAGTCGTGACGGCGGCGACGAACGACCTGGTCAGGGCCCAGTTCGGCCTGGCGGCGCTGGACGACTCGGGCCTGAAGGAAGTGCACCAGCTGCTTACCCGGGTCCGCCACGACGCGGGCGACTTCGACGCTCCTTAGGCGAGCAGGTCGCGCAGGATGCGTTCAAACTCCTTCGGCGTCGACAGCATCGGGTAGTGGTCGGCCTCGGGGATCACGGTGAGCGTCGCGTCCGGCGCCTCGCGTACGATCCGCCGCCCCCACAGCTCGCTGGTCCGGAAGTCGCGGCCGCCCGCGAGCACGGTGATCGGGCGGGTGAGCTCGCCGAGCCGGGTCTTGACCGGCGGGTCGAGCTCGGCGCCGAGTAGTCCTCGAGCCGGATGAAGTACTCGCTCGCGTACGCCAGCCCGAGCATCTTCCGCCGGTGGTACGTGTCCAGCGCCGGCGCCCAGGTGTCCAGGTCCGCCTCCGCCTCGGCGTACACGCCGTCCTCCGCCCGGATCCGCTCGCGGCGCGAACAGCTCGAGCATCGGCTGGCGCGCCTCGGTCTCCTCTGGGCTCGGATCGGGGAAGCCGCCGAGCGCCGGGCCGATGGCGACGACCCGTTCGACGCGGTCCGGGTACCTGTGCGTGAACGCCAACCCGCGCCGTGCCCCGTCGGAGACGCCGACCACCAGCGCCGTCTCCACGCCGCCCGCGTCCAGGACCGCGGCGAGGTCGTCGAGCTCGCTGTACGGCGCGATGGCGCGGGAGGACAGCCCGGTGTCGCGGTGGTCGAACGTGGTGACCCGTGCGATGCCGGCGAGCCACGCGATGGTCGTGTCCCACATCCGCAGGTCGGCGTACCCGGCGTTGAGCAGCACGACGTCCGGCCCCTCGCCGTGGGTGCGGGTGTAGAGGTAGCCGTTCGGAACGTCCACGAACCTGTCGATCACGTCGCGCATCCTATGGTGCGGCCGGTCGGCATTTAGTTGGACGTCCTACTATCCTGGACTCATGAAGCCCGAGGACATCGAGGCCGGCCGCGAGCGGTGGCAGGCGCGCTACGACGCGGCGCGCAAGCGCGACGCCGACTTCACGACGCTGTCGGCCGTCGAGGTCCAGCCCGTGTACGGTCCGCCGCCCGGCGCGGACGACCCGCGGTTCGACCGGATCGGGTGGCCGGGGGAGTACCCGTTCACGCGTGGTCTCTACGCCACCGGCTACCGCGGCAAGACGTGGACGATCCGCCAGTTCGCGGGCTTCGGGAACGCGCAGCAGACCAACGACCGCTACCGCAAGATCCTCGCGGCGGGCGGCGGAGGGCTCAGCGTCGCGTTCGACATGCCGACGCTGATGGGCCGCGACTCCGACGACCCCAAGTCGCTCGGCGAGGTCGGGCACTGCGGCGTGGCGATCGACTCCGCGGCCGACATGGACGTGCTGTTCGACGGCATCCCGCTGGAGCAGGTCACGACGTCGATGACGATCTCCGGCCCGGCCGTCCCGGTGTTTGTCATGTACCTCGTCGCGGCCGAACGCCAGGGCGCCGACCTCTCCAAGCTCGACGGCACGCTGCAGACGGACATCTTCAAGGAGTACATCGCGCAGAAGGAGTGGCTGTTCCCGCCGCAGCCGCACCTGCGCCTGATCGGCGACCTGATGGAGTACTGCGCCGCCGAGATCCCGGCCTACAAGCCGCTGTCCGTGTCCGGCTACCACATCCGCGAGGCCGGCTCGACCGCCGCGCAGGAGCTGGCTTACACGTTGGCGGACGGCTTCGCGTACGTCGAGCTCGGGCTCTCGCGCGGGCTCGACGTGGAGACGTTCGCGCCGGGGTTGTCGTTCTTCTTCGACAGCCACCTGGACTTCTTCGAAGAGATCGCGAAGTTCCGCGCGGCACGGCGGATCTGGGCGCGTTGGATGCGGGACGTGTACGGGGCTCGTACGGAGCGCGCGCAGTGGCTGCGCTTCCACACCCAGACCGCCGGGGTGTCGCTGACGGCGCAGCAGCCGTACAACAACGTCGTGCGTACGGCGGTCGAGGCGCTGGCCGCCGTGCTGGGCGGCACGAACTCGCTGCACACGAACGCGCTGGACGAGACGCTGGCACTGCCGTCGGAGCGGGCTGCTGAGATCGCGCTGCGGACGCAACAGGTGCTGATGGAGGAGATCGGCGTCACGAACGTCGCGGACCCGTTGGGCGGCTCCTGGTACGTCGAGGCGCTGACCGACGAGCTCGAGGCCGCGGCGGAGGAGGTCTTCGCGCGCATCAAGGGCATGAGCGCGGACGGCACGGTCACGTCGGGGCTGCTGCGGGGGATCGAGGACGGCTGGTTCATGGCGGAGATCGCCGAGGCCGCGTTCCAGTACCAGCAGTCGTTGGAGAAGGGCGACAAGCGCATCGTCGGCGTGAACGTGGCCCCGTCGTCGGTGACGGACGACCTGGAGATCCTGCGGGTGTCGCACGAGGTCGAGGTCGACCAGGTCGACGCGCTCACCAAGCGCCGCGCGGCCCGTTCGGAGGCCGCGGTCGACGCGTCGCTGCGCCGCCTGGTGGAGGCGGCGAGTACGAACGAGAACATGGTCCCCCTGATGCTCGAAGCCGCCCGCGCCGAAGCGACACTGGGCGAGATCTGCGGTGCCCTCAAGGCCATCTGGGGCGAATACCGCGAGCCCGCACGCTTCTAGAAGACATCTGGCCAAATCCGTCGGTGACCTGAACGCGTTGTCGGGTCATCATGGAAGCACGCTCGAAATGCCGAAGGAGTCTGCTAGCTTATTGACAACGGTTTTCAAAAGCGATGAGGAGTAGCCGATGCCGGGGAGTGGGGTCACGATTGTCACGTCGATGGATGAGGTCCTCAGGCAGACTGCCGCGTCGACGTTGCTGTTCGACGTTCCCGGCACCGCGGTGCTCAGCCACGATCTGACGCTCGTCGAGGCGGAGGGCACGCTGCGCCGCGTCGTCTATGACCGGGACGGCGTCGTCGAGGACGTCGAGGTCCCGCTCGACCACGCGTGCATGGGCTGTGCCGTACGCGAGGACATCGTCCCCACCGTCGCGCGCCTGGCCAGGACCAACCGCTGGCAGCACCTCGTGCTCAGCCTGCCGGTCGCGGCCGAGCCGCTGCCCGTCGTGACCGGGCTGGCCACCGCGGTCGTCGACCGCGAGCGCGTCGCTGACCAGGTACGGCTGCAGAGCATCGTCGCCGCCGTCGACCGGCGGAGTCTCGAGGACGACCTGTTCGGCGACGACCTCCTGGTCGAACGTGGCCTCGCGCTCTCCGACAACGACCGCCGCGGCGTGGGGGAGACGCTCGCGCACCAGATCGAGTTCGCCGACCACGTCGTGCTCGCGGGTACGGCCACGGAGCGGGCGACCACGCTGCTCAGACACCTGGCCCACAACGGCGTACGCCTGGAGAACGTGCACGAGGTCGACGGGTCGACGTTGCTCGAGCCGGCGCCCGCCAACCGGCGCATCTCGGCCGCCGCCGACCCGCACCGGATCGAGCCGACCGGCGCGGAGGACGCGCACGGCGTATGGACGCTCGACCTGCAGTCCTGGCGGCCGCTCCACCCCGAACGCCTCCGCCAGCGGATCCAGGACCTCGGCAGCGGCGCGCACCGCAGCCGCGGCAGGTTCTGGTTGCCGACCAGACCCAGCACCACCTGCTGCTGGGACGGCGCCGGCGGCCAGCTCAGCATCGGCAGCGTCGGCCCGTGGCAGGGCAACCAGCCGAGCACCCGCCTCGTCGTCACCGGCATCGACGACCCGGAACGCGTACGCACGGCCTTCGACGACGTCCTGCTCACCGACGCCGAGCTCGCGAAGGGCCTGCAGGGCTGGCAGGGTCGGGATGACGGCTTCGACCCCTGGCTCGGCGAAGCGAACGCCGCGGCCTGAGCCTCGATCTTTCGCCCGGCGGTGGGTTCGACCGGTCCGGCCCACCCTGGGCCAATGATCATGTTTACAGGCTCTACGCAGCCAAGCGTGGTGTGCGGTGTCTGATGTGGGTGGCTGCGGGTTTGGGTGGCCAGTCTATGTCGGCGCAGGCGAGGAGGATGCGGGCGCGGTAGTTGGTGAAGCTGCGGAAGCCGAAGCCGATGCGTTTGATCTTCTTGATGATGGTGTTGGTGCCTTCGGTGGGGCCGTTGCTGGCGTAGGGGTGGTCGGCTCGGGCGAGGATGGGGTCGCGCCACTCGGTGAGGGTGTTCGCCAGGGTCGCTAGTTCGGGGATGTCGTCGTGGTGGGCGTAGTAGCGGGCGTCGGCGATGAGCCGGTCAAGGCGTGCGGTGACCCTTGTTTTGTTGGGGAAACGCTGCCTCGCCGTGGTGTCGACGCGTTGGTAGAGGTGGCGGAGGCGGTGGGCGATCTCCCAGGTGGCGCCGACCTGGCCGGTGGGGTCGTGGTCGAGTAGGACGGTGCGCAGTCGGGTGGCGCGGTGTCCGTCGGGGGTGAAGGCCTCGGGTTTGCTGCGCAGCAGCCGCAGTGTGTCGTGCAGGGGGTCGCCCTTGCGGCCGCGGCGGCCGAGTTGGTCGAACTGGACCCGGCGGCGGACCAGTTCGGTCGTGTCGGTGCCGAGTTTGACCAGGTGGAAGGCGTCGAGCACCACGCTGGCCTGCGGCAGCCCGGTCCGTAGCCCGGACCGGTAGGAGCGCAGCGGATCACACACCGCGGCCTGGATACCGGCCCGCCAGGCCGGGTCCCGGTGGGCGAACCAGTCGGACACGATCCGGCCGGTGCGGCCCGGCAGCACATCGAGCAGCTTCCCGCGGCCGACGTCGACGATGGTGGTGCAGAACCGCATCCACTGCACCGGCCCACGGGCCCCGAACACGTGCTCATCGACGCCGACCGCGGTCACCGCACGCGCCTCCGGTGGCCGGCGCAGCGCCTTCGCGGCGGCCACGACGGCGGTGTTGACCGTGCCCCACGACACACCGAACTCCGCGGCCACCGTCGCCACCGCGGACTGGTCCTGACCGACCCGGCGCACCGCCTCGGCCACCGCCCGCTCGGTCATACACCGCCGCGGCCGAATCAGCTCACTCGTCTCAGACCACGTCACCGCCGTCGCCGTGGTCGTCGTCGTCGTCGTGGCCGTGGCCGTCGCCGTGGTCGTTCTTCCTTGCAGGCAACGAGGTTCGCGGCATCGCCACAACCGCTTATGCCACACCAGCAGCACCGGCTTACCCGCAATCGGCAGATCCCGCACCACCACCGGCCGCCGACCATGCGGCGACGCGACCGCCCCACACCCCCGACACGCCTCCCGACACGCCTGCGACCCGGCCGTGGTCTGAATCAGCAGGTTCCACTCCCCGAGCAGTTCCACCGCCCGAGTCACCTCGAACCCCTCAAGGCCCAACGCGGCCGTCCACCCAGTAACGTCATCCACGGGTCCTGTGCTCCTTCCAGCCCCGGCTGATTCGCAACCAACCGAGACTGACCGGCACAGGACCCCCCTCACGAGGAGACACGCCGACAGGTCTGCTACCAGCCCCACCACCACCCTTGGCTAAGAAGAGCCTGTTTACATGATCATTGGCCGCTTTACGTGGGGCGGACGCCAGGTAGAGCGGCCACAGGCCGGGTAAGGCGACCACGACGCTTCACCTACGGAGTGCCTTCTCGCGCGGCCTCTGCTGAGTTCTGGGGGTGTCGCGCGCCCGGCGATATTTGAGAGACACGCCCTAAGCTCGACCAGGTGAGCTGGCTCGGCGTCGATCTCGGTACCCAGGGCGTACGTGTCGTCGCCGCCTCCGACGAGGGTGCCGTGCTCGCCTCGGCTGCCCGCCCGCTGACAAGTCGCCGCGACGGCGGAGAGCACGAGCAGGACCCCGAGGACTGGTGGACCGCGTTCCTCGCCGCGGCCGGCGAGGTCACCCAGCAGGTCGACCGCGTCGACGGCATCGCGATCTGTGGTACGTCGGGCACCGTGCTCTTCCTCGACGACGAAGCACGACCGTGCACCCCCGCGCTCATGTACGACGACGCCCGCGCCGCCGCGTACGCCGACCGCCTCATCAAGGACCCCGTCGAAGGCTGGACAATCGCGGGAGCCAAGCCTCAGCCGACCTGGGCGCTCGCCAAGGCGCTCTGGCTGCTGGAGAATCACGACGTCCCGCCCGGCGCCCGCCTAGCCCACCAGGTCGACCTGCTGACGCAACGCCTCGTCGGCGAGCCTGTCGCCACGGACACCAGCAACGCGCTGAAGAGCGGCGTCGACCTCACGACGCTCGCCTGGCCCGACCTCGCCAAGTACGCCCTGCCAGAAGAGCGCCTCCCGAACGTCGTCCTCCCCGGCACCAAGCTCGGCACCGTCGCGAAGAAGACCGCCGGCATCGACGCTGGCACCACCGTCGTCGCCGGCCTCACCGACGGCTGCGCCGCCCAGGTCGCGTCGGGCGCGCTCGGCGACGGCTCCTGGAACTTCGTCCTCGGCACCACGCTCGTCCTCAAGGGCACCACCGAGACGCCGCTGCGCGACCCCGACGGCGCGCTCTACTCGCACCGCGCGCCCGACGGCAGCTGGTGGCCGGGCGGCGCCTCGAGCGCCGGCGCCGGCGTGCTCGCGCGGGACTTCGCCCAAGCCGACCTCGCCGCGCTCGACCAGGCCGCCAAGGCGTACGAGCCGGCAAAAGCCATCACCTACCCGCTGGTCAGCCAAGGCGAGCGCTTCCCGTTCACCAGACCCGAGGCGAGAGCGTTCACCGTCGGCCAGCCCACCAACGACGCTGAGCGGTACGCGAGCGTCCTGCAAGGCGTCGCGTACGTCGAACGCCTCTGCCTGGACCTCGTCGCGAGCCTCGGCGCGCCCATCGACGGACCGGTCGCGCTCACCGGCGGCGCGACGAAGAGCGCGTACTGGAACCAGCTGCAGGCCGACGTGCTCGGGCGCGAGGTCGTCGTGCCCGAGGTCGCCGACGGCGCGTTCGGCATGGCTGTCCTCGCGGCGAGCACCGCGTACGGCAGCCTGAACGCCGCCGCGGCGGCGATGGTGCGGGTCCGGGATCGGCTCATCCCGCGCGAGGGAGTGTCGGAGCGGTTCGTTTCGCCCTACGCTGCGCTGGTCCGCGAACTTGCCGAGCGGGGGTGGATCGGTGAGCGGCTCCAACAGTTCGCCCTTGCAGGCTTGGGGGATATGTGAGTGACGGCGCGGTGACGGTGTTTCTCGTTCGGCACGGCGAGACGGCATCGCACGCGGAGAACCGTTATCTCGGTCGCACCGATGCTCGGCTGACCGAAACCGGACAGCTCCAGGCCGCCGAGCTCGCCGGCTGGTCGTCGCGGGCGCGGCTCACCGCGATCGTGAGCTCGACGCTGCGGCGGGCGCGGGAGACCGCGAATCCGTCGGCCACGCTGGCCGGGCTCGCGGTGCGGTTGGACGAACGGCTGGTCGAGCTCGACTTCGGCGAGGCGGAGGGGCTCACGGCCGCGGAGATGCGGGCCAAGTTCCCGCAGGACCGCGCGGCGTTCGAGGTTGACCCGTTCGGCAACCCGCTGCCCGGCGGCGAGAACCCCGTTGACGCGCTCGACCGGGGGCGCGCGGCGCTGGACGACCTCGTCCGCGCCCAGCCGAACGGGCGCGTGCTCGTCGTCACCCACAGCACGTTTCTGCGCATCCTCGTCTGCGCGCTGGTCGGCCTCGACCCGTCCCGCTACCGCGACGCGCTGCCCAAGGTCCGCAACGTCTCCGGCGCCGTCGTACGCCGCGACGCCGTCGGCCGCTGGGGCCTGCTCGCCTGGAACCCGCCGCTGACCCGCACCACCGACATCTGGGCCTAACCAGGTCAGCAGACGACGTTCACTAGACTTCACGAGGTGGCGCGATGAACGAAGCTCTCACGATCCTCGCGGCGGGCGACGAGTTCGTCCGTACGGACCTGCTCGCCGGCGCGCTCCGCGACAAGCTCGGCGACGCCCCCACGATCCGCGAGCTCGAGCTGCCCTGGCCGACCACGCCCTGGAGCTCGGTCGCCGAGGTCGACGAGGCCGCCGGCGACGAGGACACGATGATCGCCGCGCTCGACGGCATCCAGGTCGCCGTCACGCACCTCGCGCCGTTCACCGAACGCGTCCTCGCCCACGCGCAGGACCTGAAGCTCGTCGTGGTCTCGCGCGGCGGTCCGGTCAACGTCAACCTCGACGCGGCGACCAAGCACGGCATCGCGGTCTGCTACGCGCCGGGCCGGAACGCCGCGGCGGCCGCCGAGTTCGCGGTCGGCCTCATGCTCGCGGCCTGCCGCAGCATCGCCGCCGGACACCACGAGCTCGCGACCCGGACGTGGCCCGGGCACTACTTCCGGTACGAGTCGGCGGGCATCGAGCTCGGCGACTCGACCGTTGGCCTCGTCGGGTACGGCGCGATCGGGCGCCGCGTCACCACCGTCCTCCAGGCCTTCGGCGCGCACGTGCTCGTCTACGACCCGATGATCGACGAGGCGGAGGACGGCGTCGAGGTCGTTCGCCTCGACGAGTTGCTCGCCCGTTCACGCGTGGTCAGCCTGCATGCCCGGCTCACCATGGACAATCGCGGCATGATCGGCGCCCGCGAGCTCGCGTTGATGCCGGTCGGCTCCGTGCTGGTGAACTCCGCGCGCGGCGGGCTGCTCGACCATGACGCGCTCTGCGACGCGCTCGAGTCCGGCCAGCTCAGCGCCGCCGCGCTGGACACGTACCCGGCCGAGCCACTGCCGCCGGACTCGCGGCTGTTCGACGCGCCCCGCTTGGTGATGACGCCGCACATCGCCGGCTGCAGCCGCGAGGTCGCGGAGAACGCGGCCCGGATCTGCGCCGACGAGGTCGGCCGCTGGGTGGCCGGCCAGCCGCTCGCCGCGCTCGCCAACCCGGACGTGCTCTGATGTACATCGGCGTCGACGCCGGAACGTCGATGACCAAGGCCGCGGCGTTCGACGACCACGGCCGGGTGCTCCGCGTCGTGGCCGAACGCACCCAGCTGCTCAACCCGCGCGACGGTTGGTACGAGCAGGACTCCGACGAGGTCGTGGCCTCCGTGACGGACGTCGTGCGACGGCTGGTCGTCGACATCGGCGAGCCGCCGGCCCTGATCGCCCTTACTGGACAGGGAGATGGCGTCTGGCCGGTCGACGGCGACGGCCGTCCGACGCGGCCGGCGATCTCGTGGATGGACGCGCGTGCGGCCGACGTGCTGCGCGAGTGGATCGACGCCGGCGTCGCGGACAGCGCGTTCCGCCGCACCGGCAACGTGTTCTTCCCCGGCTGTCCCGCGCCGGTGCTGGCGTGGCTCGACCGGAACGAGCCGGAGGTGCTCGACCGTACGGCGACCGCGGCGTACTGCAAGGACGTCGTCATGCAGCGTTTCACCGGCGTACGGGCGACCGACCCCTCCGACGCCTCGCTGCCGTTCCTCGACCCGCACACACGCGTGTACGCCGACGACGTGCTCGAGGCATGCGGGCTGACGCATCGTGCGGCGCTGCTCGCGCCGGTCGTCGAGCCGTGCCCGAGGGGCGCGCTGCTGCCCGAAGTCGCAGCCCAGCTTGGCGTTCCCGCCGGGATACCGGTCACGGCCGGGCCGTTCGACCTGCCCGCCTCCGCACTCGGCGCCGGTGTCACGGCGCCCGGCGACGGCAACCTGATCGTCGGGACGACTCTGGCCTGTCAAGTGGTCATTGACGAGCTCGACACGTCCGGCGAACCGGCTGGTCTGACGTTGGCGTACGGCCCGCGGGGCAGGTGGATTCGCGCGATGCCGGCGATGGTCGGCACCGCGGCGCTGGACTGGGTGCTCGCGACGATCGGCGAGAAGCACGTACGGGTCAACGAGTTCCTCGACGCGAGCCCGCCCGGTGCGCGCGGTGTGACGTGCCTGCCGTACTTCTCGCCCGCGGGCGAACGCGCGCCGTTCGTCGAGCCCGGCGCGCGGGCACGGTACGACGGGCTGACCTTGCAGACGGACAAGGCGGATCTCGTCCGCGCGGTGTGCGAGGCGATCGCGTACGCGGCCCGGCACTGCTTCGACGCGGCCGGGCTGCGCGGTGGCGTCGCGGTCTGCGGTGGCGGGATCAAGAGCGCGCGCTGGCTGCAACTGTTCGCCGACGTGCTCGGGCGCCCGGTCCGCGTGGCCCCGAAGGAGGAGATCGGCGCGTACGGCGCGGTCCTCGCCGGGCTGGCCGCGATCGGATCGCCCGTGGACGCGACGGAATGGGCCGAGGACGAGGTCGTCGTCGAGCCCGACCAGACCAGAACATCCTTCTACGCCGAGGGATTCGAGCACTATCGCACCGCAGTCGAGCTGGCTCGGAAGGGATGGAAGTCATGAAGCTGCTGGACGAGCGCGCCGAGCTCGTACGTTACGCCCAACGGTTGCGGCCGGACGGCCTCGTCGTCGGAACGTCGGGCAACCTGTCCGTACGCTCCGGCGACCTGGTCGCGGTCACGCCGAGCGGGCTCGACTACGACGCGCTGACGCCCGGGCTGATCTGCGTGTGCGACCTGGACGGCAAGGTGATCGAGGGCGAGCTGGAGCCGACAAGCGAGCTGCCGTTGCATCTCGCGGTCTACCGGTCGTCGGACCATCGGGTGATCGTGCACACGCACCCGACCGCGGCGACGGCCGTGTCCACACTGGTCGAGGAGCTGCCGCCGATCCACTACCTGGTCACGTTGTTCGGCCCGAACGTGCGCGTCGCGCCGTACGCGACGTACGGCTCGGACGAGCTGGCCGCGTCGGCGGCCGAGGCGATGCGCGACCGGGCCGGCTGCCTGCTCGGCAACCACGGAGCGGTGACGGCGGCGGACTCGTTGGCGAAGGCGTACCAGCTGAGCCTCTATCTCGAGTCGCTGTGCGACATCTGGCTGCGCGCGGCGAGCGCCGGCACACCGAGGTTGCTGTCGGACGAGGAGTTGGCGCGGGCAGGCGCGAAGATCGCGAGCTACGGGCAAGTCCCGCCGCGATGAGATCGGTGCTCTCGTCGGCGCAGCGTCAAGCGGCCCTTGACGGAGTCGAGGGGCGTACGTACGACGTCGTCGTGATCGGCGGCGGCGTGACGGGAGCGGGGACGGCGCTGGACGCGGTGTCGCGCGGGCTGTCCGTCCTGCTCGTCGAGGCGGCCGATCTGGCGAGCGGGACGTCGTCGAGATCAGGCAAGATCTTCCATGGTGGGTTGAGATATCTCGAACAGCTCAACTTCCGGCTCGTCCGTGAGGCGCTCGTCGAGCGTGACCTCATGGTGCAGAAGCTGTGCCCGTACCTCGTGGAGCCGGTGCCGTTCCTGATCCCGTTCACGCACCGGTGGGAGCGCCCGTACATCGGCGCCGGCGTCGCTCTCTACGACCTCCTCCGGCTCACCGGGCCGCGGAGCGTGCGCGGGCATCGGCACCTGACCCGGCGCGCCGCGCTGCGGGAGATGCCGGACCTGCGGCCGGATATCACCGGCGCGGCGCAGTACTACGACGTCCGCGTCGACGACGCGCGGCACACGTTGCAGGTCGCGCGCACCGCGGCTGGCCTCGGCGCGACCGTGCTGACGCGTACGCCGGTGGTGGCGGTTCTGCGTTCCGACGGCGTCGTGTCCGGCGTGCGGATCCGCGACGAGGAGAGCGACCGTACGTACGAGGTCCGCGCCCGGGTCGTGATCAACGCGGCCGGCGTGTGGGCCGACCGGGTGCAGGCGCTGGCGGGCGAGCAGAGCATCGATGTGACGCCAGCCAAGGGGATTCACCTGATGGTGCCCGGCGATCGGATCCGGTCGCGGACCGGTCTGGTGGCGCGGACGCCGGACAGCGTCTTCATCATCCGGCGCTGGTTCGACTCGTGGCTGCTCGGGACGACGGACACGCGCTGGGAGTACGATCGATCCGCCCCGGTCGCGACGCAGGCCGACGTCGACTACCTGCTCGGTCATGCCAACCGGTGGTTGCGCCGGCCGCTGTCTCGTGCGGACCTGGCAGGGATCTTCGCCGGCCTGCGACCGTTGGTGAGCGGGCGCGGGTCGTCGTCGACGGCGGCGTTGCGGCGCGACCACGCGGTGATCGAGGGTCCGCCGGGGATGGTGACGATCGTCGGCGGCAAGTACACGACGTACCGGCTGATGGCGCGCGACGTCGTGAACGTCGCCACGCCGCGGCCAGTTCCGCCTTCTCCCACAGGGGATCTGCCGCTGCTCGGTGCGGCGGGCTTCTCGGCGCTGCGCAACCAGCGCGAGTCGCTGGCGCGCGAGTCGGGGCTGCCGTTGGCGCGGATCGACCACCTGCTCGGCCGGTACGGAACCGAGACGCCCGCGCTGCTCGACCTGGTCGCGGACCGGCCCTCGTGGGGTAAGCCGCTGGTGGGCGACTACCTGGCGGCGGAGGTGGCGTACGCCGTGCTGAACGAGGGAGCGCTCCACCTCGACGACGTCCTGCTGCGCCGCACCCGGGCGGCCCTGGAGAACAGCGACCGAGCGTTGTCGGCAGCGCCCGCCGTGGCCGACCTGATGGGCGGCCTGCTCGGCTGGAACGACCAACGCCGCAAGGAAGAGCTCGAGCGCTACCGCCTCTGGGCAGAGTCTGAGGACGCCGCCTCGCGAGCGCCCGACGACGCGGCAGCGGTCACAGCCGTTCG
Organism: Tenggerimyces flavus; assembly: GCF_016907715.1. Lineage (NCBI taxonomy): Bacteria > Bacillati > Actinomycetota > Actinomycetes > Propionibacteriales > Nocardioidaceae > Tenggerimyces > Tenggerimyces flavus. Next base: position 7,536,742 of record NZ_JAFBCM010000001.1, on the reverse strand, counting down.
ACCCTGAACACGGCGCAGTTCGGAGCAGCGGCCTCGAACGCGTCCTGCGTCCCGTCCTCGACCGCGCCGGACATGATCAGCATGTCGACGCCGTGCGGCACCTTGAGCGGGAACTCGCGAAGGATCGCCCCGCGCTCGTGCTCGGGAACGTCGACGAGCCGGACCCGTTCGGACCGGCGGCCACGCGCGAGCACGCCCTCGTTGCGGACGCGGGCGTTCTTGACCCACTCGGTCGTCGCCGCGCTGATGACGTACCGCTCGCCGTCGACCGTGAACGGCGACACCGGCGTGGTGCGCGGCTTGCCGCTCTTGCGGCCGTAAACCGTCAGCAGGCGCATGGTGCCGACGACGATGCCGATCCTTTGCAGGGCGACGATGACCTTGTTGAGTCTCTTCAACGAGGGTGGGGGAAACTGCTGTGTCATTGCTTCACCTTCTCGATCCAAGGAAGGGTGCCATCGGTGATGCTCTCCGCGACCTCGCGCAGCCAGGCAAGCTCGGCTTGACGCAGCCGCTGGACGTACTCCGTCTCGAGCAGAACGAGCCGCGCCATGCCGCCCTCGAGCAGCGGCTGGGTCAGCTCCGCGACGTGGTCGTACTCGTCCTGCACATGTCCGGCTCGTTCGCGGAGCAGCTCGACAGCCTCGTCCTTGGGCAGGTTCGCGATATGCGCGAGCCCGGCGGGGAACACCGGGTACTCCCGCGCGGGCATCGCGACGTAGTCCCGTAGCAGCGAGTCGAGCAGCTCCTCGCCCTCGGGCGTGATCGCGTAGACCGTGCGCTCGGGGCGCGCGCCGGCGCGGTTGGTCTCCTGCTCGGTGACGATCCCCGCGGACTGCAGCCGCCGGACGGCGTCGTACACCGACCCTCCGCGCAGCTTCACGACCTCGCCGACGTGGCGGTAGCGGAGCTGGGCCTGGAGCGCGTACGGATGCCGCGGCTCCTCGCGCAGCAGGCTGAGGATCGCCATCGTCAGCGGGGTCCGGAGGGCTCGCAGGCTCATGCATCGCTCCAAATAGCCGAACTCGACTAGCCGAACTCGACTATACGGCATGATCGGCGCATGGGCGAGCCGGTGACGGTCGGGGTGGACGTCGGCACGACCGGGGTGAAGGCGGTCGTGGTCTCCGCTGCCGGTCGCGTGCTCGGCGAGGCGGGGCAGGAGTATGCGACCGCGTTCCCGGCGCCGAACGCGGCCGAGCAGAGTCCGCAGGACTGGTGGGCTGCGTCCGCCGCGGTGATCCGTGCCGCGCTCGCCCAGGCCGGCGCGGTGGACGTCGCGGCCGTCGGCGTGAGCAGCCAGGCGCCGACCGTCGTGGTGCTCGACAAGCAGGGCGACCCGGTGCGGCCGGCGCTGACCTGGATGGACCGGCGCGGGGTGTCGGAGTGCGAGCGGCTGGACGGCACGGAGGTGCTGCGACGTACGGGCAACCGGCTGGACGCGTACTTCGCGGCACCCAAGCTGGCCTGGTTGTTGCGCGCCGAGCCCGAGGTCCGCCACCGCGGACAGGGCGTGCTGATGGCGAACGGGTACGTCGTCCGCCAGCTCACCGGCGAGGCGACCATCGACACCGGCCACGTCGGCCTGACGCTGCTCGGGTCCGCCAGCGGATGGGACGAGAATCTCGTTGCGGAGTGGGGGATTCCCCGTTCCTGGCTTCCCGAGCCGGTGGACCCGGCAGACGTCGTCGGTCACGTCACCACCAAGGCGGCGCGGGCGACCGGTTTGCGCGCGGGGACGCCGGTCGTCGCCGGTCTGGTCGACGGCGCGGCCGCGAGCATCGAGGCCGGCCTCGCCGAGCACGGCGACGTCTGCGAGATGACCGGCCAGTCGACCGTGGTGAACGCCGCCGTCGAGACGGCCCGGCTCGGCGACGGACCCGGCACGTTGAGCACGCTGCCGTATCCGCTCGACGGGCTCGTCATCGTCTACGGCTCGATGGTCGCGACCGGCGGGATCCTGCGCTGGTTCCGCGACGAGCTCGGCGGCGGCGACTTCGCCGAGCTGGACACGCTCGCCGGCACGGCGCCCGTGGGCAGTGGCGGCGTGGTGCTGCTCCCGTACTTCCTCGGCGAGAGGTCGCCGATCTGGGACGCCGACGCCCGCGGCGCGCTGGTCGGGCTGTCGATGGGGACCCGGCGCGCGGACCTGGTGCGGGCGATCCTCGAGGGGACGGCGTACGGACTGGCGCACAACCTCGCGGAACTGTCGAAGCTCGGCATCAACCCCGAGGTGCTGCGCAGCATCGGCGGAGGATCGCGCGGACGGACCTGGACCCAGATCAAGGCCGACGTGACCGGGCTGCCCGTCGAGGTGCCCGCGCACTCCGCGGGCGCGCCGGTCGGAGTCGCGATGGTGGCCGCTTCCGGCGTCGGGCTGGTGCCGTCGCTGCGGGACGCGGTGCTGGCCCGCCGATCTGGGCCGTTGGCGTTCCGCGCCTCGCCGGACAGCGGGCGGCACGCGACGTACGAACGACTGCTCGAGGTCTATCGCGAGCTGTATCCGGCACTGACCCGCGTCCACGCCCTGCTGGCTGGCCTACGATCGAGCGTGTGACTTCGGACGACGGGCTGATCGAGCCCGAGAGCCTGGCCGAACCAAGGCCGGCGCGACGCGGTCACTACGTCGTCGCCGGAGCGGACAGCATCGCCGTACGGGCGGTCGAGGAGCTGCGACGGTTGCGGGAACGCGTCGTCGTCATCCTCCCGGACCCGGAGACCGATTTCGCGCAGGAGATCGCCGAGTCCGGCGCGGAGATCGTGGTCGCGCGGCGCCCGAACGAGACCGCGCTCCGGGACGCGGGCGTCACGAACGCGCGGGCGGTCGGCTTCGTCCATCCCGACGACGTCGGCAACGTGCACGGGGCGTTGACGGCGAACGAACTCAACCCGGACATCCGGGTCGTCGTACACATCGTCAACCCACGCTTGCGCGACCATCTCGAGTCGCTGATCCCCAACTGCAAAGGCGTTTCCACCGCCGACCTCGCGGCGCCGGAGCTGGTGTCGGCGGCGCTGGACGAGTCCGACGTCACCTGGCTCACGATCGGCGGGCGCGAGGTCGTGGCGGGTCCGGTCGAGCTGATCCAGGCGCCGGTGATCGCGTCGCTGGCGAACGTCCGCGGCCGAACGCAGACCGAGCTGTTGCCGACGGGGCGGGGCGACCTCGTGCTGGGCAGCGCCGTCCGCGGCGAGCCGGTGCGGCGACGGCCACGGCTCGACGACCTCCGCTCGGACCTCGGGCGGGTGTTCGACCGACGGCTGCGGATCGTAGCGCTGACGTTGGTGCTGCTGATCGCCTTGGGCACGCTGCTGGTCCGGGCCTGGCCCGCCGGGCACGTGCCCTGGCTGGACGCCCTGTATATCGCGGTCTCGACGGTGACGTCGACCGGCTACGACGACCCGCGCGCGGCGACCGCGCCGGGGGAGCTGCGGCTGATCGCGATCGCGGTGCAGCTGGCGGGCCTGGTCATGGTGTCGCTGCTGACGGCGGCGATCGTGGACGCGTTCGTGGGGGAGAAGCTGGCGCGCTCGTTCGGCGGCGTGCGCGGGCGGCCGCGCGGGCACTTCGTGGTCTGCGGGCTCGGGACGGTCGGGACGCGGGTGACCGAGCTGCTGCTGCAACGCGGCTTCAACGTCGTCGCGGTCGAACGGGACGGAGCCAAGCCCGGCGTGCAGGCCGTCCGCGGGCTCGGCGCGTCGGTGATCATCGGGGACGTGTCGAACGACGACGTGATGTACCAGGCGCGGATGCATCGCTGCCGTGGGGTGATCGCGGCGACGAACGAGGACGTGGCGAACCTGCAGGCCGGGTTGTACGCGACCGAACGCAACCCCGAGGCACGCGTCGTGCTGCGGCTGTTCGAGCACGACCTGGCGGCGCGGGTGCAGGAGAAGATCGGCGTGGGGACGACCCGTTCGGTCTCGATCCTCGCGGCGCCGCGGTTCGTCTCGGAGATGATGGAACGCCGGGTCGACGTGACCGTCTCCGCCGGCCGCCGGGTGCTGATGGTGACCGAGGTCCCCGTCGAGACCGGCTCCACCCTCGACGGCCGGCCGCTCAGCGAGCTGGCCGAGGCGGGAACGTTGCGCATCCTCGCCCACCGCGGCGGCGACGGCCGCTGGCGATGGACCCCCAGCGACCGCATCGTGGTGCGCGCTGGCGACCGCGTGGCGCTGGTCGCGTCGCTGGCCGGCCTCGCCCGCGCGTTGCTGCGGACGCGGGCCGGCAACCGGCCGTAAGAGCCGTCCCGGTCGAGGGTCAGACGATGGCGGCGGTGCCGAGGGAACGCTGGACGCCGAGCAGCTCGACCAGACCGTTCCCCTTGCCCTTGGGTGGGACGAACGCGGCGACCTGCCAGACCCAGGTCTCCTTGAGCTGTTTGGTCACCTTGGTCAGCCCGGTGAACGCGGCCGCCTCGTCGGTCGGGCGCAGCGCGAGCGTCTGGCCGGGCCGCATGAGGACGTTGTTCCGCTCCTCCATCGCGAAGATCACCAGCGCGCCGCCGTCCTTCGCCGCGACCGCCCGGTAGCCGACCACCTTCACGGCCTGTTCGAACGTCAGCTTGTCCGGCAACGCGCGGTACCGCGCCGCGATCTGGTGCGCCGTCACCGTCATCCCATGCGGGACGAACGCCGCCGCGTGCGGCGCGGTCGGGCCGCCCTGGATCAGCGCGGCGTACGCCTCGGCCGCCTTCGCCGGCGGCCGGCGCAGCTCGGCGATCTGCTCGGGCATCCAGATCGGCACGGCCGACTCGCCGTTCTTCTGCAGCTCCGGCACCGGCTGGCTCGGGTCGAGCATGACCGAGATCGCGTTGCGCCACTCGTGGCCAGCGGTCGAGCGCGTGACCAGGTCGACGACCTGGCGGCCGTTGCCGTTCGACATCGTCGAGACGCCCATCAGCCAGACCGGGTACTTGCTGAACTTCGGCAGCGCGATCGTCGGGTTGGTCCGCGTGAACGGCGCGGTGGTGTCCTTGCGCTGCGGGTCGAGGCGGCGCTTGATCTTGTAGGCAGCCGTGGACACGCGGAGCAGCGGGCCGGTCTCCACGGTCGAGACGAGGCCGGCGTCACGTTCCTCGCTCGCCTCGAGATGGACGGTGTCGTAGCGGTCGAAGAACTTCACGCTCGACTGCACCGACGCGGGCGTCCACGGCGGGGCGCTGTTGGTCTTCTGCTCGGGCATCGTGACGCAGGCAGTCGCCGTGACGAACGTCAGCGCGAGCACGGCGGCGACGGCGCCGCTACGGCTGGCCATGGTCGTCTCCCTGCGAGGACTCGGATTCCTTGGCGGGCGGTTCGGGGGTACGCCGCGGCGGGCCGGCGGGGCGCCACGGCAGCGGGCCGGCGGGCGGCGGCTGCTGCCGCGGCGCTGCCGGTGGCTGGAACGTGGGCTGCGGCGGCGGCTGCTGTTGAGGTTGCTGTTGAGGCTGCTGGGCCGGCGGCGCGGGCGGGTAGGCCGGCTGCTGCTCGGGCGGTTGCTGCTGCGGCGGCGGGGGAGTCGGCACGGGCTGGCCGGTGCCCAGGTCGAGCGGCGGCCCGACGGGTATGCGGCCACCGTTCGACTCCGCCGGCGGACCGGCGTGCGCAGGCTCGGGCTGAGGCTCGTCCTGTGGTGGCTCGCCGTGTGGCGGCATCGAGCCCCAGGGCGGGCCGTTGAACGACTCCTCGGTCGGCGGCCCGCGGTGGCTGGGCTCCTGCTGGCTGCCCCAGTACTCGTTCTGTCCCCACTGGTCGCTCTGGTCCCACAGGACCAGGTCCTCCTCGACCGGCTTCTGCTGCAGCACCCGCAGCAGGAGCGCGCCGAGCACGAGCAGCACCAGGCCGCCGAGCGCGACGAGCATCGCGGTCGCGAACGCTCCGGGGATCTCGACGCCGATCGTGACGACCGCGTCGACGTTCGCCTTGCCGTCGGCGCCCATGATCGCGATGTCGTACGGGCCGTCGGCCATCGGCCAGACGAGCTCCTGCTTGCCCGAGCCGGAGACCTTGGCGATCCACCACTCCAGCCCGTTGGGCGGGTTGACCTCGGTCTGCTTGCCGATGACGTCCCCGGTGGTCAAGGAGAACGGCAGGTCGAGCTCGGTGACCTTGGTCCGGCTCGTGCCGGAGAAGTAGCTGCCGACGTCGACGTGGTGGCCGATGCCGATGAACAGCTGCCGGCCGGGCTCGGCCGGCTCGGCGGTCACGTGCAGTCGCGGACCGTAGTAGTCGAACAGCTCCGGCGAGGTCGTGATCGCGACGCCCTTGCTGCTGATCGTGCGGGCCGGTGAGCTGATGACGTTATCGGGACCGATGTACCCAAATGCCGCGATCAGCCCGCCCGCGAGCGCGAGCAAACCCACGAGGGCAGCGACCACGCCACCGACGATTCGAGCGACACGCATCCCCTACCCCGTCCCGATGTGCTTTCTGGTTCAGGGTAGCGAAGTGACCTGAGAGGTCCGCACGCGGTTTGTCACGTTCTGTGTACAACTACCCGAGGTGCGGTCAGAACAAGGCCGTACTGAGTGCCAGCCGGGCCTTCTTCACGCGCGGGTCGTCGACGCCGAGCGCTTCGAAAAGCTCCAGCAGATGAAGGCGTACGGCGTTGCGCTCGTCGCCCGCGGTGCGCCGGACCGTGTTGACGAGGCGGGCGAACGCGGCGTCGGCGTTCCCGGCGGCGAAGTCCAGGTCGGCCGCCGCCAGCTGCGCCTGCGCGTCGTCCGGCTTGGCCGCCGCGGCGGCGCGGGACTCCTCGGGGTTGAGGTGCTGGACGCGGGCGAGCAGCTTGGCCTGGGCGAGCCCGACCTTCGCGATCGCGTCGGCGGGAGCGTTGTCGAGAACGGTCTCGAACGCCTTGACCGCGGCGTCGAAGTCACCGCGGTTGAGCGCGTCCTCGGCCTCGAAGTACCGAGGGTCGCCTTCCGGCTCCTCGTCCTCGGTGCCGGAGGGCTCCTGCGGCTCGGCGACGTTGATCGGCTCGGTCGTGCCGGTCACGCCGTTCGCCTCGGCGACCCGGAGCAGCTCGGAGAAGTACTGGCGTACCTGGGCCTCGGGGAGCGCGCCCTGGAAGAGCGGGACGATCTGGCCGCGGATGACGGCGACGACGAGCGGGATGCTCTGCACGTTCGCGGCCTGCGCGATCCGCTGGTTGGCTTCGATGTCGATCTTCGCGAGCACCAACCGGCCGGCGTACTCGTCGGTGAGCCGCTCGAGGATCGGGCTGAGCTGCTTGCAGGGCTCGCACCAGTCGGCCCAGAAGTCGATGACGACGGGAACGTTGACCGAGCGCTCGACGACCTCCTGCTGGAAGTTCTCCTCGGTGACGTCGATCACATAGCTGCCCGACCCGGCGGGTCCTCCGCCACCCGGCGCCTGCCCAGCCGACGGCGGGGGCGCGGCGGGACGAGCCAACGACGACAGGTCAATCGCACCACGGCGCGTGAAGCTCTCGGACGTCATAGCCCGATTCTCCCCGACGACACGCCCGGATCCCAACTGGGGCGGTTCGTCGCCTCGCCTCAGCTGCTGGTCTGTCCCGCCGCGAGGACCGTGTGCGCCTCTCCGGCGGTGCGTTCGACTTCGAGCCCTTCCTGGTCGAAGTACTTGGCATAGCGAGCTTCCAGACTCGAGTGCACCACGACCAGAAGGCGTCCTTGTTTCGCGCGTTGCAGGAGTCCCGCCATCAACTGTCGCGAGTCCTGCGCGTTGATGTGCGTGGGGATGTTGCAGACCGTCAACGGAGTGTCTTCCGGGGCAGTGGGATCGGCGTCGCATTCGGTCCGGAGCTCGACGTTGCTCGCCTGTGCGTTGCGCTCGGCGAGCCACAGGGCGACGGCGTCGATGTCCGATCCGACCGCGCGCGTGGCGACGCCGTTGAGCACCAGGCCGAGGGCGAGCGCTCCGTAGCCGATGCCGATGTCGGCTACCGCGGGAACGGGGCGGTGCGCCAGGGCGACGTCCAGCAGGAGCTGCGTACCGGCATCGACCTGCCGAGGGGAGAACACTCCATAGTCGGCGGCCAGCTGGACCTGCTGGCTACCGAGGGCGGCGTCGAACGTGGTCGGGTCGGGCAGCGCGGGCGCCGCCGGTGCCGTACCGGTCAGCGTGGTCACCCGTCCCTTCTTCTGCCGGGTCAGCGACCAGCCGTCGGCGGCGAGGAGCTTCTGGATCGAGTCCGGGCCCTGCTGCTTGTCGAGATGCCACCGAATCTCACACGTGGATGTCGCCAGCCGAGCCGCCGCGAGCCACGCGAGAACGGAGACGAAACTCTTCCCCCGATAGGTGGGGAGGTAGATGTCGACGGTTTCCGCGTCGCCGGAGAACTGCGGCTTCATCGCCTCGTGGAAGAAGACGCCCGACATGGCGTTCTCGGAGGCGTAGCGCAGCTCGGAGGCAGAGAGGGCGACGATGCGCGACGTGCCCGGAGGCACCTCGGCAGTCGAGGTGGGAAGCCCGATCAGCCAACGCTGGGTCATGCGCGCAAGGCTACAAACGCTTGACGTTCATTCCGCCCGCGAGGCTGCCTTCACCTCGCGCCACTTGACGAACAGGTCCTCGATCTCGCTGCCGACGAACGTGAAGAAGTCGTGCAGCTCACGCACCCGACCACCGGCGCGGGTCTGCTTGCCGCCGACCGCGTCGATGCCGTCGACGGTGAGGTCGGCGAACAGCTTGTAGATGTTGCCCTTCGCCATCGCCATCTCGTACCAGGGATCGTCGGGCAGCCGGTAGATGTCTCGGCGGGAGCCGCGCACCGGGTCGCGGAAGATCAGCCCCATGTTCGTCAGCGTGCGCACCGCGCCGGAGATCGCGGCCGGTGACGCGTCCAAGCGCTCGGCGAGGTCGCGGGCGGTCAGCCCGTCCTCCTCGGCGCACTCCAGCGTCATCAGTACGCGAGCGGCCATCCGTGGGAAGCCGAAGCTGGCGAGGGTCATGGCTATGCGTTCGATGAAGGCGTGGACGGCCTCTTCGTCGCGGTGGCCGGCGGGGTTTTGCACGTCGGTCGCGGACATCGTTCCCTCCCAGAAAGTCGTCCAGGTCCCTCGCTTCAGGTGTGTCCCAGTTCACAGGCAACACTTAATTCACAACTTCGTGAAACGAGTGTAGCTTCTGGATCGTGGAAAACATCATCACGGTATCCGGCCTGAGCAAGCGCTTCGGCCGGACGCAGGCACTCGACGGGCTGGACCTCGAGGTCCAGGCCGGCGAGGTGCACGGCTTCCTGGGCCCGAACGGCGCCGGGAAGTCCACCACGATCCGGATTCTTCTGGGTCTACTCAAGAAGGACCACGGCGACGTCAGCCTGCTCGGTGGCGACCCGTGGTCCGACGCGACCGAGCTGCACAAACGGCTCGCGTACGTTCCGGGCGACGTCACCTTGTGGCCCAACCTGTCCGGCGGCGAGGTCATCGACCTGCTGGGCAGACTTCGCGGGGGCCTGGACAAGAAGCGCAGGAACGAGCTCCTCGAGCGGTTCGAGCTCGACCCGCGCAAGAAGGGCCGCGCGTACTCCAAGGGCAACCGGCAGAAGGTCGCCGTCGTCGCCGCCCTCGCCTCCGACGTCGAGCTGCTGTTGCTCGACGAGCCGACCTCCGGCCTCGATCCGCTGATGGAGGAGGTCTTCCAGCAGTGCATCCTCGAGGAGAAGCGCGGCGGCCGTACGGTCCTGCTGTCCAGCCACATCCTCGCCGAGGCCGAGGCGCTGTGCGACCGCGTGACGATCATCCGCAACGGCCGCACCGCCGAGAGCGGCACGCTCACCGAGCTCCGGCACCTCACCCGTACGTCGATCACCGCCGATCTGGCCGGTCCGCCGAACGGTCTCGCCCAGCTCGACGGCGTGCACAGCCTCGAGGTCGACGGCACCCGCGTGCGCTTCGAGGTCGACACCGACCAGCTCGACGCCGCACTGCGCCAGCTGACGGCGATCGGCGTCCGTACGCTCACCAGCCAGCCGCCCACGCTGGAAGAGCTCTTCCTCCGCCACTACCAGGACGAGCCGGTCCCGCAGGAGGCCGCACGATGAACGCGTTGGTCGGTACCGGCAAGCTGGTCCGGCTGATCCTGCGTCGCGACCGGTTCCTGCTGCCCATCTGGATCCTGCTGTTCGGGCTGCTCCCCACGACGTACATCTCGGCGATCACCGAGCTCTACCCGACCGTCGCCCAGCAGGCGCTCTACGCCCAGACGGCCGGGGCGAACCCCACGTTCCTCTCGCTGTACGGGCCGATCTGGAGCCACGACATCGGCGGCATCGTCACCCAGCGCGCCGGCTTCCTCCCGATCATGATCGCGCTGATCAGCGTGCTCACGGTCATCCGGCACACCCGGACCGAGGAGGAGGCCGGGCGGCGCGAGCTGCTCGGCGCCACCGTGGTCGGCCGGCACGCCGGGCTCGCCGCGGCGCTGATCGTCACGGTCGTCGCCAACCTCCTCATCGCCGGCATCGTCTTCGGGGCGTTCGTCGGCCAGGACATGGCGGTCGACGGCTCGCTCGCGCTCGGCCTGGAGTTCGCGTTCGCCGGCATCCTCGGTGCCGCGATCGGCGGGCTCGGCGCGCAGCTCACCACGGGTGCCGGCAGTGCACGCGGCTTCGCGATCGCCGTGCTCGGCGCGTTCTTCGTCCTGCGGGTCGCGGGCGACGTCGGCGGCGAGTCGAGCAGCGTCTCGTGGCTGTCCTGGTTGTCGCCGATGGGGTGGGTGCAACGGGTCCGCCCGTTCGGCGACGAGCAATGGTGGACGCTCGCGCTCGTCGGCGGGCTCGCGGTCGTGCTGTTCATCGCCGCGGTGGCGATCTCGGCCCGCCGCGACGTCGCGGCCGGCGTCTTCCCGCCTCGCCTGGGTCCTGCCGACGCGGCGCCGAGCCTGCGCAGTCCGGTCGCGCTCGCGTGGCGTCTGCACCGCACGTTGCTGTACAGCTGGGCGGCGGCGTTCGCCGCACTCGGCCTGGTCTTCGGCAGCGTGGCGGCCAGCGTGCAGGACCTGCTCGAGGACAGCGCGCAGATCAAGGAGATGTTCGAACGCATCGGCGGCGGCGTCGACATCGTCGATGTCACGTTGGCGACGACGCTGGGCATTCTCGGCCTCATCGCCACCGGGTACGCGATCCAGGCCACGCTGCGGATGCGCGCCGAGGAGACCGAGGGCCGCGCCGAGCCCGTCCTCGCCACGCACGTCGGCCGGCTGCAGTGGGTGGCGAGCCATGTGGTGTTCGCGCTCCTCGGCCCCGCGGTCGTGCTGGCGGTGGCCGGGCTGACGGCCGGCGTCACCCACGGCGCGAACGTGGGGAACATCGGTGAGCAGGTGCCGCGCGTCCTCGCCGGCGCGCTCGTCCAGCTGCCGGCCGTGTGGGTGCTCGTCGGCCTCGCCCTGCTGCTGTTCGGCCTGCTGCCGCGGATCGCGGCGGCGGTGTGGGGGGTCTTCGGGCTGTTCGTGCTGCTCGGTCAGGTCGGTTCGTTCCTCGGGCTCGAGCAGTGGATGCTCGACGCCTCGCCGTACTCGCACCTCCCGCTGCTGCCCGGCGGCGAGTGGACGGCGACCCCGCTGCTCACCTTGCTCGGCATCGCGCTCGTGCTCGGTGCGGTCGGGTTCGTCGGCTTCCGGCGTCGGGACGTCGGCTAGCCACGGGATTCGTGATGGGGTGGGCTTGCGGCGGTCGCCTCACGCGGCCAGTGGCCGCTCTACCTGGCGTCCACCCCACGTAAAGGGGCCAATGATCATGTAAACATGATCATTGGCCCCGGGCCGGGCCGGGTCGGTCGAACCAGCCGCCGGACGAGGACGGCCTGGAGCTGCTCGGCCGTCAGGCGGGCGCGAACACCACCCAAGTCTGGCCAGTCGCGAACGGCAGCGACTGGCCAGCTGGCGTGGTGAACGTCGTCCCCGCGGTCGCGGTCGGGCGGCTCCAGCGGCCCTCGTACGCGCGGCCGTCTCGCAGCACGAGCGCCCGCCCGGTGCCGACCGTCTCGACGAACGGGGAGACGTTTCCCCAAGCATCCTTGAATCTCGATCCCTTGATCTTCGCGTACTGGACCACGACCGTCGCCGGAGTCGCGGGCGGTCCGGCGGCGTCGCGGATCGGCTTGCCGTCCATCGAGACGTTCCACCGCATCGCGGACGCGTTCCAGCGGAACCCGATGGTGAAGGCCGAATACCTCACGTTGTAAGCGTTCTTCGGCTGTCCGCCCGCTGGCGCCGCGCCGAACCGGAAGCCGATGTCCTTGGCCAGCGAGGCTTTCGGGGCTCGCGAGAGCAGCCGGAGTGGCTCGGCGTAGAGGTTGTGCGGCGCCGGTCGGTCGCCGTGCCGGTCGTACGCGTTGCCCGCGTGCGCGGGGGAGACGTCGAACAGCGGCGCGTCGGCGATGAGCGGCAGCACTGTTCCCTTGGCGCCTGAGTAGGCGAACGCCGGTTGGCCGAACTGGGAGAGGATGTGCAGATCCGACTCCCGCGCGCTGCGCACCGGCCCCACCACGTTCGGCAGGCGTGAGGAGAAGATCGCCATCATGCGGCTCAGTCCAGCCTCGACGGGCTCGACGTACACCAGGTCCGCTTGGGCGAGGTTCGACGGCGGCCGGGCTTGCCGCACGTTGTCGATCTTGACCGCGAGAACGGGACCGGGCTTCGCGTCGCCCAGGCCGGTGAACGGCGAGATCCCGCTGCCGAGCGGTGGCGCTGTCGGCTTGGGAGTAGGGGCCGGGGTGGGTGTCGGCGACGGCGTGGGCGTCGGTTTCGCTGTGGGGGTGGGAGAACTCGGCGCCGGGGCCGGAGTCGAACCCGACGAACACGCCACCGCCGCGAGAAGCGAAGCGATGACCATCACTCGTACGTACCGGCTCACTGCCATGGGAAGCCAGGTTATCGAGTTGCCTTAACGGTGCGGGCGGACGAACCTTGTCGCTGTGACCAACGGGGAGAACGCGAACGAGGAGTTCCGCCAGGAGTTTCGGCGGCTCATCAACCAGCTGACCAGGGACGAGCCAACCACTCGTCCTCCGCTGATCCCACGCCTGCGTGAGCATCTGGGCTTCGAGCCGCTCGAAGCGCCGGTGCTGTTGACGAACTTCGCCGGCCACGACCACGCCAACGTGCACCTGGCCCTGACGGCGTGGTTCAGCGCGCCTGGACGCAGCTTCGAGCTCATCGGCGTGTCGGGAGCGAATCGCAGCGACAACCCGCTGGCGGAGATCCTGGAAGGCGCCGAGCGCTGGAACCACTACGGCGTGGGCGCGGTCGACTATTCGCACGTGTCGATCTCGGTCGACGACGAGCTCGACTGTGTCGCGTACGGGTTCTTCCTCGGCGTCGACGGCGACGACCGGTTCGCCGTTCTCATGCAGGGGCCGGCTCCGCGCTACGGCCTGGGTGCCGTGCGCGTCGAGGTGATCGCGACGACCACGGACGCCGGCAAGCGGCTGCTCGACGAGCTGCCCGACCTGATGCGCGAGCACAACATCTTCCGCGGCAAGGTGGTCTCGCTCGAGGGTGCGGACTTCGCCGAGGGCGTCGGACCGTTCCGCTTCCACCGCCGGCCGGGCGTCCAGCGTTCGGAGGTCGTGCTGCCCGACGGCGTGCTCGACCGGGTCGAACGGCACGTCATCGGCGTCGCCGCGCACCGCGAGAAGCTGCTCGCCGAAGGACAGCACCTGCGCCGAGGTCTGTTGCTGTACGGGCCTCCTGGCACGGGCAAGACGCACACGGTGCGCTATCTGCTGTCCCGGTTGGAGGATTTCACCGTCGTCCTGCTCTCGGGCACGACCATCCAGTACATCAGCGCCGCATGCAGTCTGGCGCGCATGCTGCAACCGGCGTTGGTCGTTCTGGAGGACTGCGACCTCGTCGCGGAGGCTCGCAGCCGCGGTCGCGGCGGTGAGAACCCGCTGTTGTTCACGGTCCTCAACGAGATCGACGGCCTCGCGTCCGAGGCGGACGTCGCCTTCCTGATGACGACGAACCGAGCGGACCTGCTCGAGCCCGCGCTGAGCCAGCGTCCTGGCCGGGTCGACATCGCGGTCGAGATTCCCCTGCCAGACAAGGCCGGACGGCGGCAGCTGCTCGACCTGTACGGGCCGCGGCTCCAGCTCACCGAGGACGACGCGGCGGAGGTCGTCGAACGTACCGACGGCACGACCGCCTCGTTCGCGAAGGAGCTCGTCCGCCGCTCGGTGCTGGTCAGCGCCGAGCGAGGCGGCGACGAGACGTCCGCCGCGGACGTACGGCTCGCACTGGACGAGCTGCTGTCCGACCGCGACGCCCTCACCCGCCGCCTCCTCGGCGCGGGTGGGGACGAGCCCCAGTACGTCGAGCCGGCACCGTTCACCGACGGACCCGCCGTACCAGGACTCGCCCCGCGCGACTAGTTCCCGTGCTTGGGCGCGGGCTCCGGGGTGGGGTCGCTCTCGAGCAGCGCCAGCTCCTCGGTGGTCAGCTCGATGTCGGCTGCCGTGAGGTTCTCGGCCAGGTGGTCGGCGTTCGACGTGCCAGGGATCGCCAGGACGTGCGGTCCCTGGTGCAGGGTCCACGCGATCCGCACCTGGGCCGGCGTGAGGCCACGTTCCCGCGCGACCGTCTCGACCGGATCCGAGGCGGCCACGCCGCCGACCTCGCGGTCAGCGGCCGCGAGCGAGAAGAACGGGACGAACGCGATGCCCTGCTCGCCGCAGAGTGCGAGCAACTCGTCGTTGACACGCCCGAAGTCCACGCTGTAACGGTTCTGCACCGCCACCACGGGCGCGAGCTGCTGCGCCTGCGCCAGATGCTCGTTCTTGATGTTGGACAGCCCGAGATGGCGAATCTTGCCCTCCTCGCGCAGTTCGGCAAGCACACCGAAGTGTTCTGCCACCGAGGCGAGGCCCATCTGCCGGAAGTAGACGAGGTCGAGAGCCTCCTCGCCGAGGTCGCGCAGGTCCTGCTCGACCAACGTACGAAGCTGCTCCGGGCTCGCTAGCCCATCCTCGGTCGGACCCACCTTGGTGGCGATCAGCAGGTCGTCGGAGTACGGTGCGAGCGCTTGCCGGAGAGCAACGTTTGCCCAGTTCAGGCTGGTGAATCTCGTCGATCCACGCACCGCGGAGACGCTCGGGTAGAACGCCGCGGTGTCGAGGTGGTTCACGCCGAGCTCGACGACGCGCCGGAGGAGCGCGATGGCCTGCTCCGTGGGCTGCTCGCTCGGGGTCGAGCCGGCAATGCGCTTGAGCCCGAAACCGATCCGGTTGACGAGCTTGTCGCCCACTGATAGTGTGGAAGTGGAACCTGTAATGGAAATCATTTTCGCCATGTGCAGAGGATATCGCCAGATCTGGCGATGTCCAGTCTTTCTTTCTCGAGGCTCTTTCTAGAGGCTTTCGACGGCCGCGCCTCGTTCGAGGTAGAGCACCTCGCCGTACGGGGCGCCGAGGACGGCAGCCAGGCGCTTGTACGTGCCGGGCAGGCAGCGTTCCTTCACCACGTCGAGCGTGCAGAACTCGACCTGCTTGATCTCCCGCGGCTCCAGCTCCAACCGGTCCAGGAACGTCGCGCCGTCGTGCACGCCGCCGTCGAACAGCAGCTCGACCGCGTCGTCCCAGCCGTTCCACGGCGGCAGCCAGTCCACAGCGAGCAACGGTCCGATCGGCAGGTCGATGCCGAGCTCCTCCGTCGCCTCGCGCGTCGCACCGTCCCGTGGCGACTCGAACGGCTCGACCACGCCGCCGGGCAGTTCCCAGTCGGCCTTGTACGTCGTCTCGCACAGCAGCAGCCGGCCGTGCTCGTCGCGGACGACCACGTGCGCGATCAGCCGCGTCCGCGGCAGCGTCGAGTTCACCAGGCCGATGAAGCCGGCCCGCGTACTCGGCTCGGGATCGTCGGCCAGCCGCGCCACCAGCACGAAGTCGTGCCGTGCGCCGTCGAGCGTGCGGCGCGAACGGATCACGCCCTCGCGGCGCATCCCGGAGCGCGACGCCACGCGCAGCGCGGCCAGGTTGCCGGCGTCGACGTACGCCTCGACCCGCACGTACCCGCTGGCCAGCGCGTGCCCCACCAGCAGTCGCACCGCCCGCGTGGCATGCCCGCGCCGCCGGTACGTCTCGTTGATCTGCCACGACAGCTCGGCGACAGCGTCGCCGGCGTCGACCAGCCGCACCCGGCCCACCGGCTGCCCGTCCGCCGCGACGGCGAACTGGCCGGTCTCGTTCGTGGACCGAAGCGTCACGACGCCATCGCTGATCTCGGGCACGGGGGCAGGCTACCCGCCCTTCACCGCGATCAACTCGCCCTTGCCCACGGCGACGACCGTGGACCGCGGCGACGAGTCGGCCTCGATCCGGGCACTGATGTCGACGACCTCGTCCGGATGCGAGAGCACGTTGTCGACGATCAGTAGACCGCCCGGCCGCAGGACGCGGACCGGGTCCGGCCACCAAGACGCGTACTGCACGCGCTCGGCGTCGAGGAACAACGCGTCCACCGATCCGTCCGCGAGCTCCCGGAGCGCCACGCCGCCGTCGGCGGTCCGCAGCTCGACGATGTCGTCGAGGCCCGCGCGTACGAGGTTCGCGCGCGCCTCGGCCTGGATCACCTCGTCGACATCCACGCTGACCAGCTGCCCGCCGGTCCGCCGCAGGGCTGCGGCGAACCACCTCGCGGTTCGGCTCACAAAGAAGCCCAACTGAACGTCCGTCACCCAGTGACAGACGCGGTGTGGTGAAACTGCAGTGAGCCGAAGCCGCGACAATCAGGATGGCGTGGAGTAGCCGTTCGAGGTGCCGATCTCCACCATCGTGCGGACGTTCGCCGCCTGCAGCATGACCCACAGCAGCTCCGCCGCGTCGGGCTCGAGGTTGCGCCGCCGCTGCAGCCGATCGGGCTGTGCCGCGTCGTACGCGACGCCGTCCGCGTACAGCTCGTCGAGCAACGTCCGGGGGAGCTCGGGAGTCTCGGCCATGGCACGAACCTACCGATGCCACTCCCGGCCACTTCCTTGACGCTGACCGTGCCCGCTGGATGACTGGGCGGCACACCTGAGGGGGCGCCATGTCACGTGTCGTTCGCACCGCTGCCGCCGTCTTCGCCGCCGGCTGCCTGCTGCTGGGGCCGCTCCCCGCCGCGCAAGCCGCGTCCGACGACGTACGCCTCACGCCGGTCGTGGGCCTCGTCCGTGCCGCGGACACCGATCCTGCCGCCGAGCAGGTCGTCCGCGCCGCGCTCACCGCCGCCGGTGTGCGTCGCGTCGTGCTGACCGACGGCCAGCGGCCGCCCACGCATGTGACGGTCTGGCTGGGCGACGGCGATGCCGCGCTCGCCGAGCTCGGCGTTCCGAACGCCGACGGGCTCGCGGCCGAGGGCTTCGTGCTCGCCGCCGGTGGCGAGGACATCGTGCTCGACGGCGTCGACGCGGACGGCACGTTCTATGCGGCGCACGAGCTGCGCACGCTGATCGAGCCGCGCAACGGCCGCCCGCAGGTGCGCGCGGCGACGATCCGCGAGGAGCCGCGGATGCGGTACCGCGGCCTGATCGAGGGCTTCTACGGAACGCCGTGGACGCAGAGCGAGCGGCTCGGGCTGCTCGACTATCTCGGCTCGCACCGGATGAACACCTTCGAGTACGCGCCGAAGGACGACCCGTACCACCGCGAGCTGTGGCGCGATCCGTACCCGGCGGACAAGCTGGCGCAGCTCGGCGCGCTGGTCGACCGGGCGATCGCGAACCACGTCGACTTCACGTTCGCGCTGTCGCCTGGGCTGTCGATCTGCTACACGCTGGAGGCGGATCGCCAAGCGCTGTTGGCGAAGTTCGAGTCGCTGTACGAGCTCGGCGTACGCGCGTTCAACGTTCCGCTCGACGACATCGACTACTCGACCTGGCACTGCGACGCCGACCGCGAGCGCTACGGAACGGGCGGTGGAGCGGCCGGTCGCGCCCAGTCCGAGCTGTTGAACGTCGTCCAGCAATGGGTCGCCGGGAAGGGCGATGAGGCGCCGCTGCAGATGGTGCCGACCGAGTACTACAACGTGACGGAATCCCCGTACAAGAAGGCGATTCGCGACCTGCTCGATCCCGATGTCGTCGTGCACTGGACTGGGACCGCCGTGATCCCGCACGACATCACCCGCGCGCAGGCCGCCCAGGCACGGGCGGTCTTCGGCCACCAGATCCTCGTGTGGGACAACTATCCGGTCAACGACTACATCGCCGGCCGCATCCCGCTCGGTCCGTACACGGGGCGTGAGCCAGGGCTGTCGAACGAGGTCGCCGGCGTGATCTCGAACCCGATGAACCAGCCGGTGCTGAGCACGATCGCCCTGTACTCGTTCGGCGAGTACGGCTGGGACGACGTGTCGTACGACGCCACCGCCTCGTGGGAACGCGCGCTCGCCGAGCGCGCCGGTGGCGATCCCGAGGTGCTCTCGGCGCTACGGACGTTCGCGGATCTCAACTGGTACGAGGGAACGCTGCACCTCGACCGCGCGCCCCAGTTGTCTGCCGAGGTGGCGGCGTTCTGGTCAGCGTGGAACGCCGGCCGCCGCGCGGAGGCCGTGGCGGGACTGCGGCCCGTCGTGCGGGCGCTGGTGGAGGCGCCGGACGTGCTCCGCGGTGCGCTGGCCCCGGATTTCGTCGCCGAGGCGGACGCGTGGCTCTCCGCCACGAAGCTGTGGGCTCGCGCGATGGAGGTCGCTCTCGACGGGCTCGCCGCCGCCGATCCTTCGGCGGCATGGACGCAACGGCAGCTCGCGTCGGGTTTCGTCAAACAGGCAAGAGCATTGCGCGACACTCGCCTGCCGCACGCCAACGTTGCGCCGCTGGTCGGGGACGGCGTGGTCGACACGTTCGTCGCCGAGTCCGCCCGCCGGTTCGACGCGTCGGTGGGCGTCGGCGTCGACCGCGCGGTGGGGACGACCTCGATGGGAACCTACGCCGACAACGTTCCGGCGCGGATGCTGGACGGCAGCCTGGACACGTTCTACTGGAGCGACAACGCGCCGCAGACCGGCGACTCGGTCGGCATCGACCTCGGTCGTGCCCGGCCGATCGGCGGGATCGCGGTACTGATGGGCAAGCCGGGCAGCCCGAGCGACTTCATCGGGAACGGGGTGCTCGAGCACTCGACCAACGGCACCGCGTGGACGGAGCTCGCGCGCGGAACGACCGCCGAGGTCCGCGCCACGGTGCCGGCGGGGACGACAGCGCGGTACGTGCGCTACCGAGCCCTGGCGAACAACGACCCGTACTGGTTGGTGGTCCGCGAGTTCGCGGTCGACGTCCTCGACGCGACCAGGCTCACGGTGTCCGGAACGCCCTTGCCCGCTGCAGGATCCGCGCTGCGTTCGGCGGCGGACGACGACGTCGCCACGTCGTACGTCGCCGCGTCCGCACCGGTCGCGGGCGACGAGCTCGTGGTGACCCTGTCGGCCGCCCGGGAGCTCGACAGCGTGACGATCCTGCAGGAGACCGGCGCCGCCGGATCGGGCGAGGTGTCCGTTCGGCGGGCGGGGGAGTGGGTGCCGATCGGCGCGCTGGGAGGGACGTTCACCGACCTGGCCGCTGGGGGAGAGGCGGACGCTATCCGGATCGCCTGGGCCGCCGGTGGTCCGCCTCCGCGAGTCGCCGAGATCGTACCCCGGTACACCCCGTGACGATCGCGGCGATCATGCGCTCGGCGACGAGCTCGACCTCTGTAGATCAAGCCGCGCTCTACCTGGCGAAGAGGCACTCCACCTGGCGTCTACCCCACGTAAAGGGGCCAATGATCATGTAAACATGATCATTGGCCGCCGGGGCTGTGCCGCCGGGCTGAGCTGGCTACGCCGGCTGAGGGACGAGGTTGCGGGCGTAGAGCAGGCGCAGGGCCTTCACCCATGGCGACCAGCGCAAGGGCCGGGCCGGTGGCTTGCCGGCGACGGTGGCGAGGCGGTCGAAGAGCTGCTCGATGAGCGCGTCGTGCAGCCAGCGGAGGCCGACCTCCCAGGTCAGCCGGTTCCGCAGCCCGCAGTCGTACCCGATCAGGATGTGCCGTACGAGCGTCGTCCCCGGCGTCGGGCCGTCGTGCAGCTCCAGCGCGTGCGTCCCGGGCAGGTCGACGTCGTCGAAGGTGAACTCGATCCGGCTGCCCGGCTGGTGGTCGGTGACGTAGTAGCGGATCGGCCCGTGCCCACCGGCGGAGCCGACCTCGAGGCCGTTGTCGAGCACCATCGGCGGCCAGTGCCGGGACGGCCAGCTCGGGCTGTCCGGTTCGGTGATCCGTTCGAGGAGCTTGCCGAGCTCGGGACGCGGCGCGGCGATGACCCTGGTGTGGACGTTGCTGAACATGCGCCCTCCTCACGCTGACCATACGGTGCCGTATGGTCCGTCCATACGCTAGCGTACGGAGGCATGCCGAAGGAACGTGATGGTGGCCACGCCAAGAAGCCCCGGCTGAGCAAGGACGACTGGACGGCTGCCGCGCTCTCGGCGCTGGGGCGAGGCGGAATCGCCGCTGTCGCGGTCGAGCCGCTGGCCGCCCGGCTAGGGGCGACCAAGGGCAGCGCGTACTGGCACTTCCCGAACCGGGAGGCGTTGCTGCGGGCCACCTTGGAACGGTGGGAGCAGGAGCACACCGAGGCGGTGATCACCGCGGTGGAGGCCGAGTCCGATCCGGAGCGGCGGCTGCGCGCCTTGTTTCACGCGGTATTGAGCCACGTACGCCGCGACGCGGTGGAGCTGGCGTTGCTCTCCTCGGCGGACGATCCGCTGGTGGGACCGGTGCTGGAACGGGTCACCGAGCGGCGTATGAGCTATCTGGCGAAGATGTTCGCCGACCTCGGTTTCAGTCGGGCAGAGGCGCGACGTCGTGCGTCGATCGCGTACACGACGTACCTCGGCCACACCTACCTCGCGCTGACCAGCCCACAGCGGTTGCCGAAATCACGTGCGGCGATGGACTCCTACATCGACAACCTGGCCGTGATCCTCACCACATCGACAACGTCATCGACAACGTAGAAGGGCGCCGAGGTGAGCTAGGTCACCTCGGCGCCCTCGGTCTAGGTAGGTTCGCGCCGATCCCGGGAACGCGAATCCCCTTACGGGTATGGGTAGATCAGGCGGCGGACTTGGACCCCTCGAGCCGGTCGGCAAGGCGGACCAGGCGGGTGCCGGTCTCACGCAGCGACTGGACGAACAGGCCCCGTCGCGGCGCGACCTCCAAGTCGTCCGACATCAGGGCGAAGTCGTCAGACAGTGCAGCGCGGTGCACGATCATCGGCTCCTCCCGTCGAGGGTCGTTGGCGAAGTTCGCGATGGCAGGCCACATGGCAGTTCTCTTTCGTACAGCAGGGTGTTTGATGGATGCGCGCTCGTCGTCGAGCGAAGGACTCGAGGGTGTGCGCCACCTCACAGGCCCGGACCTGTGGCGGCACGCGACGCTCAGTTACACATGTTCCTTCCCTCTCGAGTCACTATCACCATAACCACGGACTCAACTGCTTTCTTCCGGCTCCCGTGAACTCCGCGTAAATAGTGGTGTTACCAAATGTCAGCAGGCAGCAGGGGCGTCGACGCGGTCGGCGATGCGCTGGAGGCGCTGGGCGGTCTCGCGGAGGGACCGGCCGAGCTTCTGCCGGCTGGTCTCCTTCGGCGGCGGAAGTGGGTGCTTGGGCGCGCGCGGCAGGGCCGAGTGGGCGTCCAGCTTGGTGAGGTCGACAGCGAGATTGGCAGCAACGGGCCACATAGTTGGCTCCTAAGGGGATGTTTCGCGTGTGTGTGTTGGAAGAGGTGGTTCAGGACGGGCGCGGCCCGGTGCTGGTCCGTACGACCAGCTCCGTCGGGAGCCGCACCTGACGTTCGGCGATCGTGTCCGGCTCGAGCAGCATCCGCCCGACCATCCGGCCGCGATCGACCATCGGCTGGCGGATCGTGGTGAGCCCGAACTCCGCCGCCTGGGGTACGTCGTCGAAACCGACCACGGAGAGATCTTGTCCGGGCGTGAGCCCCCGTTGTCGAAGTGCGTCGATGACGCCGAACGCGATCACGTCGCTGACGGCGAGGATCGCGGTGGAACGACAGCGCTGGTCGATCAGCTCCTCGACGGCCACCGCTCCGGCCGCCCGGCTGTTGCGTTCCGCGGTGGTGACCATGATGTCGGCGTCGGGGAGTGCCTTGCGGTAACCGCGCAGCCGGAACGTCGACTCTTCGCCGGGCGCGAGGTCGATGACCTGCTGGATGGGCGTCGGACCCTCGAGGTCGAGCGGCGGGAACGGGCGGATCCCGAACCAGCGGTCCATGACGACGCCGATCCGTTCGTGCCCGAGCCGCGCCAGGTGTTCGCCGGCCTTGAACGCGGCCGCCTCGTCGTCGATGCCCACGGACCTGAGGTGGGGGTCCTTCGGCGGATAGGTCGCGACCATCGGCAGGCCGCGGGCGCGGATGATGTCGACGGCCGGGTGGCTTTCGTCGACGCAGTAGAGGCAGAACCCGTCGACGACGGCTTGGCGTACGGCCCGCTCGAGGTCGGCCTCGGGGGTGCCGCCGAGCCCGGTGTCGACCGGGACCAGCAACAGGCTCGTCCCATGGCGTTCGGCGACCTCGGCGAGGCCGGTGAGGAACCCGACCGCGTACGGGTCGGAGAACGCGTAGGGCAGCGACTCGGTGAACAGCAGCCCGATCGCGCCCGTCTTGCCGCTGCGCAGGCTTCGCGCGGCGGCGTCCGGGCCTGCGTAGCCGAGCTTGGTGGCCTCGGCGAGGATCCGTTCGCGCAGCTCCTGGGTGAGCTGGTCGGGCTTGTTGTAGGCGTTGGAGACGGTGCTGCGCGACACCCCGAGGGCGTCGGCGATGGTCTGCAGCGTGACTCTGGGCATCTGAGCACCTCCTTCTTCTGTATCGATCTTCTAGAACGATACAGAGCCTCTCGGAGGCGTGCAAGGGGTCAGCGCAAAATCGATCCAGAAGACCGCCGCCTGACGGCCACGACTCCGGCGACGAGGGCGGCGAGCGCGAGCGTGGCGAGGCCGGAGCCCACCAGAACGCGAGTCGGGTCCTTCGCTGCCTCGGTGAGCGGGCCGCCGAGCGCTGTGCCCACCGGGGTGGCGGTGAGGAGGATCGCCGTCCGGGCGGCGAGGACCGACGTGACCGCTCCCGGCGGGCTGAGCGACTGGGTGACGGTGAGGGAGATCGCGGGGAACGGTCCCCAGACGAGCCCGGCGATCGCGAAGCAGGCGATCTCGGCCGGTGTCGGCAGGCCCAGGCCAAACGGGAGGAGGGCGAGACCCCAGGCGGCGACGATGACAAGCATGGCCGGCCGTCTCGCGTTCTCCCGGACGAGGCTGGCGCCGAGACTGCCGACCACGGCGCCGATACCGAACACGGTCCAGTAGATCCCGAGCAGACCGGCCTGCTCGACGTTCCCGCCGGTGGCGTGGAGGGGGAGCGCGACGTTGACGGGTCCGTACAGCGCGTAGAAGACCCAGGTCATCGCGAGCAGCCCGAGCAGCGCGGGCTGGGCGCGGATGGCACGCCAACCGCCAGGCGCCGTCTTGTCGGGTACGGGTGACTGCTGGCGGCGGTGGCGGTGGAGGGCGACGAACCCCAGCAGCGTGAACGTGAGTGCGTCGAACGCGACCAGCCAGGCGAGGCTGAGCACGTGGGCGAGCAGCCCGGCGATGCTCGGGCCGATGATGATCGAGAGGGACTGGACGGAGGTGACGAGCGCGTTCCCGGTGATGCGCCGGTCGTGGGGAAGGTCGTCGGCGATCAGCGTGAACTTGCCCGCCGAACCCCACGCGTGCAGCACCGACGAGGCCGCGCAGAGGGCGATGAGCCCGGCGGGGGTGAGGTTGCCGGTGGCCCACAGCGCGGCGACGGCGGCGAGCATGGTGGCACGGAGTGCGCTGTCCGCGATCAGGACCGTGGTGGCGCGGAGCCTGCGTAGCCACCTGCCGAGCAGGAGGACGCCGAGCACGCCCGGGAGCGAGTACGCAGCGACGGCGCCGCCGATGACGAGCGCGGCGTCTTGTCCTTCTGCGACGCCGATCGCGACGAGCGGGATGACGACGAGGGACATGCCGTCCCCGAGATCGGACACCCCCATCGCGACGGCGAGCGTCCGGAACGGCCTCGTCGCCAGGACGGTGCGGTAGTCGGAGAGCGGCATGGGCTGAGAATGGTGCTTGAAGCGTGCTTCAAGTCAACCGAGGCAGGGCCATGAGACAGCTGGACATCGCCGAGGTCGCGTCGCGTACCGGCCTCCGTCCGTCGACGTTGCGCTACTACGAGCGCATCGGCCTGCTCCCGGTCGCCGACCAGGTGGCCGGCCGCCGCGTCTACCCGCCGACGGTGCTGCGCCGGTTGGCGCTGATCCGGATGACCCAGCGGGCCGGCTTCACGCTGCGCGAGATCGGCGCGTTCCTCGCCAGCGACACGACGCCCGGCACCACCCGCCGCTGGCGGGCGCTGGCCGAACGGAAGCTGCCCGAGCTCGACCGCCACATCGCCGAATTCCAGCAGCTCCGTACTGCAGTGGCGGACTGTCTGGCCTGTGGGTGCATGAGTTTCGAGACCTGTGAGCTGCTCAGCTCATCCTGAGTCGGGCCGCTCCAGCTTCGCGTCCAGGAACGCGAGCGTCACATCCGAACATCCCGGCTTCGTGCTGTTGTCGGCCTCGGCAACAATCGTCATCGTGTAGATCCCATCCAGCGGCACGTCGACATCGGTGAGCCCGTCCGTGGTGGCGGGGAATCTCTTGAGCAGCTTGCTCGCGCCGTTCCCCTCGTAGACGGCGAGGTAGGCGAGGCCGTCGGTGAACGACTCGTCGGTGAGGCCGATCCTGCCCACGAGCCGCGCGACGTCGCCCTCCCAGGTCCACGTCGATCGATCGAGATCGCCGGCCCCGCATGGTGACAGGGCGGTGTGCACGGTGTCCGGATAGGTGACGCCGTCGATTTTCACCACGCCGGTGCCGAACTCCCCGCCGCTACCTCTCAGATCGGCGAGCATCATCGATCCAATGCCGGGGTCCGTCACCTCATCCACGAGGGGTGCGTCGCCGGGGACGGTGACCGTGACCGTGGGTGCGGGTAGCGGTGGTGCGGTGACCGTCGTGGTCACCGTCACGGTTCGGTCGGGAAGTGGGCCGACGACGACGTGGAAGTTGTCGGTCTTGGCGCCGACGATCCCCGCCACGACGCTGGCAACTCCGGTGATGACGGCAGCAACGATGATGCCGGTTCGCTTACTCATCGAGATCCCCCTCTGGTGCGATGGCAAGACGATAGGGCGACCAGCGGAAATGCGTTGCCGGGTTTACCAAACCGCGACCAATTCGTAGAGAGACTCGGCTGTCTCCCTATACAGGGTTCGACTTCGGGTGAATATCGAACTCGACCCGTCCGCCGCTGCTATACCGGTACGGCGAGCCTGCGGCGGGGCTCATTGGGGGTGAAGGACGGCCGGTTGCGCATTTCTCGTACCGGCCTTCGTTGAGCGTCATAGGGAGAGTCGTTCGTCTCCCTATGACGCTCACACGTCGAAATGAATTCGGCAAGAGCGTGCTCGGCATGGGCGCGCAAGGGGAGGGAATTCCATGACTCAACAACCAGCACCGCAACAGCCAGCGCCTCAACACCCGGCGCCGCAACCGCCAGGACCGAGCGCGCTGGACCATGCGAAGCGGATCGGGGCCGCGATCCTCTGGAGCTTCTTGGCCGGGACCGGAGTCGTCATGATGTTCAGCGGTGAAGGCCTCCAGTACGGCGCGCTGGGAGCGCTGTTCGGTCTGTACGCGGTCTATCTCTGGCGCGGCGGCACGTTCGTGATCGTGCTGCTGCCCATGTGGATCTGGGCACCCCTCGCGGCGATCGGTGCGGTTCGACGCCTGGCGCGAAGGAGTCACCGGTCCTCATGAGTCGAATTCTCGGAAATCCCTTGTTCCGCAAGGCAGACCTCCTGTCGGACGTCGCCGAACGCTACGAGGAGAGAGATCTCAGCGCCGACGCGGCCGCACTCGAACGCATTGCCGACGCCGACTCGACGAACGGGAACGAGCTCCGGAACGCGACGATGGGAATCGCCGACCTGTGCGGTCATCCGCTCGGTTTCAACCGGATCTTCGGCACCCGCTAAGCCTTACATTGCCAATCTGGCGCGTTCCGCCGCGGCGTCGAGGGCCGATCGCGCGGACTGGCCGGATTCGTCGACATCGATGACGCCGAGACAGAAAGCGATCACGGTGTCGGCGAAAAGGCTGGCGCCCTGCCACCTGGTCGGCTGGAACTCCTCGGGCTGGATGCGGTATCGGAAAAGGAAGCCCTCGACGATGCCATGGATCGACAGGGCGAAGCGTTCGACGGTCCATCCTGGCCGCAGCGACAGGCCGAGATCGACCAGCAGGCGGTAGTAGCCTCCGAACCACTCATGGGTCCCGCGGAGCGTCGGTGCCACCCGTTCACGGACGTCGGCATGGTGTTCCAGCAGCGGTCCGACGTGCGCCATCAGGAAGCTCCGCGGGTCTCGGAGGAGCCGCTCGAGATAGGGGTCAGCAAGCTGGATGATCCCGGCGGACAGCGACCCCGTCCGGGGCATCCGGTCCAGCTGACTGGGATCGAGCACCTGCTCGACTCGCCGATCCTTGAACAGCAAGGCGTACACCAGCGCGTCTTTGACGAACTCCTCCTTCGTCTGCCAGCGGTTGAAGAACGCCTTCCGGCTCAGCCCCGCCTTGCCGCTCTCCACGGCGAGCCGGATCACGTCCTCCGTACGGAGCCACTCCAGCGTCGCCGGGAAGTGGATCGACCGCAGTCGCGCCGGCCGGGCACCGCCCGAGGGCGCCAGGTACGCGTCCATGAGCTCACCCGCGTGAGCCAGGAACTGCTCCGCCACCGCATCGTCCGGCCGCGGTGTTGCCCTGGGCACCATTGCCCCCTCTACGCCGTCCGCCCGCCCTGTATCGCAACGGACAGCGTGCCACCAATCACGTCCGGTGACAGGCGAACGGCGAAAGCCTCAAGGCGTGTAGCGCAGCCAGACCGTGCCCAACGGCGGCAACACCAGCCGAGCCGACGCCGGGCGGCCGTGCCACTCGGTCGGCGCCGCCTCGACCGCGCCGCCGTTGTCCACGCCCGAGCCGGCGTAGCGCGAGGAGTCGGTGTTGATCACCTCGTGCCACGTTCCCGCGAACGGCAGCCCCACGCGATAGTCCTCGTGCGGCAGCGCGGCGAAGTTCGCCACGCACGCCAGCGCCTCCGTCCCCGAAGGATCGAAGCGCAGGAACGAGAATACGTTGTTCGACGCGTCGTTGGCGTCGATCCACGCGAACCCCTCCGGCGACGAGTCACCGGTCCACAGCGAAGGCGACGCCCGATACACCGCGTTCAGGTCGCGTACGAGGTCGTACGCACCCCGGTGATCCGGCAGGTCCAGCAACCACCAGTCCAGCTCCCGCGACTCCGCCCACTCCGACTCCTGGGCGAACTCCGAACCCATGAAGAGCAGCTGCTTCCCCGGATGCGCGAACATGAACGCCAGGTACGCCCGCAGGTTCGCCAGCTGCCGCCACCGGTCGCCCGGCATCTTCCGCAGCAACGAGCCCTTGCCGTGCACCACCTCGTCATGCGAGATCGGCAGCATGTAGTTCTCGGAGTACGCGTACATCATCGAGAACGTCATCTGGTGATGGTGATACTGCCGGTGGATCGGGTCCCGGCTCAGGTACGCGAGCGAGTCGTGCATCCAGCCCATGTTCCACTTGAAGCCGAAGCCGAGCCCGCCCAGATGCGCTGGCCGCGTCACGCCCGGCCACGCCGTGGACTCCTCAGCCACTGTGATGATTCCGGGCACGCGCCGGTAGCAGGTCGCGTTCATCTCCTGCAGGAACGCCACCGCGTCGAGGTTCTCGCGGCCGCCGTACTCGTTCGGCGTCCACTCGCCCTCGCGCCGCGAGTAGTCGAGGTACAGCATCGACGCCACCGCGTCCACGCGCAGCCCGTCGATGTGGAACTCTTCCAACCAGAACAGGGCGTTCGCGACCAGGAAGTTCCGCACCTCGGTACGTCCGAAGTCGAACACCAGCGTGCCCCAGTCCGGGTGCTCGCCGCGCCGCGGATCCGCGTGCTCGTACAACGGCGTCCCGTCGAACCGGGCCAGCGCCCACTCGTCCTTCGGGAAGTGCGCCGGCACCCAGTCGACCATCACACCGATGCCCGCCTGGTGCAAAGCGTCAACCAGGTAACGGAAATCGTCCGGGTCGCCGTGTCGTGCGGTCGGCGCGAAGTACGACGACACCTGGTAGCCCCACGAGCCGCCGAACGGGTGCTCCATCACCGGCAGCAGCTCGACATGGGTGAAGCCCAGCTCCTGAACGTACGGCACCAACTCGTCGGCGAGCTCGCGGTACGTACGACCGCGCCGCCACGAGCCGAGATGGACCTCGTACACCGACATCGGCTCGGAGTGCGGAGCCGTGGCGCTCCGTTTCTCCAACCAGGACGAGTCGTTCCACGTGTACGACGAGTCGAAGACCACCGACGCGGTGGCCGGGGGAGTCTCGGCGTAGAACGCCATCGGGTCGGCCTTCTGCCGCCACGCGCCGTCGCCGCCGAGGATCTCGAACTTGTACCGAGCACCCTGGCCGACGTCCGGAACGAAGATCTCCCACACGCCGCTGGAGCCCATCGAGCGCATCGGGTTGCCGCGCCCGTCCCAGTGGTTGAAATCGCCAACCAGCCGTACTCCTTGGGCATTCGGCGCCCACACCGCGAACGACGTGCCCGTCACCGGCCCGGACAGCGTGTCGTACCGCCGCACGTGCGAGCCGAGAACGCGCCACAGCTGCTCGTGCCGGCCCTCGCCGATCAGGTGCAGGTCGATCTCGCCGAGCGTCGGCAGGAACCGGTACGGATCGTCCGTCGCCACCACATGCCCACCGGGGTAGGCGATCTCCAGCCGATAGTCCGGCACGGCACTGCCCGGAACCGCACCGAGCCACACACCTTCGTACTCGTGCGCGAGGTCGACCCGCGTCGGCCCGAGCACGACCGTGACCCGCTCCGCCATCGGCCGCAGCACGCGGATCTCGACGGCGTCGCCCACCACGTGCGGCCCGAGCAGGTCGTGCGGGTTGTGGTGGCTGCCGCCGATGAGCCGCGCGAGCTCGTCGCGACGAGCGAGGTTCTGCGTCTCGGTCGTGTCGGTCATGTCGCCTCCTGATCCACGCCCGCCAGCCGACGCACGGCAGCGAGCGGGATCTTCACCCAGTCCGGGCGGGTTCGCGACTCGTACACGACCTCGTACACCGCCTTGTCGGTCTCGTACGCACGCATCAGCACGGCCTGGTCGCGCAGATCGGCACCCGCCACCGACGCGTACCCCTCGCAGAACGCCGCCCGGTTGCGGTCCGACCACTCCTGCGCCCGGTACTCCAGCTGCCCGTGGTCCTCCGACCCCGGACCGCGCAGCGCGTCGGGGCGCTCGGTGCCGGTCAGCAGGTGCTGAGCCGCGTAGTCGAACGAGCGCAGCATGCCGGCGACGTCGCGGACGGGGGAGTCGAGCGCGTCGCGCTCGGCGAACGCCCGGGCCGGCTCGCCTTCGAAGTCGATCAGCCGCCAGCCGGCGACCGTCCGCATCGTCTGCCCGAGATGCAGGTCGCCGTGAATCCGCTGCACAGGAACGGGATCCGGGTAGTTCGCCAGGTCGTCGTACGCCGACCGCAACGCCTCGTGGTACGCCGCGAGCTCCGGCACCAGCGATGTCGCGAGGTCGAGCCGCCCGTACATGCCGTGCGTGACCTTCGCGAGCTCGATCGGCCCCCACACCGCCGTCTGCAGCAGCCGCGCGAGGTCGGTGTGCACCTCCGCGGTGGTCGCGCCGAGCCGGTACGACTCCGCCGCGAAGTCGCCGCCGACCTCGTCCGCGTGCAGGTCGGCCTCGGCGTACAGGTCGCGCACGCTGGTGATCGCGAGCTCCCAGCCGTCGGTCGCCGTACGGAAGAAGTCGCTGAACATGCCGAGGTCGCCGCGGTCGACCTTCGCGCCGCCGTCGCCGACCGGCCACTCGGCCTCGAGCCAGCCGAACAGCCTGGCCACGTTGCGTCCGCCGCCGCTGGCGAAGGCCTCGTGCACGACGATGTCGGGGTTGCGGCCGTGGTGCACGCGCCGGAACACCTTGAGCAGCGCGGCCTCGTCGAACACCAGCGACGTGTTGCTCTGCTCGGCCGTCAGCACCAGCGACTGCTCGTCACCGGAGATCCCGACGTCGCCCGTACGGTGGAACGAGAAGTCCTCCTCGGCCCGCTCGTCGAGCAGCCCGCGCAGCCAGTACGACGTCGCCTCCTTGTCGTGCAACGCGTCGTACGCCCACACCGTCGCGTCCAGCTCGGGGTGCTCCCACTCGCCGACGAAGGCGTGCGCGAGCGACTCCGATGCCGGCCGGTCCCGGTACGCCAGCGGCAGCTGGTAGACGTCGGTCCTGCCGCCCTCGTCACCCTCGCCCGTCTCGTACCGCAGCGTGACGAGCTCGACGCGCACGGCAGGCCAAACCCCTGGTGGAGAAAGCCATTCCAGCGGATGGATCCCCTCGATGGTGAAGGTCCTACCCTTGCCCGCGAACCATCTCTGCCGTTCGAGGAAGTCGTGGATTCCGGCCTGCTGGTTAGGTCTCACCATGTAAGTCCTTCCCTCGAACGTCCCTGCATCGTTCAGACCCCTCGCCCGCGCCCTACGCCCTAGCTCAACCCACCCACTCCTGGCTCGGGCGGCGGTTGTGGCAGCCGGAACCAGTAGAAGCCGTGTCCGCCGAGCGTGAGCAGGTACGGCAACTCACCGATCCTCGGGAACCGGACGCCGCCGAGCAGCTCGATCGGCTCGACCAGCTCCCACCTGCGCAGGTCCAGCTCCACCGGCTGCGGGAACCGCGACAGGTTGTTGATACAGAGCACGATGTCGTCGCCCAGCTCGCGGACGAACGACAGCACGCTCGGGTTGCTGCCACCCAGGTCGGTGAACGTCCCCGCGCCGAACGCCGGGTTCTGCTTGCGAACCCAGATCATCCGGCGGACCCAGTGCAGCAGCGAGGAGCTGTTCTGCAGCTCCGCTTCGACGTTCACCGCCTGGTAGCCGTAGATCGAGTCCATGATGATCGGCAGCGAGAGCTTGCCCGGGTCGCTGGAGGAGAAACCCGCGTTCCGGTCGGGCGTCCACTGCATCGGCGTCCGGACCCCATCGCGGTCGCCGAGCCAGATGTTGTCGCCCATGCCGATCTCGTCGCCGTAGTAGAGGACCGGCGAGCCCGGCAACGACAGCAGGAGCGCGGTGAACAGCTCCATCTGGTTCATGTCGTTCTCGAGCAGCGGCGCGAGGCGGCGGCGGATGCCGATGTTCGCCTTCATGCGGGGGTCCTTGGCGTACTCGCCCCACATGTAGTCGCGCTCTTCGTCGGTCACCATCTCGAGCGTGAGCTCGTCGTGGTTGCGCAGGAAGATGCCCCACTGGCAGCGATCCGGGATCTTCGGCGTCTGCGCCATGATCTCCGAGATCGGGTAGCGCGACTCGCGGCGTACGGCCATGAAGATGCGCGGCATCACCGGGAAGTGGAACGCCATCTGGCACTCGTCGCCGCCGTTGCCGAAGTCGCCGAAGTACTCCACGACGTCGGCCGGCCACTGGTTGGCCTCGCACAGCAGCAGCGTGTCGGGGTAGGCGTCGTCGACCTCCTTGCGGACGCGACGCAGGAACTCGTGCGTACGCGGGAGGTTCTCGCAGTTGGTGCCCTCCTCCTCGAACAGGTAGGGCACCGCGTCGAGGCGGAACCCGTCGATGCCGAGGTCGAGCCAGTAGCGCAGTGCGGCGAGGATCGACTCCTGCACGCGCGGGTTCTCGAAGTTGAGGTCCGGCTGGTGGGAGAAGAACCGGTGCCAGAAGTACTGCCGGCGGACCGGGTCGAACGTCCAGTTGCTGGTCTCGGTGTCGACGAAGATGATCCGCGCGTCGGCGTACTTCTCGTCGGTGTCGGACCACACGTAGAAGTCGCCGTACGGGCCGTCCGGGTCGTTGCGCGACTCCTGGAACCAGGGGTGCTGGTCGGACGTGTGGTTCATGACGAAGTCGATGATCACGCGGATGCCGCGGTCGTGTGCCGCGTCGACGAACTCGATGAAGTCCGCGGCGTTGCCGACGTCCTCGGCGATCTCGGTGTAGTCAGCGACGTCGTACCCGCCGTCACGCAACGGCGAGGTGAAGAACGGCGGCAGCCAGACACAGTCGATGCCCAACCACTGCAGGTAGTCGAGCTTGTCCTTGAGGCCCCTGAGGTCGCCGACCCCGTCGGAGTTGCTGTCCGCGAACGAGCGGACGAGCACCTCGTAGAAGACGGCGTGCTTGTACCACTCGGGATCTCTGCCGAGGACGATCGTCCCTTCGGTCTTGGTTGTTTCGGTCATGCGCTACCCCGCCGAACTGTGAGGATGTGGGCCGGCTCGTACCCAGGGTCGAGCCGAACGTAGTTGTGCTGGCCCCAGCGCCAGGTGTCTCCGGTCAGCTCGTCGACAACGACGAACTGGTCGTGCCAGTCCATGCCGAGGTCCGGCATGTTCAACGACACAGTCGACTCACGGGTCCCGTGGGGGTCGAGGTTGAGCACGACGAGCACGGTGTCGTCCCGTCCGTCGGGCAGCTGCTCGCGTTTGGAGAAGACGAGCATGCTGTCGTCCGGAATGTAGTGGAATCGGAGGTTTCTGAGGCGTTGCAGCGCCGGGTGTCGTCGGCGGATCTCGTTCAGCTTGGTGAGGTACGGCGCGAGCGACTGGCCCTCCTTGGCGCCGCCCGGCTCGTACGCCGCCCAGTCGCGTGGGCGGTACTGGTACTTCTCGGAGTCGAGGTACTCCTCGCTGCCCGGTCGCACGGCGACGTGCTCGTACAGCTCGAAGCCGGAGTAGACGCCGTACGTGGGGGAGGTGGTCGCGGCGAGCGCGGCGCGGATCTTGAACGCGGCCGGGCCGCCGTACTGCAGGTACGCGGTGAGGATGTCCTGGGTGTTGGTGAAGAAGTTGGGCCGGAGGAAGTGGCTCGTGTCGTTGACGAGTTCGGTGAGGTACTCCTCGATCTCCGGCTTGGTGTTGCGCCAGGTGAAGTACGTGTACGACTGGTGGAAGCCGACCTTCGCGAGCGTGTGCATCATCGGAGGCTTGGTGAACGCCTCGCTCAGGAAGAGAACGTCGGGGTCGGTGCGGCGCACCTTGGCGAGCAGCCACTCCCAGAACTCGACCGGCTTCGTGTGCGGGTTGTCGACGCGGAAGATGCGGACGCCGTGCTCGATCCAGTGGTAGATGACGCGCAGGATCTCGGAGTAGATGCCGGCGGGATCGTTGTCGAAGTTCAGCGGGTAGATGTCCTGGTACTTCTTCGGCGGGTTCTCCGCGTACGCGATCGTGCCGTCTGCCCTGGTCGTGAACCACTCGGGGTGCGCCTTCGCCCAGGGGTGGTCGGGGCTCGCCTGCAGCGCGATGTCGAGGGCGATCTCCATTCCGAGCTCGTTCGCCCTCGTCACGAACGCGTCGAAGTCCGCGATCGTGCCGAGGTCGGGGTGGACGGCGTCGTGGCCGCCGTCCTCCGAGCCGATGCCCCAGGGCGTTCCGGGGTCGTCGTGGCCGGCCTCGGTGCTGTTGTTGCGCCCCTTGCGGTTGGTCGTGCCGATCGGGTGGACGGGCGGGATGTAGACGACGTCGAAGCCCATGTTCGCGATGGCGGGGAGGCGTTCGGCGGCGTCCTTGAACGTGCCGGAGACCCAGCGGCCCTGGTCCTCGTCGTAGTAGGCGCCCTCGGAACGGGGGAAGAACTCGTACCAGCTGCCATAGAGGGCGCGATCGCGGTCGACCCAGAGGGAGTACTGCTCGCTGCCGGTGACCAGCTCGCGGAGCGGGAACTGGTCGAGCACGTGGTGGATCTCGGGGGTGGTCGCCGCGGCGAGACGTACCTCCGCCGGTCGTGACTTGTCTTTGAGTGCCTTGATCGCGTCCCGGATCACCTGGCGCTCTTCGGCCTTGCCGCGCGGGAGATTCCTGGCGGCGGCCTCGAGGACGTACGTTCCCTCGACCAGCATGAGGTCGACGTCGACGCCGGCCGGGATCTTCAGCTCGGCGGCATGCCGCCAGGTGGCGACGGGGTCGGACCAGGCCTCGACCTGGAACGTCCATGCGCCTTCGGCGTTCGGTCTGATCTCGGCGGTCCAGATGCCGAGCCCGGGCTCCTGCAGGGTCATCGGGATCCAGCCGAGCGTCTGCCTGCCGGGGCCTCTTGCGACGACGTTCGCACCGAGGGCGTCGTGGCCCTCGCGGAAGACCGTCGCTGTGACGGTGAACGACTCGCCGACGACGGCCTTGGCGGGATACTGCCCACAGTTGACGACAGGCTGGATGTCGACGATCGGGATGCGCCCGATGCCCCCTTGGGCAGGCGCCAGATTGGCCGGTCGCGCGAGCGGAACCGGGCGGGCGGCGGCGTTCTTCGCGGTCGGCTTCGTCATGTGCGGCCCTGGACGTCGTGGGTTGACGGTCGTGGTGAAGCAAGCGTTGCCGTGCGTTGACGAACTCGGCTCAGCGCGTACAGCGTGAACTTATCCAGTCTGGTCGCTGAGTACTCATCGTGGGCCAAGTTCGGAACAGCCAGTGATGCGATATAGCTACGGAAGCAGCGTCAGCGCGGTGGCGTGAGCGGGACGAACCACGCGGAATGTCGCCGATCCAGCGTCGCGATCTCCGTGGTGCCGAGGCGCTCGGCCAGGGCGACGACCGACGCGTCGGTCGTGCCGAGCGGAAGGTCGGCATAGGTCACGACGAGTTCGGCCATCCGGGCGTAGTCGACGGATGTCAGCGCGATGGGTGCGAAGTCACCCTCGGCCATCGAGGTGAGGAACATCGCCTCGACGCGGGGACCTGCTTCCCGGCAGAGGAGATAGCCGACCTCTGCCACGACTGTCGCTGGCACCACGAGGTCGTGTCCAGCGAGGTGCGCTCCGGTGAAGAGATCGACGCATGCTCGATGGTGGTCGTCATTGGAGAGCGCCGCCGCGACAAGCTGGCCGGTGTCGCAAACGATCACTCAGCTCGGCCGAACCCATCGGCGAGCAGGTCCTTCGACCGACCGGCCACGTCGGTCCTGGTCGCCTTCGCCGCACCGAACCAGGCGGGTGGCCAGGGACGTTCGACCGAGCGCAGCTGCTCGCGGACCTCGGCAAGCGTCATCGACACCTGGTCGTCGGTCAACTCCTCGACCAGGCGTCTCAGCTCGTCTCTCTCGCCAGCCACGCTGTCGATTCTAACGGCCAGGGCCATGAGATCATCGTAGACGAATCGGCGGAGTCGGCGATTGCGCTGCCCTCAGCCTGTGGATGACCGGCGGACTGCGCAGGAGCGCTCGCGTTGGCGTTCGATTGAAAGACTTTGCTCGCTCTGCAAGACGAGGGCAGGGGCGCCATCTGGCTGTCATCTGTGATCGGTAGCGTGGACCCTCGTGCGTGCCATCCGTCGCTTCACCGTGCGGCCGGTCCTTCCCGAGCCGCTGTCGCCCCTCGGCGACCTGGTCATGAACCTGCGCTGGTCGTGGGACCCCGCGACCCAGGACCTGTTCGAGGCCGTCGATCCCGAGACCTGGGAACGTGTCGGCCACGACCCGGTCCGGCTGCTTGGCGAGGTGCCGTCCGAACGGCTCGCCGCGCTGACCAGCGACCCAGCCTTCGGCGACCGCCTGCGCGAAGCCGCTGACGACCTCGGCCAGTACCTCACCGGCGACCGCTGGTACCAGGGTCTCGGCGCCGACGTCCCGAAGCAGATCGCCTACTTCTCGCCGGAGTTCGGCATCTCCGCCGTACTCCCGCAGTACTCCGGCGGCCTCGGCATCCTCGCCGGCGACCACCTCAAGGCGGCGAGCGACCTCGGCGTCCCGCTGGTCGGCGTCGGCCTGATGTACCGGCACGGCTACTTCGTGCAGAGCCTGTCCGCCGAGGGTTGGCAGCAGGAGCGCTACCCGCTCGTCGATCCCGACGGCCTGCCGCTGCAGCTGCTCCGCGAGTCCTCCGGCAAGGCCGCGCGCGTCACCGTGGGGCTGCCGGACGGTCGTACGCTGAACGCCCAGATCTGGGTCGCCCAGGTCGGCCGCATCCCGTTGCTGCTGCTCGACTCCGGCGTCGAGGAGAACGCGCCGCTCGAGCGCGACGTCACCGACCGGCTGTACGGCGGCGGCACCGAGCACCGGCTGCTGCAGGAGATGCTGCTCGGCATCGGCGGCGTCCGCGCCCTGCGCGTCTACGCCCGCATCCAAGGCACGCCCGCGCCCGAGGTGTTCCACACGAACGAGGGCCACGCCGGCTTCCTCGGCCTGGAGCGGATCCGCGAGTACGTCGAGGACCGCGGCCTCGACTTCTCCTCCGCGCTCGAGATCACCCGCGCCGGCACGGTCTTCACCACCCACACGCCCGTTCCGGCCGGCATCGACCGGTTCGGCCGCGACCTGATCGAGCAGCACCTCGGCGGCGACAACGCCGCGGAGGGCGTACCGATCGACCGCGTCCTTGCGCTCGGCGCGGAGGACTACGAGGGCGGCGACCCCGGCGTCTTCAACATGGCCGTGATGGGGCTGCGTCTCGCCCAGCGTGCCAACGGCGTGAGCAAGCTGCACGGCGAGGTCAGCCGCGGCATGTTCTCCGGCCTCTGGCCAGGCTTCGACGTCACCGAAGTGCCGATCGCGTCGGTCACGAACGGCGTGCACGCGCCCACCTGGGTCGCCCGCGAGATGGGCGAGCTGGAGGCACGGACGAACGGCAACGACGTCTCCGGCGACTGGGACGTGGCCGACCAGCTCCCGGAGAACGAGCTGTGGCACATCAAGGGCCTGCTGCGCGCCCAGCTCGTCGCGGTCGCGCGCCGGCGGCTGCGGGAGTCGTGGCTCGCCCGCGGCGCGTCCGAGGCGGAGCTCGGCTGGATCGACTCCGCGCTGGACCCGAACGTGCTCACGATCGGCTTCGCGCGGCGCGTTCCGTCGTACAAGCGGCTCACGCTGATGCTCGGCGACATCCCGCGGCTGAAGGCGCTGCTGCTGTCGTCCGAGCGGCCGATCCAGATCCTGATCGCGGGGAAGTCGCACCCGGCCGACGACGGCGGCAAGAAGCTGATCCAGGAGATCGTCCGGTTCTGCGACGACCCCGAGGTGCGGCACCGGATCGTGTTCCTGCCGGACTACGACATGGGCCTCGCGCACCCGCTGGTCGCGGGCTGCGACGTGTGGCTGAACAACCCGCTGCGCCCGTACGAGGCCTGCGGAACGTCGGGCATGAAGGCCGCGCTGAACGGCGGCCTGAACCTGTCGATCCGCGACGGCTGGTGGGACGAGTGGTTCGACGGCGAGAACGGCTGGGCGATCCCGTCCGCGGACGGGGTCCAGGACGCCGACCGCCGGGACGTGCTCGAGGCGAACGCGCTGTACGACCTGATCGAGGGTCAGGTCGTGCCGCGGTTCTACGACCGCGACGCCGACGGGCTGCCGCGGCGCTGGGTCGAGATGATGCGGCACACGCTCGGCTCGCTCGGGCCGAAGGTGCTGGCCTCGCGGATGCTGCACGACTACGTGCGGAAGCTCTACGCGCCGTCGGCCCTGGCGTCGCGTGCGTTGAACGACTCGTACGACGGGGCTCGGGCGCTGGCCGGGTGGAAGGCGCGGGTGCGGGAGGCCTGGCCTTCGGTGCGCGTCGACCACGTGGAGTCGTCCGGGGTGGACGACCACGCCGAGCTGGGGATGACGGTGTCGTTCCGCGCGTTTGTGTCGTTGGGTGCTCTGACACCTGCCGACGTGGACGTGCAGGTGCTGCACGGCCGCGTGGACGAGGCGGACACCCTGCGCGACCCGGCGGTGGTCTCGTTGGAGCCGGCGGAGACGTACGAGGCGGGGCGTTGCCGCTTCGAGGGCGACGTGAAGCTGGACCGTACGGGTCCGTTCGGCTACACGATCCGCATCCTGCCGAAGAACGCCCAGCTGGCCTCGTCCGCTGAGCTCGGCCTGGTCTCCTGGCCGGCGGAGACGCCGGGCATCACCAACGGCGATCTGAGGTAGACCCCTTCTGTCGGTGGTCGGTGCCAGGCTTCGGGTCATGGCACCGACCGCCGCGAAGCTGAGGTTCCCGCAGGGGTACGGCCGCGCCACGAGGACGCTGCGCTGGGCCGCGGTCCAGGCGCAGCTCGTCGAGGCGAGGGTCTACTGGTTCGCCAGCGTGCGCCCCGACGGGCGGCCCCACGTGGTGCCGCTGGACGGCATCTGGGACGACGGCATCTGGTACTACGGCGGCGCGCCCGAGACCGTCCACCGGCGCAACATCGAGGCGAGCCCGTTCGCCTCGATCCACCTGCCCGACGCGGGGCGCGTGGTGGTCGTCGACGGTGAGGTGCGGCGCACGCCGCGGCCTCCGGAGGAGGCGGCGAGGCTCGCCGAGCTCTCGAACGCGAAGTACGGCTACGGCAGCCCCGCCAGCGACTACGAGAACGCGCTCGGCCTGCATCCGAAGCGGGCGATCGCGTGGGACACGTTCCCCAAGGACGCCACCCGGTTCACGTTCGACTAGGCGCCCGAGGCGACGCCCAGGGTGAGCAGGATGTTGGCGTACGTCCGTTGCTCCCCAGTCGCGATCACCAGCGCCACGTCCTCGGACCGGGCCGCGTCGTAGAACTTGTACCGGTCCAGCTCGTCCACCGGTACCGAGTCGCCCAACAGCCGGCTGAACTCGGTGAAGATCTCCGGCGCCTCCTGGTCCTTCGGCGGGTGCATCACGGCCGCGGACTCGATGGGGACCGCGTCGACGAGCAGCTCCAGCACCTGGGGCACCGAGACGAGTCCGGGGGTCAGGTTGAGAAACACGTGCGTGCAGTTCGGGCCAGAAGCGGTCACGAACGGATAGTGCCCATCGGCGATGAGCACGCGGGACCCATGCCCCGCAGACGCGAGCGCCGCGAGGATCTCCGGGTGGGTGAGCCGGTACCGAAGCATGGGATGCTCCCTCTCGATCATGACTTTCGTGCGGCACTATATCTGTCGGAAATCGATTGCCATCGAGGTCCTACCATCCGCTACCTGGAGCCCTCATGCAGCAGGAAGTCCCGATCTGGCCGGTCCTCCGCACGTACGACGCAGCGCACTCGATCCGGGTCGCCCTTCCCCTCGGCGGGATAGGCACGGGCACCATCACGCTCGGCGGTCGAGGCGACCTGCGCGACTGGGAGCTGCGCAACCGCCCCGCCAAGGGGTTCGCCCCCGATACGGCGATGTTCCTCCTCCGCGTCGCCGAGCCCGACGGTACGAGCCAGACCAGGCTCCTCGAGGGCCCGATCGACCCCACCCAGTACGAGGGTGGCCACGGCTCGCAGGTGAAGAACCACGGACTCCCGAGGTTCCGCGAGTCCGAGTTCCACGCCGCGTACCCGCTTGGCCAGCTCCTCCTCGACGACCCCGACTCGCTGGTGAGCGTGCGGCTGCAGGCGTTCAACCCACTGGTCCCGACCGACGCCGACGCGAGCGGCATCCCGGTCGCGGTACTGCGGTACGTGGTCACGAACAAGACCGACCGCGCCCTGGACATCGCGATCGCCGGCAGCGTGCAGAACTTCCTCGCCGAGGAGCGCAACGCGAACGCCAACCGCGAGGCGTCCGGAGCGCGCGGCGTCCTGGCCACCACGACGGGCCGAGAGACGGGCGACCGGGAGTGGGGCTCGTTCGCCCTCGCCGTGGTGGGCGAGGACGAGAACGACGTCACCACCCGCACCTCGTGGGCGGACGGGCTCGGCTGGAGCGGTGAGCTGCTCGACTTCTGGTCCGACTTCACCGCCGACGGCCGCCTCGACGAGCGTGAGACCGAGGCCAAGCGCCCCGTCGCCTCGGTCGCCGCTGGCACCTCGGTCGGTGCCGGGGAGACACGCGCGTTGACGTTCGTCCTCGCCTGGCACTTCCCGAACCGCAAGGCCTGGGAGGACGAGGACACCACGGTCGGCAACTACTACACGACCAAGTACGCCGATGCGTGGGCCGTCGTGGCCGACACCGCGCCCCAGCTCGCCGAGCTGGAGCGGCGGACGGTGGACTTCGTCCGCGCGTTCGTCGACAGCGACCTGCCGGTCGCCGTCAAGGACGCGGCGCTGTCGAACGTCAGCACGCTGCGGACCGAGACCTGCTTCCGTACGCCGGACGGCCGGTTCTTCGGCTGGGAGGGCTGCTCCGACGGCGGCGGCTGCTGCTATGGCAACTGCACGCACGTCTGGAACTACGAGCAGACCACGCCGTTCCTGTTCGGCGCGTTGGCGAAGTCGATGCGGGAGACCGAGTTCGTCTACGGCACGGGCGCGGACGGCCACATGAACTTCCGCATCCCGCTTCCGCTCGGCGAGAAGAAGGGCGACGGAGTGGCGGCGGCGGACGGCCAGATGGGCTGCCTCGTCAAGCTCTACCGGGAGTGGAAGCTGTCCGGCGACGAGGACTTGCTGCGTACGTTGTGGCCCAAGGCGCGCAAGGCGCTGGAGTTCGCCTGGATCCCGGGCGGGTGGGACGCCGACCAGGACGGCGTCATGGAAGGTTCGCAGCACAACACGATGGATGTCGAGTACTTCGGCCCGAACCCCGAGGTCGGCTCCTGGTACCTCGCCGCCCTGCGTGCCGGCGAGGAGATCGCAAGGCACGTGGGAGACGACGAGTTCGCGGCCCGCTGCGCGGACCTGTTCGCCCGCGGCTCGGCCTGGCTCGACGAGCATCTGTTCAACGGCGCGTACTACGTGCACGAGATCCGGCCGGTCGGCAGCGAGGACGCGATCGCTCCTGGCCTGCGGCTGCCGGGGATCGGCGCCCGCAACCTGCTGCTGCCGGAATTCCAGATCGGCGACGGCTGCCTCGCCGACCAGCTGGTGGGCCAGTACCTCGCGCACATCGTCGGGCTCGGCCACCTGCTGAACGTGGAGAACATCAAGACGACGCTGCAGACGATCCTGCGCGAGAACAGGCGAGAGGGCGTCTGGGAGCACTTCAACCCGGTGCGGAGCTACACCCTCGGCGACGAGACCGGGCTGCTGGTCGCGTCCTACCCGAACGGCAACCAGCCCGAGCGGCCGTTCCCGTACTACGCGGAGGTGTGGACCGGTCTGGAGTACACGGCGGCGATCGGCATGATCTACGAGGGCCTGGTCGACGAGGGCGTCGCGGTGATCGAGACCGTGCGCGGCCGGTACGACGGGCAGCGGCGGAACCCGTTCGACGAGGCGGAGTGCGGGCACCACTACGTCCGCGCGATGGCCGCGTGGGGCGCGGTGCCGGCGTTGACCGGGTTCGCGTACGACGGGACGACGGGGGCTTTGACGTTCGCCTCGTCGGCGCAGCCTGTGAGCTGGTTCTGGTCGAACGGACACGCCTTCGGCACGGTCCGTCAGGAGGGCGGGAACGTGAAGCTCGACGTGCTCGGCGGCGAGGTACGAGTCGACACGCTGACGCTCACCGGCAAGGGCGAGGCTGCCGTCAACCGCACCTTGACAGCCGGCGACTCGGCCGAGCTCACCGTCCCCGTGCCGTGATCATGAACGTGATCATGAAGGCAGAACGGCGTATATGACGGCTACGCCTTCATGATCACGGACACGATCACGGACATGATCACGAGGCGCAGAGGAGGACCACGCTGCGGGCCGGGAGGGTGAGGCGCTCCCCGGCCCGTCCGTGCGTCGCGGTCAGCTCCTCGGACGTGTCGAGTACGACCTCGTACTCGTCCGCCCACGGGCGGGACGGCAGCACGGCCTCGATCGGTGCGGGGCCGGCGTGCAGCCAGAGC
Organism: Tenggerimyces flavus; assembly: GCF_016907715.1. Classification (NCBI taxonomy): domain Bacteria; kingdom Bacillati; phylum Actinomycetota; class Actinomycetes; order Propionibacteriales; family Nocardioidaceae; genus Tenggerimyces; species Tenggerimyces flavus. Next base: position 7,494,987 of record NZ_JAFBCM010000001.1, on the reverse strand, counting down.
AGGAACGAGTCGTCCTGCACCGGCTCGCCGTTCGGCAGCCGCCGCCCCGTCCGGTCGCCGGCGAAGAACATCCCGAGCGTCAACAGATGCGGGTCGTGCCAGGCCTCGTGGTCCATCTCCCGGCCCCACGGCCCGAACCACCCCACGTCGCGCCGACCCTCGTCCCCGTCGAGCCGGCCGCTGAAGAACCGCGGCCGGCGGAACACCGGATGCTCGCGCCGCAGACGCAACAGCGTCTTGACGAACTCCGGCAGCTCCGCCCATCCCGGCTCCGAGGACGACCAGTCGAACCAGGAGATCTCGTTGTCCTGGCAGTACGCGTTGTTGTTGCCATGCTGCGTCCGCCCGCGTTCGTCCCCGGCCGTGAGCATCGGTACACCGGCCGACAACAGCAACGAGGCAAGGAGATTCCGCGCCTGCCGCTGTCGCAGGGCGTTGACAGTGGGGTCGGACGTCTCGCCCTCGACGCCGCCGTTCCAGGAACGGTTGTTGTCGGTGCCGTCGCGGTTGTCCTCGCCGTTCGCCTCGTTGTGCTTGCGTTCGTACGACACCAGGTCGCGCAACGTGAAGCCGTCGTGCGCGGTGACGAAGTTGACCGAAGCCGACGGGCGCCGGCCGTTGTGGCGGAACCGGTCGCTCGAACCCGACAGTCGGTACGCCAGATCCCAAAGCCCGCCTGGCGAAACGCCGCGCCAGAAGTCTCGCAGCGCGTCGCGGTAGCGGTCGTTCCACTCCGACCACGGCGGCGGGAATGCGCCGAGCTGGTACCCGCCCGGCCCGAGATCCCACGGCTCGGCGATGAGTTTCACCTTGCTCAGAACGGGATCCTGCCCGACCACCGTGAGGAACGGTCCGGCCGTGTCGACGTCCTCGGTCGCCCGCGCCAGCGCCGGCGCGAGGTCGAAACGGAACCCGTCGACGTGCATCTCCTCGACCCAGTACCGCAGCGAGTCGGTGACGAGGCGGACGACGTGCGGGTTGCGAAGGTTGAGCGTGTTGCCCGTTCCGGTGTGGTCGAGCGAGCGGCGACCGTGGTCGCGCAGCCGGTAGTACGCCGGGTTGTGCAGGCCGCGATAGGCGAGCGTCGGCCCGGCCTCGTTCTGCTCGCCGGTGTGGTTGTAGACGACGTCGAGGACGACCTCGAGGCCGGCCTCGTGCAGCGCGCGGACCATCGCCTTGAACTCGCGCACCTGTTGGCCCTCGCTGCCGGACGCGGCGTAGGTGGCGTGCGGGGCGAAGAAGCCGAGGCTGTTGTAGCCCCAGTAGTTCGACATGCCGCGCTGCAGCAGCGCGGGCTCGCTGACGAAGTGGTGGACCGGCAGCAGCTCGACGGTCGTGACGCCGAGCGCCTTGAGCTCCTCGAGCACCGCGGGATGGGCGAGGCCGGCGTACGTGCCGCGCAGCTCCGGCGGGACCTTCGGGTGGCGCATCGTGAAGCCGCGGATGTGCAGCTCGTACAGCACGGTGTCGCCCCACGGGACGCGCGGGCGTACGTCGGCGCCCCAGTCGAAGTCGTCGGCGACGACGACCGAGCGGGGCACGTACGGCGCGGAGTCGTGGTCGTCGCGCACGGTGTCGTCGCCGGTGGTGCGGCGGTGTCCGTACACCGCGTCGTGGTCGACGAACGCGCCGGTGAGGGCCTTCGCGTACGGGTCCGCGAGCAGCTTGGCGGCGTTGAAGCGGTGGCCGGTGACGGGGTCCCAGCTGCCGGTGACGCGATAGCCGTACCGCTGGCCGGCACCGATGCCGGGCACGTGTCCGTGCCAGGTGCCGAACGTGCGGTCCTGCAACGGCAGCCGCTTCTCCTCGGTGCCGTCGAACAGGCACAGCTCCACCTGGCGCGCCATCGGTGCCCACACGGCGAACGTCGTCCCCGTCTGGTCGACCGTCGCGCCGAAGGGCGGGTGGCCGTCGGGCCACGGATCGATGGCGTCCCCTCCCGTCTCGATCATCTGGGCAGTGTGCCAGGTGGACCCGTCGCTCGCAGCAGGTGTCGGGCGGCTCGACGTGCCGTACATCACGATTGACCGGGCGGTCAATCAGCGACGTAGAATCGAAGCGTGCTCGATCGAGATCCGACTCGAGCTCTAGCTGGAGGCAGGTCCATGGACACCAAGAAGTGGGCCCGATGGCAGGACTACGTTGCCCTGCTTGCTGGCGTCGTTCTCGCTCTCACTCCGATCTGGTTCAACCCGAACGAGACCGGCGGCGTCTGGGCGATGATCGTTCTCGGAGTCGTGCTCGCCGGCTCCGCCCTCTGGTCGCTGCAGGCGCCCGGGGCTGTCGCGAGCGAATGGGTGCACGCGATCCTCGGCGTGTTGATGTTCGTCGCACCATGGGTGCTGAGCTACGCGAACGAGGCCGGAGCGGCCTGGTCCTCGTGGATCATCGGTCTGGTCGCGGTGATCGTTGGACTGTGGGCTCTGCCAGAGTCGTCACAAGCCCACAAGAAGCTCGTGGCAGGTTAGCTTTCTGCCTGTGAGTCGTCCCTCCAAGCCCGCGTCTGCTGGTTCTCGAAGCCCCCGGACCAGCAAGACGCGGGCTTCGTCCACCCGCAAGGTCGCGCACGGCCGGAGCGCTGGCGACGCGCGGTCCCGGATCCTGGACGCTGCGGAACACCTGATCGCGGAGAACGGCTTCGACGCGACCCCGACCGCCCGGATCGCCGAGGCGGCGGCGGTGCCGAAGGGGCTGGTGTTCCACTACTTCCCGACAAAGACTGAGCTGCTGACCGCGTTGATCTCGGAGCGAACGAACGCGGACGCGCTGCGCGACGTCGAGCTGGAGATCGTCCCGGGCGACGTCGCGGGAACGCTGACGCGCCTGGCCGCGCGCTTCCGGGAAAGCGGGCACTCGTCGGAACGGATGCGGCGGATCATCTTCCGCGAGACCGAGACGCACCCGGAGGTACGGGACTGTGTGTCGGGGCTGTATCGCGAGGCGGTGAAGCACGTACGCGATGCCGTGGACGCCGCGCTCGGCTCCGCGGCGGTGCCGGACGCGCGGCGCGAAGCAGTGGCGGCGACGTTCGCGGCGTTGCTCATCCACGACGCGAACTACCAGCCAATGACGGGGGAGACCCTCGACCTCGAGGAGATCGCCTCAGTCCTCGCCGCCGGCCTAGAGGATTGAATGAAGGGCACCTTCATACGAACCTATTGAATGAAGGTGCCCTTCATTCAAAGCGGAGCGGGGACGGAAGGCCCGGCTTCATCCGAGCCACAAGAGACCGGGGGTCAACAAGCGACGCGAGCACGGCAGCAATCCCCAGCAAGAAGGAACCTCCCCCGGGACACTGTTCCGGGGGCAGGGGCGGCGCGTATGAAACTGGTGGCCGGGCCGGGGCGAGTCAAGGGCCGCTCCGCGGTCGCGAAGCGACGTCGTTCGCCGTCCGCGAAGCGCCCTCGAACGGCGCCCTTGACGCGCCCCGGACCGGCCACCACACTCGACCGCCGCCACAGACCCGAGAGCACCAACCCCCGGAGAGATCTCATCGAGGACCGCACCAAGACAGCACCAGACCCAGAAGAGCTTCGCCAAGAAACATGAGCTACTCGGGCACCCACGATGGGGAAGCGCAGCACCGGCGACAACCTCCAGGACCTTGGATGAAGGGCACCTTCATCCAATAGGTTTGGATGAAGGTGCCCTTCATCCAACCCCGCTCCAACCTCGGCCACCGGTCCGTGATCATGAACGTGATCATGAAGTCAAACCCGTCGTATACGACCAGTCCAGCTTCATGATCACGTTCATGATCACGGCGGCGTCGAGGGCGCCCAGCGGATGGGCCGGCATCCAAACGCCAACCAAGGTCTTGACATGGAACGGCGTTCCGTCTGAAGTCAGGGCCCATGAAGGTCATGACGATCTACGCCCACCCGGCCGACACGATCACCAACTGCGGCGGCACGCTCGCCCGGCATGCCGATGCCGGCGACGAGGTCGTCGCGCTGATCCTGACCCACGGCGGGCGGATCCACGCGAACAAGTACGCCGAGGAGTGGCGGCGCGACAACCCCGATCCGTCCATCACCGGCGCCAGCCTCGACGAGATCATCGAGAACAAGAAGGGCGAGCTCCGCCGGGCCGCCTCGATCATCGGCATCGGCGAGGTGATCACGTTCGACCTCGACGACAACTTCGCCGCGGTGTCGGAGGACGTCGTCGACCGGATCGCATTCGAGCTCGCGCGCCAGCAGCCGGACGTCGTGATCATGGACTACCCGCTGAACCAGTCCTGGAACAACCCGCACACGGTCGCCACGATGATGGCGATGGCCGGCCTCGGACGCGCGTCCCAGGCGCTGCTCAACCTCGACGGCGCGGCGGACTTCCACGTCAAGCAGGTGTTCTTCACGTCGCTCCCGATCGTGATCGGCGACTCGCTGAGCCTGGGCGGGCAGCGCAACGACGTGTACGTCGACATCACCGACGTCGTCGGGCGCAAGGTGGCGGCGATGGACGAGTTCGTCAGCCAGGGGTACGCGGGGCTGTTCTCGCGGAAGCTGATCGAGTCGAACAACGGCGAGCACGGCCGCATCGCGGGCGTGAACTTCGCCGAGGCCTTCTGCCGCCTGAACGCCGAGACCCACACGACGCTTCCGGTGACCAAAGCCGCGATGGAGCAGGACGTGCTCACCCGGCACGTGGCGTACTCCGAGCTCAACCTGCGTCAAATGTTCCCGCTGACCTGACCTGCAACGTTGCAAGTCCGGGTGACCTTGCCTACGATCCGGACCGGGGTCGAAGCGCTTCAACACCCCGGGAGGTGCGCGTGGTCAAGATCGCCGACGTCGCCAGGCATGCCAACGTCGCCGCGAGCACGGTGTCGTACGTCCTGAGCGGCAAGCGCCCGATCTCGCCCGAGGTCCAGGCGCGCGTGCACGAGAGCATCCGCATCCTCGGCTACCACGCCCACGCCGGGGCCAGGGCGCTCGCGAGCAAGCGCACCAACATCATCGCGCTCGTTATCCCGCTCCGCACCGGCGTCCACGTCCCCGTCCTCATGCAGTTCGTCACCGCTGTCGCCGCGCGCGCCCGCGAGTCCGACTACGACATCCTGCTGCTCACCCAGGACGAGGGCGAGCGCGGCCTGCAACGCGTCCAGGGCAGCTCACTCGCCGACGTCCTCATCGTGATGGACGTCGAGATGCAGGACGAACGCCTCCCGCTGATCCGCGCGCTCAGCACGCCGACGGTTCTCATCGGCTTCCCCGCGGACCCCGACGGCCTCACCTGCATCGACCTCGACTTCTCCGCCGCCGGCGCCGCGTGCCTCGAGCACCTAGCCAGCCTCGGCCACAAGTGCGTCGGGCTGGTGGGCAGTCCGTACGCCGTCTACGAACGCGGCACCGGCTTCGCGACCCGGGTGCTCGACGGCATCGAGGGCGCCGCCGAACGGCACGGGATCACGATCACCACGCACCCGTGCGACCCCAACCCAGCCGACGTCCAGACCACCGTACGCGACCTGCTCGGCCACCACCCCGACATGACCGGGCTCATCGTGCACAACGAGGGCGTGGTCGAGTCGCTCGTCCACGCGCTGCGGACGTTCGGCCGCCGGGTTCCCGACGACATGTCGATCGTCGCGATCGGCCCGAACGAGTGGGCCGAACGCCACAACCTCACCGCGGTCGCGCTCCCGGCCGACGAGGTGGGTACGCGAGCGGTCGAGCTCGCGCTGGCCCAGCTCGACGGCAAGGACGTCCCGGCCGCCTCGCTCCTCGCCCCCGTCCTCACGCCACGGGGGAGCACACGCCCTAGTACTTGAGCCCAGTCCCGGCGATCCCCTCGACGATCCGGCGCTGGAACAGCAGGAACACGACGAGCAACGGCAGCGCGCCCAGCACCGCGGAGGCCATGATCTGCGCGTACTGGATGCCGTACGCGCTCGACACCGTCGCCAACCCCACCGGCAGGGTCACCAGCGGGGTCGAGGTCAGAACGAGCAACGGCCACAGGAAGTTGTTCCACGACCAGACGAACGTGAAGATCGCCACCGCCGAGATCGCCGGCCGCGACAACGGCAGGAATATCCGCGCGTAGATACGCAACCTCGACGCGCCGTCCACGCGTGCGGCCTCTTCCAGCTCGCGCGGCACGCCGTCGAAGAACTGCTTGAAGACGAACACCGCCACCGGCGCGGCGATCTGCGGCAGGATCACCGCCCAGTACGTGTCGATCAGGTTCACCGCCGCGAACTCGCGGAACAGCGGAACGATCAGCGCCTGCCCCGGAATCATGATGCCCGCGAGGATGAACCAGAAGACGAACGTGCTGCCACGGAAGCGGATTCGCGACAAGGCGTAGCCCGCCATGCTGCAGAACACGACCGAGAACACCGCGATCAGCGTCGAGATCACGAAGCTGTTGAAGTACCACTGCAGGATGTTCCCGGCACCGAGCACTTTCGTGTACGCGTCGAACGTCAGGTTCTCGATCCCCCAGGTCACCGGGACGATCGTGGTCTCGGCCTCGGGCTTGAGCGAGGTGTCGATCGCCCATGCGAACGGCATGATCCAGAGCAGCGCGAACGCGATCAATGCGCCGATGCAGACGCCGTTGAACAGTCGTTGGCGGGTCATCACGACACCCTTTCCTGCCGGCGTACCAGCCAGAACCAGACGAGGGAGACGACGAGGATCAACGCGAACAGCACCATCGAGACCGCCGACGCGTACCCGACGCGGTAGTCGGTGAAGCCGACGTCGTAGATGTACTGGATCGCCGGTCTCGTCGCGAAGTCCGGACCGCCGCCCGTCATCAGGTAGATCTGGTCGAAGATCTTCAGCGACGCGATGACCTGGAGGACGGCGACGAGTGTGGTCGTACGACCGAGCAGCGGGATCGTGATGCGCGTGATCTGCTTCCACGGTGAGGCGCCGTCGATCGCCGAGGCCTCGTACAGATCGCGCGGGATGTCCTGCAGGCCGGCGAGATAGAGCACGAAGTTGAAGCCGATCGTCCACCAGACCGTGGTGAGCGCGACCGAGATCATCGCCCAGCTCGGGTCGCCGAGCCAGGTCGGCGCGGCGAGGTTGCCGGGGAGCTTCGCGACCCAGTCGTTCAACAGGCCGAGGTCCGGCGTGTAGAGCCAGACCCAGATCAACGCGACGACGGCGGACGGGAGGACGTACGGCGCGAAGAACACCAGCCGGAAGAACCACCGGCCGCGCACGAGCCGGTCCGCGAGCAAGGCGAACACCAGCGCGAGAACGACCAGCGGGGGAGTGGTGAGGATCGTGAACCACACCGTGTGCCACAGCGCGGACCAGAACTCCGGTGTGCTGAACGCCTCGGCATAGTTGCCGAATCCGGCGAAGCTTGACAAGCCGCCCTTGACAAGGCTCGCGTTGAAGAAGCTCATCACGAAGCCGTACAGGCTCGGCCCGAACAGAAACAGGATGTAGAGAACGAGGAACGGCGCGAGGAAGCCCAGCCCCGACAGTGTTCTCCGATCCCGTCGGTGTGGCTGCGTCGCGGGTGTTTCGGCAGTCCGCGGCGGCAATGTCGTTGCGGTGCCCACGGATCCTCCTACAACGGGGACGGCGTACGAGCGAGCTTGCTGATGCCGATCTGCATGCGGGTCACGGCGGCTTCGGGTTGGCTGCGTCCGGTGAGGACCTCGCCGATCACCGCGCCGGCGATGTTCTCGAAGTTCGAGCCCGAGCCGGAGTACCACGCGGGTGGGTCGTACACCGCGCTCTCGGCGACGTCGGCGTAGTTCGACTGCGGCTTGATCGCCTTGTACTCGGCGCTTTCCTGGACCGGAAGCCAGGTCGGGATGTGGCCCCCGCCGCCCCAGGTGAGGCCCTGGTCGAGCATGGACCGGATGAATCCGAGCGTCCGGTCGAGCCGATCGTCGGGGATCTCGGCCTGGCCGGGGAGGACGAACGTGTGCGAGTCGGCCTGCACTGCGTACTCCTCGCCGAACAGCAACGGGTAACGCTGCATGCTGAACGGCATCTTCGCGGTGAGGAACGTACTGACCTCCCACTCACCCTCGAAGTAGAACGCCGCGCGTCCGTTGGCGAACAGGGCGACCGCACCGCCGTAGTCGATGTCGGTCGGCATCACCTTCTCCTCGACGGTGAGCCTTCTCATGTACTTGAGGACCTCGACCGCCTTGTCGGTCTCGACGATCTGCTCCGGCGCCGATCCGGTGAGCAGCGTGCCGCCGAGCTGGCTGTAGAGGGTGAAGAAGCAGCGCCAGTCCGTCGCCGGGTCGGCGATCGTCGACATCGCGCCGCCCCAGGCCTTCGTGATGCCCTTGGCCGCCGCCATCGCGTCGATGAACGCCTCCGGGTCGTCGACGTCCTTGAGATTGCCGTCGCTGTCCAGCAGGCCGGCCTTCTCGCAGATGTCGGTGTTGTAGAACATCACGAACGGGTGGGTGTCGAGCGGGATCGCGTAGATCTGGCCGTCGATCGTTCCGCCCTGGATCGCCCGTTCGACGAACTTGTCCGGTGTCATGCCGTGCCGTGCCAGCGCCTCGGGCGGGAACGGCTGCAGCAGTCCGGCAGTGGCCAGGGTCGACACCCGCGTGAGGTGGGAGATGGCCACATCCGGCGGCTGGGCGCCCAACGTGGCAAGGGAGAGTTTCGTGTAGTACGGATTGCCCCAGGTCAGCGTGACGGCCTCGAGGTCGACGTCCGGATTGGCCTTCTGGTAGACGGCCTCCATCTCCTTCATGCGGACGCCGTCGCCGCCACCGAGGAGGTTCCAGTACGTGAGGACGTTCGCGGCAGGTGGCTGACCGGTGAAGCCCGACCGGGCGACGCCGCATCCAACCAGTGCTCCCGAAAGTGCAAGCAGGCCAGCGGATCCGAGGAGGTCCCGCCGGCTCACACCGTGTTTCGGAAACGTCTGCATGGCAGGGAACCTCCGCAGTTCGATTCCGTTCGACGCCGATTCGATTCCCCGCAGCGAACCTTGTTCGAGATCTCGAACGCCGTACGTGATATTGAACATCAGGCTACGATCGTGTTCTGTTGGCGTCAACGGTTCGTTCGCGCTGTCATCCGGAGGACTTAGTGGACAAGGCCAGCATCGTCGTGGATCCCGCGTTCAAGATCGGCGATATCGATCCGCGGATTCGTGGCTCGTTCGTCGAACACCTCGGACGCTGTGTCTATGGCGGCATCTACGAGCCGGATCACCCCTCCGCCGACGAGGACGGGTTCCGGACCGACGTTCTGGAGCTGACGCGCGAGCTCGGGGTGACCGCCGTGCGCTATCCCGGCGGCAACTTCGTCTCCGGCTACAACTGGGAGGACGGGATCGGGCCGAAGGCCGACCGTCCGCGCCGGCTGGAGCTCGCGTGGAAGACGCTGGAGACCAACCAGGTCGGGGTGGACGAGTTCGCGGCGTGGTGTCGCAAGGCGGCGACCGAGCCGATCATGGCGGTGAACCTCGGGACCCGCGGCGTCGCCGAGGCGGCCGAGCTGGTGGAGTACTGCAACCATCCGGCGGGCTCGTACTGGTCGGACCAGCGGGTGCGGAACGGCGCGAAGGATCCGCACGGCGTTCGCCTGTGGTGCTTGGGCAACGAGATGGACGGACAGTGGCAGATCGGGCACAAGACCGCGCGTGAGTACGGCCTGTTGGCGGCCGAGACCGCGAAGGCGATGCGGATGGTGGACCCGTCGCTCGAGCTGGTCGCCTGCGGGTCGTCGCACCGGCGGATGCCGACGTTCGCCTCGTGGGAAGCGGAGGTGCTGGAGCACACGTACGACGTGGTCGACTACGTGTCGTTGCACTCCTACTACGCGCCGCGCAACGGCGACGTGGCGTCATTCCTGGCTTCCGGTGTCGACATGGACGAGATGATCGAGGCCGTGGTGGCCTCGTGCGACTACGCCCGGGCGAAGCTCGGCCGGTCGAAGCGGATCGACCTGTCGTACGACGAGTGGAACGTGTGGTACTCCGGCGGCTCCTGGCAGGACACGGTGGATCCGTGGACGGAGGCGCCGCCGATCCTGCAGGACGAGTACTCGGTGATGGACGCGGTCGTCGTGGGGTCGCTGCTCAACAGCCTGCTGCGGCACGCGGACCGGGTGAAGATCGCGTGCTTTGCCCAACTGGTGAACGTGATCGCGCCGATGACGACGGAGAACGGCGGGCCGGCTTGGCGGCAGTCGAGCTATCACCCGATGGCTCTGGCGTTCGCTCACGGAGTGGGGGCAGCGCTGCGGGTGGAGCCGGTGTCGCCGCTGGTCTCGACGCCTTTGTACGGAGATGTGCCGCAGTTGGACGCGACCGTGACCTATGACGAGTCTTCTGGCGCGGTGGCTGTGTTTGCCGTCAACCGTTCCTTGACGGAGCCGCTGGTGCTGTCTGCTGACCTCCGGTCTCTGCCCTCGGCGCGGGTGGTCGAGCACGTGGCCTTGTTCGACTCGGACCGGGACGCGATCAACACCAAGGACGCGCCCGACCGGGTGGTGCCACGTACTCAGCCGGCGCCTTCTCTCGCCGACGGCCGACTCGAGGCGGAGCTGCCGCCGCTCTCCTGGAGCCTGATCCGCCTCACCACCACCCCCAGCTGACCGTCCCCTGACCGCCCACCTCCGCACCCACCTCGGCTGACCCTCCTTGCACGGTCGCAAAGTGTGGGGTTCTGGTAGCGACACGCCAGCGTGTCGCTACCAGAACCCCACACTTTGGAGGGGCGGGAGGCGGGCGGTGGTGGCGGGCTGGGGGCTAGCGAGGGGAGGGGTTGACCGGGACGGCGAGGCCGGCGGCGCCGGGGTCGGAGGTCTTCTCGGTGTTGCCGGAGCGCTGCAGCAGGTCGAGGCCGAGGCGGGCGCGGCGTACGCGTTCGCGGGTCAGCGCCACCGTGGTCGCGTCGAGGTGCGTGCCTGACGGGTAGACGTCCGGCGCGTTGCGCAAGCCGAACTTGACGTACACCGGCGCGGCGACCTCGATCAGTTCCGGAAGCTCGTGGTGGCGGAGGAATCCGCCGATGTTGTCGGGCGACTCCACGTACACGTCGAGCGGAATGTCCACCGTGGAACGGATCGCGGCGATCTCGCCGAGCGTCAGGTCGGTGACCAGGTTGAGCGTGTCCGCGCCGAGGTCCTCCAGGACGCGGGCGGTGGCGGCGTTCGCGACGGGCAGCATGACGGAGACCTTCGCCTGCATGTCCGGCGGCAGGTCGCCTCGCGCGCGCAGCTGCCCGAAGACCGAGAGCACGCCGATGTCGGAGATCAACACCGAGCGGATGCCGTGCTCGGCGGCGCGCAGGGCATCGTCGAGGCAGGCGCGTACCTGGTCCTGGCCGTGCGCGGAGGCAGCAAAGACACCGCCGGCGGGCGCGCGGGCGGCGGCCGACGTACCCCAGCCCGCCGCGGGGCGCGCGAACAGGCTGACCTCGACGCCGGCCTCGCTCGCGAGATCGGCCATCTCGTCGATCTCGTCGTCGGTGAGCAGGAAGACCCCGCTGCCTTGGGAGATGCGCCGTACGGGTACGCCGAGCCTGGCGGCTTCCTCCAGCGCCGCGGCGAGACAGGCGGGACCTTCCGTGCTCGGGATCTCGACGCGGTAGCGAACTCCGTCCGGGAATCGCTTCGACGACGACGGAAGCTCGGTAAAGTCGCGACCTGGTAGGCCGAGTCCTTCGAGCAACTGGCGTGGGTTCTTGTCGACCACGTTGCACCGTCTCTTGAGCTTGTTCGAGATATCGGACACCATACGGTTACTCGAACATCGTCACCACGGGACGTAGGTGGCGTCAACCCTTCGGAGGCGGGATGGTCGGCCGGTCAGTGCCTGCCGTCGTACGTGCACTCGACATCCTCGAGCTGTTCGGGCACCGGGAAGCGCTGTCCATCCCGGAGATCACGTCGTTGCTGGGGCTGCCGCGGACGACGGTGCACGAGCTGGTGAACACGCTGGTGCAGCGGTCCTACCTGTCGCCCGTTCCGGATCACTCGAACCGGTTCCGGCTGGGGGTCGAGCTCTTCCACCTCGGGTCGACGTACGCGGAACGGCTGGACATCGCGCGCGAGGGGCAGGCGGTGGCGGCGGAGGTGGCCGCGTCGTGCGGCGAGACCGTGCACGTGGCGGTGCTGGACGGCACGGACGTGGTGTATGTGGCGAAGATCGACAGCACGGCGTCGGTGCGGATGGTGTCCGCGGTCGGGCGTCGGCTGCCGGCGCACTGCACGGCGGTGGGGCTGCGGCTGCTGGCGAGCCTGCCGGACGAGCGGCTGGCTGTCCTGTTCCCGCTGGACGAGAAGCTGGAGGGGCTGACGCGGCGGAGCATCACGTCGCCCCGTACGTTGCGGCGGCGCTTGGCGGAGATCCGTTCCGACGGGTTGGCGTACGACAACTGCGAGTCGAACGAGTCGGTGTGCTGCGTGGCGGCAGCGATCCTCTCGACCGGTGGCGAGGCGGTGGCGGCGATGTCGATCTCGGTGCCGATCGTGCGGTGGAACGACAAGCGCGGGGCGGAGCTGGCGTCGCACGTACGTTCCGGCGCGGACGAACTCTCGCGGCGGCTGGGGCACCGGGTCTAGTACGTGGCGCGGCCGCCGGTGAGGTCGAAGGTGAAGCCGGTGGTGAAGCTGCAGTCCTTGGAGGCGATGAACGCCAGCATGGCCGCGGCCTCCTCGACGGTGCCGGTGCGCTTCATCGGGATCTTGTCGGTCATGTAGGTGACGACCTCGTCGGGCAGCGCGGCGACGAGATCGGTGCGGATGACGGCCGGCGCGAGCGCGTTGACCGTGATGCCCGTTTCGGCGTACTCCTTGCCCTGCGCCTTGACCATGCCGATCATGCCGGCCTTGGTGGCGGAGTAGGCGATCATGTTCGCGTTCCCCTCCTTGCCGGCGATGCTCGCGACGTGCACGATGCGGCCGTAGTTGTGTTGGAGCATGTGCCTGAGGGCGGTCTGGCTGACGACGAGGGCGCCGCGCAAGTTGATCTTGACGACCCGGTCGAAGTCGTCGAGCTCGACCTCGTGGCTCTGCTTGCCGGTGGTGCCAGAGATGCCGGCGCAGTTGATCGCGATGTGAACCTGGCCGAACGCGTTCTCTGCCTGCTCGAACGCTGTCTGGACACTCGTCTCGTCGCTGACATCCGCGCTCACCGCGATGGCTCTGGGGCCGATCTCCTGCGCGGTCTTCTGCGCCGTGTCCTGGTCGCGGTCCACACAGGCCACGCTGGCACCCCTCTGGGCCAGCAAGATCGCGACGGCCCGCCCAATCCCCGCCCCAGCCCCAATGACAACGGCGGCCTGCCCCTCGAAATCGCTCATACCCTCTTGCGTATCACACCGCGGTCGCGGAAACGAAGGCATGAGCCTCGCGGAGGAACCCCTCGCACTGCTTCCCGGTCTTGGGCTCGAGCGCGACCCACTCCTTCATCGGCCGCCCACTCCCCGGATCGAACCGCACGCCCTCCCCGGCCTCGACGAGCTCGTCCACCCGTTCGCGGGGGAGCTTGACGACGAAGTGCTCGCTGGAGAGTGAGGCGAAGAACTTCGTCCCGACCTTGAGCCCGTCCGACCCGAACATCTTCGCCCTCGCCACTCCTTCCGTAGCCGCCGCGAACTCGTCAGCTGCCTGGGAGTATCCGTCGGCGTTCAGGTCACTGTCTCGATCTCCAGAGGCCACGGAGGTCATCGTAACCGCGGGGCACCCCGAGGATGCTCAACGAGTGGCGTGATCTGGCGCTTCAGGCCGCGCGTCGTCGCCATGTTCGTCGATCCCTAGGCGGTGCTGCTCGGCGATGATGATCCGACGCCCCCTCGAGATGGAGGGATCATCAAGATCAGCAGGCCGATGGAGGGACCCATCCACGGCTCGGGTGTCCGCGTCCTTGGCGTCGCTCTTCCGTGCGTACTCGTCGAAGAGAAGCCGCTTCTGCTCCTGCACTTCGATCATGCGGTCGTCGACGCTCTCCTTCGCCAGTATCCGGTGGACCTGTACCTTGCGGATCTGGCCCATTCGATACGCGCGCGCGATGGCCTGGTCCTCGGTGCTCGGCTTCCATTGCGGTTCGGCGAGAACGACCACCGAAGCAGCCTGAATGTTGAGTCCGACGCCGCCGGCCTCGATCTGGCTCAGCATGACGGACGGTTCACGATCATGAGTGTAGGCATCGACGAGTTGCTGGCGCGTGGCAGGCGGAACCGAGCCAGTCAGGACACCCGCGACGGCTGAACCTAGCCTGCTGTGGATCGTGTCCAGGACGCCGAGGAAATAGGAGAAGACGACGACCTTCAAACCGTCCTCCAACGCCTCCTCGACGATCTCCGTCAGACGTTCCAGTTTCGCCGAGTCTGCGGAGACGTACGCGGCTTGGCGCATCGCCATGAGGTTTCGGCGGACGACCGCTTGACGGTATTCGACTTCGTCGGCGCGAGTGAGCTGGACCCAGTCCTCGACCTCGATCTTGTCGGGAAGCTCGGTGAGGACGTCTTCCTGGTTGCGACGGAGGTAGACGGGAGCGACTGCTCTACGAAACGCCTTGGCGCCGGCAACCCCATCGCTGGGATCGATGCGAGCGGCGACTCTCGGCTGGAGATACCCGACCAGGTTTCGGAACTCCTCAACCCGGTTCTCCATCGGCGTCCCGGTGAGAAAAAGCGTACGTTGCGCGCGATCACTGACAGCCTTGACACGCTGGGATCGCTTGGCGTCGGGATTCTTCGCATAGTGGGCCTCGTCGACCACGAGCATGGCGATGTCCGCATCGGCGATGCATCGAAGACTCCCGAGAGTGGTGAACGTGGTCACCGCGACCCCACCCTGCCGAAGCCATCGCCGACCAGTCGCCTCGCGGTCCCGCCCGTGGAGGCTGTACGCGGTGAGCTGGGTGTGCCGCTCGATTTCCTTCAGCCAGTTCATCTGTACGCTGGCCGGGCATACCACCATGAATCGACGCTGTCCCCGAGCGGCCATGTGCGCGAACACTGCGAGAGCTTCCACAGTCTTGCCCAGGCCCATCTCGTCACCGAGGATCGAGCGTTCCTGATGCACCGCGTACTGGGCGCCGAAGACCTGATAGTTGCGGAGCGTGGCCCGCATGAGGCTGGTATCGAGAGGTACGGCGGTGATCTTCTGCCGCAGCTCGGGGTCGATGAATCCCTGTGAGGCTTCCAGATCGTCGGTTTCGCCCGCTCCACCGACAGTGGACAGGAGCGAGTTGAACGACGCTGCGTCTACCTCGTAGTCGTACCAAAGCTGGTCAGGTGCATACGATCCAGGATCGACGGCAGATGGCACCTGGTCCAAGGCGTCGGAGATCGCGACGACGCGTGGGTCGGCAAGGATCCTGTCGAGCTGGGCCAGCGCGTCCAGAGCCGAACGCTTCTTCCCTCGGCCAGCCCAGAACAGGTTCCATTTGCTCGTTGCCCGTTCGGCCTCTGGGACGAGTGGCTGAGTCTGGGTGACGAACCGTTCGAGGGGCTCGCGCAACGTTGAAGCAGCGGAGTCCGCCGCCCGGACCGCTGCCAGAGTCGCGAGCAGCTGAGTGTGACTCGCGGTACGACGGTCCGGGTCGATCCGGACCCTGGTCTCCTTCGCGACCTTGGCCGCGAGTACCCGCGCGGCATGGCTGACCTGCTCAGCGGTCGTGGGACCGACTCCGGGAACCTCGCTGAGCCGATGCGGTCGTGCTTTGCGTACGTCCGCGACTGTCCTGAAGCCATGTCGTTCCAGGTGGCCGATCCGTGCTCTCAGGCCAGCAAGGCCGCGGAGGTCAGAGACTGGCCGGTCTCGAAGCCGTGCCTCGACCTGCTCGGCGGTGAGCTGCTTGACCTGCTGACGTGCCTGGCCACGGAGGACCTCCGGCGCGGCCATGACCCAAGTAGCTCGCTCGGCGAGCAGTCGCACTCTGTCGACGATCCCGCGAGCAGCTCTGCCTACCCTGAGTTTTGCCGCCGCCCGAGCAGCAGAAGCTGGATCGCTCACCCGTACCCCTGGCTTCGCTAAGGTCTTCAGCCTTCTGGAACCGCCAAATCGAACCAGTCGAGTGGACTCGAGCTGGTAGTTGGCATCTCCTGCGAGAGTACTGCGAACCCATGATCCACTTGGCCGAATTGCGAACTGCCGTCGTCGCCGTCGTCCACCTGTGCTCCAAGAAGGTGCATGCTGTTCAGCCGGCGGACTAACAGGACGTGCGTCCGCGAGATGCCTCCTCCATGTCACCGCTGCCGAGGTCCGCGGCCCGCCCCGCTCCAAGCACCCCAGCAGCGATTGATGTCCGAAACCTGATTTCGGAACCTTTCAGATCTGAATTGACGGATCCGCTGCTGTCGACATGTGGCCACGTCCGTTAGCTGTACAACGTTGACATGGGTACGTCGGAGCGATGAAGCTGCAAGACGAGAGGGTCGGGAACTGTGCTTTAGGACATCGCTCTTGGAGGACTTGTGTCGCGTCTGGGGCTCGGTCGGATCGTTCTACTCCTCGTCACAGCGCTGGTCGCCGCCGTGTTGGCTCCTGCGGCGGTCGCCGTCGCTAGTGAGGATGTGGTGCTGGCGGATTTCGAGGCGGCCGATGCGCTGAAGGGGGCGACGTTTCCCGCTCCCGACCTCGACAAGGCGACGCGGACGCGGGACTTCGCCATTGAGGGGCAGGCCGGGATGCTCATGTCCGCCGGGTCGTTCCTCACCAAGGCGGGCTCGGTCTTCCCGCGCGTCTGGCTGAACGTCGGCTCCACCATCCCCGACGTCGACTGGCGCCAGCGCACCTATCTCCACGTCAGCGCCGCCAATGGGTCGGTCGAGCGCGCGCGGATCTATGTCGTGGTCTGGGACGAGAACGAGAAGTACCTGCTGCGCTCGGCGTTCGCCGACCCGTACGGCTACCTCGTCTTCCAGATCAAGGTCTCCGACATCGCCGCGGCCGGCGTCGACCTGAGCAAGCTGACCAAGATCCAGATCAGCACCGAACGTTCCCCCAACCCCAAGCAGGTCTACGTCGACGACATTCGGCTGACCGACCAGCCGGCCGACGTTCCCGCGGAGCAGGCCAAAGCCACTCCGAAGCTGATCGCGGCGATGGCCCTGCCCAAGGCCATCGCCGACGCGACCAACGAGTTGGACAAAGTACGGGCACGTATCAAGCCCACACCAGCGGACCCGGACGTCGCGCTCCGCGAGCAGACGAGCGAGATCGAGAAGCGGCTCGACGGGTACGCGGCGGAGCTCGGCGGCCTCGACGACCTGACCGAGGCGCGCGCGATCTGGCAGGCGATCGGCAACGAGCGTTGGCGAATCAAGCGCCTGGCCAGTCTCGTCGACGCACGCGTCGCGCGCCCGGTCAGCCCCGTCGGGCTGGGTTTCGCCGACTCCATGACCCGCGTCTACCCGCGCGACCTCCCGTGCGACTGCTCGTTCGCGCCGCCCGTGCTGGACGTCGTGAGAGGCGAGTACGAGAGCACCCAGCTCGTCGCGCTCCCGTACGGCACGGCGCTCACCAACGCCAGCGTCCAAGCCACCATCGCGGGCAGGCCAACCGACAAGGTCACCGTCGAGGCGCATCCCGTGTACGCGATCAACATGGTGCCGCCCGTCGAGCAGAAGCCCGCCAACCCCACCGCCTACCGCCCGAGCATCTACGAGGGCTGGACCCCCGACCCGATCCAGACCGCGCGCGACAACGTCACCACAGCGAACGGCGACCTGCAGGCGTTCTGGGTGACAGTCCGCACGGAGCAGGGCACCAGGCCCGGGCTCTACCCCGTCGAGCTCACCTTCCGAGCGGACGGCATCGCCCCGCAGCGAGCAGCGCTGCGCGTTCGCGTCTATGACGTCGCGATCGAGCCGGAGCCGAAGCTGCGCACCGCCGTCGGCCACGACCCGCTCGCTTACGCCGGACCGTACGGCGTTACCGATCCCACCGAGGCCGCCAAGCTCATCGCGCAGGAGTACAGGTTCCTCGGCGAGTACGGGATCCAGGGCGACAACATCTACCGCAGCATCTACGAGCAGACGCCGCCGTCCGTCGAGAGCCTGCGCAAGATCGACGAAGAAGGCGGCGGCCTGCGCCAGTTCAACATCTGGTACTTCGACCCCCGGCTCCTCGACCCGGCGAAGCCCGACACCTGGGCGGCCAAGGCGGACGAGCTGTTCGACCGGATCCAGCCGTACGTCGACCAGTACCGCGCCGCGGGCTTCATCGACAAGGCGTACCTCTACTGCTGCGACGAGACCGGCGCCGCGCACACCGAGGTGATCCGTTTCGTCCTTACCAGGTTCAAGGAACGGTTCCCCGACATAGAGGTGCTCACCACCGCGATCGACAACAGCATGGGTGCCGGCAACGGCCTCGGCGAGCTCATCGACTGGTGGGTGCGTGACGTTCCCTGGTACGACCCCAAGGTGATCGCGGACCGCCATGCCGCGGGCCGCGAGGCGTGGTGGTATCTCCATGTGGGCAACGCGAATCCGATCCCGAACGTGTTCGTCAACTACGACCCGGGACAGCTGCGGACGATGCTCGGCCCGATGTCGTTCCAGTCCGGCGTCGACGGGTTCCTCTACTACCGAGTCGACCGCTGGTACGGCAAACCCGTCGTCGACGCCGGACCGCTGAGCACATGGGAGCCGCGTACGTTCGGCAACTACTCCGGCGACGGCTCGCTGCTCTACCCCGGGCCGGACGGGCCGATCCCGTCGATCCGCCTGGAGAACCTGCGCGACGGCCTGGAGGACTACAACCTGCTCGCCGCCCTCCGTACCGCGGTCGAGAACGCCCCGCCGGGCACGGACCTCACCCGCGCGAAGCACCTCCTGGCGGCGACGGACGTGGTGAAGGACAGCTACGAGTACGCCCGCGACCCCGCCAAGTACCGTGCATGGCGCAACGACCTGATCGCCGCCACCGCGGCGCTCACCTGAGGTCCTAGGAGCCGCGGGCGATCCAGTCGTCCAACGACGGAGACTCCTTGGCCACGGTGGTGGTGTCGCCGTGGCCGGGGTGGATCACCGTGTCGGGTGGCAGGGTGAAGAGGACGTCGCGGATCGAGGCGATGATGGTGTCGAAGCTGGAGAACGACCGGCCGGTCGCCCCCGGCCCGCCGGGGAACAGGGTGTCGCCCGGGAAGGCTGCAGACAACGAGGGGGCGTGCAGGGTGGTGCTCCCGGGGCTGTGGCCGGGAGAGTGCAACGCCCGGAGCTCGATGCCGCCCACTTCGAAGATCTGGCCGTCCGACAGCTCCCCGTCCGGCGCCTCGGACGGATAGACCTCGTCCCACAGCATCCGGTCGGATGGGTGCAACCACACCGGGGCGTGCACCGTGGCGGCCAGCGCGCGGGCGGCGCTGATGTGGTCGTTGTGCCCGTGGGTGCAGACGATCGCCCGTACCGAACGGGACCCGATCGCAGCAACGATTGGCGCAGCGGAGTGCGCCGCGTCGATCACCAGCACCTCGTGCGCGTCACCCACCAGCCAGACGTTGTTGTCGACGTCCCACGTCCCGCCGTCCAACGAGAACGTTCCCGACGTCACGACCCGTTCGATGCTCACAGGACCACCACGGAACGCAGCACCTTGCCCTCGTGCATTTTCGTGAACGCGGCCTCCACGTCGCCGATCCCGATCTCCTCCGACACGAACGCGTCCAGCGGCAGTCGGCCCTGGTGGAAAAGGTCAACGAGCATGGGGAAATCGCGCGACGGCAGGCAGTCGCCGTACCACGACGACTTCAGCGACCCACCGCGCCCGAACACGTCCAGCAACGGCAGCTCGAGCTTCATCTCCGGCGTCGGAACGCCCACCAGCACGACGGTTCCGGCCAGGTCGCGTGCATAGAAGGCCTGCCGGTACGTCTCCGGCAACCCGATCGCCTCGATCGCCACGTCGACGCCGAAGCCGCCGGTCAGCTCCTGGATCCGGGCGACCGCGTCCTCCGACGAGCCGTTGATCGTGTGCGTCGCCCCGAACGACCGAGCCCACTCCAGCTTGCGGTCGTCCAGATCGACCCCGATCACCGTGGTCGCGCCGCCGAGCCGAGCACCCGCGATCGCCGCGTTCCCCACGCCCCCGCAGCCGAAGACCGCCACCGAGTCGCCGCGGCCCACCGAGCCGGTGTTCAACGCGGCGCCGATCCCGGCCATGATCCCGCAGCCCAACAACCCAGCCACCGCGGCGGGTGTCGACGGGTCCACCTTCGTACATTGCCCGGCCGCGACCAGCGTCTTCTCGGCGAACGCGCCGATCCCCAACGCCGGCGACAGTTCGGTGCCGTCGGTCAGCGTCATCTTCTGCGTCGCGTTGTGCGTCGAGAAGCAGTACCAGGGCTTGCCGCGGAGGCACGCTCGGCACTGCCCGCAGACGGCACGCCAGTTGAGGATGACGAAGTCGCCCGGCGCAACGTCGGTGACATCCGGTCCCACCGACTCCACGACACCCGCGGCCTCGTGCCCGAGCAGGTACGGGTAGTCGTCGCCGATCCCGCCCAGCTTGTAGTGCAGGTCGGTGTGGCACACGCCGCACGCCTGGACGCGGACCAGCGCCTCGCCGGGCCCTGGATCGGGCACCAGGATGGTCTCGAGACTGACCGGTTCACCCTTCGCGCGCGAAACGACAGCGCGTACCTCGTTCGCCATGCCTCCTGATCCTGGCAGCATCGAGGCCAACGCGAAAGCCTCAGACGCCCGCGCGTCCCACGGCCTCGATCGCTTCGGCCTCCGACTCGACGACGGCGTCCGATTGGCTGCTGCGCAAGGGGATTTCCCGAATCCCCAGCACCGCGACGAACGCGATCAGAGCCAGCGGAACGATGACCAGGTAGATCGAGTCGAGCCCCATCGAGAACCCATCACGTACGACCGACCGGATCGCCTCGGGCAGTAACCCGATCTCGTCCGGCGTTCCCAGCTGGTCCGACAGGGATCCGGCAGGCGGGCGGATGCCGCGCTCGGCCAGCAGCCGCGGGATCTCCGAGGAGAGCCGCGAGCTCAGGATCGCGCCGAAAACGGCCACGCCGACAGCGCCGCCCATCGAACGGAAGAACGTCGCCGAGGACGTCGCGATGCCGAGGTCGCGCCGCTCGACGGTGTTCTGCACCGCGAGGATCAGCGTCTGCATCGTGAAGCCCAGCCCCGCGCCGAACACGACCATCGCGACCGACGCGTACACCATGCTGGTCTCGGAGTGCAGCCGCGACAGCAGCAGCGCACCGAGGGCCATCAGCGGCAGCCCGATCAGCGGGAACACCTTCCACCGGCCCCACTTCGTCACCGCGCGGCCGGTCAGGAACGACACCACCAGCATCCCGACCACGAGCGGCAACGTGAGCAGCCCGGACATCGTCGGGCTCTGGCCGCGGACGACCTGCAGGTACTGCGGCAGGTAGATCATCGCGCCGAACATCGCGACGCCGACCAGGAACGAGGCGATGATCCCCGCGAGGCGGAACGTCGGCACCTGGAACAGCCGCGGCGGCAGGATCGGTTCGGCGGCCCGGCGCTCGACGAACACGGCCCCGATCAGGCTGGCCACGCTGAGCAGGCTCAGCGCCACCGTCCAGCCCGAAGCCCAGTCGAACTCGATCCCGGCGAGCGACAGCATCAGCAGCAGCGAGGTCGCCGAGGTGGTGATCAACGTCGCGCCGAGCCAGTCGATCTTCGCGGCCACGTGCACCGCCGGCACCTTGAGTGTGCGGTGCAGAACGACGGCCGCGATCGCCGCGATCGGGATGCCCACGTAGAAGCACCAGCGCCAGCCCGGCCCGTCGACGAGGAAGCCGCCGATCAGCGGGCCTGCGACCGTGGCGACGCCGAACGAGGCGCCGAGGTAGCCGGTGTAGCGGCCCCGCTCCCGCGGGCTCACGATGTCGGCCATGATCGCCTGCGACAGTGCGACGATGCCGCCGGCGCCGATGCCCTGTAGCGCGCGGGCGCCGATCAGCTGGCCCATCGACTGGGCGAGGCCGGCGAGCGCGGACGTCACGACGAAGACGCCGATCGCGTAGAACAGCAGCTTCTTGCGGCCGAACAGGTCGGAGAGCTTGCCCCACAGCGGTGTCGAGACCGTCGTGGTCAGGAGGGTGGCGCTCGCGACCCAGGCAAGCTGGTCCTGGCCGCCGAGGTCGCCGACGATCGTCGGGAGCGCCGTACCGACGACGGTCGCGGACAGGGACGAGACGAACAGGCACAGCACGAGTGCCCAGACGATCTCGAGGATCCGGCGGTGCGAGAGCGGCGGGGGCGAGGTGTCCGTGCCGGTTGGTTCTGGGAGTTCTGACCCTGGGTCCGTCGCCCGTGCCATGGAGGTCGCGACCGCCTTCCGAGAAGACATTAGTTGCCTCTAGCAACGATATGTCGGAACGCGGTTTCTGGCAACCGATTGCCCGGTTCCGGAAGGCCGTTCTGTTCAAGAACGATGTCGGTCCCGACGGCTACGGTCGCGGCATGACGAACGACGTACGCACGTTCCTCCGCCAGCATGCCCGGGCGCTCGAGGTCCGGCTAGCCGAGTTCCACCTGGACGGTGACCAGGCCCCGGCCTGGCGGCGATCGCGGCGCTGGAGGCGTACCGCAACGCCGACGGCGGCTTCGGTCACGGGCTGGAGGCCGACGTGCTGGCGCCGGAGAGCCAGCCGCTGGGCGCGGACTTCGCGTTCGGCGTCCTCGACGAGCTCGCCGCGGCGGGCTCGCCGGAGGTGCGGGCGGGCGCGGCGGAGTCCGTCGAGCGCACGCTGCCGTTCCTGGCCTCGGTGGCCGAGAACGGGGGAGTGCCGATCGTGCTGCCGTCGATCCTCGATCACCCTCGGGCCGACCACTGGAACGACCGCCCGTACCAGCCCGAGCTCAACCCCACCGCCCGCCTCGTGGGCGTCGCCCGCGCGCTGGGCGTCGAGCATCCGTGGCTGGACCAGGCGGCCTCGTTCTGCCGGCAGGCCGTCGCCGGCAAGGTCGACGCGTCTCCGTCTCGCTCCGCTCACACGGAGCCGTACGACGCCCACAACGCTCGGTGCGTGGCGCGGTTCCTCGAGACCGAGCCCGACCGCGCCTGGGCCGAGCCGGCGTATCGCACGCTCGGCGAGCAGCTGCCGAAGCTCCCTTGGTTCCAGGCGATGCCGGACGAGGGGTACGGCCTGACGCCGCTCCACTTCGCCCCGGCGCCGGACAGCCCGGCCCGGGTGTTCTTCGAGGACAAGCAGCTCGAGGCGCACCTCGACGCGCTCGCGAGCCAGCGGCAGGACGACGGTGGCTGGCCGGTGACCTGGGAGCCGCCCGGCCCGGCCTCCGTCCTCGCCTGGCGGGGCGTCTGGACCCTCGACGCCGAGCGCACGCTCCGCGCCTACGGACACAGTTGATTTAGGCGCTTCTTGCCTTGCCAGCTACGCTCGCCGCAGCCGGTCGCAGGGCAAGGAGGGTCACGGTGGGGACGGAACAGTTCGTACGGCTGGAGGTCGCCGACGGCATCGGGACGGTCCGGTTGGACCGGCCGCCGATGAACGCGTTGAACCGCGCGATCCAGGACCAGCTGCGCGACGTCGCGCTCGAGCTGCCGCAGCGGGACGACGTCGCGGCGGTGATCCTGTACGGCGGCGAGAAGGTCTTCGCCGCCGGCGCGGACATCAAGGAGATGGCGACGCTCAGCCACGCTCGGATGATCGTGCACTCGCACTTCCTGACCGACGCCGTGGAACTGCTCGCGAAGGTCCCGAAGCCGGTCGTCGCCGCGATCACCGGGTACGCGCTCGGCGGCGGCTGCGAGATCGCGCTCGCCGCGGACCGGCGGATCATCGGCGCCAGCACCAAGCTCGGCCAGCCCGAGATCAAGCTCGGCGTGATCCCCGGCGCCGGCGGCACCCAGCGGCTCGCGCGCCTGATCGGGCCCGCCAAGACGAAGGACCTCGTCTTCACCGGTCGCATGGTCGACGCCCAGGAAGCACTGCGCATCGGGCTCGTCGACGAGGTGGTCGACGACGACAAGGTCTACGAGGCCGCGCTGACGTGGGCACGCCAGTTCGTCGGCGGTCCCGCTCAGGCGCTGAGGGCCGCGAAAGCCGCGATCGACACCGGACTCGACGTCGATCTGCATACCGGCTTGGAGATCGAGCGCCAACTGTTCGCCGAGCTGTTCGCCACCGAGGACCGGACGATCGGCATGGAAGCGTTCGTCGCCAAAGCCCGACCCGAGTTCGAGGGGCGCTGACATGAACGACCCGCGCCCGCACCCCGTCGCGTCCGAAGCAGAGGTCGAGGCGGCCTGGCACGACACCAAGCTCGCGCAGGTGCTCTACCACGACTGGGAAGCACAGACGTACGACGACAAGTGGTCGATCTCGTACGACGAACGCTGCATCTCCTACGCACGCGACAGATTCGTCGCCGTCGCCGGCGAGCAGGACTGGCCGTACGGGGAGTCGCTCGAGATCGGCTGCGGTACGGGCTTCTTCACGCTCAACCTCAAGCTGGCCGGCGTCCTGGACAAGACCTACGTCACCGATCTCTCGCCAGGCATGGTCGAAGCGACCAAGCGCAACGCCGACAACCTCGGCTTCACGGTCGAGGGTCGCGTCGCCGACGCCGAGCGGCTGCCGTATGACGACGACTCGTTCGACCTCGTTATCGGGCACGCGGTCATCCACCACATCCCCGACGTCGAGAAGGCGTTCAGCGAGATGCTCCGGGTGCTGCGACCGGGCGGGCGGTTCGTGATCTGCGGAGAGCCGACGAGGTACGGCGACTTCGTCGCGCGGCGGCTGTCCCGCGCGACCTGGTGGTTGGCGACGCGGGCGGCGAAGCTGGGGCCGTTCCGGGACAAGTGGGCCCGGCCCCAGGAGGAGCTGGACGAGTCGTCCCGCGCCGCCGCGCTCGAGGCGGTCGTCGACCTGCACACGTTCGACCCGGACACGCTCGCCCGGATGGCTCGGCGGGCGGGGGCGGACGGCGTCCATACGGTCACCGAGGAGCTCACCGCGGCCTGGTTCGGCTGGCCGGTCCGGACGTTCGAACACGCGGTCAATCCGGAGCGGCTTGGGTGGAACTGGGCGATGTTCGCGTACCGCGGTTGGCAGCGGCTGTCGGCGCTGGACCGGTTCGTCCGGCCCCTCGTCCCCGACGAGCTCTACTACAACGTGTCGGTGACTGGAACGTGTCCACGGTTTCCCCGCTAGGACCGTGCTAAACCAACGAGTTCGGCCAACTGCGGCCTGTTACCGAGGCGAGGACCGTGGTAACTTCTTCGACGGTCGTTCGTCGTTTCGACAAAGACGCGCACAGCCGCAGGTTTTCGAAATGCTTGGGGTTCCGGTGCCACTGGTACCCCGTGGCGACTCGGCATCCGTGAGGTACGGGTGCTGGACCATCGTCTCCGCGAGGGGAAGTAAAGGAACATGGCGCAAGGAACCGTCAAGTGGTTCAACGCTGACAAGGGCTTCGGCTTCATCTCGGTCGATGGCGGGCAGGACGTCTTCGTCCACTACTCCGCCATCCAGTCCGACGGATACCGTTCCCTGGACGAGGATCAGCGTGTGGAGTTCGAGGTCGTGCAGGGCCCCAAGGGCCCGCAGGCTGAGAACGTTCGCAAGGTCTGAGTAAGCACTAGACGACAAGGCCCGTGAGGTACGCCTCACGGGCCTTTCGTTTACCCGCGAGTAAGCTCCGGGCGCATGGCGTTCGGACGGCCGCGGGATCCCAGGCAGGCGCGCATCTTCACGCTCGCCAGCCTGCGTTGGGTGTTCCGGCATCGTGCCTATACGCCTTATTACCTGTTGCGCTACTGGCGCTTCCTCCTGTTGCGTCTGCGCCGCCCGCAGGTGATCTGTGAGGGCTTCGTGTTCCTTGGCAAACGGGTGGAGGCGTACGCCCGTCCCGGCTACGGCAAGCTCGTGCTCGGCCGCTGGTCCCACCTCGGCGACGGCACCCGCCTGCACGCGCACGAGGGGACGCTGTGGATCGGGCCGAAGTCCGTGCTGGGTAGCAATGTGACGGTCAACTGCTACCTGGACATCGAGTTCGGCGCGGCCTCGCTCGTCGCGGACGACGTGTACGTCTGTGACTTCGACCACGTGACCAGCGACCTCGCGACGCCGATCAAGGACCAGGGCATCGTGAAGACGCCCGTACGCATCGGCCCGGACTGCTGGATCGGAACGAAGGCCGTGGTGCTCCGCGGCGCGACGATCGGCCGCGGCGTCGTGGTCGCGGCACACGCGGTAGTGCGCGGCGAGGTGCCGGACTACGCGATCGCCGCGGGGATCCCGGCGCGGGTGGTGAAGAGCAGGGTCCGTACGCACCAGGCGGAGGCCGCGCGGCGCGCGTACCTGGACGGGCTCGCGCGCGGCGCCCAGGACGCGGCGCGGCGAGCTCAGCGGGGGTCGGTCCAGGAATGAGTGGGTATGGGGCACACTGGGGTCCCGCTGTCGAGGGGAGAGGTCAGCCGTGTCGAACTCGGACGAGGTGAGGATTCCGTTGTCGGACGAGACACTCGAACGGCCGGCGACGACGGCCACGCATGCCGCCGATCGGCCGGCAGCCCCGCCCACGTTGGACGAGCAGGTCGACGAAGGCGCGCGCACGGCCGCGCCGCCCGGGCTGCCGCCGCGCCGGCCGCGGCCGCGCGAGGAGCCGCGCAAGGACTCGTCTTCGGCGGGTGGTGCGAAGGCCGCGGTGTCCAAGGTGCGCGAGGTCCTGGCGACCGCGGTGTTCACCGTCGCCGTCCTGGCCGCCCTGGTGCTCGCGCTCGGCGCGATCCTGATCGCGCTCAAGGCGAACGAGCAGAACCAGATCGTCGCGAGCATCATCGACATCGGCCAACGCGTGGTCGGGCCGTTCGACGACATCTTCCGGATGGACACCCGGATCAAGCAGGTCTTGGTGAACTGGGGGATCGGGGCCGCCGTCTACCTGATCGTCGGCCGGATCGTCGAACGGATCATCCGGCCGTAGTCGCCGCGATCAGGTCGAGGCAGTCGTCGGTCGCCTCGCCGATCTCGAAGTCGTGCACGGTGAGGCCGGTGACGAACGTGCTGAGTTCTGGTGCCCAGCCCTCGGGCGTGCTCGCGAGCTGGGCGTCGACGAGGCTGCCGTTCTTCCGTTCCCACTCCTTGATGCGCGTGCCGTGGTGGACGCCGAGGAGCTCTCGGACGTACAGGTTCTGACCCAGCAGCTCGGCGAACTCGGCGGCGGTGAGCTCGCGGGTGTGGCAGATGTTCCCGGGTGGGAACGTGAGGCGGTTCGGGGTCGCGAGCACCTGCGCCGCCGCGACACGGGCGACCTCGGAGACGAACGCATTCTGGTCCCACAGGTGCTCGATCGTCTGCAGGGACACGAGCAGGTCGAACGTGCGGTCCGCGAACGGCAGCTGGACCAGATTCCCCCGCAGGACAGCGATCTCGGGGTACGCCGATCGCACATGCGCCGCGGTGAGCGCGTCGTAGTCGAGCCCGGTGACCCGCGTTCCACCCCGCCGGAGCAGGTCCGCGCCGTATCCCTCGCCGCAGCCGGCGTCGAGCACGCGCGCGCCGCCCGCCAACCAGTGCTCGGCAACGTACTGGTAGACGACCTCGTGCCGTCTGAACCAGTAGTTCTCGTGCCCGATCCCCGGCAGCGTGCGTTCCCCGGTGAGCGGCAGCATCATGTGCCGAACGCTACCCAGGCCGCGTCTGGTAAAGATCGCCTGGCGCGCGACACCCCACATCCCGCCTGGACGCGGTGCACCTCGTCACCCATATAACCAATATGAGTTCCTCCTGCACCACGCCCAGCCGGGCGCGGGGCGCTATTTGCCAGACACGACCTACAAGCGACGGGCGATCGTGTCGAGGAGGTCGACGATCTCGGCCCAGCGCGCGGGCGAGGCCAAGTGGGCGGTGGCGACGTCGTGCACGGTGAAGCGGCTGCGGCGGGTCAGAGCGTCGGCGTCGCGGATCATCCGGGTCTGCAGGGCGAGCGGGATCAGCTGGTCGAGCGTGTGCCGGACGTACGTTCGCGGGATCCGGCCCCAGCGCGCCGGGTCGATCGCGCAGTCCGCGAGCGGCACCTCGACGGACTCGTCCGGCTGGGAGGCGTTGAGGAACGCGAGGAACTCCCCGTCCGTACTGTCGCCCGCGAGCGCCTCCTTGGCCTCGGCGAGGAACTTCGTGCCGCCGAGGCGCCAGTTGATCCGCGTCGCGCCGATCACGGCCGGGTCACCCACCGCCGCCTGGATCAGTGCGTCGCCCTTGCTCGTCGCTCCCTCTGGCGCCGCGAGGCAGTCGACGACGGTCGGCAGCTTCGAGGGGCAGAACGCCGCGTCGTACACGAGGTGGTCGATCAGATGCGGGACCGCGTTGCCGACGCGGTTCAACGTCGCGCCGCCCATGCTGCTGCCGACGACGATCACCGGACCGAGGCGCGCCACCCGCCGGATCACAGCGACCGTGGCCGCCTCGAAGTCGTCCAAGGTGACGGTGGCCATCGGCGACGACCGGACCGCGAGCGCCTCGAGATCCTGTGGTGCCTGGTACGCCGCGTCGAACTGTCCGGCGCTCGGGCCGTGTCCCGGCAGCTCGACGCCGACCGTGCGGTAGCCGCGCATCGTGAGCTCGGGATCTCCGCTGGCCGTACCGCTCGCGCCGGTCACGAACACGAACGTCGGAAGGCCGCGCCGCTTCCCGGCGGCCGAGGCCGGCGATGCGAGGGAGAGGGCCAGGCCTGCGGTCCCGGCGACGGAAGCGGTGCGGAGCAGGTGGCGTCGGGTGTGCGTCATGCCGGCCATTCCACCGGATCGTGCGCTCCGGCGGATCCGGCCGGAGAACTAGGCCGAGTCGGTCGAAAGTGAGGAGAGCCGGCGCTCGAGGAAGCGTCGGTCGGGCTCGTGCTGGGTGAGGGCGAGCGCCCGTTCGTACGCCTCCCGCGCCTCAGCGATCCGCCCCAGCTGGCGCAGCAGGTCGGCGCGTGCCGCGTGGGCGAGGTGGTACGTCGACAGCTCGCCCGACAGCGCGTCGACCAGCTCCAAACCGGCCGCCGGGCCGTCGCGCATCGCCACCGCGACGGCGCGGTTCAGCGCGACGACCGGCGACGGATCGGCCTCGGTCAGCCGGTCGTACAGCGCGACAATCCGCGGCCAGTCGGTCCGATCCTTGACGTGTTCCGCTGCGATCGCCGCCTGCAGCCCGTACGGACCGATCCGCCCCGACGCGGCCGCCCGCGCGAGTGCCTCCGCGCCCTCGGCGATGCGCGACCGGTCCCACAACGACCGGTCCTGGTCGGCCAGCAGGATCGGCGAGCCGTCGGCGGACGTCCGAGCGGACCGGCGCGAGTCCTGCAGCAGCATCAGCGCCAGCAGTTCGAAGACTTCGGGCTCCGGCAGCAGCGTCGAGAGCACGCGGCCGAGCCGGATCGCCTCGTCGGCCAGCCCGGCGCGGACCACGTCGGCGCCGGACGCGGGCGCGTACCCCTCGGTGAAGACGAGATAGACCACCCGCAGAACGGCGGCGAGCCGAGACGGGAGCTCGTCGAGGGGCGGGACCTGGTACGGAACGCGTTCGGCCCGGATCCTCGCCTTCGCCCGGACGATCCGCTGTGCGACCGTGGGCGGCGTGGTGAGGTAAGCGTGCGCGATCTCCTCAGTGGTGAGCCCGCACACCTCGCGCAACGTCATCGCCACCTGCGCGTCGGGCGGTACGACCGGGTGGCAGCAGGTGAAGACCAGCCGCAGCCGGTCGTCCTCGACGGAGTCGTCCGGCGGCGGCTCTGGATGCTCGGAGAGAAGCGCGGCGAGGTCGCCGAGCACCGCGTCGAACCGAGCCCGTCGCCGCAACCGGTCGATCGCCTTGAACCGGCCAGCCGAGACCAGCCACGCTCGCGGGTTCGCCGGAACGCCCGAGCGCGGCCACTGCGAAGCCGCCGCGACGAACGCGTCCTGCAGCGCCTCCTCCGCGAGATCGAAGTCGCCGAGCAGCCGGACGAGCGTCGCCAGCACCCGGCGCGACTCCGTCCGGTACAGCTCGTCGAGGTCGGTCACGAGTGTTCGCGGGCCAGGTCGATCACCGGGCGTACCTCGACGCTGCCGACCCGCGCGCTCGGGAGCCGGCCGGCGATCCGCACCGCCTCGTTCAGGTCGCGCGCCTCGATGAGCACGAAACCGCCGAGCTGCTCGACCGTCTCCGCGAACGGGCCGGTCGTCGCGGACAGCTTGCCGTCGCGGACGCGTACCGTCATCGCCGCGTGCACGTGCTCGAGCGCCTCGCCGAGGATCAGGTGGCCGCTGGCGCGCAGCTCCTCGTCCGACGCCGCGGTCTCCTCGATGAGCCGGTCGAGGTCGTCCTGGGGCATCGCGTTGAGCTGTTCCTCGACGCCGTAGATCAGGCAGACGTACTTCATGGCGCAAAAATATCGGGTCTCCTTGTCGATTCGGGCCGTCGCGGGCGACTAGAGGGCGAGACCCTCGCCTGACGAAGGAGTACGGAGATGGACAAGGTCACCTCGAACGACGGCACGACGATCGCGTACGAGCGGCACGGCGCCGGCCCCGCCCTGGTCGCGGTGGACGCCGCGATGAACGGCGGCGACCACCGGCCGTTGCCCGCGCCGGTCTCGCAGCTGGCGGAGCATTTCACGGTGTACGTCTACGACCGGCGAGGCCGGGGCGGCAGCGGCGACACCGCGCCGTACGCGGTCGAGCGCGAGGTCGAGGATCTCGCGGCCGTCATCGAGGCGGCGGGCGGATCGGCGTACGTCTACGGGATGTCGTCCGGCTCGCTGCTCGCGCTGCACGCCGCCGCGCGCCGGTTGCCGATCACGAAGCTGGCGCTGTTCGAGCCGCCGATCGAGCCGCGGGAGGAGCTGACGGGGGAGTCCGCGTTCACTGTCGCGATGACCGCGCTGGTGTCGGCTGGTCGGCGGCGGGAGGCGGTGGAGTTCCTGCTCCGCGAGATCGGGGTGCCGGCGGACCTGGTGGCCTCGATGCCGCCGGAGAGCTGGGCGGGGCAGGAGGCGCTCGTGCACACGATGCTGTACGACTGCGCGATCTCGGACGGGACGACGTTGCCGATGATCCGCTCGGTGCGGGTGCCGACGCTGCTGCTCGCCAGCGAGGCCTCGGGATCGGAGCTGGGCGGGATGGCCGAGCTCGTGGCGAAGGAGCTG
Organism: Tenggerimyces flavus; assembly: GCF_016907715.1. NCBI lineage: Bacteria > Bacillati > Actinomycetota > Actinomycetes > Propionibacteriales > Nocardioidaceae > Tenggerimyces > Tenggerimyces flavus. Next base: position 7,463,945 of record NZ_JAFBCM010000001.1, on the reverse strand, counting down.
CCGAACGCGACGTTCCGCTCTGTCGCGGGCAAGTGGCACGGCCCGTCGCCGGACGCGATGGTGGCGGCGCTGCGGGAGTTCTTCCTGTCCTGATCGGCCCACCACGGTGCGGACCTTCGGGCACGATGGAGGTGAGCGGAGGTGGGATGGTGGCCAGGTTCCAGGCTGACCGGACACGCTTCTACGACGGCGGTTCGCTGGACGGTTCGGCGCCGCCCCAGCCGGGCGTCGAGCCGATGATCGTGCTCGAACGCGTGCTCCACCCCCGAACGGGATTCCGGTTGCCGGGCGAACGGCCCCGGATGAAGGAGACGTTCCGGCTCGAGCGCCGGATCGCGTACGACGCCCGGCGCCGCGAGGGCGGCGACCTGCGGGTCGTCGTTCCGGCATCCTTCCCCACGGACCCGCCCACCGAGGAGTTCCGCTCCGACCTCACCTCGGTGCCGATGCTCTTCTCCTGGCTCGTTCCCCGGACCGGCAGCCACCTGCCGGCGGCGCTGCTGCACGACGGGATGGTGCACAACGACGACGAGCCGGCCTCGTACGACGCCGCCGAGCCGATCTCGCGGGAGGACGCGGACCGCATCTTCCGCGACGCGATGGGGGATCTCGGGACGTCGTTCGTCCGGCGATGGCTGATGTGGTCGGCGGTCACGCTGGCGACGGTGATGGCCGGGGTCACGAGGACACCTCGCCCGGGTCAGACGGCGAGCCCGCGGGCTTCGGGGAACGTGTTGTGGGACTGGTACTTCCGGGTCGTGGCGGTGGCCACGTTGCTAACGATCGCGGTGCTCGGGGTGCTGGCGACGCTCGACTTCCTGGACAGCTGGAACGTGCTGTTCTGGATGGGAGAGCACGGCGCGCTCCGCGAGTTCCTGCTCGGCGCGGCGATGGCCATCGTCGTTCCCGCCGTGCTCTCCCTGCTCTGGCTCCGGCTGTGGAAGGCAGGCTTCATCGCGGGCATCGCCCTGGCCCTGCTGTTCCACGTAACGGTCGCCCTTGCCCTGTTGACGTTCGTGTTCCATCTGATCGAGTACGTCGCTCACCTCCGGCGCGACTAGCGCTCACTTGCCGGATCTCGCCTCGTGAGTTAGTTTATGAATGTTCATTAATTAACGCTTCGGACGTTCACCGCGCTCTCCCTCTGGCACGGGGCGGAGGCCGGTGATCTCACGGAGGGAGGTCCCATGGCGCGGCCGCGGCTGGTGAGCGACGCGGAGGTCCTCGCCGCGGTGGCGCGGACGGTGGGACGTATCGGGCCGGTGCGGCTCACGTTGGCCGAGGTCGCCAAGGAGGCCGGCCTCTCGGCGGCGGCACTCGTGCAGCGGTACGGCGGCAAGCGGGAGCTGTTGATCGCGTTCATCGCCGGGGACGACCGGTACTCGTTCACCGCGCGGATGCGGCTGGCGTACGAACGATCCGACGACCCCGTCGAGGGTCTGATCGACGCCGTCGTCTCCGTCGCGGGCGAGGAGCTCACGCCGGACGAGTTCGCCAACCATCTCGCGTTCCTGCACTTCGAGCTGGCGGATCCGGAGTTCCGCCGGCTGCTCGCGGGCCACGACAGGGCCGTCCGCGACGAACTCGAGCAGTACGTTCACGACGCCGTCGTCAAGGGACGCCTGGTGGTCGAGGACGAACTCGCGCTCGTCGAGGCGGTCAACGCGCTCCTCAGCGGAACCCAGCTCACCTGGGCGATGTCCCGCCGGGGAACGCTCCGCGACGCACTGCGCCGCGACCTCGGCACGTTGCTCGATCCCTACCGAAGCTAAGAGCTTCAGTCTTCGAAAGGTACGTCGATGGCTCGAACGCGCCCTGAGACAGGGCCGATTCTCCTTGTCCTGTTATGTTTCGCCCAGTTCATGCTGGTTCTCGACTACTCCGTCGTCGCGGTCGCGCTGCCGGCGATGCAACAAGACCTCGGCATCAACCAGGGGAGCGCGCAGTGGGTGTTCAGCGCGTTCTCGTTGGCGTACGGCGGCTTCATGATCAGCGCCGGGCGGGCCGTGGACCTGCTCGGCGCCAAGCGGATCCTGCTCGTCGGGATCGTGCTGTTCACGGTCGCGTCCGCCCTGTGTGGGTTGGCGATCAACGGTCCGATGCTGTTCGGCGCGCGCGCGTTGCAGGGGCTCGGCGCCGCGTTGGTCTCGCCGGCCGCGCTGACGCTCGTCACCGGCAGCTTCGCCGAGGGGGACGCGCGCAACCGAGCGTTCGGCATCTGGGGCGCGGTCGCGTCGACCGGCATGGTCGCGGGCAACCTCGTCGGCGGGCTGCTGACCGGGCTCGCGAGCTGGGAGTGGGTGTTCGGCATCAACGTGCCGATCGGCGTCGTCGTCCTGGTCGGTGTCGCGGTGCTGGTCGGCCGGGACGAGGTTGCGGAGCGGCGCCGTACGGACGTGCTCGGCGCCTCGCTGCTCACGGCCGGATCGGTGCTCGTCGTCTCGGCGGTGTCGCGGCTCGCGGACGGTCTCTCGGTGCCGGTCGTGTTGTCGGGCGTGCTCGGGATCGGGCTGTTGGCCGCGTTCCTCGTCGTCGAACGTCGCGTCGCCGAGCCGATCGTGCGGCTGTCGATGTTCGCCAACCCGTCCATCCGGTACGGCAACCTGCTCGCCGCGGTGGGTGCGGCGTCGGGGCTCGCGACGACGTGGTTCGGCACGCACTCGCAGTCCGGCTCGTCGAAGAAGCCCCAATGGCACACCGGATGACGCAGTGCAGGCGGTGGCGTGCGGCGAAACTGAGCGAGCCGGGGCTGCGACCATCAGGGGCAGCATGCAGAACGTCTTGCATTTAGGCCCGTTGCTCACCGGGCTCGGCTTCGTCCCGATGGCGCTCGCGACCGTGGCGGTGTCGAGCTTCACCGGGCGGCTCGTCGCGACGTACGGCGTGGGCAAGCTGCTCGCGGTGGCGGCGTCGCTGCTCGGCGTCGGGTTGCTCTGGTTCGCCGTGTTCGCGACCGCTGGCGGCATGTACTGGACGGCGGTGCTGCCGGGGATGGTGATCGCGGGCGTCGGCTTCGGGCTGTCGTTCGCGCCGTCGTTGATCGTCGCGACCACCGGCGTGCCGGACGCCGACCAGGGGTTGGCGTCGGGGCTGGTGAACACCTCGCCGTTGCTCGGCGGCGCGGTCGGGCTCGCGGTGCTCAACACGGTGGCGGTGGCCGGCGACAGCTATCGGCTCGGCTTCCTCGCGGCGGTGGTCAGCCCGCTCCTCATGCTGGCCTGCGTCGCCGCGTGGACTCGGCGCGTACACGTTGGTGGCGGAGCCGCTGACCAGATCAGGGCCGGCCACGGATGACGAAATCCAGGCAGCCGGTTCGACCACGCGTCAGCGGCAACCGCCTGATCTGACAACGGGCCGCGAGCGAACGGGAGTTCCGCGCAAGGTGTGATGCAGGCCACGTTCGGCCAGTTTGCTCCTCGAAGCTACCCGTGAGTAACGTGAAGAGGGAGGACCTCACAGCCGGCCGGCCGCCCCCGCCTGGCAGGCTTGAGGTCCGACCCATCGACGGGCTGGCTGCAGCCGAGACGAGGAGCCGAGAGCGACCATGAGGATCGTCGTCTGTGTGAAGTACGTGCCGGACTCCACCGCGGATCGCACGTTCACCGAAACCGACAAGACCGTCGACCGCGCCGGCGTCGACGGGCTGCTGTCGGAGCTCGACGAGCACGCGATCGAGGCCGCGCTCGCGCTGGCCGAGGCGGGCGAAGGCGTCGAGGTGACCGCGCTGACCGTCGGTCCGGACGGAGCGCCGGACGCGATCAAGAAGGCGCTGCAGATGGGCGCGGACGCCGGCGTCCACGTTCTCGACGACGCGATCCACGGCTCGGACGCCGTGGCGACGTCGCTGGTGTTGGCGAAGGCGGTCGAGAAGCTCGCCGCCGAGCAGCCGGTCGACCTGGTGGTGTGTGGGATGGCCTCGACGGACGGTGGGATGTCGGTCGTGCCGGCGATGCTGGCCGAACGGCTGGGCCTGCCGCAGGTGACGTTCGCCGGCTCGGTTTCCCTGGGCGACGGGACGGTCCAGATCCGCCGCGATGGCGAGGCCGCGACGGAGACCGTGGAGGCCTCGTTGCCCGCGGTCGTGTCGGTGACCGACCAGGCGAACCAGCCGCGCTACCCCTCGTTCAAGGGGATCATGGCGGCGAAGAAGAAGCCGGTGCAGACGTGGAGCCTCGCCGACCTGGGCGTGGAGCCCGCGTCGGTCGGGCTGGGTGCGGCGTGGACCGCGGTGGAGTCGTACGCCGCGCGGCCGCCGCGCCAGAAGGGCACCGTGGTCGTGGACGAGGGGACCGGCGGCACGCAGCTCGTCGCGTACCTCGCTGAGCAGAAGTTCGTCTGAGGAAGGCTTGTCGATGACGGAGATCCTCGTACTGGTCGACCACGCCGACGGCGCGGTCCGGAAGACGACGACCGAGCTGCTCACGATCGCGCGGCGGCTGGGTGAGCCGTCCGCGGTGTTCATCGGGTCGGGCTACGCGAACGCGCAGGCGACGCTGGCGTCGTACGGCGCGAAGAAGGTGTACCTGCTGGAGCAGGCGGACCTCGCCGAATACCTGGTCGCGCCGAAGGCCGAGGCGCTGGCCGAGCTGGCGACCCGCGTGTCGCCCGGCGCTGTCCTGGTGACGTCGTCGCCGGAGGGCAAGGAGATCGCGGCGCGGTTGGCGATCAAGCTCTCGTCCGGGCTGATCACCGACGCCGTCGACGTGTCTGCCGAGCTGGAGACGACGCAGTCGGTGTTCGCCGGCAACTACACGGTCAAGGCGCGGGTGACGCAGGGGACGCCGATCATCACGGTGAAGCCGAACGCCGCGACGCCCGAGCAGGCGCCCGCCACTCCGGTGGAGGAGAAGGTCGAGGTCGTGCTGTCGGACGCGGCCAAGGCGGCGCGGGTCGTGGACCGGTCGGCGCGCGCGGCGACCGGACGGCCGGAGCTGACCGAGGCGGCGATCGTCGTGTCGGGCGGCCGCGGCGTCGGGTCGGCGGAGAACTTCTCGGTGGTCGAAGCCCTGGCGGACGCGTTGGGCGGTGCCGTCGGTGCGTCGCGGGCCGCGGTCGACTCGGGCTGGTACCCGCACGCGTACCAGGTCGGCCAGACCGGCAAGACCGTCGCGCCGCAGCTCTACCTCGCTGCCGGCATCTCCGGCGCGATCCAGCACCGGGCCGGCATGCAGACGTCGAAGACGATCGTGGTCGTCAACAAGGACGCCGAGGCTCCGATCTTCGAGCTCGCCGACTTCGGTGTGGTGGGCGACCTGCACGCCGTCCTGCCGCAGGCGACCGAGGAAGTACAGAAGCGCAAGGGCTGACGCCCTGTGTAAGCCGCTTGTAAGCGCGGTGTTGGCGGCGATCGCGACGATCGCCGCATGGATACAGGAACGTTCGACTTCGACGGGCCGCTGAGGGCGGCCCGCGAAGCCCAGGCCCTCGGCGCTCGCCTGCGGTCGATGCCTCGCTACCTGGGCGAGTACGAGGGCCGCGACGCCAACCGCGTCGTCACCGCCGTCGTCGGCCCGACCGGTGCCTTGGAGCGCGTCGAGGTCGCCGACTCCTGGCGTACGCGCCTCGATCCCGTCGACTTCCCGGCCGCGGTCGCCGCGGCTGCCGCGGCCGCCGAAGAGGCACACAGCGAGGCGTACGGGGACGCGCTGACCCGGGCATTCGACTCGCCGGGCTCGGCGTCCGCTGACGATGCCGCGTTCCGCACGCTCGGCCTGGATCCGTCGGAGCTCTTCACCTCAGACCTCGACCTGGCGATGGATCGCCTGCGCCGGCTCGCGGCACTCGCGGACGAGGCCGTCGCGGCCGCCGACGCCGCCGCGCGGACAGAGAACCCAGGCCCTCCTGGCGACGCGCTGGGCATCGGTGAACGAGGGATGGTCGAGCTCCGTCTCCACCCGGGCGGCGGTCTCGCGGGCTGCGAGATCGACCTGTCCTGGTTGGGCAGATGCCCGCACTGGATGCTCGCCGACGAGCTCGCCACCGCACTCGCCGGCGCGCATCGTTCGCACGAAGCCGCCCGCGCGGAAGGGATGCTGAGATGACCAAGGAGATCAACCCCGAGACGTTGCGGAACGACGCGAACCAGGTCTGGGGCCCGGCGGGCGCGATCGTCGGCCAGTGCGCGGTCGCCGTCGGCGCGCTGGACCTCGGCAGCTACGACTTCGGCGCGCTCCCGCAGAGCGCCGAGGTCTACCGGCAGTACACCGCGCTCGCGACCCGGGTGCACACCGTGCTCACCGGCGGCAGCGGCCAGCTCGGCGGCGTTGCCCAGAACCTGAAGCGGATCGCGGACCAGGCCGAAGCCGTCGAGGTCGACGGGGTCGGCAGGCTTCAGCAGGCGAACGGAGAAGACTGACATGGCCGTGAATCCTGGGATCGAATGGCTCGCTGACAACTGGGGCTGGTTCCTCGAGAATCATCAACGGGCGATGGCGTTTCTGCAGCGCGGCATCAAGCTGGCCAACCAGAAGCTCGCGGACGGGATCGCCGGGCCGTTCCCACCCGCCCTGGAGGGAAGGCTGCGCATCATCATCGGGCACATCACCTATCTGGAGACGAGCCTGATCGAGCTCGCCAAGCAGACGCCGGCGATCGTCGGCAACCCTCCGCAGCTGTACGTCGCCGCCACCGCCTGGGAGCACGACGTGCACGGACTCATGGGCGGGCTGAGCGTCGGAGAGGAATCTCTCCAGGCCCTTCCTCAGGGCGACGCCGGCCAACGGTGGAACGACAACGCGGCCCAGCTGTACGCCGCCGCGTCGAGGTCCCATCAGAAGACGATCGACGGGATGAACGAGTGCCATTCGGCGATCTCGGGCGCGCTCACGCAGACGGCGTTGGCCAACGCGCAGGTTCTGCCGGCTGTGGTCATCGCCTTGGTCACAGCGGATCTGGCGATCGCCGGTGCGATCCTGGCGTTGGATGGCGGCATTCCCGGCATGATCGCGGGCGCGGGTCTCATCGCGACCGCTCTCGGGATCGCCATCTCGGCCATCGTCGGGATCATCGTCGCCGCGATCGCGTACCTGTCGGGTATTGCCAGCGCGTCCGGCGGGCTCACGCAACAGCTCAACGAGGTGCCGGCGACCTGGCCGCAGCCGCAGTACACCGACTTCTACAGCAAGGTCTATCAGTAGCCCGGGTGTCAGGGTGTCAGGTACGGGGCCAGGACGTGGTCCCAGGACCACACCTGGCTGGCGTCTCCCTTGCGAATCCTCAACATGCCTTGGGCATAGTGGGCGAGGGCCGTCTCGTACGGCCAGCTCCGATCGATCAGCTTGGCGGCTGCTTCGACGAGCTCGTCGAGGTCGGCGCGGATGCGTTCGGCGCACATGCTCGGTGACCTTGGTCCGTCGTCCTCCACAGGGTCGGGGAGTGCCGAAAGCGCTGTGTACGCGGGGAAACGGTCGACGTCAGGGAGCACCGAGTAGAACGGGACGCCGTTGAAGTAGTACTCGTGCCAGGCGTTCCCCGAGAGCGACAGCCACGGCGTTCCGGCGGCGAGGGCAGCCATGCCGAAGCCGGAGTGTGGGCTGACGAACACGTCGCAGCTCGCGACCACCGTTAGCTGGTCGATCAGTGGCAGGTCGAGGGCCGACTCCGACGGTACGCACTCCTGCAGCCGCGCGATCTCGGCGGCGGAGTACGTCGTCCGCGTCCGCCCGTCGTCGCCGAGCTTGCCCAGGAACACGAACGTGGCCGTGGGAATCCGCGCGGCCAACGTCCGCAGGATCAGCTCCCACGACGCCACCGACGGGTACAGCGAACGGTCCGCGCTCCCGCCCGGCAGCACGGCGATGCGCGGGCTGTCGCTCCGCACGGTTGGGGAGAGCGCGAGGCGGAAGTGCTCGCCCGGCGAGTACGGCGCCGCGGCTGTCACGCCGATGCGCGCACGGCACACGTCGTAGTACGCCGCGATGCCGGGGAACAACGCGCGTTGCTCCGGCTGTGACGCCCGACCGTCCTCCGACACGAGGTCGAACGCCTCCGGCAGCTCGGCGACGAACGGCACTGATGGGTCGAACAGGTCGAGCCGAACCGGATACACCGCCTCGACGAACGGGCACAGCGACGCGAGCTCGACCGGCGTCGCGGCGTTCAGGGCCACCGAGATCTCCAGCGACGGATCCCTGCGGTGGTGCCCGTACGCGAGGTGCAGCGCCTCGATCGCGTGGCCGACGTTATGGGCGTACACGAAGTTCACCAGCAGGCTGGTCACGTTCGGCCACGCTACCGATGGCGCCGGAATCCGCAACGGGTTAAGGTCGAAGTCGAGTGACGCGGGGTGCTCCCCATCCGAGGGCGAGCTGAGATCACACCCGTTGAACCTGCTCCAGCTAACACTGGCGAAGGGACTGTCGCAATGGCTACTCCTGTTGCGTTGACCATCGCCACCAGCGACCCGTCTGGTGGCGCCGGGATCCAGGCCGACCTCAAGACGTTCTCCGCGCTCGGCGCGTACGGCACCGCGGTGCTCGTCGCGCTCACCGCGCAGAACACCCACGGAGTCACGGGGATCCAGACGATCCCCACCGCGTTCATCACCGAGCAGCTCGACACGCTGTTCGCCGACGTCCGCATCGACGCGGTCAAGATCGGCATGCTGGCGAACGCGGCGATCGTCGACACCGTGGTCGACGCGCTCGAACGGCATCGCCCGCCGTACGTCGTCCTCGATCCCGTCATGGTCGCCATGAGCGGGGACCGGCTGCTCGAGCGCGACGCCGTGCGCACGTTGCGCGACCGGTTGCTCCCGCTCGTCGATATCGTCACGCCGAACCTGCCCGAGGCCGCCGACCTGCTCGGCGTCGAGCCGGCACGGACCGACCAAGAGGCCGAGGACCAGGCGCGGGCGCTGCGCGAACTCGGCGCCAAACGGGTCCTGCTCAAGGGCGGGCACCGCACCGAGTCGGCCGAGTCCACCGACCTCTTCGTCGACGGCGACACGCTCGTACGGTTATCGGCGTCGCGGGTGGAGACGAAGAACTCGCACGGCACCGGCTGCACGCTCTCGTCGGCGATCGCGGCGCTGCTGGCTCGCGGGTTCGCCTGGGGGGATGCCGTGCGGGAGGCGAAGGCGTACGTGACCGAAAGCCTGCGTGCCGCCGACTCGTTGGGTGTGGGCACGGGCAACGGTCCGGTCCACCACTTCCACGCCTGGTGGGGGAGCGCATGACCTTCACGAACGAGGCCTGGACGGCCACGGAGGACGTGCGCAAGGCGATCGACGCGCTGCCGTTCCTGACTGAGCTCGCGTCCGGCGCTCTGGCGAGAGACCGGTTCATCTACTACCTCGCCCAGGACGCGCACTACCTCGCCGACTACGCCCGCGCGCTCGCCGCGACGGCTTCCAAGGCGCCGACGACCGAGGAGGTCGCGTTCTTCGCCAAGGCCGCGCACGAGTGCGTCGTCGTCGAACGGCAGCTGCACGAGACGCACGTCTCGCAGCTCGAGCGGTGGCGGCCGTCGCCGACCTGCCGCGCGTACACGTCGTACCTGCTCAGCCTCGACGACTACGCGGTCCAGGTCGCGGCGGTGCTGCCGTGCTTCTGGATCTACCAGGACGTCGGCAGCCGGATGTACGCCGAGGTCGAGCTCGACGGCCATCCGTACGGTGACTGGATCGGCACGTACGGCGATCCGGCCTTCGCTGTCGCGACCGAGCAGGCCAAGGCGATCGCCGACCGAGCCGCCCACCCGGCGGCGTTGGAGCGCATGCACGAGGCCTTCGTTACGGCGTCCCGCTATGAGTGGATGTTTTGGGAGGCGGCCTACCGCCAAGAGGACTGGCCTGTCTGACCTACTCTTGAGAGGCGATGACTTCCCACATCTACCTCGATCACGCCGCTACGACTCCGATGCGTCCGGAGGCCGTGGCGGCGATGGTCGCTCACCTCGACAAGCTCGGCAACGCGTCCTCGCTGCACGCCTCGGGGCGCGCGGCGCGGCGTGTGGTCGAGGAGTCCCGCGAGACCGTCGCCCAGGCGCTCGGCGCGCGGCCGTCGGAGGTCGTGTTCACCGGCGGCGGGACCGAGGCCGACAACCTCGCGGTCAAGGGCCTGTTCTGGGCCCGGCACACCGCCGACGCCCGGCGCACGCGCGTGCTGGTGAGCGCGGTCGAGCACCACGCCGTACTCGACGCGGCGCAGTGGTTGGCGAAGGAGGCCGGCGCCTCGTTGGAGCTGCTGCCGGTCGACCGGGACGGCCGGGTACTCGTCGAGGCCGCGCGGGACAGCATCGCGCGCTCGCCCGAGACCGTGGCGTTCGTCAGCGTGATGTGGGTCAACAACGAGGTCGGGACGATCCAACCGGTGGCCTCGATCGCCTCGATCGCGGCGGAGTACGGGATCCCGGTGCACACCGACGCGGTGCAGGCCGTGGGACAGCTGCCGGTCGACTTCTCGACGGCTGGCGTGGACGCGTTGACGGTGACGGGGCACAAGGTCGGCGGGCCGTTCGGCGTCGGTGCGCTGGTGTTGCGGCGGGAGACGTCGGTGACGCCAGTGCTGCATGGCGGCGGGCAGGAGCGGGACGTACGTTCCGGCACGCTCGACGTGCCCGCGATGGCGGGCTTCGCTGCGGCGATCGAGCTCGCCGTGCGGGAGCAGGCGCAGCTCGCCGCCTCTCTGTCGGAGCTGAGCTCTGAGCTCGTGCGGCAGGTGCTGGCCGCCGTTCCGGAGGCTGAGCTCAACGGATCCGTCGGTGTCGACCGGCTGCCGGGGAACGTGCATTTTTCCTTCCCTGGTTGCGAAGGCGACTCGCTGCTGTTGCTGCTCGACGCGCGCGGTATCGAGTGCTCGACCGGATCGGCGTGCTCGGCCGGTGTCGCCGAGCCCAGCCACGTACTGATCGCGATGGGCCGGGACGAGGAGCGGGCGCGCGGGTCGTTGCGGTTCAGCCTCGGGCACACCTCGACGCAAGCCGACGTCGACGCGCTCGGTCGGGTGATCGGGCCGGTCGTCGAGCGGGCTCGCAAGGCTGGTTTGGTCAATCTGGGTGGGGGTTCTCGCTGATGCGCGTTCTTGCCGCCATGTCCGGCGGAGTGGACTCGGCCGTCGCCGCGGCGCGTGCCGTCGAGGCCGGGCACGACGTGACCGGGGTGCACCTCGCGCTTTCGCGCAACCCGCAGTCGTACCGTTCCGGCGCGCGCGGCTGCTGCACGCTCGAGGACGCGCGCGACGCCCGCCGGGCGGCCGATGTGTTGGGAATCCCGTTCTATGTCTGGGATCTGGCCGAGCGCTTCCACGCTGACGTGGTGGAGGACTTCGTCGCGGAGTACGCGGCGGGACGTACGCCGAACCCTTGCCTGCGCTGCAACGAGAAGATCAAGTTCGCCGCCGTTCTCGACCGGGCGATCGCGCTGGACTTCGACGCGGTCTGCACGGGGCACTATGCGCGGCTCGTCGACGGGCCTGCCGGGCGGGAGCTGCATCGGGCGGTCGACCACGAGAAGGACCAGTCGTACGTGCTGGGTGTGCTGACCGCGGAGCAGCTGGCGCACGCGATGTTCCCGCTCGGCTCGACGCCGAAGTCTGCTGTCCGGGAGGAGGCTGCGGCGCGGGGGCTGGCGGTGGCGGAGAAGCCGGACAGCCACGACATCTGCTTCGTCGCCGACGGAAACACCGCGGGTTTCCTGTCGTCGCATCTGGGCTCGCAGCCGGGCAATGTCGTCGACGAGGCTGGCGAGGTGCTGGCCACGCACGAGGCGGCGTACGCCTTCACCGTCGGCCAGCGGCGCGGGCTCCGGCTCGGCCGCCCCGCGGCGGACGGGAAGTCGCGGTACGTGCTGTCGATCGAGCCCGTCTCGCGCACCGTGACGGTCGGCCCGCGCGAGCACCTCGCGGTCTCGACGATCACCGGCTCCACGCCCCGCTGGTGCGGCCCGGCTCCCTCGGGTGTAGTCGGCTGCGAGGTCCAGATCCGCGCCCACGGCGAGACCGTCGGGGCGACCGCCTGGATCGAGGACGAGACCGTCCGCGTCGACCTCACCACCCCCGCCCACGGCGTAGCCCCCGGCCAGGCCGTCGTCCTCTACGACGGCACCCGCGTGATCGGCTCGGCCACCATCGCCTCCACCGCCTAGCCTCCGGAGCCGCCAGGGTTTCGAATGAAGGGCACCTTCATTCGAACCTATTGAATGAAGGTGCCCTTCATTCAAAACGTGGCGAGGCGTGGGCTTCCAGCTCGAGCGTGATCGGTTCGGCCACCATCGCCTCCACCGCCTAGCCTCCCCGTCCTCCCCGACTCGCCGCCCGCACGAGCTCGCAAACTGTGGGGTTCTGGTACAGACACGCCAGCGTGTCTGTACCAGAACCCCACAGTTTGTGGCGGGCGAGGAGTGCGCGGGGTCCGAAGGCGGGTGGCGGGTGGGTAGATTCGAGGGGTGACTCACGACGTCGACAACGACCCCTATCTCTGGCTCGAGGATGTGACCGGGGCCGAGGCGCTGGCCTGGGTGCGGAACCGGAACGCCGAGGCGCTGGACCGGTTTGCCGGGACGGGCAGGTTTGGCCTGCTGCGCAACGGGATTCTCCAGGTGCTCGACTCCGACGAGAAGATCCCGTACGTCAACCGCCGGGGCGAGTACCGCTACAACTTCTGGCGCGACGCGACCAACCCCAAGGGGCTGTGGCGGCGCACCACGCTCGAGGAGTACCGCAAGGACCAGCCCGAGTGGGACGTGCTGCTCGACCTGGACAAGCTCGCCGAGGACGAGGGCGAGAACTGGGTCTGGGCCGGCGCGCAGGTCCTGCGCCCGGAGTACAGGCACACGCTGATCCAGCTGTCCCGCGGCGGCGCTGACGCGACCGTCGTGCGCGAGTTCGACCTCGAGACGCGGACGTTCGTCACCGAGAACGCGTTCACCCTCGCCGAGGCGAAGACGATGGTCGACTGGATCGACGTCGACACCCTCTTCGTCGGCTCCGACTTCGGCCCCGGCACGCTCACCGCGTCCGGCTACCCGCGGACGACACGGCTCTGGCGCCGCGGCACCAAGATCGCCGACGCCGAGCTGATCTTCGAGGGCAAGGCCGAGGACGTCGGGGTGTGGACGTTCCACGACGACACCGTGGGCTTCGAACGCGACTTCATCCAGCGGATGGTCGACTTCTACACCTCCGAGCTCTACCTCCGGAGCGAGAACGGCGAGCTCACCAAGATCGACGTTCCCGACGACGCGACCGCGAGTACGCACCGCGAGTGGCTGCTCATCGACCTGCGCTCGGACTGGACGGTCGGCGACACCACCCACCCGTCCGGCAGCCTGCTCGCCACCAAGCTGGCATCGTTCATCGACGGCGACCGCACGCTCCAAAGACTCTTCACCCCCGACGAGCACACCTCACTCGCCGGCCACAGCTGGACGAGAAACCACCTGTTCCTCAACAAACTCCACGACGTCACCAGCCAGCTCTCCGTCCTTACGCCAGGTGAGAACGGCTGGACCGAGGAGCCGCTCGCCGGCGTCCCACCGATGTCCACCGCGACCGTCGGCGGCACCGACTCCGACCTCGACGACGAGTACGAGCTGCACGTCCAGAGCTTCGTCCGGCCGGCTACGTTCGCCCTGGGCAGGATCGGCGACGGCCCGGCGGAGGTGCTCAAGCAGCTGCCGGAGTTCTTCGACGTCGAGGGCCTCGACGTGTCGCAGCACTTCGCGACCTCCGACGACGGAACCAAGATCCCTTACTTCCAGGTCACTCCGCCCGGCGCGCAGCCCGAGGGCGGCTGGCCGACGCTGCTCGACGGGTACGGCGGCTTCGAGGTCCCGCGCGAGCCCACGTACTCAGGCTCCGACGGCCGCTCCTGGCTGATCCGGGGCGGCGCGTACGTGCTGGCGAACATCCGCGGCGGCGGCGAGTACGGCCCCGCGTGGCACGAGGCGGGCCGCGGGCACAACCGGCACAAGGTGTTCGAGGACTTCGCCGCCGTGGCGCGCGACCTCGTCACCCGCGGCGTCACGGTGGCCGCGAGGCTCGGCATCGAGGGCGGCAGCAACGGCGGCCTGCTCACGACCGTCATGCTGACCCGCTACCCGGAGCTGTTCGGCGCCGTCGTCTCTCAGGTGCCGCTCACCGACATGCGGCGCTACTCCAAGCTGCTCGCGGGCGCGTCCTGGGTCGCGGAGTACGGCGATCCCGACGACCCCGAGGACTGGGCGTACCTCGCGACGTACTCGCCGTACCACCAGGCGAGCGCCGACAGGAGCTACCCGCCGATCCTGCTCACGACCTCGACCCGCGACGACCGCGTCCACCCCGGCCACGCCCGCAAGCTGGCTGCACGGCTGCGGGAGCTCGGCCACGAGGTGCACTACTACGAGAACATCGAAGGTGGTCACGGTGGAGCGGCCGACAACAAGCAGTCGGCGTTCATGAACGCGCTCGCGTTCGAGTTCCTCTGGCAGAAGTTGGGTGGCTCGTGAACGAGGTCCCCGGCTGGGCGTCGGGGGCGGCGACGGGCGTCGGCTCGTTGCCGTACGAGAACGTGGTCGAGGCGACGCGAACGGTGGTGGGCGAGCTGCCCGACCTGCCGCACCTCCCCGAGCTCCCCGGGCGAGGCGTCGCGGGAGGCATGATCGGCCGGACCTGCGCGCTGCTCGCCGAGCTGCACGTCGACCTGCAGCCCGCCGGCTGGCGGCTCACCCCTGGTGAGGGGCTCGACGAACGGCGGGCGAAGTCGCTGCTGGCCCAGGATCTCGACGCGCTCGAGGAGGTCGCCCAGGGCTATCAGGGTCCGCTGAAGGTGCAGGCCACCGGACCCTGGACGCTCGCCGCCAGCGTCGAGCGGCCCAAGGGCGACCGCGTGCTCGCCGACCACGGCGCCCGGCGCGAGCTCGCCCAGTCGCTCGCGGAGGGGCTGAAGGACCACGTCGCCGACGTCCGGCGCCGCGTGCCCGGAGCGCAGGTCCTCGTGCAGCTCGACGAACCGTCCCTGCCCGCCGTGCTCGCGGCGGGCATCCCGACCGCGTCCGGCTTCTCCCGGCACCGCGCCGTCAGCGGCCAGGACGCGCGAGAACGGCTCGCCGAGGTCAACGCGACCATCGAGGCCGCCGGAGCGTTCCCGCTCGTACACAGCTGCGCGGCGAACGTGCCGTTCGCCCTGCTGCACGCGGCTGGCGCCCGTGGACTCTCCTTCGACGTGCACCAGATCAGCGACGCCCAACTCGAGCACCTCGGCGTCGCGGTCGACGACGGCGTCGTGCTGTTCGTCGGCGCCGTGCCGTCGGAAGACCCCGACCCCGCGAACAGGCGGCCGCCGATGACCGACGCGGACGTCGCCCGGCAGGTCACCACGTTCGTCCGCAGGATCGGCTTCGGCGAGGACCTCGCCGCCACCGGCACGGTGATCACGCCGACCTGCGGGCTCGCCGGCGCCTCGCCGGACTGGGCGCGGCGGGCGATGGAGCTCGCTCGCCAGGCGGCTATACTGACGAAAAGGTAAGTACCGAACGAAATAGTCGGTACTTGTGCGGACGTCAGCAACTCCGCAGGATCGAAGGCGTGAACATCACCGTTATCGGCCTCGGCCCGATGGGTCAGGCCATGGTCAACGTCTTCCTCGACAACCAGCACCACGTCACCGTCTGGAACCGCACCGCCAGCCGTGCCGACGCACTCGTCGCCCGCGGCGCGGTCCTCGCCACGACCCCGGCCGAGGCCGTCGCGGCGAGCGACCTGATCGTGCTCAGCCTCACCGACTACCAGGCGATGTACGCCATCCTCGGCGACGTCGACGACCTGTCCACCAAGACCATCGTCAACCTCAGCTCGGACACGCCGGACGCGAGCCGTAAGGCCGGTGCGTGGGCTCGGGCGAAAGGCGCCGCGTTCGTCACCGGCGGCGTCATGGTTCCGGCGCCGATGGTCGGCCAAGAGGGCGCGTACGTCTACTACAGCGGCCCGGCCGAGGAGTTCGACGCGTACGCCGACGAGCTCGCGCTGCTCGGCAAGCCCGAGTACGTCGGCGCCGACGACGGGCTCGCGCAGCTCTGGTATCAAGCCCAGCTCGACGTGTTCCTCACCTCGCTGGCGTCGTTCCTGCACGCCGCCGCGCTGCTCGCCGAGGCGGGCGTCAAGCCGTCGGAGTTCGCGCCGTGGGCGGCGTCCACGCTCCAGCTCGCGGCCCCATTCCTGACCGAGGCGGCCGAGCAGATCGAGTCCGGGGAGCATCCCGGCGACCTCAGCACAGTGCTGATGATGGGCGCGACCGCCGACCACGTCGCCGGCGCGAGCGAGGCCGCGGGCGTCGACACAGCGCTGCCGAAGGCTGTCCAGACGCTGTACCGGAAGGCGATCGAGGCCGGCCACGGCAAGGCCAACTGGACCGCGTTGTACGAGGTCATCAAGGCCCGCTGATTGTCGCCACCTGGCGGTAACGTTCCGTCTCATGAGCAAGCAGGTGGCCGGCATCCCGAAGAAGGCGCTCGAGCGTCACGCGGAACTCGTGCACGTGATCGACGAGCACAACTACCGCTATCACGTGCTCGACCGCCCGACGGTCTCCGACGGGCAGTACGACACGTTGATCCGGGAGCTCCGCGAGATCGAGGCGAACCATCCGGAGCTCGTGACGCCGGACTCGCCGACGCAGAAGGTCGGCGGGGCGACGTTCGAGACCGGGTTCGCGCCGGTGGAGCACCTCGAGCGGATGATGTCGCTCGACAACGCGTTCACGCTGGAGGAGCTGCGCGCCTGGGCCGCGCGGGCGGAGCGCGACGTGGGCTCCGAGGCGGAGTTCCTGTGCGAGATGAAGATCGACGGGCTCGCGGTCGACCTGGTGTACGAGAAGGGCCGGCTGGTCCGCGCTGCGACGCGCGGCGACGGTCGTACGGGCGAGGACATCACGCTGAACGTCCGCACGATCGACTCGGTGCCGGTCCGGCTGACGTCGAAGGACGCGCCGCCGATCCCGAACCTGCTCGAGGTCCGCGGCGAGGTCTTCTTCGGGCTGAAGGAGTTCGAGGAGCTGAACGCCTCGCTGGTCGAGGAGGGCAAGGCGCCGTTCGCCAACCCGCGCAACTCCGCCGCCGGCTCGCTGCGCCAGAAGGACCCGCGGGTGACGGCGAAGCGCAAGCTGCGCTTCCTCTCCCACGGCGTCGGCAAGCGCGAGGGCTGGCAGCCGAAGCGGCTGTCCGAGGCGTACGACGCGCTCCGCGCCTGGGGGCTGCCGGTGAGCGAGCTCGTCCAGCTCCGCAAGACGCTGGACGAGGTCGACCGGTACGCGATCGAGCTCGGCGAGAAGCGGCACTCGCTCGACCACGAGATCGACGGCGTGGTGGTGAAGATCGACGAGATCTCGCTGCAGCGCCAGCTCGGCTCGACGTCGCGCGCGCCGCGGTGGGCGATCGCGTTCAAGTGGCCGCCCGAGGAGGTCAACACCAAGCTCGTCGACATCCGCGTGAACGTCGGCCGGACCGGGCGGGTGACGCCGTACGGCGTGATGGAGCCGGTGAAGGTCGCCGGCTCGACGGTCGAGTTCGCGACGCTGCACAACGCGCAGGAGGTCAAGCGCAAGGGCGTGCTGATCGGCGACACGATCGTGCTGCGCAAGGCCGGTGACGTGATCCCGGAGATCCTCGGCCCGGTCGTCGACCTGCGCGACGGGTCGGAGGTCGAGTGGGTCATGCCCACCGAGTGTCCGGAGTGCCACTTCCCGCTGCGGCCGGCGAAGGAGGACGACGTCGATCTGCGTTGCCCGAACACGCGGTCGTGTCCGGCGCAGCTGCGCGAGCGGTTGTTCCACCTCGGCGGGCGGGGCGCGTTCGACATCGAGGTGCTCGGCTACAAGTCGGGCATGGCGATGCTCGACGAGGGGCTGATCTCCGACGAGGGCGACCTGTTCTCGCTGGACGAGGAGAAGCTGAAGGGCTCGACGTACTTCACCACCAAGGACGGTGAGCTGTCGGCGAACGCCCGCGGCCTGCTGGCCAACCTCGAGACCGCAAAGACGCGACCGCTGTGGCGCGCGCTCGTCGCGCTGTCGATCCGGCACGTCGGCCCGACCGCGGCGCAAGCGCTGGCGCGGGCGTTCGGCGACCTGGAACGGATCGCGACGGCGCCGGAGGAGGAGCTGTCGAACGCCGAGGGCGTCGGGCCGACGATCGCGAAGTCGATCGTGGAGTGGTTCACGGTCGACTGGCACCGCGAGATCGTCGCGAAGTGGCGCGAGGCGGGCGTGCGGCTCGCGGAGGACATCGTCGACGACGGGCCGAAGCCACTGGCGGGCATGACGGTCGTGGTGACCGGTTCGCTGGAGGGCTTCTCCCGCGACGAGGCTTCGGAGGCGGTGTCGGCGCGGGGCGGCAAGGTGTCCGGCTCGGTGTCGAAGAAGACCGCCTTCGTCGTGGTCGGCGACAACCCCGGCTCGAAGTTCGACAAGGCCCGCGACCTCGGCGTCCCCGTGCTGGACGAAGACGGCTTCCGCGTGCTGCTGGAGTCCGGCCCCGACGCGGCGAAGGAGGCCGCGCTCAGCGAGTGAGGACGGCGACCGCGAGCAGCGCGATACCCGCGACCAGCAGCAGCCAGGCTGCCAGCGGTGGGCGCCGGCGGGCTGGTCGGCGACCGGCCGGAGTGGCAGGTGCGGGTGTGGGGGAGCGCTGTTCCTTCGGGCCGGTCTCGCCCCACCCGGCCGGCAGCGGCGGGATGTGGTCGAAGACCTCGACCGGGTCTGCTGGGTCGATGACGTACGCCACGTCGCCAGCTTCTCGGAGCTCGCCCAGCCGTGAGCGGACCTCCCATGCCGAGGCCGGCCGCGACGCCGGGTCCTCGGCGAGCAGCTCGGCGAGCAGCCGCAGGAGGTCGGTCGATCCCGGCAGACCGTCGAGCTCGAGGACGTTCGGCGTTCCGTTGCCAGCTAGCATCTTCCGCATCACCACGCCCAGGGCGAACAGATCCTGAGCCGGCGCCGGGTCGGCGCCACGATAGGCCTCCGGGGAGAGGTAGCCGGGGGTGCCGAGAACGACGTTCGCGACGGTCAGGCGCGTGCCGTCGAAGGCGGCCGCGATGCCGAAGTCGCCGAGCCGCAGCCGCGGTCGGCTCTGCCCGGTGGCGTCCAGCAGCAGGTTGCTGGGCTTCACGTCGCGATGTGCGAACCCGGCGGCGTGGACGGCGACCAGCGCGTCCGCGGCCTGGTGGGCCAGCTCGATCACCCAGCCCTCGGGCAGCGCCCCGAAGTCGCCGAGCAACGTGGCCACGGAGCCGCCGCGCACGAGCTCCATCGTGAACAGGATCCGGTCGTCCTCGCCGACCCAGTTGCGCGGCGCCAGCGTGTGCGGGTGCTGGACGACCCGCTTGGCCTCGCGGATGAAGCGGATCAGCGAGTCTGAGTCCGCGGCGCGCAGCACCTTGGCGGCGACGTACTCCCGCTCACGGTGGTCCCAGGCGCGCCAGACCGTGCCGGAGCCGCCGGCGTCGAGGACGTCGATGAGCTCGAAGCGCCCACCCACGATGTCGCCCACGCGCGAGAGCCTAGCCTCCAGACACCATCCGGAAGTGCTCGACCGCGTCCTTCGTCCGGCCGGTGCCGTAGACCCGCAGCACCTCGGCCAACGCGGGGAACGCCGCCTCGAGGATGGCCGCCGCCCGGGTCAGATCGTCGGCACTGGCCGCCCAGCGCAGCACCTCCTGGACGTGGGTCGCTCCCTCGTGGCGCAGCGTGGCCGTGGGGCGGGTCAGCACGCTGCCCGGAGCCTCCGCCTCCACTTCGGCCACGGCGGCGGCCGCCACCACCTGCCCGCTGCGAACGGTCGGCGCCAGCTGCATCAGCCTCTGCAGGCGGTGGACGGCAGTGGGATTGCCGATCTTGAGCCGGTTTCCCGAGGCGAGCTGGCTCACCATCGGCGCGGACAGACCGAGCACCCGCGCGAGCTTGGCGCGGGAGATGCCGAAGGTCTCGGTGAGCTCGTCGATGACCTCGACGAGCGGCGCGCCGTAGAGGCGTGCCTGTTCGGCGTGGTTCCGGGCCGCGAGCGACTCCGGGTCCGCACTCATCGGTCACCTCCGGGAGCTTTCCAGTAGTGAATCATCCTACGCCGAATCGGGAGTCTTGACTCATGGCATACACACGTCTACGTTTACAAACGTAAACGTCTCGTCCAGGTGGGAGTGCGGGCATGGTGACTCGAGTGGGGCGCATCGGTGTGGTGGCCGTGCTGCTCGCGGCGTTCGCCACCCTTCTCGGTGCGGGGGAGAGCAGAGCCGACGACCAGCCCGGCAGGGTCCTGCTGGTGCTCGACTCGTCGGGCTCGATGAAGGAGCCGGCCGGCGGCGGCGAGACCCGGATCCAGGCGGCCAAGAAGGCGCTGCGCCAGGTCGTCGAGCAGCTGCCGGACGACCAGGCCGTGGGCTTGAGGGTGTACGGCGCGAAGGTGTTCGCCCGGAAGGACCCCGGCGCCTGCACCGACTCGCAGCTGGTCGTGAAGCCCGCCACGGGCAACCGAGCGGCACTGCTGAGCGCGATCGGCGCGTACCAGCCGTACGGCGAGACGCCGACCGGCTACGCGCTGCGGGAAGCGGGCAAGGACGTCGGCGGAGAGGGCCGGCGCACCATCATCCTGGTCTCCGACGGTGAGCCGACCTGTGCTCCCGACCCGTGCCTCGTCGCCAAGGAACTCCGCAAGCAGGGCATCGAGGTCCGCATCGACGTGGTCGGCCTCAGCGTCAACGCCGCCGCTCGCAAGGACCTGCAGTGTGTCGCGCGCGCCGGTGGCGGCGTGTACTACGACGTCGACAGCAGCCAGGAGCTCGCCGACTCGCTGAGTGCGGTCGCCAAGCGAGCCGCCCGTCCGTACGTCCCGGTCGGCCGGCCGGTCACGGGCACCGCCACACCCGAGGGCGCGCCGGAGATCGCTCCCGGAGACTGGCTGGACGCTGTCGACGCGGCGACGCCCGCCAAGCACTACCTGATCAAGCGCGCGCTGCTGAACTCGTCCGTGGTCGCCAGCGCGGCGTACCGAGCCAGCCAGTCCGGCGGCGACTTCGTCGATGTCGAGTTGACCACGCCGAGCGGCACCAGGTGCGCCTTCAAGACCGGGGTCGCGGGCAACGGCAAGCTGCTGTCCACGGCGGCCAGCGCCTCGCCGTACACCCAGCAGGAGGAGTGCCTGACCAGTTCAGAGCTGGTCCTCGCTGTCACGTACCGCGGGACCGACTCCGACGGCGCTGCGCTGGAGATCCGGGTGACCGAGGTGCCCGAGGTGACCGACCCGGAGACCCTGACCGCCCCTGCGAACCCGAACACCTGGACCCCGCCGCCGAACGGCTCGCGCAAGGCGGTCACCGGAGGCACCTCGTTCGCCGACGCCGAGTCGATCGGGGCCGGCAGCTACCAGGGCACGATCGTGCCCGGGGAGACGCTGACCTTCGCGGTCGACGCGACCTGGGGCCAGCAGGTCGACGCGGCGGTGGGCTTTCCGGCCTTGCGCGGCGGCAGTGCGGCAGCGGCTGAGGACGCGCACACGATCGTGGAACTGTTCGCGCCGAGCCGGGCACCGGCCAGCGCGGCCTTCACCAGTCCGGTGACCAGCAGGGACCGGCTGCTGCTCACCGACGGCTCGACCGAGCTCGCCTCGACGACCGGGACGATCGCGTTTCCACGGCTCGGCAGCGCTTCGCACGCCGGTCCCGCTCTTGGCGGCGCGTACTTCGTGACCGTCTACCTGCAGGACTCCCCGCGGAACGCCTCGGTCGCGGTGCCGTTCGAGCTCGACGTCGCCACCAGTGGCACCCCCGGGGGCGAGCCGGTGTTCACCGAGGTGCCGATCGACGGGTCGCCCAGCGCGACGCCGGAGGCGACCCCGAGCGCAACCTCGGGTGCCACGCCGGAGGTGACGCCGACCGGCGACCGTACGGACAGCAAAGCGTCGTCCGGCGAGGGCGGGGAAGGCGGCGGCCTGTCCGGCCTCAGCCTGATCCTCGGCGGAGTCGGCCTGGCGGCGGTCGCGGCCGCGGTCTTCCTGTTCCTGCGCCGCCGCGGCGGGAGCGACGCGCTCAGCGGTTGAGCTCGAGCTGGCGTCGCGCGTTTTCGATGAGGACTTCGCGTACGTGGTCGGGCTCTTCGACGATCAGGTCGGCGCCGAGGGAGCCGACGAGGCCGATGGCGCTGTCGTAGTCCTCGGTGTCGAACTCGGCCTCGACCCAGCCGTCCTCGTCGGGGTCGGCGAACCTCTTGCTCCTGGCGTACGCCCAGCCGGCTCGGACCAGCGCGTCGCCGCGCAGCTTGAGTCGGATCCGGTACGAGCCGAACCGTCGCGCGTACTCGTCCTGGGACTGCTCCCAGTGGCTCGCGAGGTCGAAGCCGTCGGGGCGTTCGAACGTCTCCTCGGTCGTCGCCAGCTCGTGGATCCGGGACACCCGGTACAGCCGGAGCTTGCCGTCGGCCTGACCGACGAGGTACCAGCGGGTGCCCTTGCGCACCAGCCCGTACGGCGCGACCCGAGTCGACCGGTGCCCGAGGCCGTACTCCAGCTCGACGACCCGGTCGTCCCAGATCGCCGCGAGCAGCGGGGGCAGGAGGGGCAGCGGGTCGTTCGCGACCGTGTCCCAGTAGCGGGTCGGGTCGATGTGGATCCGCTGTCGCGCGTGTTCGGCGTGCTCCCGCGCGGCGGGGGCGACCGCGGCCAGCAGCTTGAGGATCAGGTCCTCGCCCGGCTCGTCCAGGCCGAGGTCGGCGAGGATGCCGCGCGGCCTTCCGACGATGGTGGCGAGCGCCTCGGTGGTGGACAGACCAGTCAGGCTCGTGCGGTAGTCCTGCACGAGCGCCCACCCGCCCGCGCCGCCGCGGGTCGAGTAGACCGGGACGCCGGCGGCGGAGAGCGCGATCATGTCGCGCCGGATCGTCCGGGCCGAGACCTCCAGCTCGCGGGCGAGCGTCGACGCGGACACCACGCCTCGGCCCTGCAGTCGGAAGACGATGCGGAGCAGCCGATCGGCACGCATGCGCCCATTGTGCCGGTCGTAGGGGACACAAGATGTCCCATACGAGGGACGAGGATGGCCGTCATGGAGAGACCACGATTCGGTGTCGGAGCCGTCACCGTCACCTCAGAGACCGACCGGGCGCGGGAGCTGGCCGAGTTCTACCACCGGCTGTTGGGCTGGCCGATCGCCGCCGAGGGGCCCAAGGGCGGCTGGGCGCAGCTGCGTCCGCCCGAGGGCGAGGCCGGATTCACGATCAACGTCGAGTCGGACCAGGAGTACGTACGACCGGTGTGGCCAAGCCGGGCCGGCGAACAGGCCGCGACGATCCACCTCGACATCGGCGTCGAAGACCTGGACGCAGGGGTGAAGTGGGCGGTCGAGGCCGGCGCGACGCTGGCGGAGTACCAGCCACAGGAACACGTCAGGGTGATGCTCGACCCCCACGGCCATCCGTTCTGCCTGTGCTGATGGCTCGGTTCACGAACCGCGAGCTCTCGACGCGCACGCTGGAGGACTTCGGGGAGTTCTTCGCGAACGTCCACGGGTGCGCGTGCACGCTCTACTTCCTCGGCAAGCACCTGCCTCAGCCGGTAGCGGGGACGGCCAGGGAACGGGCCGCGATCCTGGGGGCGCCCGACCGGTCGCGCAAGCGCTTCCCGCACCAGGAGCTGCGGCGGGCGCGAGAGCTCGCCGTCGTGACGGAGCTGGTGAAGCAGAAGAAGGCCGACGGCATCCTCGTGTACGCCGACGGCGAGCCGGTCGGCTGGTGCCAGTACGGCCGGTCCGGAGAGGTGTGGAAGATCAACTGCTTCACCACGCGGATGGACTACCGGCGGCAGGGCGTGGCGACCCGTGCGCTGGCCGCTGCGGTGGCCGCGATCGAGAAGCGGGGCGGTGGGCGGATCGAGTCGTCGCCGATGGTGTTCCCGCACTACGACCCGATGCTGCCGAAGCTCCGGAGGACGTTCGGCTGGCGGTCGGCCGAGGTGGCGGAGTACATCGCGGACAACTGGCCCAGCCGCGAGCTGCCCGGCATCGGCAAGGCGAACGCCTGCCAGACGAGCAACAAGACCATGGCGCACATGGGCACCATGTCGATGTTCGAGAAGCTCGGCTTCGAGGTCGTCGGCCTGGACGAGAAACGCAGCTCGGACGACCCCCGCTACCCGTGGACCTTCGTCGTCATGCGCCTCGACCTGGATCCGCGAGCTCCGCGGGACCGCGCCGGACCCAGCGGGCTCCGTCGATGACGGAGATAGAGCGCGCGTCGCATTCGTCGGGGATGGCGGGCAGGACCTCGTTCGGACCGGGATCACCGCCGCCCGCGCTGATCACCTCACCGAGGCCGATGCGCCCTACGCCCGGGATGTGGATGGCCACCGGGTCGGCGTCGGAGAGCGTGGTCCCGGCGGGCCAGATGATGAGGGCGCTGCTCTTTCCGTCCTTGGTCAGTCCCACGCAGCCACCCTCGCCGACGTGGAGCTTGCCGCTGATCAACGCCTGCCGGCCCATGCCGCTGGACGGGCCGACGAGGAGGTGGATGCCGTCACGTTCGAAGGCACGCGGTCCCGCACAGCCACTGGCGAGCAGGAGGCCGGCTACCAGCACTCCGATGGCGACTCGTCGCATCCCGACCTCCCCGTCGGCTCACCGCTTCGCGAACGCGTGCACCGTCCCGTCGTCGGACAGGGCCAGTACCCAGTCGCCGCTCACGGACAGGGCTGAGGCGACGCTGCCGCCGAGGTCGTGCGAGGCCAGTATGCGCCCAGAAACGCGGTCCAGCGCGAGCAATCTGCCGTCCCACGTTCCCGCGTACACCACCGACTCCGACGCCAGCGTGTGCATCGCCGGCGACCCCGCGCCCGCGTCCGTGCAGCCCGCCGCGATCTTCCAGCGGTCGTCCACCGGGCTCTCGCCGGGCAGGTAGCCGACCGGCGTCTCCCAGACCGGCTTGGCCGGATCAGCAGCGGCGGTGTCGTACGCCCTCGGCGCGGCATCTGACATTGGGGGCGACGTCGGGTTATCAAGAGGCGGCGACCTGGATCAGGTAGGCGAGGCGAGGCCGATCGCGAGGACGCCGAGAAGAAGCCCGAGCCCGCGATCGGGCATGCGAGGCTGGAGCCGGCCTCGAGGGTAGCCGCCGATAACGCAGCGACGCCGTGTGCTGATCCGATCCCCGGAGGTCAGCTTCAAGACGAACCCGCCATTGCGCTCGATTGCGGCGACCCGCGAGTCGAGCGGGCACTGGACGATCGAACCGTTCGACGTAGGCGACCAGATAGCCGGCGACGTCACCCTTCGCCGGACAGTGCCGGGCTCGGCGGGGAACGGCGTTCTCGGCAGGCTCGCGTACTGAGCCAGCGTGACAGCCACGTCGGCGATAGCGAAGTCGACGCCTGCCTGGCGCAGGTGGTAGCCCACCACCAATCCAGCTTGGCCACCACCGACAACGACGACCTCGTGCTGGCTTGCACGTAGGTTCCTCCCTTCTGCTGTTGGCGATCTCGTCAGGAACGTCGGTGAGCCGACCGCACAAGCGCACGCGCACCGGCCAACAACGCCATACGCGGGCACCACGAGGCGGTCGACGCTGCCTGCCACGCCAGCGAGCTCGGCGCGCGGGACGAAGGTCAGGCCGTGGCGTGAGCGGATGCTGTCGCTGGCTGCGATCGCCAATGTCCGTACGGCCTTGGCCTCCGGGTACGGTTCGAACGCGGCGGCGAGCTCGAGTTCGCCGATGCCCGTCAGCGACTACGACTCCCACGGTGGTGCCGTTGGCGCGGAACCCGAGGCCGAGCAGATGCATGACGGCATTCTCCGCCGAGAGTTTCGCCACCGGGGAGCGGCGCGGGCCGCGGGGGCCACCGGGCGGGCGGTCGACTGCCTAACGTCGGCGAGAAGCCGAGCGGCCCGATCTTCATCACCTTGAGCGGCCGGCGGCTCTATACCTCGCTAACCTCAAGTCGGCCGACGGATCACCTGATCGAGTCGCAGAGATCGCCAGCCGTGCCGGTTATGACATCGAAAGCCGGATGTGGACCCTGCTCAGCCAGGTGCCCCCCTTGGCGTAAACGTCGCTAGGGTCATACCGCCGGATGAAGCCCCTATCGACACCACTCAAAGTGTCAGCGCCATCATCTGCAGAGTTCCAGCGTCGTCCGCGGGCGTCCTGGCCCTGACCGGTTCGCGACGAAACCCGTCCTCCAATAGAACGCCACGGCGCGTGGGGTCACGTCATCTATCCAGAGCACCAGGCGCGGATGGCCGTCTCGCGCCCAGTTGGCCAAGACGGGGACCAACGCTTCGGCAACTCCCGTACACGAAGGGACCGATCCACCCGGTACAACCTAGGTGGGCGGCCTGCGGATCGACATCGGACGGAGCACAGTGCCTGCCAGCCGTCTGCTGTGAGCTAGCGCTTTGTCAGATCCGCCCGACCGTTCTGTCAACGGTGCGTGGACGCCGACAGGTCCTGTCCAACCAGAGCAGATCCGCATATGGTGCGTTCTTGAGCCTTCGTCACGACACGTAGGGGTCGCCTCATGCGGATCCGGAGGAGCTGGTTGGCAGCAGCGTCGGCGGGTGTCCTGCTCGCGGCCCTCGCGGCCTGTGGTGGAAGTCGGTCGCCCGACGACGGAGTTCTCACGGTGTGGACGACGGACACCCTTCCCGACCGTGTGGCCGCTACGGAGGCGATCATCGCGGACTTCAGCGATGAGACAGGGGTCGAGGTAGAGCTGGTCGGCGTCGCGGAGGATCAGTTCAACCAGGTGCTCATCTCGTCGGCTGCGGCAGGCGACCTCCCCGACGTCATGGGTTCGTTGTCCCTGGCTGCGATCCGCACCCTTGCCGCCAACGACCTCCTCGACGCCGCGGCTGCCGCCGACGTCGTACGCGACCTCGGGGTCGAGACCTTCTCGCCGCGGGCGCTCGAACTCACTAGGGAGGACGACCGGCAGCTGTCCGTCCCGAGCGAGGCGTGGGCGCAGTTGCTGATGTACCGGAAGGACTTGTTCGAGAAGGCAGGTTTGGACGCCCCCGAGACGTACGAGGAGATCCTGAGCGCGGCGAAGGCACTCGATTCGGACTCGATGGCTGGATTCGTGGGCGCTACGACGCCCGGCGACGCCTTCACCCAGCAGACTTTCGAGCATCTGGCTCTCGGCAACGGCTGCGACCTGGTCGACGACACCGGCCGGATCACGATCGACAGCACGAATTGCGTGAACGCGTTTGCCTTCTATGAAGAGCTCATCAGCTCCGCCTCCACGCCGGGTACCCAGGACGTCGACACCGTGCGCGCCGCATACTTCGCGGGCCAGGCAGCGATGTTCGTCTGGTCGTCGTTCGTGCTCGACGAGATGGCAGGTTTGCGTAACGACGCAAAACCGAGTTGCCCGGAGTGCCGGAGCGATCCGGCCTTCCTTGCGAAGAACACCGGCATCGTGCCCGCGGTGAGAGGCCCGGACGGGGACGAGCCGGCGCAGTTCGGGGAAGTGGTCTCGTGGGCGTTCACGGGTGGTCGCTCAGCGGAGACTTCCACCAACGCAAGAGCGTTCGTGACCTACATGATGAGCGATGGGTATCTCGACTGGATAGGCTTCGCGCCTGAGGGCAAGTTCCCTGTACGCAAGGGAACTGCGACCGATCCGACGGCCTACGTCGACGCGTGGGAGACGCTGCCCGCGGGCGTGGATACCAAGGCTCCGCTCTCCGAGTTCTATCCTCCAGAGGTATTGGAGACCTTGAAGAGGAGCCCTGAGCCGTTCTCGCGGTGGGGCATCACGCAAGGGCAGGGCAATCTGATCGGCGCGTCTCTCGGCGAACTCCCAATTCCCCAGGCGATCGGGGACCTGACGGGTGGGGGGCTCGACGCGCCGGGTGCGGCCGAACAAGCTGCCGCGGCCCTCCGTGTCATCCAGGGATCCCTGCAATGACGCGCGGATCGCGTCGCCAAAGTGACGCTCGCACCGGGCTCGCTCTCATCTCGCCCACGGTCGTCATCGTTCTCGCCATGGTCGTCCTCCCCATCCTGTGGACGATCGCCCTCGCGTTCCAGCGCGTGCGCCTCCTGGATCTGAGCTCCGCGGGTTTCTTCGGCGAGTACACGCTGGCGAACTTCGACGGCATCTTCAGCTCGCAGGGGTTCTGGACCTCGCTGCTGACCACCTTGACGTACTCCGTGCTCGGCACGGCTTCCTCAATCGGGCTCGGCCTGGTGTGCGCCCTCGCCTTGCGGAACAGGTTCCGGGGGCGAACGTTTGTTCGCGCGGCGATCCTCATCCCGTACGTCGCTCCGGTCGTCGCGGCGACGTTCGTGTGGCGGACGATGCTCAACCCACAGTTCGGCATCGTGAACCATTGGGGAACGCGACTGTTCGGATGGGACGAGCCGATCGCGTTCCTCAGCCAGGTCAGCAGCGAGGTGTCGCTGCTGGGGCTCGAGTTCAGTGTTCCGACCGCTCTACTGACCGTGATCACCTTCGAGGCATGGCGATCGTTTCCGTTCGCCTTTCTGTTCCTGATGGCCCGGCTGCACGCGGCGCCGGCCGCCCTGGAGGAGGCAGCGCGGGTCGATGGCGCGACACCGAGTCAGCGCTTCTGGCACGTCGTGTTGCCGCAGTTGTTGCCGACTATCGCCGTCCTGTCGGTGCTGCGCTTCATCTGGACCTTCAACAGCTTCGACGACATCTACCTACTGACCGGCGGAGGAGCCGGAACCGAAGTCGTCAGCGTCCGTGTCTTCAACGCCCTCACCGCCCGCGGAAACATCGGTGCCGCCTCCGCCCAAGCGATCGTTCTCGCAGTCGTACTCGCCGTGCTTGTGGGTTTGTACCTGAGACGGTTCTCCGCGCGTGAGGAGCGTGCCTGATGACGTCGACCGCGCAAGAAAACCCGAAGGGATCCCTTCGTGCTTCGCCCGACAGTCGATGGACTCGGGACGCCGTCGAGACCAGGCTCTTCGCGGTGCTGCGATGGGTGGTCATCGTCGGCGTCCTGGTCGTGACGCTGTTTCCCTTCTACTACATGGCGATGCTCTCCGTCCGCTCGCTCGATGAGGTACTCCAGGATCCGGGAGCGCTGTTCGTCCCACCTTCGGAGCTGGTCATCAGCAGCTACCAGAGCGTTCTCGCCTCGCCCGAAGTCGGAGGTCAGGGCTTCCTGGTCTTCATGCGGAACAGCGGGCTCGTCGCGCTCGGAACCGTCGCCGTGGCTCTCCTGATCGGCATACCGGGTGCCTATGCCGTCAGCCGGCTGGACTTCTTCGGCCGGCGTCAGATCAGCGCACTCTTCCTCGCGGTCTATCTATTTCCGAGCATCCTGCTGGCCGTGCCGCTGTTCATCTTCTTCACCCGGATCGGACTGCGTGGATCCCTGATCGGGCTGGTCATCGTCTACGTCTCGCAGGTCGTCGCCGTGTCGATCTACATGCTGCGCAACTACTTCGACACCATTCCGGTCAGCCTGGAGGAGGCGGCAGCGATCGACGGTTGCGGGCGTCTCGACACCATGCGCCGGATCAGCCTGCCGCTGGCAATGCCCGCAATCACGGCCAACGCTCTGTTCGTGTTCATGATCGCCTGGAACGAGTTTCTGTTCGCTTTGCTCTTCCTCGTCGAGTCGCGGGATCGGTGGACCGTCTCCCTCGGTCTCTCCCAACTCGCCGGAAGCATCGAGATACCCACCACGGTACTCATGGCGGGCTCCGTCATCGTCACGATCCCCATCATCTTGGTGTTCTTCTCGAGTGAGCGACTGCTCACTGAGGGCTTGACGGCCGGGGCGGAGAAAGGCTGACCCGGACGACTAGAACCTGATCTTGGCGAGCAGCGGCGACCAGTTGAGAGCTGGTTATGCCTGGTGTTCTTGGTCGGCCTTGTCCGGGCGCTCATCTGATGCCGCGGGTGGCTCCAGAGCCCGCCTGGTCGAGGGCGTGGACGCAGGCCGTGTGGCCCCGGACCGGTCCGTGCGGAGCCCTCCCCGACGGTGACGCACCTGACCTACGCGATCCGGCGGTAGGCGCAGGGCGGACGACACACGGCCGGCGGCCAACGCGAAGGAACATCCACGCGGCTCGCAGACAGTTCTCCTGCCGGTTGGAACGAGCGCGCCCATCCCTTCACCTGACCAAGACCGCAAACCATATCCTGACAAAGACCGACCGTAAGATCACGAACGCGGAGCACTAGGGCCTTCTCGTTCGCCACGGCCGGCGTGATACGGCTGGCTGATTCGCCATCTTCGACGTGCGGATTGGCAAGGCCTTGCTCCGCAGCGATAAGGACCACTGCTGGTGGCTGCGATGAGGAGCAGTGCTTGGCTCAGAACCACAAATTCGAGCAGATCGTCCCGACGGCCGCCGCGAGCTCGGAGTGGACCGGCGCGATCGTCGGCATCATGCGTTGTGGGATCGCCCTACCGTTCTCGACGTGCTGGGCGGTCTGTTAGATCGTTCGGTGCGCAGGCAGGGGGCAGCGCACGCCGCGGCGGTCGAGCAGCGGATCGTCGTGCCCGGTGAGGTGGTCATCGCGCAGGTGGTCCGTGAGCTCGCTGTGGGAGTTGCTCGCGACGCGTGAGCGGATCCAGCTTGCTGGACATGCAGCTGGAGGAGGCTCTGGAGCGGCATCCGGACGCTCAGATCACCCTGACCTTGCCAGGCATGGGCGTGGTGCTCACCTCCGAGTTCCACGCCGAGGTGGGCAATCTGCGCCGCGATCCGACCGGCAACAGTCTGGCGGCGGCGTCGGCGAATTGCACTAACGATCCGACAGTCCGGCAACAGCCGATGGCTGCGCCGACCGATGGGCGGCAACCGGCGTCTCAAACGCGTCTTCTACCAATCGGCGATCTGCGCGTTGAACCACGACCCGACCAGCAAGACCTTCTACGCCCGGAACGCTCGGAGGGCAAGACCCACCGACAAGCGGTCATCGCGCTCGCCCGACGTCGCGTGAACGTCCTACACGCCATGCTCCGCAGTCGAACCTCCTACCAGGTGGGGCATGATGCCGCGGCAGCGTGAGGAGTTACGCGAGGATGAGCGGGTGCAGCAACCTCACCAGCGGCGCCGGTGGACTATGGGGCATCCGAGGCGCCCGCCTGGGCGGTGTTCGGCGCCGGCGCGGCCGTCGGGTCCTGGGTGGCCTGATCGGCCTCGGCAGGGCGGAGTTCCGGCTGCCGCTCCTGATCGGCCTGTTCGGCTTCGCCGCGCTGTCCGAGGTCATCCTGAACAATGCCGCCAGCCTGATCGTGGTGCTCACCGTGCTGTCCGCCCGGCGTTCGTCAGGACACTCTCGACGAGAACTGTTGGTGTCGGCGCGCGGGGTTCTGTTGCTAGCGATGTACGGCTGAACAGTCGGGCTCAGTCATCGCGTGTGACCGTTAGGTCGACGTTGCCTGAGTTTCCCGTTGCGCGGGGCAGGGTCGCGGCGCAATCGGTGTCCCGCACGTTAACAACCGCCGGAGGTCCAGGTGCCGCGGTGAATTCCACGCACAGCCGGGCCACGACGTCGTCGTATGACAAGCCACCGCCATATTGGCGTCTGGTGTGGAAGGCCGTCCGCAACGTAAGCGTGCCGTCTGGCCCGACCTGCTTGGTGAAGGTGATCACGTCCTCGCCGCCCGGGAAGTGATACAGCACATGATCAAGCAGCGCCTGCCCGCGCGGCGCGTCCGGATCCGACACCAAGTCCTGCAACAGATCGCGGGTTCCGTACGCGCTAGTACGCACTTGCTCGGTCGCGGCGTCGGTCGCGTCCTCGCGTGGGCTGGCACAAGCAACAACGGTCGGAAGGACGCTCATCGACACTAGGAGGGTGTGACGACGCGACGCTCTGCCGGCCCGCCGTCGCGTCACCGGCCCGCCGCGCTTCGGACCCGACGAGTTCCGGGACACTTCCTCCACCCGCCAAATGATCTCAAAGAACGGTGACAGCCGCGAGTTCCGTCGGTTCCGCGCTATACGGCAGAGATCGTCCGGGTTCGGAACGCAGCGCCGGCTAACAAGCAGCCGCCGACTTGACGAGAGCCATTGGGCTGCACCCGCGCGACCGTCGGCATCATGCGTTGTGGGGATCGCGGCGGCTGTCGCAGTAGGGTCGAAGCCCATGACGTCGACTGCGTGCGGGCGGCCGCGGCCGCCCGCTCGTTATCGCCGCACTAATACGACGTCGCAAGGGATGCCGCGAGCCTGGTCCAGTTGTGACGGGATCGCGTGAGCGCTTTGGTCGACGCAAGGCCGGCCGCAGCGAGCAACGACAGCGCGTCGTCTCTCCGCCCCTGCGTCGGCGAGGTGCGCGCGTTCCACCAGGTTGGCCGCCACGCTGGCGTCGAAGCCGAGCGAACGACGCGGCTCCGCCGACTTCTCCAATCGCGATCGCGACGTCCAACGACTCGCCGGAATGCCCAAGTAGCACAGGGCGTACGACCGCACCTGCGCATCGCCGCCAGCCAGCGCCCGCTCGAACAGAGGCACCGCGGTCTCGTGATCGCCGCGGATGACCTGCCACACGACGCCCCGTCTAGAACGAGGCCTCGGCCTGGCCCCGCACGTCTCCCAGCGCGGCGTACAGCGCCGCCCGCGAGAACAACGCGTACAAGTCCGCAGGCTCACCACCGAAACGGTCCACCAGGAACTGCGTGTGCAGCAAGCGTCCCCGCGCCGTTCGACGAGGTCGGCTACCAACAGCGGGCTGAGGCGCTCGAGGATTACGCACGGCTGAAGATGAAGTTCCTCGGCATCCGCGCCGAGATCGACCTCGTCCGGAACAACCCGGACCTGTTCCACCCCGATCACCAGGGCAGCGACCTGGCCCGCGGGTACGACCTATACACCAAGGCCATCAACATGCTGAACCGGCACGCCCGCCGGGTCGCGAGCAAGGAGATCGAACCCGACCTGTTCGACGCCGTGGCGTACGACGCCGAGCTGAGGGAGCTTCCGGTCATCGTCTCCCACAAGAAGGCTCCAGAGTCGGACATGGTCCTGGTTCCCAAACTGCGCGATGTCGGAGTAGACAACGCGAAGGAGCTGCTGACGTCGCAAGGCCTCAAGCCCGTCTCCAACGCCACTGCTGTCGAGCTCGGCTCTAAGGTCCCCGTGAACATCGTGACCACACAAAGCCCCGACGGAAATACATCGGTACCCAAGGGAACGAGCGTCGTGATCGAGGTCGCGTGACAGACGGAGAAATCAGCGGTCGCCCCAGATGTCCATGCGTTACTCTCCCACCGGCGCCAGGCAAGACGGCTACGGCGCAGGTCGCGCGAGCTACTCGATCCTGCCGGCTTTGGCGCGCATGCTCGCCCGTTACCGGAAGGTATGCATACCTTCGTGTGGTTGACGAGAGGAGCGGAAGCACCATCAAAAATTGGGACGTAGTTAGTCAGGCTCAGCGTCTTGCTGATCGGTGTCGAGGCTTCGACCTGGACGTCTTACGGCACAGACGCCAAGTAGGACATTAACGACAATTGACAATGAGATTCCGCTTCCTAGCCCTATCCCCGGCGTCCTTCGGGACGAT
This sequence comes from Tenggerimyces flavus, assembly GCF_016907715.1. NCBI lineage: Bacteria > Bacillati > Actinomycetota > Actinomycetes > Propionibacteriales > Nocardioidaceae > Tenggerimyces > Tenggerimyces flavus. The sequence continues at coordinate 7,430,503 of NZ_JAFBCM010000001.1, read as the reverse complement.
GTGACCAACTGCCGTGCCCGATGCCGCTAAGGACGACCGTATCGCTAGGAGAACATCCCAACCGTGACCGCCATACCCCAGTTGAGGCGTGACGAGGAGCGGCGCTCGAAATCCTAGTCCATCAGTCGTCGCAGTCGATGTTTACCCAGCGCCCCCACACCGATTCTCGACGTTTACCGTCTTGTCTATTTCGGCTTTACTTGCACGATCGCCGCCCGTCCAATAATAACCGGACGGCAAATCCGTCGGAATCTCCGACAGGGAATACGCTGCGTCGATCAATTCCCCGTCAGTCGTATCGATCTCGACCTCAAAGTACTTCACCTTCCGGAAAGTGCCGTCCGTCTGCCGAAATGATGCGGCATCGCCCAAGGTAATCGTCCCGCTCGTTGCGACTGAAGTGACCGGATCCTCGCCAGACCAAATAAGTGTGCGATCTTCAGACCCCTCATGGCTAAGTCCGAACATTCTCACCTTTGCGATCCTGTCACCTTCACATAGGGGCGTGTGCAGCGTAGACGAACTCGACTCAGTCCTGATTCCAAGCGCCGGCAACTCTGGGTCTGCCATATAGCATGCTGTGGCCGTGAAGAGGGCAACGGTGAGGATCCGAGATAGTGCACGCACCCGCGTCATCGACGCCGCTTGAGACATCGCGTGTATCCACCATTCTTGTATCCCGCTTCGCGCTCCCACCGATTCCTACATGGGTTTCTACCCGCAAAGGCGTATCGGAACGAAAACCTCCATCCGTAGATCCGCCATTGCTTGCGGTGATTCTTTTCGTGCTGAATCCGTCCCCTGCTGATTTGTCTAGAGTCACCCCATCCCGTTATGTATGTTTCGCCTATGGTGATTCCACCCCGAGGATAGAAGCGACCCGACATCCTACACGTACGCATGCCGTAGCGGTACTTGCATCGTCCGCCATGCATACGGGCGTAGAACCAGGCAGCGCGTCCCAGGATTCTGGACGCAAACCGGTAGTCGCGCCAGCGCTTCCTCCTCTTGCCGTCGAGGTCATATTCGTTGGCAGGGTCGAGGGGATATGAGTAGGCGTTGAGGTTGCCGCCGGGGACGGGGTCTGTTTGGAGGAAGCGGCCGAGTTGGGGTGCGTAGAGGCGGACGCCCATGAGTACGAGTCCGCCGGTCGCGTCAGTGGAGCGTTGTTTGCCGCCAAGCCAGCCGTAGCGATCGGGGTGTGCGGTGCCGATCGGTGCTCCATATTCGTCGGTGGTGTAGTTGGCGGTCGGTTCGGTGGCGGCTCCTGTGGCGGTGGCGGTGACGTCACCGTGGAGGTTGACAGTTTGCCACGTGAGGGTGCCGGTTTGGTTGGCGGTGGCGGCCAGGTTGCCGCTGAGGTCGGTGATGTTGCGCCTACGACCCGACGACTGGAGCTGTCGGGTCGGTCACTGACGGCAACGGCACCTCGAGTACGAGCTACGACGACTTCGGGCGGGTCAAGACCAACACCGACGCCGCCGAAGCCACCGGCGACGCACGCAACGTCGTCACAACTACATACGACTCGTCCGGCCGGGTCGCTACTGTCGCTGACGCCAAGTCGACGGTCACCAACACCTACAACGAGAACGGCGACCCCCGCGACCACCCGACCTCGATAACCGTCTCGGGCGTCACTGGCACGTTCGCCGGCCGCTACGACATCGAAGGCCGTCTCGTCGAGCAGACCTGGCCGAACGGGCTGATCCAAACGTCGACGTTCGACGCCGACGGCGAGCAGCTCAACCACCGCCAGGTCGAGGACCAAACCTGGCTCGAGGAGACCGTCGCGCCCAACATCCACGGCCAATGGCGCACTCAGAACTCCGCCGGCGCCAACGTTCTGCGTGACCAGACCTACACGTACGACACCCTCGGCCGCCTCACGTTGACAGGCGACACCGGCTCCGGATCCTGTGTGTCCCGCCGGTATCAGTTCAACGCCAACTCCAACCGCACCGCCCGCATGACCTACGAGGCCAGCTCAGACGGCAAGTGCCAGTCCACCACAGCGCAGGCCACGCAGACGTCCACCTACGACGCCGCGGACCGGCTCCAGCCAGCTGGCACCCACGCTGGGCTCGTCTACGACGCCTACGGCCGCATCACCACCCTGCCCGCGTCCGACACCACGGCCGGCACAGGCAACCTCACCGCTGCCTACTTCACCAACGACCTCGTCCGCAGCCTCACCCAAGACGGCACCACCCTCACCTACAACCTCGACGCTGCTGGCCGGCTCAAGACCTGGACCAGTTCCAGCACCGGCGTCATCAAGACCAATCACTTCAACGATGCCTCCTCCGATTCCCCTGACTGGATCTCCGAGACCACCGACCACACCCAGTGGACCCGACGTGGTCTGCGCCGGGATGGCGGTCCCGATGCCACCGGTCGTTTGGCTCGAGACTGCCCGTGTCGAGTAGCCGCTGTTGTCGTAGGTCGTGGTCTCGGTGCGGGTGCGGGTGGTGCCGCCGGCGTCGATCACGGTGTCGGTGGTGGTGATCGGGCGGTTTAGGTAGTCGTAGGCGGTGACCCGGGTGGTCACCAGCTGGGGAAGGCCGAACACGCCGGGGTTGGGGTTGGCCGGTTTGGTGACGCACGCGAGGTTGGCCCAGGCGGGCTTGTTGCCGCAGGCGGCGTCGCGCGAGTTGGTCCCGCCGGTGTAGTAGATGGTTTCGGTGGTACCGGCGCCGCCTCCGTTCGGTTCGGACGGCATCCGCGACTCGATCGCGACACCGGAGTCCGGGTCGTAGCGGGTGATAGTGGTGGAGGCGATCCCGTTCGGGTCTTGGACCACGCGCATCGGCGTGCGGAACGTCCAGCCGGTCGCGTCGGAGGTCGACAGGGCGTAGTCGTTGCGGGTGGTCCGAACGTCCTGTTCGTTCGTCGCGACCGTGGTCGGTGACAGGCTCGCCGCGGTCGACGTCGACATAGCGAGGTGAAGCAGGTGTCCGGCTGGGTGGCCGAGCTCGGTGCCGGTGTCGTAGTCGGTGTGGACGTGTTCGCGCGCGCCTGCGGTGCTGCCATCGGGCAGGACCACGTCACGGAACGGACCGTACGTGTCGGTGACGTCCTTGCCGTCGGCGGTGTAGATGCTGACCTGCGACAGCGCGAGCGCGCGGACGGCCGCATCGGTCGACGTGTAGTCCGACGACAGCTCCCGTGTGGTGTCCATCGCGAGAGCACGGTTGGCCGCGCCGAGTTCGCGGACGGTGTTGCCGAACTTGTCGTACTCGGTCGTGGCGATCGCCCAACCAGCCTCGCCAGCGCCGTTGCCCGGGCCGGTGTACTCGGCCGTATTGACGGTGCGGCCATCGGCGTCCATATAGGTGACGCTCGCTTCGCGCAGATCGGTGCGGGAGGCTGTGTCACCCGGGCCGAAGACGGCGGTAGCCGTTGCGGGGACGGCCTTCTGACCCCAGGCTCCCACCTTGACTGCGGTGGACAGGTCTGGTCGGAAAGCGCCATTGCTCGCGTCTGCGGTGCGGGTAACGTCGTACTCGAACGTCGTGGTCTCGGTGCCGCCACCGTTCGCCGCGCTGTGCGTACGGGACACCAAGTGCACGCGGCCCGCGCTGTCGTAGCCGATGGTCCAGGCCGCGACCCCGGCTCCGTTTTCGGTGGCATGTCGCCCAGCCGCGTCGTAGGTATAGGTGGTGGGCAGCACCGGGCTCGCAGGATTGCAGGTGACTGGCTGGGTGCCCGTTCCGGCGCCGGACACGGTCCGCGGATCCCACGACTGCAACAGCCTGCCGGTCGCAGCGTCGTAGCCGTAGCAGGCGACGTCGACCTTCAACTCCGCCCCCGCCGCGGTGGTGGTCCGGAACGTGACCGCTGCCAGACGGCCGGCCGGATCGTAGCCGAACTGCAGCGACTTGCAGCCAGCCACCCACGTGGTGCACGACGCCACGCCCGGCGGAAGCGGGGCCAGCATCTGCGACGTGCGTCCTTCGGCGTCGTAGGTGTAGCTGGTGTTCTGGTTCGACCCGGGCTGGATTACCTTAAGAACACGATAGGTGTGCGGCGCGTTCTCCTTCGCTGGGGACGCGAACGCGATCGCCGGGGTGAACACGGTGGTGTTGCCGTCCAGGTCGGAGATCCGGAACTCCGACGGACCGTTCGCACCGCCAGCCACGGTGGTCAGCTTGTCGTCGGTGGTGGCGTCTTCGCCTGTCGCGGCATAGCTGCCGTCTGCGTTCTTGCCGAACGTGGTGACGGTCCCGTCGGAGTCGGTGAGGGACACGCTGAAACCGCGGTCGGTCAGGCCGGTCCAGTCCGACGCGGCCGCGTCGACGGACATGCTAGAGATCCAGCCGGGGCCGAAGATGCCTTCCTCAACAAGGCCCGAGCTGTCATACAGAACCGGCTTGGTGGTGGCGTTGGAAGGGCGGCCGTTGTAGAGCCGGATGAACGCCTCCGTCGTCCCCGCGGGCAAGGAGGCGCGGAGCCGCAGCGTCTGCCAGGTGTTCAACGCGGTCGGCAGGTTCGACGGCACCTGCACATACGACCCGGCGCCAACCCGGTAGTACAGCACAGCGCGCAGCACGCGCGGCAACCCGCCGGTGTCGACGCCGGTGGCGGTCGGAACGTAGATCTGAGTGGAGAAGGAGTAGGTGTGGCCGGCCTTCATCCCCAACCGCATGCCGCCGCTGTTTCCGCCGATCGCCGCGTAGGTGTCCACATCCGTAGCCGATGTCCCGGAAGGAGTGACCTTCAAGGCGTTGGCGCCAGCCGCAGCGGGACTGGTCGCCGTAAGGGCGACGGTCCCCGTCGAGCCGATGAACCCGGAGGTGTCGGTCTCTACCTCAGTCTGGTCCTCGCTCAGCAGCTGCTGGGAACCCTCCGGGGTCGCGTCAGGGGCGAGGGTATTGAGCGTGCGGGACAGAGTCAGGTCCGAGCCGTACGAGTCGATGGAGGCGTCGGTCTCCGAGACCGCCATGTTCCCCGACAGCGGCGACACCGCACCCGGCCCCGCGTCTTCTGAGGATCCGGTGGTGTCGGTCTTGTCCAGGGTGAGGGTGACCTCGTCGGCTGTGCAGTCGTCGGGCTGGCCGGCGATCTTGAACTTGTAGCAGGCTTGAAGTTTGACCGTGCCTGCCCGTCCGAACAGGGTGGCCGGGACGTCCCACACCAGGTCACCGGTCTTCGGCACCGGCCACGCGGTAACAGGCTGTCCGTCGACGGTGACGTGCCCGATGGGGATGGTGCGCCAGCTCTCGCTGTCGGCCCACCGGTAGGACCAGGTCACCGATCCGTAATCCGGTGAAGCGACACCAGCGAGGTGGGCGAACCTGGCGGTGCTGCCGTTCGCCTCGGGCTTGGTGACGCCCGCCCCGGTGCCGAACGAGTAGGTCGCGACGGGGAGAGGTTGTTGGCGAAGTCGATCGATCGGACGTAGACGGTGTGCCAGCCGTCGCCGGGTGTGATCGTGACGGTCTTCGACGCCCCGCTGGTAGTGGTCACCGACTGCGCCGAGGCCATCGTCTCGTCATCGGTCGCATAGACGTATCGGGTGACGGCGGTGCTGCTCGAGGAGAACGTCAGCGAGACGTTGGACGCTGTAGGTGTCCAGGCGTCACGTGGTTGCGTCGAACTCGAGACCGCGGGTGTAGGTGGAGGAGGAGGTGCCTGCTTTTGGTAGTAGCCCTGGACATCGACGTAGGTGCCTGGGGCGCCGCCGGAGGAGTAGATGTTGATCCGGCCGTCGCTGCCCGGTTTGACGATCACCGTGTTCGTCACGTTGTTGTCCGACGCCGTGTAGGACAGCGTCGACATCGGCGGGCGGGTCGCGCCGGCCGGCCACACGGTGAAGAACCCGGTGCCCTGCGGATCCGTGGCGGTCACCGACACCACCACCGCGGTCACGCCGCTGGCCCGGACGACGACGGCGCCGGTGACGGTGTTGGTGCCACCGGCGGCCTTCACGCCGCGGATGCCGCCGACGCCCATCGCGCCTTGGGAGTTGATCCGCTGCGGCGTGATCGGGACGAAGATGTCGCGGCCGATTTGGGTGTTGTCCAGGTAGTAGCCCTGCACATCGACGAATAGATCCAACGATCCGTTGGAGGCGAACACGGAGATCTTGCCGCCGATGCCGACCTTCACCTGCGCCGACGCCGACATCGTCCGCCCAGCGTTCGTCGACAACGTGGTCACCGTCGGCCTCGTGGTGCCGGTCGGCCACGCCAACAACCCGGTATCAGCGCTGGGATTGGTCACGGTGATGTTCACCGCCACCGCCGACACATTCGTCGTCGGAACCCCACCCACGCCGATGACCTGCACATCGCGGGCCACGCCGCCCTGCAGCGGGGTGGTCGATCCGCCGGTCCCGTTGCGGGTGTCATAGATGCGGTCATGGTTCAGCGGCACGAACGTGCCGCCGGCCGTGGTCACGGTGTTGTCGGTGAAAAAGCCCTGCACGTCGAACATCACATGGGTCTCGCCCCACCGGTTCATCACATCGACCTGGCCACCCGGCCCGATCTTGGTGATCACCGTGTTCGTCGACCACCGGCCCGCGGTGATACTCAACGACGTCACCGACGGCCGCGTCTCACCCGTCGGCCACACCACCAAGCCCGAGTCCAGCGAGGAGTTCGCCGACGTCACCGACAGCACCACCGCCGACACCCCCGACGACGGCACCCCACCCACACCGGTCACCGTGTACGTCCGCGGGACGAACTCGCCCAGCATCTCTGACGACCCGCCCAACCCGGTCCGCGTATCCACGATCCGCGCCGGCGGCAACGGCACAAACTCTCCCGCACCCGGCGGAGTTGACTCCAAACCGACTAGGCCCGATGTCGCAGCGGTCGGTCCGGCAGCCTCTGCCGTCGCGGCGCCTTCGGGCGGGATCACCAACGCCCACGCCACCACCAACGACAACGACAGGATCAACCATCGCCGGAGAGTCCGAGCACGTCGAGAACCCTTAACAATCCAGACCGAACGGCGAGAACGCATCGGAACATGCGTCGAAGCGGACAACCGAACCCCCCAAGGATCCAGACGTGCCGGCAAAGTGAGCAAGGCATACCAGGCGCGCAGAAACAGCGTCTACAACGACGAGCATCCTGGACAGAACCGGTCAGCGCCACAACAGGCGAAAGCCTTTCGAAGATGGGGAATCAGAGCGACCGGCCTAAGAGTCGCCCAGCCGCACGCCGCGATACGTCTGCGACATCAGCCCTCGCGACACCGATGGTCGTGCTGAACGGGGTTGGGCGTGTCGCCCGAATCGCGCCATCCTGGGCAGGCGAGGTTCGTAGCGAACACCTTTCTGTTGTCGCTTCGACGCGTTGTGTGATCCGACAAGCTTTGATCCGACAAGATTTCTGCCGGATCGCCGTCGGAGATCAAGACGCCCCGGCACTCGGCCTTGCGGGCGGGATAGGCCGTCCTCAGCCGCCGCCGGAAACACCAGTCAGCGGCCACCTCCCGACCGGCGGTGGCGGTAGTCCGACGGGTCCGTGTTGGAAGGGGATTCGCTTCTCCCAAGAACCCACCACCGACGTACCAGCCACACGGATGCCGCAGCCCACGCAACGAGCCCACTCCCCGTTAGCCACCAGTTCCCGGTATCGGCTGCAAAACCTACAACCATGAACCCGCCGTAAAAGCCGATCATCGCCGGCCACGGCTCCTCCGCGTCGCGGACCGGACCCCACCAACTGACCGCAACGAGAAGCCCAATGGCGATGACGACGAGCCAAGGTGGATCGGCCATGTCCGAAGGCTATTACCGACGCTCAGTCGCCGGCTATGCCAAGGCTGGGTTGGCAAAAGTTCTGTTACCGGCACCTGGCCCTACTGATCCTTACGTGCATCGTTTGTCGCGCTTGCTCGTGATCCTCAACGAGAAGTGGGGAACGCCACCGCTTCGCGTACGCGACCTCGACGCGATCGAGGCCACAGCCTTTACGTCGGTGTCTGTCGCCGGCTCGAGGGCATCAACGACCGGTCGTCGACATGGCGAATCTTGTCGAAATGGGTAGCGTCGAGGAACCGCGACCGCGCTGCTCGAGGCCGACGTTCGGCGGGCTGGCTCAGGTGTTGGCCAGGAGGGATGATGGAGACCTGCAGCGGAGTCAACGTCATGGACCACATGGACCAACGCATCGAGCAGCGAGTTCAGTCGTGCCCTCCTGCGCAGCGCCAACCGGTGCTCGTGGTGGGTTACGACCGCCACCCTGCCGCCCAGCGTGCCCTGCGCGCCGCGGCGGACCTGGCCGTACTCCTGCAGGCACACGTCGTTGTGGTGCATGTGGTTGACGCGGAGGATTACCCCATCGATTCCGACGCGGCCGACTGGGAAGAGCACGCCGAACAGGACGTCACGAAAGGCACTCGCCAATGTTTCGTCGTCCGGCCGGTCGTGTCGGGCTTGGGTCCGACGTCGAGATAGTCGACAGACTGCATGGCCTCGCCGACCCAGTACGTGGCCGCGGCCGCCGGGATCGTGAAGCCCATCTCGCTCAACGCCTGGAACAGTTCCGCAGTCACATGGTGGGCGCCGTCCTCGTTGCCCCCACACCACCACGGCGACCTTTCCGGACATCGAAGGGCAACCCGTGTCGTCGGTCTCGGAAAGTTCGGCATCGAGGCGCTCGAGCACGATCTTGCAGACGCTCGATGGCTGCCCTAGCCAGATCGGCGTCACCAATACAAGGATGTCGGCGTCCAGCAGCTTGGTCCTGAGGGTCGGCCACTCGTCGCCGTCACCTCATCGGTGCTCACGCCGAATCGGACGTCGTGGTCGACGACCCGGACGACCTCTCCGTCCACGGAATGATCGGCCAGCGCGGTGAGGATTTCCCGGGCGAGCTTCTCCGCACTCGACGGCGCGGGCGACTTCTTCAACGAACAGGTCAACGCGAGCGCACGCAGAGTCGTCATGAACAGCGTCTTGTCCGCTCCCCAGCCTGCGTAGACGCACGAGCGCCAGGACGAGGATCTGCAGAGCAACGCCGCGCATCTAGCCGCGTCCCTTCGCGAGGAGCGGTATCCGCTCGACTAGAACCGTCGAGGCGATGGCTGTTCTTCAACCAATGCGGCGGATTTTGGTGACGAGCTCGTCAGCGACGGCCTCGGTATCGAGGTCGACGACCATACGATGCGGTCCGTCGCCGTGGCGTTCCAGCACGGTGCGTCCGTCAGTGCTCACCCGGATCCAGCCGCGGGCGAAGGTGAACAGATCGGGTCGAATCGCGGCAAGGACAGCGACCGGATCGTGCGGGCTGTCCGGCCGGCCAAGCCAGCTGCGGAACTGGCGGATCTCGGCGACGAGAAGCTTTCCGAGCTCCCCAGAGGCTTCGATCAAGCTGAGCTGCGCCTCGGTGAGGACGACGCGCTCGGTCTGGTCGATGCCGGTCACCACCGCCGGCAGCCCCGTTACGAACACCGCCTGCGCGGCCGCGACGTCGCAGAGAACGTTGTGCTCCGGCTCGCCCGGCCGCAGATCACCGCCCATCACCACCAGCTGCTCGATGTCGTGGGACCCTTCCAACGCCTCAGCAACGTTGGTCAACGGACCCACCGCCACGACCACCCTCGAGCCACGGAGCAAGGCGACAGCGTCGAGCGACTCGTCGAGCGACTCGTCGACCGGCTCCGTAGTCAGGCCGGGCATCAACGCTCCTTCGTGGCCCGCCCACCAGACCGGCCGCCCCGATCGAGCCTCCCGCGCACCCGCCGCGATCGGCGGCGCCGAACGGCCAGCGAGACGATACGCCCCCCGCACCATCCGCGCCCGCAACACCGTGTCGCCGTAGACCGTCGTCACTGCCTGCAGGTCCCACTCCGGTGACCCGAGGATCATCGCCAGAGCGAGCAGATCGTCGACGTCACTACCGATGTCGGTATCGAACGCGATCTCGACCATTCCACAGCCATGCCCGACCCCAGCGAACTCCAATCCTCAACCAGACGCGGACTCACACCGGGTGATTCAGTCCGTCCCTTGCCCGATTGCGAAGCACCCCGTTCCGCGCCCTGGACATGGACGGTGGGGCCGTTATATGTATGAGTCATGCATGATTCAAATGTCCTCGGGGCCTGGCTGCTGTCCGGCGCCGACCGGATCCGGGAGGCGGTCGCGTCGGTTGGCGTGGCCGAACGGGATCTGGCCGCGCTCGTCCTGATCGACAGCCACCCCGGCCGGGGGATCGACTGGCTCTACCGCCGGCTCGGGCTTACCCAGTCGGGCAGCGTGCGCCTCATCGATCGGCTGGCGACGCTCGGCCTGGTCGAGCGGTCCGGTGCCGGTGGGCGTGGTGGCGTACGGCTCGAGCTGACGGCCGCCGGACGGAGGCTGCTGGCCGACGGGTTGCGCGCGAGGGATCGAGCCATCGCGGAGCTGACGGACGCGTTCGAGCTTGACGAAACCGAACGGTTGACGGCGCTCGCGCACAAGGCGCTGCGGGTCCGTGAACGGCAGCGCCTCGATGCCGACATCGCCTGCCGGCTGTGCGACTGGCCGGGATGCGGCTCCCGCTGCCCGGTCGATGAGTCCGTCGATGAGTCGGTCGATGAGTCGGTCGATGAGTCGGAGGTGCCGTGACGGGTACGTCGGTCCTGAAGCTGCCCAGCCTGCGCCGGCTCACCACCTTGTTGCTGTTATCGGCGACGGCGGAACAGTTCACGCTGCTGGCGTTGCTGTGGTTCGTCAGCCACCGCGGCTATCCCGCTGCCGCATTGGGCGCGCTCGTGCTGTGCCTGCAGCTCCCGACCGTTGTGATGGGACCCATCGCCGGCCGGCTGCTCGACCGGTGGTCGCCGGCGCGGCTGATGGCGTGGGACAACCTGCTCCGCGCCGTTCTGCTCGCGACCATCGCCGGCCTGCACGCACTGAGCCTGCTCTCGCTGCCCGTCCTGCTCGGCGTCGCCGTCCTCGTGGGTGCGCTCGCGCCGGTGACGTTCGCCGGAGTTCGGGTCGCCGTACCGCGGCTCGTCGGCGAACGTGACCTGGCGCCGGCGAACGGGCTGCTGAGCGTCGGCGACCAGCTCCCGCTGCTCGTCGGCCCGGCCGCCGCCGGCGCGCTGCTCACCGTCCTCGACGGCCCGACCGCACTGCTGCTCCCCGCGGCCGCGCTCATCGCCGCCGGCCTCCTCGCACGCCGGCTGGGCGAGCTCCAGGTCCCACCGAGCGACCGCCGGGGGAGCGCGAACGGGTTCCAGCTGATCTGGCGCACGCCTGCCGTACGCGCCCTGTACCTGCTGTCCGTCGTGTACTTCTTCGCCTACGGACCGCTTGAGCCCGCGCTGCCGCTCTTCGCCCAGGACGTGCTCGCCGTGGGTCCGGCCGGCTACGGCGCCCTGACCTCGGCGATCGGTGCCGGCGCGATGGTCGGCCTGTTGTTCGTGCGGCCACTGTCCCGGCTACGGCCCGGAATCGTCAACGCTTGTGGGGCAATCGCGTGGGGGATCGTGCTGTTCCCGGTCGTGTTCCTGCACGACCTCGTGCCCGCGATAGCGGTCCTGTTCGTCGCCGGGATGATGTGGGCGCCGTACGTCGCGATCGAGGCGACCGTTATTCAACGGCTGGTTCCGATCGAACGGCATGGTGAGGTCTTCGGCGCGCGACGCGCCCTCGTCGTGGGCGCCTCGCCCGCCGGAGCCGCGCTCGGTGGGGCTCTGCTCGGCGTGCTGCCCTCGACCACGGTGATCGGCGCGAGCGCCCTGGCAACCGTCGTCGCCGGCCTCGCCTGCCTCGGCTCCCCATCCCTGCGCGCCGTCCGCGCCTGATCACTAGGATCCGCCGCGCCGGACAGGCTAGGAGTCGTGGTGCGCGGTTGGCCAGCTGTGGTCGAGGCCGGGTGCGGGCTCGAGGTCGTCCAGGCTGGCGGGTCCTGGGCGGAGCCGGATGGTGTGGTGGTCGTAGCTGTCGACGTACTGCCATGGGACGAAGTGCTTGCCCGCAGCTGACCGACGGGCGAGAACGCGCAACAGCCATGGCCCTTTGAGGTTGTCGTGGTCGTATCCGAGCAGCCGGGTCCACCGGCCGGGTACGAGGAGGAGCCCGTCCAGGTGGAGGTCCGGCTTGCCGTCGACCAACGAGCCCACCAGGCGTACGTCGGCGACCCGGCCGAGGACGGTGTCGTCGGACGTCCGGACCACGCCGCCCAGCAGGTCACCGACTCTCATCGTCGGATCCCCGTTCGTCCGCGCCGGGGATCCGGCCGATGAGGTGGTCGCGGACCCAGTCCTCGGTCCGATCCAGGTCGAGCCCATACTTCGACACGCTGAGCCGGACCTCCTCGTGGACCTTCTCGACCAGCGCGAACGGGAAGCTCGCCGGACCGGGGTCGGGATCCGGATGGAACCGGCGTTGCGCGGCGACGAACCAGTCGCCGAGGATCCCGCCGATCCGCGGACCAAGAGCAGCCGGCCCGACGAGGACGTTCGTCACACATGGCAAGGCGGAATCGGACCCTGACTCGGACAGCTCGAGGTCGTCGATCTTGCAGACGAGCATGCCGTCGCTGTCGATGACCTGCCGGTCGAGCAAGTGGAAGTCGGCGTAGAGGACGACCTCGGGTTCATCGTTCTGGTCGGATGTCATTGGCCTGCCTTCGTGATCAGCATCAACGGGATCGCGACGATCGAGGCGAGGATGAGGATGGCGAGGACGATCGTGCCGACGACGTTCGCCAAGACGCCGTTGACATGCTTGCCCATATAGCCACGGTCGTTGGCGATGATGAGAATCGGCAAGTAGGTAAGGGGTAACGCGATCGCGGAGAACACGATGGAGTACTCGGTCACCTTGACCGGGTCGACGGTGGTGAGGATGACCATCGCGCCGACGATGATCGTGACGAGCACGACGGCGTGGAAACGGCTCGCGCGTACGGGCCGTACGTACTTGCCCCACTGCCAGCCGAAGTACTGCGACATCGAGTAGCCCGCGGACAGCCCGGTCTCCAACGCGGCCCCGAACGTCGCGGCGAACACGCCGATGATCGCGACTGCCAACCCGAGCTTGCCCAGCGCCACCGCGGTTGGCAGGACGACCTGGCCGAGCGTGTCGACCTCGATGCCGCGCGGCATGAACACGACGGCCGCGCAGCCAGCGATCGCCAACGAGAGCAGGCCGCCGAGCGGGAAGCCCACGAACACGTTGATCTTCGGCTGGGTCAGGTCCTTGCGGCTCCAGCGTTCCTCGACCCCTCCGGAGGAGAGGAAGAACACCTCGTACGGCGTCATAGTCGCGCCGAGCAGCGCGACCGCGTAGTAGAGGTAGGCGGGCCAGGTCTCCTCCGACGGCGGCCGCGGCGCCAGTGCCTGCTCTATGAGCGTGCCCCAGTCCGGCCCGAGCTGCCACAGCGCGACCGCGAACACGATCAGCAGCAACCCAAGCAGGCCAAATACCCGTTCCATCGACTCGAACTTCACGCGCCAGATGACGATCCACACCAGTGCGGCGACGAACGGCACGATCAGCAGGTAGTTGACGCTGGTCGCGAGCTCCAACGCCAGCGCGATGCCGCCGATCTCCGCGGTCAGGGTGAGAGCGGTGACCGCGAACGAGGCAACAAGATTCGCCAGTCCCATGCGAGGTCCGAGCCGTTCGCGGATCAGGTCGAACGTCGCCCGCTTGGAGACTGCCGCGACCCGTCCGGACATCTCCGCGAACACACAGATCGAGATCACGCCGAGCACGATGACCCACGCCAGGTGCCAGCCGAACCGGGCCCCGATCAACGCGTTCGCGACCAGATCGCCGATGTCGACGAAGCCGCCGATCGCGGTCAGAACCCCGAGCGTGATCCCGAGAAGCCGCTTCATGGATGGGCCTTCGCGAACGCGTCCAGCTGCTCTGACAGCTTCGGGAGCGGCTCGGCGGCATTCTCGATGGCGGCGAGATCGCCACGCCGGATGGCGATGCGGACGTCCTCGATGGCATCGGTGGCCTGCTGCAACATCGTTCCTACCTGGTGGCGCAGCTTGTCCGACTCCTCGGTCGGCGGCTGACGCGACATGAACGCGGCGTCGACGCCACCGAGGTCGGCCTCGACGTCAGTGACGAACACGTTCGCGAACGGCAGGAACGCCTGATCCCTGGAGACGGTCTCGACGATCATCCGGACCGACTCGACATCGGACCGAAGGGTCTTCGCGCTCGCGCTCGCCATGCCGGCATACACATCGTCGCTCAGCGTGGGACCAGCACACGCCGCGGCGAGCAGGGCGGTCAGCGCCGCCGCAGTACGAAGAACGCGAGGACGCCAAGGAGCGCAAGCAGCTCCAGCCATCCGACCAGCACCGCCAATCCCTGATTCACAGTCCCAACCTCAGCACAAATGGGCAGATCCGAGAAAGGAGATGCCCACCCGAGCCGATGATCAATCCTGGCGAGGATGGGCTCCAGCGACCAGTTCATGAACGAGTCGCTTTAGGGGCAGGCGGGCCAATCCGCCGTCGGAAGCAAAGTTTCGGTACGTCAGCTTCGTTCCATGACGGCCTTGCCTGTGGGTATCTGGTGTTGCTGGCCGACCGTTTCAAAGTGCCCCGGACGCGTCTGGAGAGGCTTCCCGCGCCGGCCTACGAGCGGCGAGGTGGGCGACCTCGATCGCGTTCCTCCTCACCGGGTTCGTCTTCGCGACCTGGGCAGCCCGCATCCCAGCCCTGAAGGCAGGCCTCGGGCTGCGGCGTCAAGGAGGTTGACCCGCCCGGCAAACAGACGGCAGCCACCCGACGAGCTCGACGTCTCGATCGAGGGAGCTGGCGGCGAACGTTTAGGGGCCCGGAACTCCCGAAGCTGGCCCCAAGTGACAAGTAGCGCGGGCCCCAGGCAGCAGCGGAGTCCAGGTGGCGTCAGGCGAACCTCGGCCGATCCTGATGTGGCCGTTGCGTCTTGTGCGCTGTCAGCGCGATTCGGGACGGTTTCGGCCACCTGGCTGTGGTCCGGCCGCCGACCCCGCCTCGTGCTTGGGCGGCGGCGGGGCCGTCGTTGGTGTTGGCGATGATGAGTTCGCGCTGGTACTCGGCGAGTACGGACAGCATTCCGTACAAGGCCTGGAGCTCCCAGCGTGTGAACTGCGACATCGCCCGCAAAAACTCACAGCCGTAACCGGTCAAAACGGTCGAGTCGTGAGTGGGGGCCGATCGTGATCATGTCGCCCTCAGGTGAAATCGACTTTGATCCACAGTTCATTCGGTCAGGCCGTCGCCGCGGCGGGTTCGGCAGTAGAGGACCGATCCGGTGACCCGGGTCCGGGACACCAGCCGGGAATTGTGCAGGACGGAGAGATGCTGGTTGATGGCTCCGGGCGTGAGTCGCATCCGGCGGGCGAGGGTGATGGTCGATGCGGGCTCGGTGAGATTGACCAGCCGGCGAAGAACCTGCGGAAGGCTAGGGGAGCGGAACGGTCGCTCGGACGCGAGGCCGGTGCTAGAGACCAGCCCGGATGATTCGTGATCCCTGTCTTCGACCGAATCTGATCCAGGGACGAGGGCGACCCTGCTATCAAGCGCCGGATTCATCAAACGATTGCCGGAGTGGGTCTTCACCGCTCAAGGTAGTCGAGGTGGAGCGTGGTGGGCCACCACTGCTCAGTAACGCACTTCTTCACCGTCCTTGCCGGAACGCGTCCCGGGGGGTGTGTCGGTAGGTGCGCCTAGGGTCGCGGGGTGACTCATCGATATGAAGATTCAGTGCCAGACCTCCGGACGGCGTACGACCGCGGCGCCGAGAAGCGCGACCGGTCCGCCAAGCCACCGTGGAGGGACGCCGAGCGGGCCCGCCTTCCTGGATCGGATGCGCGCGGACGGGTTCGAGCGACTCCTGGAGATCGGCGCCGGGACCGGGCAGGTCAGTGCCCACTTCGCCGGGAACGGGCTGTCGGTGGTGGCGACCGACCTGTTGCCGCCATGGGTCTAAGTGCCGGGAGAAGGGCTCGATGCCCGGGTCCTTGACGTCGGCGGGCTGGTCGACGCGTTCGCCGCTGGGTCGTTCGAGGCGGTGTGGTCGATGAACTGCCTTCTTCACGTGCCGGGCTCGGATCTGCCGCCGATAATCGCGAGGATCCGCTCGGTTCTCCGCTCGGGTGGATTGTTCTACCTCGGTACCTGGGGAGGAGACGGCACAGAGGAGGTGGATGCGAACGAATGGCACGACCCGCCACGGTTCTTCACTTGGCGAACGATGGCGCGCTCGAGCGCGCGGTCGCCGGTCACTTCCTCCTTGTGGACGCGCGCACGTTCGTTCCGGACGGGAGAACGTACCCGTTCCAGTCATTAACACTGCGGGCAGCCGCGACCGGCTGACAATCGACTGGCGTTCGACGGCCCTGGAACACGATCGGTTGTCCTTCCCAGCGTCAGGGGCCAAGGCGGCCGGCCTCTTCTCGACCGCAGACAACGAGTCGCCGAACGTCCGCCACCTGCTGCCGCTCGTCGCGGTTGTCGCCTTCGGTCTGGTCGCGCCCGCGACCAACGGCTCGTTCTGGCGGTGGATTCTCACTCGATTGGTCATGTCATGGTCGCGATCGTGAGGGCGAGGACGGCCATGCCCACGAGGGTGTCGAGGACGGCGCAGAACTCGGCCAGGGAGCGCGCCACGATGATGTTGCGGCGGTGGTGGACGATGTCCCAGGTGGCGTGGCCGAGCAGGCCGAAGCCGACGAGGAAGCCGCCGACGGTCGGACTGACCGCCAGCGCCAGCACCGCGGCCGTCCCGAAGCCCACGGCACCGAGGATCTGACCAATGGCGGGAGCGGACGAGCCTCGCCACAGTCTGTGGACCACGCCGACGACCAGCACCACGGCACTGGCGGCGGTCAGTCCGATGATCGGATCTATATCGAAGACGCCGAACCCGAAGATCAGGGCCAACGTCACGGCGAGCACCGGCCAGGAGCTCTTCGGACGGTCGATGACGGCGGCCGTGAGGTAGACGAGCACCGGGATCGCGATGATCAACGCCTGCTGCACACCCTCGTCCACGGTGGCGTTGACCAGTTCGGAGATGCTCAAAGCCGCGACCGCGACACCGACGGCCGCGGGCCAACGACGCGTCACCACCCGCCACCAGGCGACTCGCTCCTGTTCGCGCGCGTCTACAGCAGATTGGCTCATCTCGGACTCCTGCGGCGGGAGCGGTCGTAGCGGCGGGTGGTGCGGGGGTCGGCGTGGCCCATGGCGTCTTGGACGTCGCGGAGCGGGACGCCGGCGTCGAGGGCAGCGGTGGCGAAGCTGTGCCGGAGGCTGTGCGGGGTGATCGCGTCGGCGGCGGGGATATCGGCTTGGCGGGCGAGCCGGGCGATGATCCGATATGCGGCGATCCGGTCCATGCGTGCGCCGGTCGAGGTGATGAAGATCGGGCCGGTGGTGCGGCCGTCGAGGTAGGTGTCGATCGCACGGGCGGTGAGTGGGGCGAGCGGCTCTGTCGTGATGTCGCCGCCCTTCCGGAGGACTCGCAGGGTGCGGTGGCCGCGGTCCCAGCCGAGATGGTCGGCATCGGCCTGGACGGCTTCGCTGATCCGGAGCCCGTTGTTCTGCAGGAGTTCGACGAGCGCTTCGGAACGAGGCCCGTCGGCGGCCGCGGCCGCCCTGAGGCGGCGCATTTCGGCCTTGGTAAGTCCAACGGTCGACGAGTTCTTGGGCGGCTTGGGACGCTTGACGCCGAGGAACGGTGACTCGGTGAGCACTCGGGTCTCGACCGCGTACTTGTAGAACGATGACGCCGCGGAGAGCTTGCGCTGCACTGTCGAGGGCGCGAGCGGCCGACCACCCCGGACGGGTTCTTCTCGCAGGTACAGGGCGTAGGCGTCTGCGTGGTCGAGTTTCGCGTGGAGTGGTTCGACGCCGAGTTGGCGGGCGAAGGTGAACCACTGTGTGAGGTCGGTGGCGTACGCGGCGCGGGTGTGCTTGGGGTGGCGGAGCAGGAACCGGGCGGCGAGCGCGGCCGCGGGGTCATCAGCCTCGAGCACCTCGGCGGAGATCCGCATCGGCTGCGCGACGATGTACGGGGAGATCATCCCGCCGGCGGCCGTCGACGTCGCCGAGTTCAGCGTGGCGATCGCCGGCGCGAGCTCGTCGACGAGCTCGGCCTCGACGACCTCGTCGACGTCGCCCGCGCGGTCGCCGGCACGCTCCTGGTGCTCCATGTCGACCACGGTAGGTCGCGGCACCGACAGCTCCCGGACGCGACACGATCGACAACATAAGATCTTTTCTGTTGTTGCTTCGACGAGCTACGGTCAGTGTTGCTCAATCGAGCTCTGTGTGGTCATGCGCGCCGCTGACGCGGCGCAACGCCCGGTCGCCCTGCGGGCGGCGTAGTGGCAGTGCCCTCGGCCGCACGCGGGCGACACTCCCCATCCCTCGCGCCAGCCAAAAGGAAGTTCCGCAACTTCTGCCACCGGCCTGCAATGGATCGGGTGATCCAGCGCCAATTGCGTGGCGGGTCGTCGCGCGGGTCGGGCGCCAGGTGTCATCGATGAGGCATTTGGGCCAGGTGCGCCGCACTTTGCACACCGGACCTGTCTTCATTCGTGTGGTCCGCGCAGAGAGCAGTCCGTCGCCCGCGGCCGGCAGCCGGCGCAGCCACCACCCACCACAACGCCAAGCACACCCGCCAGTCGACCGACTCGTACACGATGTGGCGGCCGTCCATCTAGTGGCGGCCAGTCTGCCCCGGTTACGGCGAGCAGCTTGCCGTCTTTCTCAGGCTTTCCGCTGACGCTGTAGGCGGATCGCCTCCGGTCCAGTAGCTGTCTTCCGACATGGTGGTCGGGATCTCGTTCATAGAAAAGCTGGTGCCGACATCAGTACTACTTGTGTGGGCGACAATTTCCATTTCTGGTGAGGTCTTCATCTGCCCGGAGTGCGTGCGAAATTCGGATGATTCTCCCAGGTGGACAATCCCTCCTACGGCGACTCCGGGGATTGGGTCCGTCCCACTCCAAATCAGCTCTCGCGAGTCTCCAGTTGTGCGATAGAGCTGGATCGACTCAATCCTTTCCGATGGGCATAGTGGAACTAGGATTGCAAGGACTCCTTTATCCTGCCGAACACCGATGGTTGGAAGCTTCGGGTCTGCCATGAAGCACGCCGACAACAGCAGCAACGCAGTCGACATCAGGGCAGTCCACCTCGTGAGTGTTCGTCCCCGACCGCCTAACAACGGTATCCACCTCTTCGCAACCCCGCCTTTTGCTCCCACTTGTTCCTACACGCGTTACGTCCGGCCCGCCAGTAACGCAAGGCGAAACCAGCGCCATACCGTCTCCATTGCGAGCGGTGCCGAGACTCGTGATATATCACGTCCCGGGTGACCTGGGACCGCCGATTGCCAGTCAGGTAGGTGTTGCCGATGGTCACGCCTCCACGCGGGTAGGCCCAGTCGGGTATCACGCAAGTCATCATCCCATATCGCTTCTTGCACGTGTTTCTTCCACGGCTGACATGACGCGCATAGTATCGAGCCGCGAAGCCCAATGTGCGTGTCTGCATTCGGGCCTTCCACTTGTGGTAGCGACGCCATTTTCCGCGGGCCCATCGGTATCCGCGCCCATACCCACTCCACCGCCACCATTGCTTACCGTCGATGTCAAATGAGTTGACCGGGTCCGTCGGATAGGAATACGTATTCGCGCCACCGCCGGGAACTGGGTCGGTCTGAAGGAAGCGGCCGAGTTGTGGAGCGTAGAGACGGACACCCATGAGGACAAGGCCCCCAAGGGCCTCAGAGGACCGCTGTTTGCCACCTAGCCAACCGTAGCGGTCTGGCCGGGCGGCGCCGATGGAGACACCGTATTCGTCGGTGGTGTAGTTGCTGGTCGGTTCGGTCGCAGTGCCCGTGGTTGTGGCGGTGACATCGCCGTGAAGGTTGACAGTCTGCCAGGTCACGGCGCCGGCTTGGTTGGTGGTGGCGGCGAGGTTGCCGCCGAGGTCATTGATGTTGCGCGTCCACTGGGCGTGGTCGGTGGTTTCGGAGATCCAATCTGGGGAGTCAGTAGAGGCGTTGTCGTAGTGGTTGGTCTTAACGACGCCCGAGGTGGAGTTGGTCCAGGTCTTTAGCCTGCCTGCGTTGTCGAGACCGTAGGTGAGGGTGGTGCCGTCTTGGGTGAGGGAGCGGACGATGTCGTTCGTGTAGTAGCCGGCGTTGAGGTTCCCGGTGCCAGCGGTGAGGTCAGCGACCGGAACGGTGGTGATGCGCCCGTAGGCGTCGTAGACGAGCCCGCTGTGGGTGCCGGCGGGTTGGAGCCGGTCCGCGGCGTCGTAGGTCGATGTCTGGGTGGTTTGGGCCGTGGTGGATTGGCATTTGCCGTCGGAGCCCGCGGCGTAGGTGATGCGGGCGGTGCGGTTGGAGTTGGCGTTGAACTGGTACCGGCGCGACAGACAGGTTCCCGAACCGGCATCGTTGGTCAGGCTGAGGCGGCCGAGTGCGTCGTAGGTGTAGATCTGCTCGCGGACGACATTCACGCCGGCGGAGTTCTGGGTGCGCCATTGGCCGTGGATGTTGGGGGCGACGGTTTCCTCGAGCCAGGTCTGGTCCTCGACCTGGCGACGGTTGAGCTGTTCGCCCTCGGCGTCGAACGAGGAGGTTTCGATCAGCCCGTTTGGCCAGGTCTGCTCGACGAGCCGGCCTTCGATGTCGTAGCGGCCAGTGAACGCACCGGTGACGCCGGAGACGGTCATCGAGGTCGGGTGGTCGCGAGGATCGCCGTTCTCGTTGTAGGTGTTGGTAACAGTCGACTTGGCGTCGGCGACGGTGGCGACCCGGCCGGCAGTGTCGTAGGTGGTGGCGACCAGGTTGCGCGCGTCGCCGGCGGCTTCGGCGGAGTCGGTGTAAGTCTTGACACGGCCGAAGTCGTCGTAGGTCGTGGTCGAGGTGCTGGTGCCGTCGGTGACCGAGGTCACGGCTCCCGTGGTGGGGTCGTAGCTGCTGGTCTGCGTCGGGATGGCGGTGCCGAGGCCGCCGGTCGTTTGGCTCGAGACTGCCCGCGTCGAGTAGCCGCTGTTGTCGTAGGTCGTGGTCTCGGTGCGGGTGCGGGTGGTGCCGCCAGCGTCGATCACGGTGTCAGTGGTGGTGATCGGGCGGTTCAGGTAGTCGTAGCCGGTCACTCGGGTGGTCACCATCTGCGGCAGGCCGGCGACCCCGGGGTTCGGGTTGGCCGGTTTGGTGACGCACGCCAGGTTGGCCCAGGTGGGCTTGTTGCCGCAGGTGGCGTCGCGGGCGTTCGTGCCGCCGGTGTAGTAGATCGTCTCGGTGGTGCCGGGCCCACCACCGTTGGGTTCGGACGGCATCCGCGACTCGATCGCCAGCCCTGCGTCGGGGTCGTAGCGGGTGATGGTGGTGGAGGCGATCCCGGCCGGGTCTTGGACGACGCGCATCGGGGTGCGGAATGTCCAGCCGGTGGCATCGGAGGTCGAGAGGGCGTAGTCGTTGCGAGTGGTGCGTTTGTCTTGCTCGTTTGTCGCCACTGTGGTCGGTGACAGGCTCGCCCCTGTGGAGGTCGACATGACCAGGTGCAGTAGGTCGCCCGCGGGGTGGCCGAGTTCGGTGCCGGTGTCGTAGTCGGTATGGGTGTGTTCGCGCGCGCCTGCGGTGGTGCCGTCGGGAAGGACGACGTCACGGAACGGGCCGAAAGTGTCGGTGACGTCCTTGCCGTCGGCGGTGTAGATGCTGACCTGAGACAGCGCGAGCGCGCGGACTGCGACATCGGTAGAGGTGTACTCCGACGACAGATCCTGCGTCGTGTCCATCGCCAGGGCGCGGTTCGCCGCGCCAAGGTCACGGACGGTGTTGCCGAACTTGTCGTAGTCAATAGTGCTGATCGCCCAGCCGGCCTCGCCGGCGCCGTTGCTAGGGCCGGTGTACTCGGCGGTGTTGGTGGTGCGGCCATCGGCGTCGATGTAGGTGACGGTCGCCTCCCGCAGGTCGGTCCGGGACGCCGCGTCCCCGGGACCGAAGACCGCGGTCGCCGTCGCCGGTACTGTCTTCTGGCCCCAGGCGCCGACCTTTGCGGTCGTCGACAGGTCCGGGCGGAACGCGGCATTGCTGGTGTCGGCGGTGCGGGGAACGTCGTACTCGAACGTGGTGGTCTCGCTGCCGCCGCCGTTGGCGGCGTCGTGGGTTCGGCTCACGGTGTGGACGCGACCCACACCGTCGTAGCCGAGGATCCAGGCCGCGACCCCGGCTCCCTTTTCGGTAGCGAGCCGGCCGTTGGCGTCGTAGGTGTAGGTGGTGGGTAGCACCGCGTTCGTCGGGTTGCAGGCGACGGGTTGGGTGCCGGTTCCGGCGCCGGACACGGTCCGCGGGTCCCATGACTGCAGCAGACGCCCGGTTGTCGTGTCGTAGCTGTAGCAGGCGACGTCGACTTTCAAGTCCGTGCCTGCCGCGGTCGTGGTGCGGAACGTCACGGCGGTGAGGTGCCCGGACGGGTCGTAGCCGAACTGCAGAGCCTTGCACCCCGCTATCCACGTGGTGCATGACGACACGCCCGGCGGGAGGGGCGCCAGCATCTGCGTCGCACGCCCCTCGGCGTCGTAGGTATAGGTGGTGTTCTGGTTCGACCCGGGCTGGATCACGCGGGCGATCCGGTAGGTGTGCGGCTGGTTCTCCTTCGCCGCAGAGCTATAGGCAAGGGCGGGTGTGAAGGCGGTGGTGTTGCCGTCCAGGTCGCCAATCCGGAACTCCGACGGTCCACCGGCACCACCGACGACCGCGGTGAGCTTGTCGTCGCTGGTGGCGTCCTCACCGGTCGCGGCGTAGGTGCCGTCGGCCTTCTTGGCGAAGGTGGTGACCGCGCCGTCGGAGTCGGTCACCGACACGCTGAAGCCTCGGTCCGTCAGCCCGGTCCAGTCCGACGCGGCGGCGTCGACGGACATGCTGGAGATCCAGCCGGGGCCGAAGACGCCTTCCTCGACCAAGCTCATGCCGTCGTACAGCACCGGCTTGGTGGTCGCGTTGGAAGGGCGACCGTTGTAGAGGCGGATGAACGCCTCCGTCGTCCCGACTGGCAAGGATGCCCGGAGCCGCAGGGTTTGCCACGTGTTCAACGCTGTCGGCAGATTCGACGGCACCTGCACATACGACCCGGCACCGATGCGGTAGTAAAGGACGGCCCGTAGGACGCGCGGCAGACCACCCGTCTCGAGGCCGGTTGCGGTCGGCACGTAGATCTGGGTGGAGAACGTGTAGCTATGCCCGGCCTTCATCCCGAGCCCCATCGAGCCGCCGTTCGCACCGACCGCAGCGTAAGTGTCCACGTCGGTGCTCCCTGCCGCGGCGGGTGTGATCTTCAGAGCGCTGTTGCCGCCGGCTGCGGGTGTGGTTGCTGCGAGGGTGACGATGCCGCCTCCGGCGATGAATCCGGTGGTGTCGGTCTCGACCTCGGTCTGGTTCTCCGACAGCAGCTGTGGCGCGCCCTCGGGTGTCGCTTGCGGGGCGAGGGTGTTGAAGGTGCGGGACAGGGTCAGGTCCGACCCGTACGAGTCGATCGATGCGTCCGTCTCCGAAATCGCCATGTTGCCCGACAGCGGCGACACCGCGCCCGGCCCGGCGTCCTCCGACGAGCCGATCGAGTCGGTCTTGTCCAAGGTGAGGGTGACCTCATCGGAGGTGCAATCGTCGGGCTGGCCCGCGACCTTGAACTTGTAGCAGGCTCGGAGTTTCACCGTCCCGTCGCGGCCGAACAGGGTGGCGGGCACGTCCCACGCCAGGTCGCCGGTCTTCGGCACCGGCCAGGCGGTGACGGGCTGTCCGTCGACGGTGACGTGCCCGATGGGGATGGTGCGCCAGCTTTCACTGTCCGCCCACCGGTAGGACCAGGTCACCGACCCGTAATCCGGTGACGCGACACCGGCGAGGTGGGCGAACCTCGCGGTGCTGCCGTTCGACTCCGGTTTGGTGATGCCCGCCCCGGTGCCGAACGAATAGGTCGCGACGGGGGAGACGTTGTTCGCGAAGTCGACCGATCGGACGTAGACAGTGTGCCAGCCGTCGCCGGGTGTAACCGTGACCGTTTTCGACGCGCCGGTGGTGGTGGCCACCGACTGCGCGGACGCCATCGTCTCGTCATCGGTGGCGTACAGGTACCGCGACACCGCCGTGCTCGAAGAGGAAAAAGTCAACGACGGGTTCGTCGCGCCAGCCGTCCAGGCGTCGCGCGGATGCGTCGAACTCGAGATGCCGGGCGCGGGCGGTGGCGTGGGCGCCATCTTCTGGTAATAGCCCTGCACGTCAACGGTGGTGCCGGGTCTGCCACCGGAGGACAGGATGCTGATGTAGCCGTTGGAGCCGGGTTTGACGATCACCGTGTTCGTCACGTTGGCATCGGTCGCGGTGTACGAAAGCGTTGACATCTCCGGCCGCACGGCCCCTGACGGCCACACCGTGAAAAATCCCGAACCCTGCGGATCGATCGCGGTCACCGACAACACGACGGCGGTCACCCCGGCCGGCGGTATGACCTGCACGGCTGGGTTACCGTAGCGGGTGGCGCCGAGGATCTTGATCCCCCGGACACCGCCGGCGCTCATCGCACCCTGGTTGTTAATCCGGTCCGGAGTGATCGGCACGTAGAGATCGCGGCCGGTCTGGGTGTTGTCCAGGTAGTAGCCCTCCACGTCGACGATCAGATTCACCTGACCCGACCCCGCATACACAGAGATCTTGCCGCCGGCGCCCACCTTGACCTGCGCCAGACCAGACATCGCCCGGCCGGCGCCAACCTGCAACGTGGACACACTAGGCCGAGCCTGCCCGGCAGGCCACGAGATCAGATTCGTGTCCGCGGTCGCGTCGACCATGGTGAGATTCACGGCAACCGCGGACACATTCGCCGCCGGCACCCCACCCACTCCAAGCACCGTCACATCACGAGAAACCCCTGCCTGCAACGGCGTTTGTGGACCGCCCAGGCCGATGCGGGTGTCGAAGATCCGGGTGTGCGTCAACGGGACGAACGTGCCGCCCGCAGTCGTCACCGTATTGTCGGTGAAGAACCCGGTGACATCGAACACCACATGCGTGTCGCCCCACCGGTTGAACACGTTGACCTGCCCACCCGGGCCGATCTTCGTGATCACCGTGTTCGTCACCGCCTTACCGGCGGTGATCGTCAACGAGGCTGTCGATGGCCGTGTCTCACCCGTCGGCCACAACGTCAAGCCCGAATCCGCCGTGGAGTTGATCGACGTCACAGCCAACGCCACCGCCGACACCCCCGACGACGGCACCCCACCCACACCCGTCACCGTGTAGGTACGAGACTCGGCCTCACCCAGCTGCCCAGTCGCACCACCCAACCCGGTCCTCGAGTCCACGATCCGCGCCGGCTGCAGCGACACGTACTCACCCGCACCAGGCGGCGTCGACTCCAACCCGACATGGCCCGGTGACTTCGCAGTCGAGGCCTTGGCGGCGTCAGCCGTCGCCACACCCTCCGGAGGCACCACCAGCGTCCACGCCACCGCCAACGACAGCGTCAGAATCAGCCATCGCCGCAGAGCCCGAACACGTCGAGAACCGCCAACAATCCAGACAGAACGGCGAGAACGCAGCGGAACATACGTCGAAGCGGACAACCGAACCCCCCCAAGGATCCAGACGCGCCGGCAAAGTGAGCAAGGCATACCAGCCCGCCGTGAGAGCGTCTACAGCGTTGAGCAACATCTGGGCACAACCGGCCACAGCCGAAGCACCAAAGCCACCCAAACGCGTCAACCTGTCCGTGCGTCGACTTGTCGGGCCATCAGATCAGCTAGTTCAGCAGGGACTATCTCGACAAGATGTTCCGTTGTCACCGTCATCACCTGCCCCCGCCCACCATCGACGCCGCCCGGCACCCGCTTCGGACGTGATGCTCCGCCTCCCCACGGGTTAGGGCGCGGAGCCGACATCATGGGGCCAACGCGCGTTCGGCAACGACAACTCGGTCGTCCACGTCCGAAGACTACGACCGCGCGCGGTTGCCGACTAAAGCTAAAGCTGGCATGACATAAGATCTGTTACCGGCACTCGGTACGACTGAGCCTTACGTCGCAGCCGCCTTTGCAGTCGCCGTTGCAGCGGGCCGCTTCGCCGCACCTAGGCGCGCAGGATCTGTCGATGTCCGAACTGGTCTGCACAGCTCGTTCGCCTGGGAAGGGCTTTTGTGCAGCGGACTGCGAGTCGTTCGGGTGTACCGAAGTCCCCTGCACTACCGTCGCTTCAGTGCAGGCGGGGTGCCTGCTGGTCTGGGCGCTGGTGGTGGACGAAGTTGCCGAGCGCGGTGTGCATACAACTCCTGATCCGGTGTGGGATGTCGCGGTTCGGCAGGCTGCGGCGATCGGGCAGCTGGCCGGCCGGGAGGTGCTGGGTACGGCGACAGTGGACCGGGTTGCTGAGCAGTTGGGGATCTCGCGCCGCCAGGTCTATGTGCTGGTGCGCCGGTGGCGCAGCGGCGAAGGCGTGGTGTCGGACCTGCTCCCCGGCCGTCGGCTGGCGGCCGCGGCGGGTCGCGGCTGCTGGATGAGGTCGAGGCGATCGTGTCGTCGGTACTGCGAGCCTGGTACCTGTCGCGACAACGTCGATCGGTGGCGGCAATTTCCCGCGAGATCGCCCGGCTGTGCATGGCCCGCGGGTTGCCGGTGCCGTCACGGGGTGCGGGACTGCGCCGGGTGGCTCAGCTGGATCCTGTCCGGGCGACGATGGCCCGCGAGGGACACGACGCGGCCCGGTCGTTGCGGCCAGCTCGTGGCGACGTGCCGGTAGTCAGCGAGCTGCTGGAGCAGGTGCAGGTCGATCACACGCCGATCGACGTGATCGTGGTCGATGACCGGCATCGGTTGCCGACCGGGCGTCCTTATGTGACGGTCGCGATCGACGTGGCGTCGCGGTGCGTGGTCGGCCTGGTGGTGACGTTGGAGGCTCCGTCGGCGACGTCGGTCGGGTTGTGCCTGGCCCGGGCCGGAATGGATAAGCGTCCGTGGCTGGAGCAGCTGGGCGTGGATGCGGTGTGGCCGATGAGCGGGAAGCCGCGCGAGTTGTTCGTGGACAACGGCGCGGAGTTCCACAGCGAGGCGCTGCGTCGCGGGTGTGATCAGCACGGGATCGGGCTGCGGTACCGGCCCCCGGGCCGGCCGCATTACGGCGGAATTGTGGAGCGGGTGATCGGCACGATGATGGGCCTGGTCCACGAGCTGCCGGGTACGACGTTCTCGAGCGTTGCCGAGCGGGGCGGGTATGACAGCGACGGCCGGGCGGTGATGACGCTGACCGAGTTGAACGCGTGGCTGGTGCTGGCGGTGGCTTGTTACCACGGGCAGGTCCACGATTGGTTTTGTCGGACTCCGGCGGGGGTATGGGCCGAGCTGGCGGCGATGACGGACCAGGCACCGGTGACGGTCGCGAACGAGACCGCGTTCCTGGTCGACTTCCTGCCCGTCGTACGCCGGTCGCTGACCCGAACCGGGTTCCTGGTCGACCACGTGCACTACTCCTGCGACGCACTCCGACCGTGGATCGCCCGGCGCGGGCAGCTGGACAAGTTCGTGCTGCGCCGCGACCCGCGCGACATCTCCCGGATCTGGGCTCTCGAACCGGACGGTACGGCGTACGCGCAGGTGCCCTACCGGACCCAGTCGCGGCCGGCGATCAGCGTCTGGGAGCAGCGCGCGGCCGTGACTCGGCTGCGCGAGCAGGGCCGCGACGACGTTGACGAGCAGGCGCTGTTCGCGATGGTCGATCAGATGCGCCGCATCACCGACACCGCCGCAGCTACCAGCCGCAAGGCGCGCCGCGCCCAGGTCCGCCGCGACGAAGCGGGTCACCAGGCGCTTGGCAGCGATACGACTGCCCCGCTGCCGCCCACTGGTGCGCGCGACGCGGACAGTGAGGCGCCGCCGGCGGCCGTGTTCGAGGTGATCGAGCAGTGGTGACCTTCGATTCACGTCCGGCGGACCGCGACGTCGACGCGGACCGGGAGCTGGGGCATCTGCACGAGTCCACGCGGGCGATCGCGCTGCTCGGCGACAAGGAGCGCCTGCATTACGTGCAGGCGGATCGGTGGATCGGGTACCCGGCCGCGGTCGCGGCGCTGGAGCGGCTGGAGACGTTACTGGCGTGGCCGGCCGAGCAGCGGATGCCGAACCTGTTGCTGATCGGCCCGACGAACAACGGCAAGTCGATGATCATTGAGAAGTTTCGCCGAACGCACCCGCCGGTCTCCCACGAGGACCGCGAACAAACTCCGGTGCTGGTGGTCCAGATGCCGTCCGAGCCGTAGGTCGGCCGCTTCTACACCGCCGTCGCGGCCGCGCTCGGCGCGCCTCGGCGCAACTACCGGGTGCCCGAGCTGGAGCAGGTCGTGCTCGGGCTGCTGCGGGCCACTGGTTTGCGGATGCTGGTGATCGACGAGCTGCACAACATCATGGGCGGTCGCGGCGACCGCCGCCGCGAGTTCTTGAACCTGCTGCGATTCCTGGGCAACGAGCTGCGCATCCCGCTGGTCGGCCTCGGCACCCGCGATGCCTATCTGGCGATCCGGACCGACGACCAGCTGGAGAACCGGTTCGCCCCGTTCACGCTGCCGGCCCGGGAACCCGGCAACGACGCGTGCTCGCTGGTGGCCAGCTTCGCCGTGTTGTACCCGCTGCGCAGGCCCTCACCGATCGCCACACCGGAAATGACGTCGTACCTGCTGACCCGCTGCGAGGCCACGATCGGTGAACTGGCCACGCTGCTCACCGAGGCCGCCACCGTCGCGATCACCACCGGCGAGGAGGCCATCAACGCCGACACGCTCCAGCTCGCCGCGTACGCCGGGTCCGGCGAGCGTCGGCGCCTGTTCGAGCGCGAACTGTCGTGACCCCGAACGACTTGCCCCACCACTTCCACCGCGGTTTCCCGCGTGGCTTCCAGAACAGTTTCCAGCGTGAACTCCCGGCCTGGCTCGTCACTGAACTAGACGGTGAGGTGCTGTCGCGGTGGCCGCTGCATCCGCCGCCCGGCGAGCGCGAAGCGCTGTCGTCGTGGGTGGACCGGATCGCGGTGCTGTACCGGATGACCAGCGAGCAGCTGGTCGGGTCCGCAGAACCTGCGGATCGTGCAGTACCCGGCCTACGATCTGGACGTGCACCCACCACCGGCGGTGCTGAACGCTTTGGCGCAACGTACCGGCCAGCCGGTCGACCGGCTGACATCAATGACGCTGTCGGGCTGGGAGCCGTGCCTGCTGGAGCATCTGTCGACCTTCGAAAAGCCTTACCCCTGGGAGGAGTTCTTCAACTACGTCCGGTCGAACCCGGTGCTCTTCCCGCTCGGCGAGGCCGGTGTCCAGCACGCCGACGGTCACCTGAGCCGATGGATCGGGCCCTGGCTTCCTCATACGTGGCTGGACCGGCACTGCCCGGTCTGCGTGACCGACCCCGACCTGGGCCGCGAACTGATGTGGCGGCTGCCGCTGGTACAGCTGCCACGAGCACGGCTGCTACCTCGAGGAACGGTACGCCGCCACCTTCCACTCCATGCTCAACAACGGCCGGCCGATGCCGCCCCGGCCAGTTCCCGAACCTCTGGCAACCTTGGAGGGCTACACGTACAGCGCCCTGAACACCGGGATGGTCGAGTTGCCCGGCCGCACCGTCCAGGCCGCGATGTGGTTCCGGATCCTGCGCTCTTTACTGGACGAGGTCAGCCTCGCGATCACCTCTCGGCGCAAACAGCCAGCAGCCGCGCTGCGCACGATCTGGAAGGCCGCCGGGCTTCCGCCCCGCGGCGGCCTCGGGGTCTGGGCACCGTACGAGATGATGGAACCCGAGCAGCAGCACGTCATGATGACCGCGGCCGCAACAGCGACCGATCTTGCCGCCAGGCACGAGATCCTGGTCCTCGGCCGGCTCGGTCCGGCGATCCAGCCGCTCCCACTCATGGACGTGTACGCCGGAGACCGCCCGCCCCCGGCGCGCAACGCCTGGCAGGAACTCGTGACCGAGAT
Organism: Tenggerimyces flavus; assembly: GCF_016907715.1. Classification (NCBI taxonomy): domain Bacteria; kingdom Bacillati; phylum Actinomycetota; class Actinomycetes; order Propionibacteriales; family Nocardioidaceae; genus Tenggerimyces; species Tenggerimyces flavus. Next base: position 7,400,564 of record NZ_JAFBCM010000001.1, on the reverse strand, counting down.
CGAGCTGATGCTCGACGATGCCCGCACCGACCCCACGGTCGCCGGCGAAGCGCTCCAGCTCCTGACCAGGACCTGCAAGACGCTTCGGCAGTTCGAGGTACGCCGTGGCTACCTGCTCCGGAGCAGGCGTCCCCGCAGCTTTCCTTCCCTGCGCCGCCCAAGCCGGCCGCGGTGATCTGGTCTGATCCCGCGACGTCACTGGCTGGTCGGTCGGCGGGCGGTAGTAGAAGAACTGCTCGCGCGGGCCGGGAGGATCGCGCTGTGGATCCCGAACACGACGAAGAAGTCGAGCGGCTTGCCTTCACCCAGCACGGTGAAGCCCTGCTGGGTGTAGAAGGTCTCCAGGCCGGGGTCGCGCCGGTCGAACCATCGCTGATCGGGAACGTCGAACTGGCCGAACAGGTAGAAGTAGCCGCATGCGGTGAAGATGTCCGTGAACCGGGCCAGCAGCCCGGCGCCGACACCGCGGCCGCGCCACTTCGGATCCACAGCCAGGGCCCGCAGCTTGCTGACCCGGTCAGGCCGCCCACCATCACCATCTGCCGATCGGTGATATTCGGTGAGTTCAGGTGCTGCTCGATCACCGCCGACGGCGGGAACGCGATCAGCAGCCCGACGATCTCGCCGGTCTCGGTGACCGCCACCATCACCAAGCTGACGGCCTGCGCGGCGGCCACCAAGTCACCGGTCATCAGCTTGGACAGCTCCCGGCGGAACTGGTCCACACCGAACTCCGCACCGGCCAAGACTGCGGACCCGAGCGAGGCCGCGTTCACGAACTCCGCAAGCTGACCACTCTTGGCACCTGCGCTGTCGATCCCGACCAGCGCTGCCAGCTCACCACACCGCGCCAGATCAGCTGGCACGGCGACCCGGGCCCGGATCCCCGGACAGATCTCCGCATCCAGGTCGACCCGCTGCCCGTCATCGGCCACGACTGATGCCGACGGCAGCCGGCCACCTGCCCGCGGCGCAGGTGCCGGACGGGCCGGGTTCCCCGCGACCACCCGACAACGGCACCCGTCGACTCTACGAGCGGCTCGGCTTCACCTACGACCGGCCCAAAGGGCTGAAGAACTGCGTCATGGTCAAGACGGTCGAGCCTGCCTGAGGCCGGTCGCAGCTAGAGTCCCAGACCATGGACATGCTGAAGGGCGACCAGATCGCCGGGGCCAACCTGACCGAGTGGCGCAAGCTGGCCCAGGGACTGCACGCCCACTACCTGGTCAAGGACTTCGGCACGGGCGCACGGTTCGTTGCCGCGGTTGGCGAGGCGGGCGACCGGCTCGGCCACTACCCGCGCGTGTCGATCGGCAACGGCTACGTTGACATCGAGCTGGTCACCGACGACGCCATCTACCGCGACGACGAGGGCACCGAGTACGTCGTCGAGTGGGGGACCATGCAGGACGTCGATCTCGCGCGACGGATCACCGAGATCGCCGCCGACCGCGAACTGGATGCCGACCCGGCCTCGGTCAGCGAGATCGAGCTCGGCCTCGACACGGCCCGTTCCGCCACCGTTGCTCCGGTGTGGGCAGCCTTGCTGACAGGGAGCGCCGAGTCCCAGGGCCGCGGGTCACCCGGCGACGAGATCCGGGACGCGACGGTGCGAGTGCCGAACTTGTGGTTCGACGACCCCGGCGAGCCCGAGGCCACGGGCCAGCGACTCCATGTCGAGGTCTACGTCGCGCCTGAGGTGGCCGAGCAACGCATCGCCGCCGTTCTCGCCGCCGGCGGGACCGTCGTCGACGACAGCGATGCGCCCGGGCTCACCGTGATTGCGGACCAGGACGGCAACAGAGGAGTCCTCTGCGTCGACATTTCCGCTGCAGCGAAGGATTGAAACGCCAACTCGAGTGCGGGACAGTGCTTGTGTGAGCGATCCTGCTTCTCTGGGCGATCTTGAGCAGGTGCATGCCGAGATCCTGTCGGCATGGAACCGCCAGGATGCCGAAGCATATGCACGTCAATTCACGCAGGACGCGATTGTCGTGGGCTTCGACGGCAGCGAGATGCACGGCCGCAACGAGATCGCCGACGCCCTCGCCGGCATCTTTGCGGACCATCAGGTCGCCAGCTATGTGCGCATCGTTCGTGACGTGCGGCCGATCGGCACGAACTCGGCTCTGCTGCACGCTACCGTGGGAATGGTCCCGCCCGGCGGCGGTGACCTGGTGCCCGACCAGAATGCAGTCCAGTTGCTCGTCGGTGTGCGCCACGATGGCACCTGGTTGGCGGCGTCTTTACAGAACACGCCAGCAGCACTGCATGGTCGGCCTGAAGCGGTCGACGCGATGACCGAGGAGCTCCGGGCCGCGCGCGAGCACTAGGACTCAGTCAAGGCTCCAACGACGCCATCAACTCGGATGGCGCTACGGCCCCGCACGACCGATGTCGACGCCAATGACATCCGCGCAGGGTACGAGGCCTCCCCGCTCCCCGCCGGCTCGCACCGGCGGTCCGCCGCACGACCAACGTCGACCTCACACGTCCTCCCCGCACCGGGCGCTGACACCACTGACTAGCCATCCAGCGACCCTTGCGAAACTACCTAAACCATCCTGTAACGGTCATAATCCTGTATCGGACGGGGCATCGGCCCGGACGTGGCCGGGCGCTGTCAGCACAACTGTCGCTCGGGGGAGCTCGGCGCGGGCGTCGACGGGGCCGGCTACAGTCGGCTCGGGTCTCTCGCCTTCGGAGACAGTGCGGCGGGAGACCCGTTCACGACGTTCACGACGATGCTCACGCCGCGGGGCCGCCCACAGCTGTACACACTGACAAAACTGACACCAGCCGTTCGGGCGGAAAGGGGAGGGGACGTTGAACACAGACACCACATCGATCACGGGCACGATGTTGGACACGGCCTTAGATAGAGACGCGGCCTTAGATAGAGACGCGGTGTGGGCGATCGTGCGGGCCGCCCTCGCGGACCGGTTCCGCCCCTACCGCGCCGCCTCGGGAAAGGCTGCCGCCGTAGACGCGGCCATCCTGGCGGTCCAGGGCTTCACCAACCCCACCGGCCACCACGGCATCGTCGTGCACCTCAGCAGCGACCGGAACGCGATCGCCGCCGAGCAGGCCCTCGCCGCAGCCGGCGGTCAGGTACGACGCGATGAGGAGTACGACCCGTTCGCCCCTGGCAACACCGGAGTCCGTCTCGTCATCGAAACCGGTCGCCGACTCGCCTCGGAAGACCAGATGGAGCAGCCCCTCTAACCTGCGTTGGCGACGGTGAACGGGCCCGGAAGCCAGACGTGCAGGGGGCGTCCGGCGGCGCCCGGCTGTGTGGTCAAGATCAACGGCAACCGACACGCCCACGGCGGGCGAGAGGAGTGGAGGGGCAGCGTGGGGCACCGGGGAGCGGCGGGGTTTCCTCGGGTGCGGCGGTGCGTACGGCGTCAACGATTCGTTGACGGGCTTCGCTCGGGCTCGATGGTGTACCAGGTCGCGAGGCCACGACCGGCGGGGCCCGAACGAGACCGACCAAATGTTGGCGGTTGGGGTGTCACGTGCGGGACGTCCATGGGTGTGCGGGGGAGGTATCGAGCGCGGCCCGCAGCTCGAGGAAGGCGGCGACTGCCTCTGGTGGTAGCGCGTCGATCTCGGACTGCTTCGACGTCGATTTGACGCGGTACACGCAGGATCAGGCGTCCCGGTGCGGGTGGTGTGGTTGGTGAGGGCGGTGGGCGAGGCCTGCGGTGACGACGTCCCACGGCACGCCCTCAGGCGGTGTCTCCCCGGCCTCGGCGCGGACGAGCTGGGCCATCATCTGCCGGTGCCGTACGGGGATTGTTCCGGGCTGACGCGGCGAACATGGCCACCGCTGGAGCACGTCGTCGAGCTCGGTCAAGTCGAGCCGGTCCCGCGCGACGTCGAGGGCGTGGGACCACTCCGCGTCGAACCGCTCGGCGTCGTCGATGGACACGGCGGCGAGCGCGGCTCGCACTTCGACCGGTGTCGCGTCCAGTGGATGATGACGCGGCCCGGCCGGGTCGCTGGATTCCGGACGGGAGGTCACAAGAGACACTACGGCCATCAGTGACTCGTCCGGTACGTTCGACGGAGCCGCCGTGTCCAGAGGCCCGCGGCTCTATCTCGACGTTCTGGAGTTGCGGACAAGGACTCGGGTACGCCTCGGGTACGGAAGTGCGGGCGGCCTCCTGGAGCCCTATCGTCTATCGGCGGCTGCAGTCCAGCCGAGGAGGTCTGTGCGGTCGGCGGCGGGGAGCCAGTCGGTCTGGGGGTCGAAATCCAACCAGCCTTCCCGACGGGTCGTCTCCGCGAGGAGCCCGAAGAATTGGGCGAGCTGCTTGTGCGGCGCGACCCTACGACGCAGGGCCCACCACAGGAACCGGGGAACGGGCTGGAGATCCACGATCGTGACGCCTCCCATGGCAGCCAGAGGCACTCGCGGCCGGCGAGGGAGAGGCTGTTCGGATTCCCGCGGAGATCGTCGAGGAGGTGATCGACGCCAAGGTTGAGACCCTCAGTTGACGTGGGAATCTCAAAGTGCGACCCGAACTCACGAAGAAAGCCCGCAACCTCGCCCGGGCTGTTTTCGAGTGGCCACCACAATCCAACGGCACGCAGATCGTCGGGGCTCAGAACCTCGGTGCCCGCGTAGGGATGCCGGCTCGACATCGCCACGGCCATCGGTTCCAGATAGGTCGGCTGGACGATGAGTCCAGCCGGGACTGGACGGAGGAGATCGTACGGACGACCGAAGGCGACGTCGACCTCGTCGCGTTCCAGCGCGCCCAGCGATGCCGACAGACTGCGACGCATACTCAGCTCGGGGAGAAGATGGGGAGTCTGGGCAGCAAGACGGCCCACGATTCGTAACGGCGCATGCACTTGACCCCACACGTCGATGCGCAGTGGCCGCGTCTGCGGCCACAGCTCTGCTGCCGTCTCGTCGGCGATGGCGAGCAGCCGGCGTGCCTTCGGCAAGAACCTCCGACCGGTCAGTGTCAGCTCCACCACGTTATGCCGCCGGTCGAAGAGCGGCTCGCCCAGCAGTTGCTCCAAACGCTTAATCCGCTTGGACAAGCCCTGCTGGCTGATGCAGAGCCGTTCGGCTGCACGCCCGAAATGAAGTTCCTCCGCAGCGACCACTAACGCTCTGATCTGGGAAAGGTCGAAGTCCACCGCATCACCTTGGCAGACAACCGACGGTTGTCCAGCCCGCGCGTTGACTCATCGGAAATGCCCGGCTAGGTGAGTCGTTGCCTCAGTTGGAAAGTGCCCGTTTCGGCGTGTCTGTCGGGGGTGGGGTGGGGGTGGCGGCTGATCGTGATCGATGGGGTTGACGATGGTTCAGCGGTTGGCGGTGGCTCGGCAGGTCGCGGTGCGGTATCGGGCGGCGGGTCGGGCGGACAAGTCGCGGATTTTGGATGAGTTGTGCGCGACGACGGGGTGGCATCGTGATCATGCGCGGAAGGTGTTGCGGGTCGCGTTGCGGGTCGCGTTGCGGCCCAAGCGGGTGCGCAGGCGGCGGCGGGTCGGGACGTTGAAGTCGGCGATGCCGCCGCCGGGGCAGGTGTATGGGCCGGAGGTGGTCGCGGCGTTGGAGAGGTGTTGGGCGGTGCTGGGTGGGCCGTGTGGGAAGCGGCTGGCGCCGTTCTTGCCGGAGTTGGTGGACCGGCTCCGGCAGGTGGGTGAGCTGCAGATTCCGCAGCAGACGGCGGATCTGCTGGTGGCCATGTCGGCGGCCACGATCGATCGGCGGTTGGCTAAGGCGCGGGCTCGGCTGCCGCACAAGGGCCGGTCCGGCACCAAGTTCGGGTCGTTGTTGAAGGCGCAGATCCCGGTGCGGATGTGGTCGCAGTGGGACGACGACCGGCCCGGGTTCGTCGAGGTCGATCTGGTCGGCCACGAGGGCGGCAACTCCCGCGGGGAGTTCTGCCAGACCCTGACCGTGACCGACATCGCTTCGGGCTGGACCGAGACCCGCGCGGTCCGGAACAAGGCCGCGGTCCGGGTCCGGGACGCGTTGGACGACATCGCCGCCGGGTTGCCGTTCCCGCTGCTGGGCATCGACTCCGACAACGGGTCGGAGTTCATCAACCACCACCTGCTGGGCTGGTGCACCGACAACAAGATCACCTTCACCCGGTCCCGGGAAGCCCACAAGAACGACAACGCCCATGTGGAGCAGAAGAACTGGTCGGTGGTGCGGCAGACGGTGGGGTATCTGCGGTTCGACACCGACGCCGAGACCGAGCTGTTGAACCGGCTCTACCAACCACTCCGGTTGATGATCAACTTCTTCACCCCGCAACAGAAACTGCAGTCCAAGACCCGCCACGGCGCGAAAGTGATCAAGAAGCACAACACCGCGAAGACCCCGTTCCAGCGGCTGCTCGCCTCGGCGCACATCGACCAGACAGTCAAGAACAACCTCACCGGCTGGTACGACCAGCTCAACCCCGCCCAACTCCGCCGCGACATCGCCACCCTGCAACAACACCTGCTCGACATGTCCACCGCGAAAGGACACCCCAACCGCGTCCCCGCACTCCACCCACCCCGACGCCCTTCCCGGGCAAAAACACATGAGGCAACGACACCGTCTTCCCGGGCATCTTGACATGAGGCAACAGGGACCGCGCCATCGCCCCGCCATCGCTGCGCCAGCAAAGTCAATTGGCCCCATCCTCGTCGTAAGGGCGACACGTCATGCCCACAACGCGGGGTCATCTGGGCGGAGATCGCTATCCTTCCAAGGTGCCAATGCGCGTCGTCTCACTCCGCCGCTATCCGGTTAAGTCGATGGCCGGTGAGTTCCTCAGGGCCGCGACGTTCAACCATCGAGGGATCGAGGGCGACCGGTGGTATGCCGTCGAGGATCCTGACGGCCACTTCGCGTCAGGAAAGAACACGAGGCGGTTTCGTCGACGTGACCCGATCTTCTCGTACGGCGCGGTAACGAGTCCATCAGGTGATGTCGTTGTTACCGGACCGTCCGGGGAGTGGAGGGTCGGTGACCCTGCCCTCGATGCGGAACTGAGCCACGAGATTGGCCTGGACGTCCGGGTCACATCTGAGGCAACGATTCCCCACCAAGACATGGGATCGGTTTCTTTGATCGGCACTGCGACCCTGGAGTGGTGCGCTGAACGGTGGGGAATTCGTGCGGATCCTCGGAGGCTACGGGTGAACCTTGTCTTCTCGTGCGAGGAACCGTTCATCGAGGAGAGTTGGGCCGGCCGAACTCTTGTGTGCGGTGGGACGCAACTTCGTGTGGTGGAACGCGTGCCACGTTGCCGGATGATTGACATCGACCAGGATGGGGCGAAGGCCGAGGGAAAGTGGCTCAAGCCTCTAGCTGCGGAACGCGACATGTTCTTGGCCATGTATGCCGATGTGGCCACGAGCGGAGTCATCCGACTGGGCGACGAGCTGGCGATTTCTTGACGCAGTGCCGTCGATGAATCCAGTAGCCACGTGCCGGGCGACAGGTCTTCGTCATGGTCCGAACGAGTCACATTCGCGGTTGTGCGCCCGGGCAATCCGGTCGATCGTTGAGATCCCGCGGTACAGCTCGGGTTGCAGCGCTGGATAGGGACCGGGGCTCAAAGCGTGGCGCGGGGCTGGTCGCTGCGGCGGACTGGCGTCGGTCTCAAGCTGTGGGACCCGACTCCGTTGATCTTCTCGAGCGGCGAGGTTGTGCTGCCGCCGGCGTGGGTTGTCGGCGGCCGAGCTGGCTTTTTGCGTTCGTGCTCTACGGGATCCGGGTCGGCGTACGGGACCACTCGACCGACGGGGAGTCTTATACGGCTGAGGATCGGGCGAACGAGCTCAATGCGTCGTACCGCCTGGGCATCATTGCGGCAGCCTGGTGCCGTTCGACAACGCTGATCCCTGTTGATCAGGTGGACAAGGCGTTTGAGCTGCTGCGCCGGGCCGGTCACCGGGTGATTGGCTGAAGCCTCCGATGCGGTGCCCGCTTCTGCCTGGTGCCGAAGTTCAGCTGCTACACGTTGTTGCTGGTGCCGGGGTCGTTCGGGGCATCGGCAGTCAGAGGCGTCTCGTAGGAGACGCTCAGACTGACTTCTCGCCAGGCCTCGTCGCTGGCGGCGAGTTCCTGTGCCGCCTGCTGCGCCAGCGGCACAGCATCGGTGCCGAGCAGCAGACGCACGGGTGCGTCGTCCCGGCCGGCGAGGTCTCGCACGACTTGCGCGACACGACGCGTGTCCCCCGGCTCGTGACCAGAGAAGGCGCGCAGCGCCTCGGCGAACGCTCCGATCGTCGGCTGGTACAGCGCGCTTGGCTGCGGGACCGTCATCGACGAGCCACCCCAGTCGGTGCGCATGGCGCCCGGCTCAAGAACGGTGACCTTCACCCCGAACGGCGCGATCTCCTGGGCGAGACCGACAGAGAAGCCGGCGACGGCACATTTCGCCGCCTGATAGGCGGTCAGACCCGCGCCGGACAAGCGGACAATGAGCGAGGCGACCTGGAAAATGTGACCACTGCCCTGCTCGCGCAGGAGCGGCACGGCCGCCTTCGAAACGTTCACGACACCGTAGAAGTCGGTATCGATCTGCGCCCGGAACGAGGCGATCGTCGTGTCCTCAAACGATCCCAGGTCACCATATCCGGCGTTGTTGACGACGACATCGATGCGCCCGAACGTCTCCGCGGCCTGAGCAACCACGTGCGCAGCCGCGGCGTAGTCGGTCACGTCCAGCCGCAGGGCAAGCACCGCGTCGCCGTACTTGTCGAGGAGGTCCCGCAACCGCTCAGGGTTACGCGCCGTCGCCGCCACGCGATCACCCGCTTCGAGCGCGACCTCGGCGAGCGCGCGACCTAGACCGCGCGAACTTCCCGTCACGAACCACACCTTGGACATGGGCCACTCCTGACAACTGGACAATCACGTTGGCGTCGGCGCTGCGTCAGACATGCCGCCGCTCGTGCGCTCGGCACCGACCTGGTCGACACCAGCGTCCCCGGAGGGAAGGCGCTCCTAGCGGCACTCGGTTGGCCGCCCGATCGTTTCGTCGAGCGGACGGCGAAGCCGCTCTCCAAAACCGGTATCAGCAGGATCGGCCTGTCGGCCGCTCATGGCGCTACCCGGTAGCGCAGGTGTGTGACACCGGGCGCGTCGAGCACGCGCGTCAGCTCGAGCTCGACACGGTCGGCACCGAACAGCCGCCGCCCGTCGCCGAGCACGACCGGGATCAGGTGGATCTCCAGCTCGTCGATCAGGCCCTCGCGCAGCAGCGACTGCGCGAGGTCGGCGCCGTGCACCATCACGTCCTTTTCGCCGGCGGCTGCCTTGGCCTCGCGCATCGCGGTCGCGACGTCAGGCACGTAGTGGACCCAGCCGCTCTGTGGCGCCGGCGGTGTTCCGCGCGTAGGTACGAAGATCGGCACACCGTGGTGGTCGCCGCCCCAGCGGCCGGCGTAGTCGAACGTCTTGCGGCCGACGACGGCCGCACCTGTAGCCATCCCCTCGGCGAACACCTGCCCGCTCAGCCCCGGCGGGTCAAAGTGCGGCAGCTCGGAGGTGGGCTCGCCGAGCCACTCATGCAGCCGGACGCCGCCGGTCCCGAGCCCCTTGCCCGGGCCGTCGTCCGGGCCGGTGATGAACCCGTCGAGCGACATCGACATGTACAGGATGGACTTCCCCATGCGATCTCCTTATTGCCGGCACTGTTTCACTGCAGTTGTCGTTCACTGCAGTTGTCTCGAGGTTGCTGGATACGACGTACTCGGGGAGCGCATCGCGCTCGGTCGAGCAGGGTTGTTGAGATCGGCGGCCGGCCCGATTTCATGGACGGCCGCACCGCGCCGCGGCTCGGCCCCAGGCCTGCAGCACCCGGCTCGGATCGGCGCCCAGCTCGACCCCGGTGGTCCGTCACCCCCGCTCGACCACCGGGCCGCGCCGTGTAGAGGCTCGACCGGGACGCATCGGGCGGGGTGTGCGTCAGGGAACCACGGGCGTGCTCGCGGGGCGCACAGCACGAACGCCTCACCGATCGTCGCGCGGTACAGGCGACACCTCGACGGCGCGGTGACGTCCTCGAGCGTCACTGTGGTCACACCCCGGCTCGCGACGCCGGCCCCTTAGGGCGTGGGTGTCCGGACGTGTGTAGGTCAGTGCGAGGTTGCCTCTGGGGAACGACTTCACGTCGACCAGCTTCAGCTTCGTGAACTCGGTGAACAGTGGGCTGCCGCTGCCGTGGGCGACGGGGTTGATCAGCAGGTGGTACTCGTCGACGAGGTCGGCGCGCACGAGCGTCCGCGCGAAACGCACGCCGCCGTGCGCCATGATCGGGGCGCCCCTCCTGCGCCTTCAGGGCCGCCACCTCGGTGGCGAGGTCTCCGGAGCAGACGGTCGTGGTGGCCCATGGGGTGTCGATCGGCCTGCAGGAAAAGACGACCTTCGGAATCCTGTTCATCGCGTCGGCCACGGGGCCGTCCTGGTAGGGCCAGTGCCCCGCCATGTCCCGGTACGCCTGGGCACCCATCGCGTGCACACCAGCACTGCCGAGCACGCCGGCCATGTGCGCGACGAACTCCTCGTCGTCGTACTCCAGGAAGAAGTCCGCTGGCACGCCCGCGGGGGGTGCGCCGTAGCCGTCGAGGGACAGGCTCTGGCGGAGAACGAGAGGGCGCACGAGAACTCCTCGGGAGGGGTTGGGTATCCGCTGGTCGGTAGTGCATGCCGTCCTGTGGCAGGCTGCTGGCTCTATGCCCGCGTGGGTGACGCGGCCTCGGGCTCCAGCTCGGCCTTCTGGCTCCTCGAACGGGGGTCGCTGTCGTGGCCGTGTGAGTTCTGCACGTGCCTCAACGCCCACACGGCGAGGATGACCAGGGCGACGTAGAAGATGGCGCTGACGATGCCGACCACGTGCAGGCCGGAGGTGAACACGTCGCGTGCCGCGGCCAGCAGGTCGGCGCCTTGCTGGGCGGGCAGGTGCGCGGCCGCGGCGACCGCGCGGTCGATGCCTCCCGAGTGGCGTCGACGACACCGGCCGGTACGGCGCCAGCGCTCCCTCCACGTCGCTCCGGTACACGGCCGTAGTAGTCATGGCGGTGGTCATGTCAGTGGTCATGTCAGTGGTCGTGGCCGTGTCGACCGAGGGTCTCCACCGGGGTCGCGCCAGGACGAGTCCACTGGGGCACGGGCCGGCTGGTCGGGCCCCACTCGGAGTTGCCGTCCGCGTCCGAGCGCCAGTACCAGCACGCGTTGTGGCCCTCGGGCCAGCCGTCGGGGTTGTCCTCCCAGGCCTCGCGGCGGCCGTAAGGCGTCATGTCGAGCAGCCCGACCGAGCCGTCGGCGGGCTCGTTGCCCCGGGCGGTGGTGGAGTAGGTGAGGAACACGCGGTCGCCGTCACGCAGGTAGCAGATGATGTGCCCCTCGTCCGCGGCGACGGACGCTTCCACGCCCCGCACCGAGTACCAGGGCTGGGTATAGCCCATGAACTCCACGTAGGGCGCCACCTCCTCCCACCGGCCCGAGGTCAAGACGGCGAACGAAACACCCCGAGCGTTCAGGTAGACGGTGTCCTTCATCTGCCACACGTTGAACGTGCACCCCTCGCACTGCCCCTGAGGCGGCGCGCCGTCGAACCACATGGAGTGGTAGACGACGAGTTCCTCGCGGCCCTGGAACAGTTCCAGGAATGGGACCGGGCCATCAGCTCCGACGACCTCGGCCGTCCCATCGAGTTGCACCATCGGCAGCCGCCGCCGGGCCGCGGCAATCGCATCGCCCGCGCGGGTGTGTGCCTTCTCGCGGACCAAAAGTGCGGACCGGGCGGCCTGCCAGGTGGCCAGGTCGACCACCGGCGGACGACCTGGCAGCGCGGACGTCTGATCGTTCGTCGGCGTGGTCATGATGTCCTCCGAGGTGTCTTGGGCCACGCCTTCCAGCGTGAGCCTTGTATGCGATGTGGCCGAGGGCTTCCAACGGCTCATCGGCGCTGGACGTCGATCACACTGGCTTGTCCAGAATGGCCGCACCTCGACCTTTCGGTTGCAGGCCTTTCGATCCGTCGGCGGCGAGCTCGAGCGCCACGTCCAGGTCGGCGGCTTCGAAGATCCAAACCGCCGAGATACTCCTTCGACTCCAGGAACGGCCCGTCGGTGAATACCGCGGCGCCAGCCCGGTTGTCGATGACGGTGGCCGTGTTCGGCGAACCGAGGCCGGCGGCGAAACCCAGTGGCCGACCTTGAGCCTGTCGTTGAACGCGCTGGTTGCAGCCCGCTCAGCGGCATCCTGCTCGGCCGGAACGGAGCGTGTCTCGTCGTCGATCACGGAAACCAGGTATTGCATCTCGGATCATCCCCCTGTCCATCTGTGGGCGCCCTTGTGGACGAGTCGACCCACTCGGGTCGACTCATCCGACCGGATGGTCTCACCTACCGCTGGCGCGCTAATGGCGGCCATTCACCCCTACGACGAGCACCTCTGCCCCGATCCGACACCGCCTCCTAGATTTCTTACGAGAAGATTCACTGCCGACGGCGCCGTGCTCGCCGGCCCAGCCGTCAGACCGCTCCCTCACCGCCCGCTACCTGAGCTGGGCGACCGGCTCCCCCTCGGTGCCCGGCGTGATCGGCCCGGCGACGCCGATGGTGCAGCACTTCACGATCCGGATCCCGGCCCGCGCCAGGGAGACCGCGAACTTGTGGGCGAGAAGCGCCCGCGTTGGGGACCTACTTTGCTCAACTGCGAAAGGAGAACCTGACGTACTCGCAGCGCTTCCGCCTGACAAGCTCAAGATCGACGCGGAAGAAGCGCACGGGGAAGAGCAGACCTGGCGGCGCCCAGACGTCGAACCTGACTGACCTGAGCTGCCGATCATCCGTTCCACGTAGCCAGGAACTGCTGGGGTGTTACCGCCGGCGGCTGTAGCTCAGCGTCGAGGAGATCGGCGTCGCCGGTGATGATCTGTGCACCGGAGGCCTCGGACATCGCGACGAGGTAGACGTCTTTAGGGTCGCGGGTCGTCTGCGTCGGCGGTGCGGTCTCAACGGTTTCGGAGTGAAGGCGGAGGGCGTCGACGAACGCGACGGCGTCTTCGAGCTTGATCCAGCGGCGGAACTTGGGTCGCTGGAGAACGCCGCCGAGCTCGTTGAGCAGCTCGGCCGTGACCAGGGGCACGATGTCACCGGCCATGACGAGCTGGACCACCTGGGCGGGCACACCACGGGGGTTGATCAGAGCCGAAATCCAGACGTTGGGATCGATGATGACCCGGCGGGGGCTCGGCAGGACTCAGCCCGCCCGGTGGGTCGACTCGTTGCGGAAGGCCTCGAGCTCCTCCGCAGCGATCTGGGCTGCCTCGTCGTCGGTCACCGAGTCGTCGCGCGGGATACCCGCCCAGATGCGTTCGACAGCTTCGGCGAGGCCGAGGTGCCGGCGGAGCGCGATCTCGAAGACCTCGTACTCACGGCGGCCAGTCCGGGCCGCTTCGATCTTGGCCGCACGAAGCAGGTCCTCGTCGATGTAGACGGTCGTCTTCTTACGCTCTCCCATGCCACCATTTTGACAGAAAGACAGAAAGACGGCCAGGGGCTGACAATGAGGCGCTGGGAAGCATAAGCGACCGCGAGAGAGGATCCCTATGTCTGAAACCGACCCGGACCCCTTCGAAGGGCTGCCGATCGACCCGGAACGTCTACGGTTCGACCAGGGCGGGCCGGACTACTTGTCCTACCTCGCGGTCCGAGTTGGAAACGTGATCGCCGAACGCCGCGACGCGGTCCGAGATCTGCTCGACGCCGGCGAGACGGAGGCGGCGGCCGCAGTGCCGTCGTGGTCGCACGAGGCCACCCTGCTAGGGATCATGACCGACCTGTTCAACACGACACCTCCGGTGCCGAGCGGGCGGGTGGTGGACATCCTGGCCGCCGCCACCCGGATGGCCGAGGCCGCGGACCAAGAACGCCTCGAGCTGCTGGACCAGGCCTCGCCGTACCCGCCTCAGTACCCGCGACCGGGGTGGCGCTCGCCGGCGAAGCGGTACACAGTCCGAACACCCGGATCGTCAGCGAAGGTGATGATCTCCGTCGAGGTGCCGCCGCCGTACCGGGAGATCATCCGCGGGCCTTCCGCCGGACCTCGCCCCCCCGAGCGTCGAGCTCCTCCTGACGCTCACAACGAACGCGGAGTCGCCTCTGCACGCAGCCATCGTCGCGCCCAAGGGATCTGGGGCCGAGGCGACCCAGTCCTCGGCCGGCAAGGAGGCGAAAACGCTCGCAGCAGCCATCGACGAGCAAGACAGAGCAACGGTCATGGGGACGCTCCGGATCTTGCACCAGCACGGTTACCGGCCAGCCGTGCACTCGGTCACCTAGCGCGAGAGTACGACGCACCTGAGCGGTCAGGTGGCGCTGGAAGTGCGGCCCCTCGCGGGGCCGCCCTGCCGGCCGCGACCGGCGTCGTGTGGATGACGAACGTACGGCGGGCTGTGCCATCGGCGGTGTTGAGCTCGGCCCAGTCGCTGACGTCGACGTTGTTCGCGACCGTCATTGTCGTGCTGTCGCAGACCGCGATCTCGACCTCGGAGTCCATGCCCGCCGGGAGTCCTGTCGCGGTCTCGATCAGCATGTCGACAAGTTCCCTGACGGTGCTCACGATTCCTCCTTGTCGCCCACCAGGGCGCGGCTCATGGTCGTCCCTCGTCGCGTCTGCGGCGGTAGTACCGTCCGGTGGGGTACTCGCATTCGATGGTGAGAGTGCGGTCGACTTGTTCGCCGCGTTCGTCGCCCCACTGGGAGATACCGAAGCCAGCACCGGTCACGATCTGGGTACCGACGGTGTCGCCGCCGGGTTCCTCCGCGACCGAGACCTCGAGCGGCAGGTCGTCGGGAACGCCTTTGAGTGCGGCCGCGGCGTTCACCGAGACCTCCGACTCGTTCTACTTACTCACCCGCGTCGATGTCGCCATCGTGCCGCCGGCCATGCGAGACCTGGTCGTCGCGTTCGGAGACTCGATCACCGACGGCTCGTACTCGACGCCCACCGCGTACAACACCCGTACGGCGTCTTCACCGACCAAGGCGAAGCGATCCGTGACGATCTCAACCACTGGATCCTCACCAGCGGCGAGTACGACGCCGTCGTCGACTTCGCCGGCGTGCTGGCCGACCCCGCCGACCCGGACCGGCTCCGCCCGGAATATGACGGCACCGACGCCCGGCGCGACGCCGTCCACCTCAACGACGCCGGTTTCGCCGCGATGACCGCCGCGATCGACCTCGACCAGCTCTAAGGCTCGTCGCGCGATCAGCAGAAGCCCGCAGCACACCTGGCCTCACCGAACGGGCGCAGGCCGAGCACCAAGAGCAGGAAAGCCGCACCACGCGGGTTATCGCTTCGACCATCTGTCAACCTCGACTTGACATGAGATTGTTACCGGCACGTGGCCCTCTGATCCTTACGTGCATCGTTTGTCGCGCTTGCTCGTGATCCTCAACGAGGAGTGGGGAACGCCACCGCTTCGCGTACGCGACCTCGACGCGATCGAGGCCACAGCCTTTACGTCGGTGTCTGTCGCCGGCTCGAGGGCATCAACGACCGGTCGTCGACATGGCGAATCTTGTCGAAATGGGTAGCGTCGAGGAACCGCGACCGCGCTGCTCGAGGCCGACGTTCGGCGGGCTGGCTCAGGTGTTGGCCAGGAGGGATGATGGAGACCTGCAGCGGAGTCAACGTCATGGACCACATGGACCAACGCATCGAGCAGCGAGTTCAGTCGTGCCCTCCTGCGCAGCGCCAACCGGTGCTCGTGGTGGGTTACGACCGCCACCCTGCCGCCCAGCGTGCCCTGCGCGCCGCGGCGGACCTGGCCGTACTCCTGCAGGCACACGTCGTTGTGGTGCATGTGGTTGACGCGGAGGATTACCCCATCGATTCCGACGCGGCCGACTGGGACGAGCACGCCGAACAGGACGTCGCCGACCAGCGCGCCCAGGTCGCCGCCCTGCTGGCCAGCCACCCGCTGCCCTGGACGTTCCAGACCGATCATGGTGCCCCCGGCCGGCGGCTCCTGGAACTCGCCACCAACCGACACGCTCTCATGATCATCATCGGGACGGCGCGGCCCCGCTGGGGTGCACATGTGCTCACCGGCTCGGTCGCCAAATACCTCCGCCGCCACGGCGACCGGCCTTTCTGCTAGTCCCCTGCCCGCCACGGCCATGACCAGCCGTTCGGCCGAGCGGCTCTCTGTCGCAACCTCGCCGCCGCCTGATTGGACTGTCGGTTATCCTTTCTGGTGAGGCGGACGGTGGTCCGCGCGGCGGTGGGGCCCGCCGTACCCGAACCGCGGCAACCTTGTTGACGAGGTTGCCGACAACGGTCCCTGCTTGTGATGGATGGCGCCTGCGGCATGTGGCGCCCTGCAAGCAGGAAGTGGTGCATATGGGAGAGTCCCGATCCTCAGGGCAGCGTGCTGTGGACGAGCCGCGCAGTCGTGGCTCGCGACGACCGGCTGATCATGAGGTCGACTGCCAGATTCGCGGCAACGTCGACCCCAAGATCGACCCGGACATTGACCCGGACATCGACCTGTCCATGCCGCATCAGCGGCGGGTGTTTGGACGCGGGTTCAGGTCCGGTCAGTGCCCGGTGGTGTTGGTGGTCGGTGTGGGCGGCGCGGTGGGCGCGGCGGCCCGGCATGGCGCTGATCTGCTGTGGCCGACGGCTGTGTCAGCGTTTCCTTTGACCACGCTGTGGATCAACGTCGCTGGGTGCGTGCTGATCGGGGTGCTGATGGTGATCGTGGCCGAGGTCTCCTCGGCGCATCGGCTGATGCGACCGTTCGTCGGTACCGGGGTGCTGGGCGGGTTCACCACTTTTTCTGCCTACGCCGTCGACATCCAGCAACGCCTGCAGAACGGCAGCGCCGGGATCGGCTTGGCCTATCTCGGCCTCACTGTGCTGGCGGGACTTGTCGCGGTGTGGATAGCGGCGGCGACCGCCCGCCGCCTGCTGGTGCGGAAAGCGAGGAAACGACGATGACAGGGAGAGGGCGATGACCCGGCTGCACGGCAGAGCGCTCCGGATGACGGTGTTCGTCGGGGAGAGCGACACCTGGCATCACAAACCGCTGTACACCGAGATCGTGCACCGCGCCCGGAAAGGTGGGCTGGCCGGTGCGACCGTGTTCCACGGGATCGAAGGTTTCGGCGCCTCGTCGATCATCCACACCACCCGGCTGTTGTCGTTCAGCGAAGACCTTCCCGCGGCGGTCATCATCGTCGACGACGAGGATCGGATCCGGGCCTTCCTCCCCGCGCTGGACGAGTTGGTCAGTGAGGGCTTGGTGATTTTGGACGAGGTCGAGGTCTTCCGCTACGTCGGCCGCCAAGCAGGGACAGGAAAGGCTGGCGGGGCGACGGGGGCGTCTGCGGGGGCGTCTGCGGGTGAGGCAGGGTGAGCTGGCTGCTGGTGATCGCCGGCGCGATGATCGGGGCGCCGCTGCGGTACCTGACCGATCTGGCGATCCAGCGTCGCCACGACTCGGTCTTTCCCTGGGGCACGTTCACCGTCAACGTGGCCGGCTGCCTCGTCCTGGGGCTGCTGACCGGTGCTGTCACTGCTGGGGCGGCACCAGTGAACGTGCAGCTGTTCCTCGGCACCGGACTATGCGGCGCCCTCACCACCTACTCCACCTTCTCCTACGAGACGATGCGGCTGGCCCAGTCCGGGGCCTGGTTCCTTGCCGCCGCCAACACCGCCGCCAGCGTGGTAGCCGGACTCGGCGCCGCTTTCATCGGCGCTGGCCTCGCCACGACGCTATGGAACTGAGATGACCGACGTGGAAACCGTGCTGCTACACGCCTCACACCTCGCCGTCGACTACGCCGCTGACTACCGGGCCATCTCCGCCTATCTGCTCGGGTTCCTGCTCTGGGTCGCCACCGCCATCGCCGGCTTTTTCGTCGCCCGCTGGGTAAGTCGCCGCCTGTCCCGCAAGCGGTCCGACTCGTGACCAGCCGGCTGGTCGACGCCCCGTCGACCAGCCCGTCGACCTACCTTGCGTGGAGGAGACGGCCCGGCGGACATGCCGCTCGTGTCGAACGCACGGTGGCCGGCGGGCTCAGCCAGGAACGCGAACACCACCGCAACCGGTGCTGCGGCTGCGACGAGCCGGGACACGGTGATCGAACCTCGGGCGTCGGTCATGGTGGCGCTGACCCGACGGCACCGCGGAAGTCGTCGGTCGATCGCAGGAAGATGCGAGCCGCCCAAAGTCACGCTGCCCGACCGCGGACACCGGTGAGAACGAGGTCCACGCAGCTTTCGACGAACGTGTCGTCGACGTCGTGTCCCGGTCCGAACACGCGGAACCAGATGGGCCCCAGGACGTGACTGAGGACCGCGTCGTGGTTGACGTCGGCGGGGAGCTCGCCACGATCGATGGCCCGGTCGATGACGGGGCGGACGGCGGCGAATCGGCCTGCCCAGAATCGGTGTCCGATGTCCTGGAGCTCCGGGTGGTGGCGACCTCCGGCCAGGGCCGACATCAAGGCGCGGCTCGCGGGGGCGATGATCGCGTCTCGCACTTGCCGGGCGATCCCGACCAGGTCCGCGCGAACGGACCCGGTGTCGGGCACCTCGATCTTCTCGCCGGAGTTGGCGACGAGCGCGTCTGCCACTAGTGCTTCGCGGGTGCCCCACCGTCGGTAGATCGTCGTCTTGTTGACACCTGCCGTAGCGGCGATGTTCTCAACGACGAGTCCGTCGAGTCCATGCTCGATCAGGGCAGCGATCGTGGCCAGACGCACAGCCTGTGTGACGCGCGCGCTGCGGCCGCCGGGTCGGCGGCCGGGGGATTGGCCAGGGGATCGGCTCGGGGATGTCGACATGGTGGTCGCCCAGCTTAAGGCAATGGCACGTTGCACGCAACGTGCCGTTGCTTTAAGCTTGCGGTTTGGGCACCGAGCGAAAGACCGAACGGAAGGGATAGCGAAAGACCGAACGGAAGGGATGTCGATGAGGGTCGTGGTGGTCGGTGCCGGACCAGCGGGTGCGACGTTGGCGCTGCTGCTTGCTCGCAGCGGCATGGACGTACAACTGCTGGAGCGCGAACACTCCATGGGTGGTGTCTTTCGCGGTGAAGGTCTGATGCCGCTAGGACTAGACGCCCTGCACCAGATGGGGCTGGGCCATCTGATTGAGGAGGTCCCTGGCAGGGTGGTCGAGTCGTGGCGGATCTTCATCGACGGCGACGAGACGTTCACCATCCCCGAGCCCGTCGACGACCTTGGCGCGCTCGCATTCAGGGTCGCCTCCCCGGCGGCACTGTTGGAACGCGTCGTCGACGAGGCTCGCCGCCACGCCACGTTCGGCTTCCATCCAGCGACCCGGTTCACCGACGTCGTTCGCAACGCGGACGGCCGAGTCGTCGGCGTCCGGGCGACGACCGACGACTCTGCGATCGAGTTGCGGGCCGACCTTGTCATCGGCTGTGACGGTCGTGGATCGTCTGTCCGAACCCACGCCGGCCTGGCCCTGACGCACGATCCCGCGGGCTATGAGGTGATGTGGTTCAAGGCGCCGCCCCCGGAGTCCTTGCGTCGGCGATGCGACTTCCTGCTGATGATCCGAGCCGGGCGGCACCCACTCGTGGCATACGCCTCCTGGGACGACCTCCTGCAGTGCGGCCTGATCATGCCGAAGGGCGGCCACGCCGACCTCCGCGGAGATGACTGGCTACCGACCGCGGTCAGTTCGGCGCCCGGCTGGCTGGCCGAGCACGTCCTCGCCCATCGCGACGAGGTCAGCAAGCCGACGCGGCTCAACGTCCTGGTCGGTCGCGCTCCCTCATGGTCCACACCTGGCGTACTGTTGCTCGGCGACGCAGCCCACCCCATGTCCCCGGTCCGAGCCCAAGGCATCAACCTCGCCCTGCGCGACGTGATCGTGGCTGCCAACCACCTCATCCCACTCGGCGACGCTCCCCTCGACCGCGTCGCGTTGGACGCCGGGTTGGACGCCGCGTGCCGAGCCATACAGGCCGAACGCGAGCCGGAGGTGATTAGAACGCAGAAGCTGCAGCGACGCGAGGCCCAGGGGCAAGGTGACGCTCGATCGGCGACGTGGCGGTTCAGCTTCGCGAAACGTGCCGCGGGTTACCTCGGTAGGTACGGCTGGGCGCAACGAGCCTGGCTACAACGCCAACACGAGCTACGTTTCGGCTCATCGACCGTCAAGCTCACAGTCGGCTGACCCGCACCATGGACTCCTCGGCCGACGCGCCAACGGGCCTTCTTCTTGCGGTGGTTAGTGGTGTGGTTAGGGGGCGGTCCCAGCGGAACAGCAGGGTGCCGAGGGCGCCGAAGGCGATGATCATGGCGATGAGCACTCCGGTTGGTAGGAGCAGGGTCGACCATGCTTGTCCCGCCCACAGGCCTTGGATGAGGTCGGCGAAGTGTCGGACAGGTGAGAAGTTCATGATCCTCTGGACGCCGTTGGGCATGGCCGCGAGCGGGACGAAGGCTCCTGAGGAGAGCATCAGCACGAGCATGAGCACGTTGCCGATGCCGGTGGCCGCGCCAGAGGAGGGGTAGATCCCGGCGAGGGTGTAGCCGAGCGCGAGGAACGCGACGAGCCCCAGTGCCGCAGCGGTGAGCACCACGGCGAGGTTGCCCGAGGGGATGACTCCGAAGACGAGCCATCCGACGGCGAGCGCGGCGATCATGCCGGCCATGCCGACCAGGAAGTTCACGGTCAGGTCGGCGGCGACGAAGGTGGCCGGTCGCAGCGGTGTCAGACGGAGTCGGCGCAGGGCGCCGCTCTCGCGCAGGGCCAGCAGGTTCCCCGGTACCAGCACGACGCCGGTGATCGCGAGGACCAGGGACGGGAACGCCGGCAGGGTCGCCTCGATGAAGCTGCGACCACCGAAGACCGGACTGGGCCCGTCATCGAAGATCAGGCCGAGGAGAGCACCAACGCCGGAGCGAAGATGAAAGAGAAGAACAGCGCGACCGGTTCACGCTGCCGGGAACGGAACATGGTGGCGGCAAGTTCTGTGTAGCCGGTCATGACTGCTCCTCGGTCCGCATGGCGCGCCCGGTCAGGTTCAAGAACACGTCCTCCAGCCCGGGAGAGGTCGTGCGCAGGTCGACGATCCGAACGTCACGGGCGGTCAGCTCGGCCAGGACGTCTTGCAGGAATCCGCCGGTGCCCTGCACGGTCAGGTACTTTCCGTCGGGCTGGACCTTGGTCACCGTGTCGATCGACTCCAGCTCCAGCTCGAGGTCCAGCCCCCGGTCCAGGTTCACGGGAGCTGGCTGGGTGAGGGTGAGGCGTGCCGTGGCGTCTCCGGCGTGGTCGCGTATGAGCGCGGGCACGATGTCCAGGGCGATGATGCTGCCGTGGTCGATGATGCCCACCCGGTCGCACAGGTGCTCGGCTTCCTCCATGTAGTGGGTGGTGAGCACCA
The DNA here is from genome assembly GCF_016907715.1 of Tenggerimyces flavus. NCBI lineage: Bacteria > Bacillati > Actinomycetota > Actinomycetes > Propionibacteriales > Nocardioidaceae > Tenggerimyces > Tenggerimyces flavus. Next base: position 7,379,142 of record NZ_JAFBCM010000001.1, on the reverse strand, counting down.
CGGTGGTTCCTCGGTCGCGGATCTCCTTGACCACCTCCCACATCGCCAGGCGTGCCTGCGGGTCCAGCGCGGTGGTCAGCTCGTCGAGGAACACCACCTCGGGCTTGTGCAGCAGGGCCAGGGCGATGAACACCCGTTGACGCTCGCCGCCGGAGAGGCGTTCGACCGTGGTCTTCTGCTTGCCGGCGATGCCCAGTGTGGCGAGCAACTCCTTCCACGGAACGGGAGCCTTGTACAGCGACGAGTACAGCCGCATCGCTTCCGCGACGGTGATCCGCGGCGGCAGAGCCGCCGTCTGCAACTGGACGCCGGTGCGGAGCGTCAACTCGTGCCGGTCGGTGACCGGGTGACGACCGAGGACGCTGATGCTCCCCGACGTCGGCCGGTCCAGACCCTCGACACAGTTCAGCAAAGTGGTCTTGCCTGCCCCGTTGGGCCCGATGAGACCGAAGATCTCGCCCTGCTCGACCTGGAACGACACTCCGTCGACGGCCGTGACGGCCCCGAACCGGCGTACCACCTCCTCGCATACGACCACACTCACGACTGACCGTCTCCCCGTTCGATGTCTTCTTCCGTCGACGTGGCCGGCGGCCTCACGGCCGGCGGCATCGCCTGCGCGATGAACCGATCGAACAGGTCCTGACGCACGATCGCGATCCCCTGATCGACATCGGCCAGCAGCAGCAACGTGTCCCCGGGCTTGATGCCGAACAACTCCCGCGCACCCTTCGGGATCACGATCTGACCCTTCTCTCCGACCTTGACCGTGCCGGCGAACCTCCCCGGCGCCGGAGGCAGACCATCGATGCCCACGTCCACCTCCTACCTTGGGACACTTTTCCCACAAGTATAACTTGTCGTCGATGTGATCACACGGTGGAGGCTGGGGCGTCATGGTGGTCAAGTCCTCGTCGGGCAGCTCGTCGGCTCCGCGTCGACGATGTCGCCGGCTGGTGCTCCCGTGCCAGACCAGGTAGGCGCGGGTCCGACACCGTCGGAGGGTCGACACAATCGACAACAAGAGGTCCTTCTGTTGTCGATCGTGCCGACGCCGCTCAATGGGTTACTCGGCAGGGTTGCCGCCGCTCTGCCAGAGTGCTCTGTCATGGCCGCATACCTTGTGTTGACCCCCGGCAGCGATCTGATCTTCGCTGAACTTGCAGGCTGGGTCGAACGTGCCCGCAAGCTCGGCGCCGGGCCAAGCAGTCCGGTCGTTGTCGGGCCCGCCCCGGTGGCGAGGGGAAATCGGGCGACCAGAGACGTCGCCCTGTCTGTCCGCGTCGAGGTGTCGCGACGCAACCTTGATCACGATCGGTAGGCCGGACCGCGCGCTCATTTGGGCGGGCGTCGGCGTTGCGCATTCCACTCATCTGGCGAAGGCCGATGACTTCCGGTTTGCCACTGGGTCATTGCCACTATGACCGACGCGCAATGTTCGATCACCGTGTCCCGGCTCGTCGCGGCACCGGCGGCGGTGGTGTTCGCGTTCCTTGCCGAGCCCGCCCGCCATTCGGCGTTCGACACGAGCGGCATGGTCCGCCGGGCCGTCACGGTTGGCCGGCTGACGGGAATGGGTGAGGTGTTCGTGATGGAGATGCACAACGCGATCCGGGGCGACCATCGGGTCGATTGCCATGTCGTGGAGTACGAGCTCGGTCGCGCGCTCGGCTGGGCGCCGGCGGAGCCCGGCCGTCCGCCCGCCGGGCACACCTGGACCTGGCGGCTGCGGCCGGAAGGATCGAACCGCACGTGGGTGAGCCAGACCTACGACTGGTCGGCGTTCACTCACGCCGACCACCTCGACCAGCTCCCGGTCGTCGGCCGAGAGGGCCTACGGGCATCACTCGACCTGCTCGCCGCTGCGGTCGAGGACGCCTAGGTACGCCCAGGACCACATGCTGCGCCCGCCTCGTCGGGCACCGGTCGAAGAGGCATCCTTATCGTTGATCTTTACCGCCAGTTGATCTTGACCGGCCGAGCGTGGTGAAGGACCGGCACCTGGGTGTCCGGTCCTTCGGCCATGACGATACGCCGAAGTTGGGGGGAGCGGGATTCGCGGAGGCCGATCGCGGCGACATCGTCGACTGAGCCAGCCGTACAGCACGGGACCCTCGTGCCGTGATTCCCCGCGGTCTTCAAGCCTGCTTGTCGAGTCGACTTGGTGGCTGGGTGGTGGGTGCGGTGGTGAGGCCGGTGAGTCGGCACAGGGCGGCAAATCCGTGGTCTGTGCCCAGCCGGTGCTGCCGCACTGGCTCCAGGCCCGCTCGGCGGTTTCACCATTGAGGAAGGCGACACTCTCGCTCAGCGCTTCGGCGAGGGCGGCAGGGTTGATGGGTGGCGACGAGGACGTCGCGGAACTGCCGGATGGCCCGCGCTTCGTCGGAGCCCTCGCCGGGACGGAGCCTTCGGACTTCCTGTCGCCTCCAGCACGCCTGTTCCTCCAGCCGCGACAGCAGCTCGTCTCGGCTCAGCTTGGTGAGATCGCCCTTGGTGAGCCGTCGAAACTTCGCCATCAGCACTGGCACCGCCTTCCATGGCCGGCCCGAGTCGGTACGGTACTGAGACACCTGGCTTCGGGCCTTCGCCCGCCAGAGGAGTGACAACGGTTTCTCTCCGCACCTCTGGAGCCCGATGTAGTTCGCCGAGGTCATTGGTTGTAGGCGGGCGTCACTGGTCGTTCTTGTGGCTGGCGACGACCGATCGCCGCGACAGCAGCGCCGAGAGCGGCCGCGAGCATGGCCGCGAGGAAGGCGATCCGGTAGCCGGTCAGGTTGTCGGCCGGGATCCCGGCGAGCCCGACGAACGCGGCGAGCCCGATGGCGGTGCCGATCTGCCCGCCGGAGGTGAGGAATCCTGCCGTCGTTCCCGACTCGTCCGCTGACTCCTTCCCTGCCAGTCCGATGAAGCCGGCCTGGGCAACGGCGGCGCCTACGCCAAAGACCAACCAGGCAAGGAGGAACGGGTGCCAGACCGTGCTCCGCGCGTCGACGGTGAGGAGGAGCCCGATCCCGACGACGATGACGGCCATGCCGGAGATCATCGCGGCGTGGTGTCCTCGACGCCGGATGATCGCGCCGCCGAGGACGGCGCCGGAGATGAGGCCGACGTTCGCGGGGATGAAGCCGAGACCCACCTGAAGTGGGGTCGCGTCGCGGAACGTCTGCAGGAACAGTCCGTAGAAGAAGATCGGCGTGTTGATCGCCGCGCCGTGCAAGGTCGCGAGAACGATCGGCTGCAGCGCGGGCCAGCGACGCAGTGAGGACGGAACGAGGGGGTGCCGGCCGTGGCGTTCCCGCTTCAGCCACACGACCACGAGAACGACGCTGATGGCGAGCGGGAGGACGCCGATGGGCATGCCCTGTTGCAGTCCCGTGAGGCCGAGGACGAGCAGGGTCGCGGCTGCCGACGGGAGGCTGGCGTTCAGCACGTCGACCCGGCGTTGAGCGGATCGCTGCTCGGGCTGGGACCGGCGGAACGCGGCCTTCGCCAGCAGAACCGTCACCAATGGAGCGAGTGCCAGCAGCAGGAACGTCGCTCGCCAGCCGTGGTTGGCGATCATCCCTCCTCCGGTGACGGCGATGAGTCCTCCGGCGCCGCCGGCGACGTTCCACCAGATCAGCGCCCGGTGACGGTCCGCGCCAGCGGCGAACCCCGTGGCCAGCAGCGACACCATCGCCGGTGTGTAGAGCGCCATGCCGATCCCCTGAGCGACGCGGGCGAGCAGGAGCACCGCGAAGTGCGGAGCGATCGCCGCGGCGATGCTGCCCGCCGCCATCAGGAGCGATCCGGCGACGAGGATGCGTGGTCCCCCGTACCGATCGGCCAGGCGTCCCGCGACCAGCAGACCACCGGCGTACGTCAGGGCGGTCGCCCCGACGACCCATTGCAGCAACGCCGGGGAGATCCGCAGGTCGGCGCCGATCGAGGGCAGGACGATCGCTACCGCTTGGAACGCCACCACGACCCCGAGCTGGCCGAAGCCGAGCGCCGCGATGCGAAGGTTCGCATGGTCGGCCGCCACGAGTGACCCTTCCCTTCGTCCACCGGCTAAAGTCGGATAGGTGGAATCAGGGCGACCGTACCAGCAAAACGCGGTTAGGCGGTAGACGTGCAGGAACTGGACGCGCGCATCGACGCGCAGGGACCAAGCGTCGGCGGCGCGCTCTGCCTCGACTTCGCCAACACGGTCGAGCCGAGGGGCGGCACTCCGGACACCGACCTGTCGACGGTTCCCGACCTCCGGGACGACCTGAACGACGGCTACGACCTGGTCGCCTGGGGTTTCCGTCAGGGGCTCTACGACCGGCCACGCGCCGCGGAGCTGTGGCACCTGGTCGAGTCCACCGACCTGCTGAGCCGAGCCCTGACCCTCCGCGACGCGGTCTACCGGGTCTTCACTTCACTCGTCCTCGACGCCGTGCCCGCCGCGAGCGATCTCGCTGCGATCCGGGCAAGCAGCGCGGAGGCGTTGGCGGCCGCTACCTGGCAGCCTCGCGTCGGCGGCCTCGACCTCAGCTGGCCCGACCCGGACCCGGAAGTCGTCCTCAGGCACGTGGGCCTGTCCGCGCTCGACCTGCTCCGCGACCCCGCGTCCGCCAGGATCAAGCTCTGCCCAGGCTTCGGCCGCGGCGGAACGTCGTGCGGCTGGCTGTTCCTCGACACGACGAAGAACAGGTCCCGACGCTGGTGCAGCATGTCCGACTGCGGCAACGTCAGCAAGAGCCAGCGGCAATCCAGACGTCGGCAAGACCAACGCACATCGCACTAGCGCGAATGCCGGAACGCACCATGTCCGACTGCGAAAGATCGGCGGTGCACCTCCAGTGAGCGTTGGGCGGGAACGCACCTAGGTCTGGAGCGTCGAGCCCTCCCACAGCCCACAGCCCACAGCCCTTTGGGGGCGCGAAGCACTTGATCTTCCGGGTAGACGCCGAGACATGGAACGGCTGGAGAAGAGGGTCGACGAAATCCGCCACGAGATGGGGCTGGCTGAGCAGGCCCCTCAGCACACAGAGAAGGCGCAGGACGAGTGTGGGGCCCAGCCAGGCCTCTAGCACAACGCCGCCCTACGACGACGGCGCATGGCCGGCCTCGGTACCTGCGCTGGGAGGCGTCTGCGGAGAACGGGTGTGGGACCGCCTGCCCGCCTTCCTCGACAGCTACACCGCCATCTGACCCGGCAGAGTGGGTCCCAAGCTACGGGCCAGCTCCTCTCAACCTCTCTGCCAAATGAGCCGCACAGCCGCTGGGACCTGAGTCGGCCCCTGAACCGTTGGGTCACACCTCGCTGGCTATGGGTGAATCGCCCCCATGCGGGCACGTCGCCAATGTCGCTGCCGATGTCGGCGTCGTATGTGATTGCGACAATCCACCGCAACTCCCGGCAGTGTCGGCCCGACTGTAATCGTCAATCAGGCTTGGCGGGAGGCGGCTGGAGGTCGGCGAGTACGCCGTAGTGGTCGCTGCCGGTGTCGTTCGGGCCGTCGAAGACGCGGCGGCAGTCCGCGATCGAGAGCGTGGGGCCGCCGGTGAGGCCGCAGCGGATGAGGATGTAGTCGATGCGGCGGTACGGCCAGTCCCAGTCGGCGACGTACGGGCTTCCGGCGCAGAACGTGTCACCATCGCCGGTTCCGACGCTTTCCCACGCGTCGCGGTAGCAGACCGCTCGACCGTCGAGGGCCTGCCGGCCGGTCCAGAACCGGATACTCGTCGCCATCGGGTCGGCATCGAGGTCGCCGGCGACGATGAGGTGGCCGGGCTGGGCGGCGACCAGCTCCTCGAGCCGGCTCGCGGTCGCGACGGCTTGGCGTTCGCGTTCCGTACGCCTGGTTCACCCGCCAGCTCGGCAGATAGTTGACCAGCCACACCCGCCCGTACGGGTCTGGTGCCGCGATCTCGGTGACCAGCGCCGTGGCGGAGAAGCCGGCGTCGCGGTCCAGGAGTGGCAGGTCGATCTCGAAGATCTCGCCGATTGGCCACATGCTCGCCGTCGCTACGCCGTCGCCGTCGCGGCCTTGTTCGGTCTGGTGAACGATGTGGTAATCCTCGCCGAGGATCTCCCATGCCTGGTCGCGTTCGTCGGTGCGGCGTACCTCTTGCAACGTGGCCAAGTCCGGGTCCAGGCGCTCGAACCCGTTCCGCAAAGCCTCCTGCCGGTGTGGCCAGTCCGTACCGCCGCCCCAGATGTTCAACGTGACAACGCGCATCTCCCGGATCTACCCTACGCGCACCATCGCCACGCCTCGCCGGGTCTGCCGCGAGCCGGAGCTCCTTCGAGTCGGCGCTACTACGAACTGGGCAGCGGCCTCGCCCAGACGCCGTTCAACCCGAACTCAAGTCGACCTTGACATCGACAGCCGTCGTCGAGGCAAGGGGCAGCGGGGCTCGAGCAAGGTCGCGAGGCCCCCGCACCACCCTGATGTTGGCGCGGCGGTCTTCGTGCTGGCGTGCATCCATGTCTGGTGAACGCGAGTTCGCGCAGGCCGCACGTCCAAAACGGCGATCGGGGTTTGTCACTCACCCGGTGGGTACGCAGGCCTCTGCAAGGACTCACAGCTGCTGACACATTGAGGTGGTGTTTCGCGATGACGAACAGCCTGTTCGACCCGTGGAGCTACCGGCCAGAGTCTGGCTACACCGAAGGCGCCGACCTGGTTGGGTACAAGATCGCCGCTACCGACGGCGACATCGGCAAAGTCGACGGGGCCACCCACGACCCCGGTGCCGCCGGGCTCGTCGTGGACACCGGGCCGTGGATTTTCGGCCGCAAGGTGCTGCTCCCCGCCGGGGTGATCGACCGGATCGACCCCGACGAGCAGAAGGTCTACGTCGATCGCACCAAAGACCAGATCAAGGACTCCCCACCGTACGATCCCGATCCCGAACGCGGCGTCGACGACGACTACCGCACCCGGCTCGGCGACTACTACGGCACCACCTACGACACCACCTACCGCGGACCTGGCGGTCCCGGCGGCACCATGTAACGCGCACCAGCATGGTCGGACGACGGGTCAGCCGACGCCGACCGGCGGCCAGTCTCAAGGTGGGCGGTCAGACGCCGACTTCCACTGGCACTTCGTCCGTGGCTCGACGGGCCCTTGTTCCAGCGGCGGGTACGGGCGTTCTTCTCGGCGTTCACGGTGTGGAATCGGAGGCTGTAGTTGATCGCGTCGGGCGGGCGGCGCTCGTGAGGAGCGCGGGTCAGCTCGGCGGGTACTGCTGGTCCTTCAGGAGGCGGGCGAGATGTGCGGTGTTCGCGGCGAGAGTCTTGGTTGCGGCACCGGTGGTGTCGGGCTTCGGGCCGGCGTCGTTGTAGTCGACCTTGCCCATCGCCTCGCCCACCCAGTAGGTCGAACCGTTCGCGGCGACGCTGAAACCGACGTCGTTCAGGCCTTGGAGCAGCTCGGCGGTCACGTGGTGGGCGCCGTCCTCGTTACCGACCACCGCGACCGCTGCGACCTTGCCGAAAGTCAGCAACCGGCCCTGGTCGTCCGTCTCGGCCAACTCGGCATCGAGCCGCTCGAGCACAACTTTCGCCACGCTCGACGGCTGCCCCATCCAGATCGGCGTGGCGATCACCAGAATGTCTGCCGCCAGCACCTTCTCCCGGACTTGTGGCCACTCGTCGCCATCACCCTCGTCGGTGGAAACCCCGAACTTTACGGTGTGATCAACGATCCGGATCACCTCACCATCGGTGTCGTGATCGGCCAGCGCGGTCAGCACCTCCCGGCCAAGCAACTCCGAACTCGACGGCGCCGGAGACTTCTTCAGGGAACATCCCAGAACCACGGCACGCAAGGTCGCCATGAGGTACCTCCTAGATCGAAACTCGTCCTCAGGCAGACCAGCCCATGCCACGCAGCGCGCGACGGCGGTCATGGGCAACACCCTGGCAGACGCGCGACCCGGAGCCTGGCTATGCGTGGCGCTCGAGATGGGTCGCAGGTCTCGCTCCCACACGCTGTGAGGATAGCCCGTGGGGTCGCCGGAGACTGGCAGCGCGGTAGGACCACCCCAATCCCATCGACGGGAGACAACCATGCACAAGAGCCGGATCGGCGGGGTGTTCATCGACCATCCCGCACGTTCGTTTGAGGCGAGTCTGGCGTTCTGGGCGGCGGCGATGGGCCGCGAACCGGAGGACGGCGACCCGTACCGTTCGCTGGGCTGGTTCGACGGGGAGGTCGTGGTCGAGCTTCAGCGACTCGACGACGACACTGGGCCGCGGGTGCACCTGGACATCGACACCGACGACGTCGAGGCCGAAGTGCACCGCCTGGAGGCGCTTGGCGCGAAGCGGCTGAAGAGCTACCACGACGGTTCGTATTGGCAGATGGTCGATCCGGGCGGCCTGGTCTTCTGCGTGATCTCGCCGCACACACCCGACTTCGACGACCAGGCGACCGAATGGCCCTAACTCGCGGCCAACGTACGGCGCGCGTACGGTGGCTCGACGTGACACGCGAGCCCAACTCGACGTCGCGGCGAACCCGTTCGTCGTGATCCGGCCAGACCGATCACAGATCGGCGACCTTACGCGTTCGGTTCGCCGAACACGCTGATCACCCTGCAGGCGGGAAGACACGTCCTCTACGGCAGCGCCCTCACTGCCGTGGCTTGAGCCCATTAGGTGCGGTGTGGCCGTCCTAGGGTCGTTTCCATGCGCGATGCATTCCACGAACAGCTCAAGGGCATCAACGACTGGATCGTCGAAATGGCGAATCTGGTCGAAACCGCCGTCGACGAATCCACGACCGCCCTCCTCGAGGCCGACGTTCGGCGAGCGGAGCAGCTGCTCACTGCCGACGCGGAGATCGACCGGCTGTAGGCGCTAGTGGAGGTGCAAACGTTCGAGCAGCTCGCGCGCTCCAGCAGCCGTTGGCCCACCGACCTGCGGGTGTTGGTGGGCGCTGCGGATAACGGCCGACCTCGAACGTATGGGTGACCTCGCCGAGCACGTCGCGAAGATCACCCGGTGCGCTACCTGGGCACATCCCAGACGAGATCAAACCCACCATCGCCGAGATGGGCAGAGTCGCGAAGCGAATGGTCTATCAGATCAGCTCGACGTTCGCGGCGCGCGACGTTCACGCCGCCGAAGCGTTGGTCAACCCCGACGACGAGATGGACACGCTGCGTCGGTCGTTGTTCCACAAGATGCTCGACCCCAGCTGGCCCCATGGCGTAGAAGCCGCGGTCGACATCGCGCTACTCGGGCGCTACTACGAGCGGATCGCCGACCACGCGGTCTACATGGCCCGCCAGGTGATCTACCTCGCGACCGGCGAGATGCCGGACCGCATCAACTCGACATCCGGCGTAGCGGCCCCACGATTAGAACCGTGCACACAGATGTACGAGCTCGGCAGACCGTCGGGCAGGGCTCTCAGGCTGGACTTCTTGTCTTGCGGCAGGCTTTCGCCTTCTGTGACGACGATCCACCGCTCTTGGTCGAACTGCCGCTGTTCTTGCCGCCCTTGGACGACGCGTCCGGCGTGTTCGCGATCTTCGCCGCACGCTGCTTGCTCATGTCCTTCTTACGAAGACCTTCGTACTGTTTGTCGTCCTTCACGCTCGAACCGTGGTCCTTGGCCGTGATTCGCCTCCTCCATCGATTGGCTCACGTTGGGAGCATTCGGCGGCTTAGTCAGAGGCTTCCTCGCGGAGTTTGTCTTTGAGCTCTTCCTTGCCGAGCCCGGAGACCCCGGAGACGTCGGCGTTGCGGGCTTGTTGCAGGAGCTGGTCCTTGGTGGTGTCCGCCGGCTGTTGGCCCAGATGCTCCTTGCGGCTGGCGGCGAACGCCGCGCCGAGCTCGACACGACGCGCGTCGGACAGTCCGGACTTCATGCCCGGCAGCACCTTCGTCTCTTCTTCCTCGACGTGGTGCGTGACCGCGTTCACGAGCTTGTTCAAGGCGGCGTCGAACTGAGGCGATGTCGGTTCGATAGCCGCCAGCTTCTCCAACAGCTGGTCCGCTTCGACGTGCTCTTCCTGGCTGTGAGCGACGTCGTCAGCTTCGCCCGCCTCGTTGGCCGCGGCCGGGTAGACCTCGGCCTCTTCGGCTCGGCTGTGGGCGGTGAGAAGTGTGGTCAACACCGGTACCAGGTTGGGCCGCTTCTCCGGGTGGTTCTTCAGTTCATCGAACAGTCTCTCGACCTCACGGTGGTCCTGCAGGATCAGATCAACAACATCACCGGACACGTCGATACGTCCTTTCTGCGCGCTCACCCCGGGCGAAGTGCCTGGGCATGAATCGGCGGATACCCCGCGACCGTGAATACAACCTTCACCGAGCCTGTCGCCCGTGGAGCCCGGACACATGGGCCGCAGTCGAACAACTCGCAGAGCTCTGAGGAACTCTGTCGAGCTCGGGGTTGCCTCTGCGTCAGTCGTCATGGCGACGGCGAGGCGGCAGGCGGACCGTCAGGTCGGCGACGACGCCGTAGTGGTCGCTGGCCCAGACACCGTCCACTGTTGGTCGACGACCCGTTCGCAGGAGGCGATGTCGAGGGTGGGACCGCGGTCATCACAGCGCACCAAACGACACCAGGTCAGGCTGGATGTCCCGCAGCCCGGCGGCGAGCACCTGTCGACGACGCGGCCAGTCACCGAACGCAGCCTCCGGGTTCTGCATCAACACACGCATGGAGCGGAGTCGTCCAATCCCATCAACTGTTACCGGTCAGAAGTCCTTACGCCGGTAACATCGCCACTAGGCGAGCAGACATACCAACGCGGCCCTGCGGCGAACGCACTCGTGCGGCGGCTTCTGCCCGGGACCCGAGTACTCCGAGGAGGACCACGATGTGGGAGGTTCTCTCAATATTGGCTTGTGGACGTGCGCGTAGAGTTCGAGGCTGACGACGGCGGCCACGCTCGCCAGTCAGGGTCCTGGTCCGCCACGACAGGGAGACGCGTCTAGGTCGCCGATGTCACCGCCTGTGAGAGTCGCCGCGCCGAGTGTGTGTCGGCGCCGCGCGGGTACATCGAGGTCATGTCAATGCGTACCAGTATGTGGCTGTCTCAGCATCGCCCTACGTTTCCGGTGCTCACCGGGGATCTGGACGTCGATGTGGCGGTGGTGGGCGGCGGCTGGGTCGGTTTGCACGCGGCGTTCTTGGCGCAGCGTGGTGGGGTCCGGGTGGCGGTGTTCGAGGCCGCTGACGTGGGGTCGGGCACGACCGGCTTTTCGACGGCGAAGCTCACCACCCAGCACGGCCTGATCTACGCCGATCTGGTCGACCGGCATGGCGCGGAAGCGGCAGCCCAGTACGCCGAGGCGAACACCGCCGGAGTCGAGTTGGTGGTCCGTCTAGTAGGCGAACTGGGCATCGACTGCGACCTGACCACCGCCTCGGCCTACGCCTACACCCTCGACCCGGCCCGCCGCCTCGACCTGGAGCGCGAAGTCGAGGCCGCCCAGCACCTCGGTCTGCCCGCGACGCTGGAGGATTCGGCCGGCCTGCCGTTCGACGTCGAGGCCGCGGTCTGCTTCGCCGGCCAGTACCACCTGGACCCGGTTCGCTACCTCGACGGGCTCGCCCGGGCGCTGGTCGGGGCCGGCGGCGCGATCTACGAACACACCCGGATCACCGGCATCGAGGAGCTCCGCGACCAGACCGTCACACTGACCACCGAACACGGCAGCGAACACGGAACCGGGCACGGAACCGATCACGAGACCGGGCAGGGCACCGTCCGGGCGAACCAGGTCATCGTCGCCACGCTGTTGCCGATCGGCACCCTGGGCGGCTACTTCGCCAAGACCCGACCGGTCGGCGCCTACGGCGCGGCCGTCCGCCTGCGCGGTCCGGCCCCGGCCCCGATGACGATCCAGGTAGACCCGTCGAGCTGGTCCACCCGCCCCTGGCCCGCGGCCGGGCCCGGCGGGCTGCTGGTCATCGGCAACGGCCACGAAGTCGGCAGCAACCCGAGCGGCGCAGCTGGCGGTACTAATGGCGGCGCCGACAGCGGGGATCGTCAAGCCCAGTTGGACGAATGGGCCCGCAGCCGGTTCGAGGTCGAGTCGGTTGAGCATCGCTGGTTCGCCCACGACTACGCTACCCCGGACCAGATCCCCTACGTCGGCCTGTCATCTGCCCATAGGTCGGTGATGGTCGCGACCGGGTTCAGGAAGTGGGGCCTCTCCAACGGTGCCGCCGCCGCGATCATGCTCAGCGACCTGCTCGCCGGCCGCGACCACGGCTGGGCCGAACCGTTCGACGCCACCCGCATCGGTGACGCCCACGCCGTCAGCAAACTCATCACCGACAACATGAAAGTCGGCAAAGAGTTCCTCACCGGCCGGATCGGCAACGACAACCCCACTTGCACCCACCTCGGCTGCCCGCTGCACTGGAACAACGCAGACAGCAGCTGGGACTGCAACTGCCACGGCTCCCGCTTCACCGCCGACGGCGCCGTCCTCACCGGCCCAGCCGTCAAACCCCTCGAAACCCCAGGACAGCCATATGCCAAGCAGGCCGGCGGAGACTAGTTCGGGACTAGCTCGGGGCTAGTTTGGTGGGGTGAGGATGGCGTCGAGGTCGGCCGTGGCGGCGGTGCTGTCGGTGATGGCTCGGGCGAGGTCGGTGAGGCGTTGGTTGTGGGAGCGGGCGTGGGCCCGGAGGCGGGTGAACGCGGCGTCCATGGACAGTCCTCCGCGTTGGGCGAGGACGCCTTTGGCTTGTTCGATGACCACGCGGGTGTCGAGGGCGATCTGCAGTTGGGCGGTGAGTTCGTCGCGGTGCTCGCTTGCGCGGTGTTGCAGGATCGCGATGGTCGCGATGTCGGCCAGCGCCTGACCAAGTCCTAGATCGTCGTCGGCGAGCGCGCCTGGGTCGCTGCCCAGCAGCGTCAGCACTCCCACGACCTGGGTTCCCCGCCGTAGCGGGACCGCGTGCACGGACCGAAACCCGCACGCGTGCGCCGCCGCGGCGAACCGCGGCCACCGCTGGCTGTCAGCAACCAGGTCCGCGCTCCCAACCGGGCTTCCGCCGCGGACACAGTCGATGCACGGACCATCGTCAGTCCGCACGGCGAACAGCTCCAACACCTCCGCCCGCTCCGAAGTGCTCGCAACGACTTCCAGCCCACCGGTCGGAGCGACCAGCAGCACCGCGGCCGCCGACACCTCCAACAACTCCACCGAACGCTCGGTCAGCAAGTCCAGAACATCGGCGATGTCGAAATCGGCCACCAACGTGTCGGCCAACGCGACGAACGTGCGCCACACCTGCCGATCCCGCGTCGACGCGTGATCAGGCACGGACGCGCCGTGATTAGTGACGTCACGGGTGTGGACGGTGTCGGGGTTGTCAGTGGTCATCAGCACCTCCACTCCATGCTCCGAGATCGGTGATAATCACCCCCGTGAGCCTCTATGCCCGGGCGACACGATGATATTGTGCTTGTGCTGTCCTAGACCCCGGCGGCGCCCCGTCGCGCGTCGTGAGGAGTCGGACATGACCATTCCTGATTCTGCGGCCCCCGGCGCAAGCATGTCGCGACGTCGGCCGCAGACCGCCGTCCGTCCGCCGATGGTTCCTTCTCGTGGTTCGCCCGGAGGTGATCCAGGTTGTGGGTCGCCGCGGGTGGATCGGGATGCATGGGCTCCGGACGTGGAGTTTGTGGTGCCGTTGGAACCGACGGGGACGGCGATAGGTACGGCGATAGTTGCCCGGCCGCGGGGTGTGGTCGATGTGGGCACCTCAGCGGTGCTGCGGGACACGCTGTTGGCCGCCCTGACGGCAAGCCCCAGGATGCTCGTGGTCGACCTCACCGACGTGACCCTGCTGGACTCAACCGGGCTCGGTGCCCTGGTCGCCGTCGACCGGCGCGCCACCTTGATGGGTTGTCTGTTTCGGTTGTCCGCCCCCACCTACATCGTGGCGAGGGTTCTCGACGTGACCGGCATGGACCGGGTCTGGAAGGTCTACCCGACCACGACCGAAGCGATGGCCGATGCACTGCTCGACCCCACCAGCACCTGTCCGGAAACACCCGCGGGCACGGGGCGGAGCAGGTCGACGACCCGCTCGGTGGATCGACGGGTGAACGGTAGAAGCGTGATTGTCAGCGATTGAACGGTCCAACCACTCCAACCACATCTGTCCCGGGGAGGTATCTCGATGGTTGATGCACAGGCGGCGGATGTTCATGTGGTGTTGACGGAACGGGACGGCGAGATGGTGTGGGCGGTGCTGCGTACCGGGGCGACCCGGGCGTCGCGGGTGTATCCCAGCCGCCTTGACGCGATCGCCGTCGCTCGACGGATCTCGCGCCGCGACCATGCCGCCCTCTACATCGAACAATCCGACGGCACCATCAAGCAGCAGTCGGCCGGACCCGCCAGGCACTACACGTCCCACGCCGAGACCACGCCGAGACCGGGCACTCCGGCAGGGCCGCCGGGGGATGCAGCGTGAAGTTCGCTGGGGCTCCCCGGCCAGTCGGGGTCAGTCGGGGGCCGGTGACCTGGTAGTGGGAGCGGGTTGGGTGGCGACGAGGCCGTTCCCGTCGAGGTCGCCAGTGGCGACGTCGCGAGCGACCTCGGACAGCAGCTGGTGGGTACGGGCGTAGCCGCGGAGGGCGGTGCAGGCCTGGTGCATGTCCAGGTCGCCGAGCTCGGCCAGGACGCCCTTGGCTTGTTCGACCACGGTGCGGTGGTGGAGGGTGGCCACGAGTTGTTCGTACAGGATCTCGTCGCGGTGGATGGTGCGTTGTTGCAGGATGCCGATGGTGGCGATGTCGGCCAACGCCTGGCCGAGCGCAACATCAGGTTCCTCGACGGCGACCGGGGCGGGTGTTCAGCAACGTCAGCGACCCGATGAACCTGCGTCCCGCAGCCGCATCGGTACCGCGCAGGCCGCCCGGAACCCGGCCTCGACCGCGGCCGGGGCAAACTGTGCCACCGATCGATCTCGGAGGCCAAGTCGGCGCTGGCCACGACCGTCCCGGTGCGGGCGGCATCCATACACGGCCCTGCTTGGTTTGGGTGGCGAACACCTCCACCAGCGCCGCGTCCTCCGACGACCCGGATGCGGGGCGCCAGCCGCCCCGCTGGTCAGACAAGATCACCCCGGCGGCGTCGACATCCAGCAGCTCGAAGCTCCGCTCGGCCAGCAGGCCGAGGAAGTCGAGCACATCGAACCGGCTGACCAACGTGTGTCGGCCAGCAGAAAAGCAAGAGGTCGCCCGCGAGGCCATCCATCTTTATCTCACCGATCTGGTCCGCGCAATTGAGGACCGTGAGGACGAGTTGGCGATCGCGCGCTACCAGCTGCGTAAGCAGCTCGGCGAGGTTGCCTATGTCGGCCTCGACGAGGGCGCGCCGCCAGCTTGGCCTTGACCGTTGACGCACGGCCATTGACGAAACCGGTGAGGTACGAAGTTGTTCTGGCCGATGAGGTTCTAGTCGTGGCCGAGGTGTTCATGGTCGATGACCGGGACAGGCTGCTCGCCGTGTTCGACGCCCTCGACGTGTTGGCTGAGGACCACGCCCTGATGGGGCATTCGCGTGGGGTGTGGACCGATATCGGCTCCACATCGGTCGGTACCGGGTTGTCTATGAGGTCGCCGAGAAACGGTGACGGTTGAGATGATCCACGTCAGCCGCGCCAGCTAGATGATCATCGCCCTGATTTGCTCCGCCCGCGCCAGTGGAGACGCCCTCGCTAAGGTGTTGCTGCCCGGGCGGGCGGCCGAAGGCGGGACGATCGCCCGCCCGGGACTCAGCGGTCCCTTGGCGTCAGGAGCCGAGACCGCTTGGCCGCGGCTGCTGTCTCTTGCCGAGAGGCGAACCGCAGGTTACCGCGTGCGGGGTAGACGCGGCTTGCCTTGCCCATTCCCGGTCCCGACCATCCGAAACAACGACAGCGGCACCCATTCGTGTTTCTGCTGGTGTTGTCCGGCCAGGCTCACACCAAGAACCACAACGGGCCGCCATCACCTACCCACGAACTCACGCGCTGGACAACCTCTATCTGGCCAAGGCTCTGGACTTCGCGGCAGCGGCGACCACGATGCTGGTGGACCTCCAGCACGAGTCGCCGGGCAGCTGGATCCGCAGTTGGCCGAGGTCACCGACGGCCACCGGGCGATCCATCAGGCCACCGGCGTGGTAACGGTGCAGGTCTCGGTCGGGCTGACCGAGGCGCTGTTGTTGTTATCGAACTTCTGCACACGCTGACCGAGCGCAGGGTTGAGCTGTTGCAGGCCGACGCGGCGGTCTCATCCTGGCCGATCAACGGGAGCCGGCTGCAGCTGATGGCCGCCGCCACGGAAGAGGCCAGGTGCTGAACTTGTTCTGCGCCCATCGAACCACACTCAGCCAAGACGACGTCGACATCGGCCAGGCACTGTGCGACATCGCCACCATCGGTTTGCTCCACGAACGCTTCGTCCGCGAACGAGACCTGCTGGCCGAGCAACCCCAGAACGCGTTGAACAGCCGAGTCCTGATCGAGCAGGCCAAAGGAGTACTCGCCGAACGAGCCGGGATCGACGTCACCGCCGCGTTCGAATCATGCGCACATGCGTCCGCCGCCACCAGGCGTCTCAGCGACGTCGCCACCGCCGTCATCGACAACACCCTCCCCACCTCCACCCTCCTGCTGCGCGCCCAGCTGGTCACACCACACCATCGACACCGTCGACGGTCGGCCTTGCAGGCGTACTCGTGGGCAGGCGGGTAACTGTCTGGGTCCCGCAGGGGCCACCACGCCGAACCAGGGAGGATGCGGGGAACGAGACGGCCTCCTGCATCTGCCGCAAGGTCAGGTGGACCTGATTGACGATGGCGGCGACGTCGACCTGGAGCGATTCGGCATCCCAGGTAGCGGCGCCGCGGACATCGAGGGAGGTCAACCGTTCGGTCTGGCGCTGAATCTCCCGGAGCAGCCGGAGGCAATGCTGGAGGTGGTCATCAACCTCGGACGTGACGCCCCGTGCGCGCCTCGACGCATCGACGTACACAGGTGTCGCAGAGCCGATGGAGGCCAGAGGCAACCCGCGGTCTCCGGCTTGGCCTGGGGCTGCGGCTTGTCCAGAACCGGACCGGGGTCTGCGAGCGCGGCGCGCAATGATCGCAGTACGAGCCCGGGTCCGGGGTGGACACCTCGTCCATCCGTGACCTCCTCATGTGACTCGTGTAGTGGTGAGGCAGGCGCGGAGGTTGCGCAGGCCGTCGCGGATGCGGGTCTTGACCGGCACGGTGGCGCTGAGTCGCTGGGCGACCTCGGGGCAGGTGCAGCCGCCGTAGTAGGCGTCCACGATCACCCGCCGCTGTAGCAGGGTGAGCTCGGCCAGGCACCGCACGATGAGATCGCGGTCAACGACCAGCTGCAGGTGCCCGCCGACCGGGTCGGCGAGCGGGACGGAACCGGCGATTGTTTCGGGGTCGCGGCGGAGGCGTTCGGCGCGGACCCGGTCCACCGCTCGACGGTGGGTCACGGTGATGGCCCAGGTCAGGGCCGTTCGTCGGTGCGGGTCGTAGCGAGGCGCGGTCGTCCACAGCTGAACGAACACCTCCTGGGTGACGTCCTCGGCGTGCGCCCGGTCCCGAACGATCCGCACCGCCAGACCGTAAGCACAGGGAGCGAGGGCGTCGTAGAGCGCGGCGAACCCCACCTCGTCGCCGTCAGCGACACGGGCCGGCAACTGATCCCATCCCGCCACCGGAGGATCCGCCACCCTGGCGCCCACCCGAGCGCGCCGACGACCCCCGCCGCGATCATCTCGCTGGTCTACGACAAGAAGATCTGACGGTCTCGTTGAACGTTCCGCAGTCACCCGGTGCACCCCTTCGACGACGACACTGGCCTCCCTCTGCAGCCGGGGTCCGAGGCGGGCATAACAGGCCCAATCGGCAGATTAATACCCGCCAGCCATCGTTCCACCCACGAAACAGACCTGGCGCGAACAGGAAGCTGTCCGCACCGGTGTGAGGGACAAGGTCCCGCGCAGAACCGGGTCGCCGGTGTCCGCCGGCCCGAGGTCAACCCCGAGGAACAACAACGCGGACCACTAACTCGTGAGCGGCATTCGAGAGTGCGCGTAACGGCCTAAGCAGTCATTATCCTGTAGTGATCAGCCGTGCCGAACATGCGACGGCGACACCGGCGACTAGGTACTTGGGAGCGCGCGCCGGCCATCTGGACCCCGGTGCCTTCGCACTTCGCTTGCGATAAGCCGCGGGGACGACCCGCAGTTGTACGTCGTCGGCCAGAACTGGAGGTGAACCCGAATCATCAGAATCCAGCGGGCAAGTAGTCGCCTTCCCAGCACCGTTCCTGGCGCCGGCAAGCCCTGACTGCAAGGGCATCTCAGGGGCCGGTCGGAGCTTAGGAGGGTGGGTACTGGCTGTTCTTCAGCAGCCGGGCGAGGTGGGCAGCGTTCGAGGCGAGAGTCTTGGTGGCCGCACCCGTGGTGTTCGGCTTCGGGCCGGCCTGGTCGTAGTTCGTCTTCTGCATTGCCTCGCCGACCCAGTACGTGCCGCCGGCAGCGGGGATGGTGAACCCGACATCGTTGAGGGCCTGGAACACCTCAGCAGTGACGTGGTGCGCGCCGTCCTCGTTACCGACGACACCGAGCACCGCGACCATGCCATACGTCGACAAGCGACCCTGCTCATCGGTCTCCGACAACTCCGCGTCCAGTCGTTCGAGGACCATCTTGGCGACGCTCGACGGCTGCCCCATCCAGATTGGGGTTGCCATCACCAGGATGTCGGCGGCCATCACCTGCGCACGGATCTGCGGCCACGCATCACCGTCGCCTTCATCAATGGACACCCCGAACCGCACATCGTGATCCACCACCCGGACCAAGTCGCCGACGACGTCGTGGTCGGTCAGGGCGGTGAGGATCTCCCGTGCGATCAGGTCCGAGCTCGACGGCGCAGGCGACTTCTTCAGGGTGCAGCACAGGGCAAGAGCACGCAGAGTCGCCATCGATGTCCTTCCATAGACCGCCAGCCTGGCGCCCTTTGCAGCTGGGAGCGCGGTGAGGACCCGATCCTGTCACCGCTGCGGCCGTTCCGCTTCCCGTCGCACGAAACCGGGCCGAAGCCACGCCTGTTCCTGTCGCTCGTGCTCTAGTGGGAGTTGCTGGCCACCTAATGGGATCTGATCGGCGAGCCTCAAGCGGGTGATGTCTGGTTGAGGAACGCTGGTCGCCGAGCCTGCTGGCTGGTGAGATCTGTCGCCGCTTGGAGCGATGCTTCAGACTCCGAAGCGACGTCATCGGGTTGCTGACGACGCGCTGAGTAGGTCGCTGAGCAGGTCGGCAGGTGAACGGTGTAAGCGCGATTGAAGGTCAGCTGGCGTCTATCCCGATGTTTCACGGATGCGCGTTAGGTACTGTCGTCACCGCTGTCCAGGTGCGGGCCAGTTCGGCGAGTCCGGGCATCTCGCCGGAGTGCAAGTTCTCCAGAAACCCCGTGATCGCGGCACCTTGGACCGTGGGCATCCACCGGGCCAGGACCCCCATTAGGTCGGAGAGATAGTCGGCGTACACGTGCAACACGCGGCCGCCGCCTCCAGGGGTGACCTCGATGAGGAAGTACGGCAACGGAGTGCTGCGTTGGTAGACCTCGACAGCGAGCGGCACCTCGAAGGCGTCGCCACGAGGAACACCGGTCCAGAACGTGAACCGCTCGCTTCTATCGCCGCGTCGAAGTCGCCGCGTTCGTAGGCGGCTGTAGCCGCGACCGGGTCGTCGATCCACACCCAATTGCCGCCGCGGTAACACTGTGCCGACTTCGGTTGACCTTGTGAGCTTGAAGAAACTGCCGACTCCTGCTGCGGGGTGTTGTCACTCATTCGCCGCCATCCCTGCTATCGCTCTGGGCGGAGAGGTCCTCGAGGTGGGCGAGGAACTCCTCTGCGGTCTCGTACGTGGTCCCCAGGCCCGGCGGCGATCTGTTCGTCGACCTCACGCTCACCCGCCTGCCGCTCCTCCGTCCAGAATCACGCCTGGTCTGGATCTCGCCCCGCACCACCCTCATTGGGATGGCCGGATCTGCTGGGGCCCGCCAGCAGGGGTTTGTCAGGGGCATCGTACGTAGACCCACTCATAGCCCCGGGAGTAGAGCTCGCACCAGCCGAGCAGCATGATCCGCTGACGGCGTCCTTGGCCGATCAGCGGGCCCACAGGACTGGGAGCGTCATTGTGCGTTGTTACGCGCCCAGTGATCGCGTCAACTTTAGTCTCGTTGAAGTCCCGGTCCTCCGCGCGCGCCGCGATGCGGACTTCGTCAACGTGCGTGCCGTTCCACAGGTCACAAGCTGTGCAGTGAAGTTCACCGTCTTCCTCAGAACGAACGGGCTTCACGCCAGGACGCTGATAGGTGGACATCTCTGGGCCTCCGAAGCGTGCCCAGTCATTGCTGAGCGATGCGGTCACGACGCGGTGGCGACGCAGGCTGTGCGGGGAGATGGCGTCAGCGGCGGGGATATCAGCCCGGCGGGCGATGATCCGGTACCCGGCGATTCGGTCCATGCGTGCGCCGCTCGAGGTGATGAAGGTTCGCGCCCACGGCGCGGCCGAACGAAGGTGACCACTGGGTCAGGTCGGTGGTGTACGCGGCGCGGATGTGCTTGGGGTGGCGGAGAAGGAACTGGGCGGCGGAGCGCGGCCGCGGGGTCGTCAGCGTCGAGCACGTCGGCGGATATCCGCATGGGTTGCGCCGTGACGTACGGGGAGATCGCGCTGGCGGCCGTCGACGGTGCCGGGCTCAGCGCCGCAATCTTCGCGGCGAGCGCCGGTGCGTGCTCGAGCTCGTCGACGAGCTCGGCCTCGACTAGCTCGCTGACCACCGTCTCGCCGGGCCCGCCGGCGTGGTCCTGTTGCTCCATGCCGACCACGGTAGGTCGCGGAACCGACAGTCACCCGGCGACGCGCGATCGACAACATAGGATCCTTCTGTTGTCGATCGCTACATCCTTCGACTTGCTCAGCTGTGGTCGGCGTCGACAGCGAGGTGTGCGAGTCGGATAAGTCGGTGGACGATGGCGGTGACCAACCACTCGCGGCCACAGTTATCCGGCGTCTATCCGGCTGACGTGTCCAGCTGGGGTTCAGCTTGCGGGATGGCCCGCGGGCCTTCGGAGGCAGCGATGGCTGGGCAGTGCTGACCCACCCGGGCCGGCCCGAGTTCCCACGCCCGGCGCTTAGGGCAGCTGCAGCGCACTGCCAGCCGGACCCAGTCATCGCAGGAATTCGCCCCCGTACCGCCGGGCGTTCACAACGAGGTCCGGGGAGTCCGAGGGAGCCCGAGAACGTCCGGGCGGGCGCCGGGGCTGGGAGGGTTGACCCCGCCCGCCCGCCCGGATCTATCGCGGCCTTGACGGAGCGTCAGGGGGCGTCAAGGCCGCCTCACCGCAGCTGCTCACGTGCTCAACAGGCAGCTCGCGGTTGCTCTTGCGTCGCCCCCGCAGTCGATCGCAGTACTCGGGAGCGTTCCCGTTCCCGACGGCGATAACCCGACGCACACAAGCAGGCTCGTCTCCACGGCGGGGGATCGCGGAGGCGACGACCGCCCCGAAGATGTTGATCGACGATCGGCATCGACCGTGTTCACCGCGTTAACCGTTTCGCTACAGGTCCCGCTCCTCGTGCCCACCGCCTGCCGGCGCAGGCTTGGCGATCAGCCGCATCCCGGTGGCCCGGATCGAATGGGTCGTTGAGCGGGTCCCGTTGCACGGTGGTGCCGGCTGGGCAGGCTGGCTTCGACCACCGTGGCGTGCGCTCGGGTGTCGATATGCACTACGACCGCGGCTCTGATCGCGGCCCTGTCGACTCGGTCGACCGACGCGTACCCAGCCAACGCGTATCTGTTGACCAGCTCGACCGACTCGACCGACTCGATGGCTGCCTTAACGACGTCCCAGTTGATCCGGCCGGTGGGAACAAGCGGATGGCAGCGCCCGCATGATCAGCGAGCGCACCCATAGTGCGTGCCCAGGTTCGGATGCCTGACCTGGCTCGCTCACGGCTACCTCCCTTGCACACCCGCGACTACCGCGCCCTCCTCCCCTGAGTGAATCGCGCTGATCCAACGACTGCAGCCGCGTCCTGTTACGGATGCTGTCCGCATCCGGACGGCATCCGGACGATCAACTCCTATCGGCGCACACGTTCCGACTGATCCTGAAGGCGTGGCACATAAACTCGAGCCGTCATTCCTGGCCGAGGTAATCCACGCTCGACCCGGCACCAACGTGGGCGGCCTGGAACCGCGGCGGCGGACTGTGGCCGTATCCGGAGGAGGACCCTGACGTCAACCTCAACGATGTGGCCCGCGCGGAGTGGATCCACGATGCCGATCGAGGCGCGTTCCTCGCGTTCGGTGATGATCTGGAGCAACAGCTCGGGCCCGCGAGGATCGACTTGGACGTAGCCGAGTTCATCGAGCAGCAAGAGGTCGAGGTGGCCGTAGCGGGCAACGACGCAGGACGGCATGCGGTCGTCGGCGGCTTCGACGAGTTCGATGGCTAATTTGCGCGCCGGTGACGTAGCGGACGTGGCGGCCTTGGTCGCAGGCGGCCAGGCGCGCGCGATGAGTAGGTGGGTCCTGCCGATGCCGGAGTCACCGAGCAGCACGACTAGTTGCCCGGCGTCCAGGTAGAGAGTCGTTCGCGGCCGTGGGCGTGAGCATCTCCGAATCGAGCTACTGTTCGACGACGACGCCGCCAAGATCAACTCAGGTTCAGGAACAGGCTCTAAGACGGCAGCTGCATCCATTGAACTGGGATGCTCACAGACTTGAGATGGCGTCGATGACGAGGGAATGAATGCGTGGTGGCAGCTCGTGCCCGACAGGTAGGAACTGGATTCTAGAGCCCAGGATCTCGGCGGCTAGGGCTGTGGCGTTGGGAGGAGGGAACAGCGGGTCGTGGTCACCATGAAGGATCACCGTCGGGACGGCGATCTCGCCGAGACGACCGCGCCAACGCGGGCCTTGATCAGCGATCGGATGGTTGGTGACAGCCGACCGGACATCGATTGATCGTGTGACGCAACTCGAACAGATGTCGCGAGCAGCCTGTTCGTCGAACGGGTTGGCTGCCAGCGACCGTTCGGACTCGACCAGATAGTCGACCACAGCCGACGGTTGGTCCCAGTCCGGCTCACCCGTTTGCTCCCACGCGGCAAGGAGCTCCGTGGTGACTTCTGGCAGATCGGAATCGGCTGGGCCATGGCTGGTCGGCCGGGTCGAGATCAGGGTGAGAGCCGCGACCCGATCGGGGTGGTCGAGCGCGGCGAGTTGACTGACCCAACCACCCTGGGAGAAGCCGATCCAGTGCGCTCGGTCGATTCCGTAGCCGTCGAGAACGTGGACGGCATCAAGTGTCAGGTCGGTCAGCGAGTACGTGGGGTGCCCGGGCTCGTCACGACTGGATCGGCCAGTATCGCGCTGATCGAAACGAAGGACGAAGAAGCCCTTGCCTGCAAGCGCCGTGCAGAAGGTCGGGGTCCACCAGTCCATCGAGCACGACGTACCGGCGACCAGCAGAGCGGCGGGATTCTCCGGTTCTCCGAAGGTCTGCGTGCACAGTTCGATGCCGTTGATCTCGACCGTACGTTCGAGGGTGTTCATGGGATCGATCCTGGCTGGACGCGCGACCGGACGTCAAACACCTTTGGACGTCTGCTTGCCCGGCTTCGACATCAGCGCGTTGTCGGTCATGCTGTACCGACCGACGCCGCGCGTCGCTCTTGGCGAACACGCGCTCGACCGACGGTGCGAGGAACTTCACTCGACCATCACCGCGACGCTGTGCCATCCGCTGGACCCATTGGGGCGTGGCGGGACACGGCGAGACGTTGGACTGTGCTGGTGGCGTCCGTTGCGCGGACTTGCAGCGTGTTGTTGCCCGCCGGCAGCGTCCTCCCAGGACCACAGCCATTGCCGCCAGGTATCGATGGAATCCTCAGCAGCGAGTTCTGCGGTCTGCCAAGCGCCAACATCCACGCGGACTTCGACTTTAGTGATGCCGCGTTGTCGGGACCAGGCGACACCTGCCACAGCAACGTCGCCGGCCTGGACGCGGGCGAACGGTTTCGAAACGTCGATGCGGGACGAGGTCTTGATCGGCGCTTGCTCGGCCCAACCACGGGTCGACCAGTAGGCCTTGAAGTCGGCAAACCGGGCGACATCGACGTCGACAGCCACTTGGTTGCCGACACATATCCGTCCAGGCCGGAGACGATCATCCGGATCGGAAACCCATGCGCTAGCGGCAGCGGAACGCCGTTCATAGCAACCGCGAACATCGCGTCTCTGCCGTCGGTCAACGCCTCGAGCGGGGTCCCGATGGTGAATCCGTCTACGGCGGCGGACTTGACCGCGTCGGCGCCTGGTCTGACACCTGCTGAGCAGGTAGTGGCGCCGATGCCTCACGGGCAGGGTCGAACAGAGCCGGATCCAACACGAACAGACCGGCCACTGGGCGGCTTCCGGCGACCACCGACTGCAGCAACGCCGGGTTGTCGGCCACCCGCAAGTCTCGGCGTCACCTCACGGCCGGAGCATCGCCAGAACCGGACCACTGGAACCTTCGTCGACACGTGAGCGCCGCTGATGGCGAACAACGCGCTCGGGTCGGCGGGGGAGTCCTAGCGAGCAGGGAGTTCCTGGAGCTCGCGGTCCGCGTGGGCTCTGGACAGCAAGGTCCGTGCGGTGTCCGGCTACGAACGAGTGACGAAGAACCGCGAGGTGGGTCGCGAATGGCCCGACCTCCAGGCGCCGCGGACAACGACGCAGGTACGGCACGCACTGCGTCGTTGTGATCGATCGGCGAATGGCTCGGTCACGAACTCCTGCAGAAAAGTCCGATTGGTACCCGTCCAAGCTGTCGTGGCATCCGAACTAGCTGTATGTAAGCCATCGCCCGTGATGCTCAGGTAGATGCGGGGACAGGCTTCGGCGAGGTTCGAGTCGATTCAGGGAGTGAAGCTGGTGCGGTGGGACGTGACGCAAGACCAGCAGTCGCGCCTCAAGGACGCCCCGGATACCTCTGACAGATCAGCTAAGGATGACCTCGTACCCGCCGTTGAGCGCCTCCTAGCGGGGCGTTCGGGTTCACATTGGCGACTCCGGCGCAGCAGTATGTGGTGTTCCGCAAGGCAAGGGAGCGCGCCTCAGCTGCCGGCACAGGGATGGAAGCTTCATATCTCGGCCTCGCCGGCGAACGTGGACGACCTCCTTGCCAGGGTCGTTCCGGTTCTGGCGCGACATGCGGTGGTGTTCAAGTTCGCGGCGACTAGGTCCGGTGTGGCATGGCTGACAGGCCGGGACTGCGGGCGGGCTGAGTTCGGCAAGATCATTACCGTCTACCCGGAGGACGAGGTCTATTTCCGCTCGTTGGCGATCGAGCTCGACGATGCCACGGCTGGGCTGGGAGGGCCGCGGGTGCTGTCCGACCGACCCGTTCGACCCGGAAGCCTGGTGCACTATCGCTACGGAGGCTTCTCCGGCGACGGAGGACTCGATGACGACGGCGTGTTCAGGTACGTCCTCGTTGGACCGGACGGGGCAGTTGTCGAAGATCGCAGGGAGGCCTCGTTCACGCCCCCCTCGTGGACAACGGACCCGTTCCCTTCGATCGAACCGCACGAGTCTGGTGCCGGCCGGGGGGTCGCTGTCGTTCTCAACGAGCGGTACGAGATGCGGAACGCAGTTAGGCATTCCGCTCGCGGTGGGGTGTTTCTTGGCACAGATCTGGTCACGGGCCAGTCTGTAGTGGTCAAACAGGCGCGAGCCTTTGCCGAGACGGATCTGAACGGCCGAGATGCACGCGATCGACTTCGCCAGGAAGCGGCCACGCTTCGGCTGCTGGCCGATGTCGTCCCGATACCTCGGGTCTTGGACCTCTTCGAAGCCGAGGGAGACGTGTTCCTCATCGAGGAACGGGTCTCCGGCGTTCCGCTTCGATCATGGAGGCATCGGATCGGTGGCGGCACCAGTTCGTCGGGCGACCCCGGTGGTGAGGCGGAGCCCGCATTGGAGGCGATGAGTGGGCAGCTGTGCCGGCTCGTCGAAGCCGTCCACGACGCCGGGTACGTGATCCGCGATCTGAGCCCGACGAATGTGATAGTCGCCGATGACGGCAAGCTGCACTTGGTCGACCTGGAGCATGCCGCTCCGATCGGCGACTTGGTGCGTGCGAGCGGGACAGTGGCGTATCAGGCTCCCGAGGTTCGGGGCGGTGGGCCGTTGGTGCGCGCGGACCCGACCGAGGACTTGTTCAGCCTCGGCGCTCTGCTGTTCCTCATCTCGACCGGGTCGGATCCTCTTCTGGCCGCGGACAGACCGAGAACGCGCACGACACAGCAACGCCTCGAAGCTTGGATGAGCACCCAGTTCGCGGAATCGCCCAGAGACCAACAAACGCACTTGGACTCCGCACTGGTGGTCGCTCTTCTCGCGGAACGTGCCCAGGACCGCCCGCAGACGAGCCGGATCGGAGAGCTCTCGACCCTCGAGCACGGGAACAGCGATCCCGCGGTGCTGCCGTCGAGTCGACGCCTGCTCGACGACGGCTTGGCCCAGCTGGTGGATAGCTTCGCACCGGATGGCGGTCGGGCCTGGCCAACCGGAGCGTTCGGCGACCAGACCGACCCGGGCAACGTCCAGCACGGCGCCGCCGGCGTTCTCGACGTCCTTCTTCGTGCTTACGAGCAACGAATCGGGCCAGCGAACCTGGTGGACGTAGCAAGGGAAGCCGCCGCCTGGTTGGCCAATTTGGATCCCCGCCGCCTGCCGGAACGGCCACCTCTCCCAGGGCTGTATTTCGGTCGGGCTGGAACGGCATGGACGCTTGCTCACGCTGGAGTTCTCTTTGGCGAACAGGCATGGATCGACCGAGCCGTTTCGATCGCCCATTCGCTGCCAACGGCGTGGGGCAACCCAGACGTCACTCATGGTCTTGCCGGCGCCGGGCTGGCCCACTTGTACCTCGCCCGGTTGACGGGTGACAGCTCTCTGCTTGCCCGAGCGGCGCAGTACGCCGACGCTGTGGTCGACGCTGCCGAGGAGACCCCGCGCGGGGTTATGTGGCCGATCTCCGCGGGAGCAGGTTCCCGGCTCGCCGGGACCGTGCACTACGGCTTCGCCCACGGCGTCGCGGGCATAGGAACGTTCCTTCTCACGGCTGCAGGCGCCCTGAATCGGCCGGACTACCTGATGTGGGCCTCGCAGGCGGGCCTCACCATGGCTAACGTCGCAATTCGCGAGAACGACGGATCGGCGTGGTGGCCCGTCGGGCCTCGCGAGGCCGGCCTGCTGCCGCATTGGTGCAGCGGTGCGGCGGGCGTGGGAACGTTCCTGTTTCGCCTCGCCGCGGTTACCGGTGACGAACAAGCCGTGGCCGGCGCCGTCGGCGCGACTTTCGCGGTACAAAGGACTCGTTGGGCGTCTTTACCGTCGGCATGTCATGGGCTGGCCGGACACGGCGAGCTCCTCCTGGACGCCGCGGAATTCACCGGCGACTCCAACTATCGAGACGTCGCTGCCACGTTCGTCCCGCCGATGGCGGTCCGCGCTGCTCTGCGGGACGGGCGGTACCTCGTACCGGACGAGACCGGCAGGGACGTCACCTTCGATGCCGGAGTCGGTCTCGCGGGCGTCGTGAACTTCCTGATCCGGCTGCACATGGGAGGGACGCGTTCGTTCCTCCTCGACGATGCGCTCATGACCCGGGTGGCGTCATGGTCCTGACGAGGACCGGTTTCGCATTCTCCGGAGATGGCCAGGTCGCGTGCTGCCTCCAGGTCGATCCGGCGACCCGGGCACGGAGAGTGGTTCGGTGGCGTTTCGGAACGAGCGGTGCTCAGCCTCTCGTTGTCGAAGAACTGGCGGGCACACCGCAGATCACCCGGCCGGACGCCCAGGTCCTCCCGCTTCGCGACGGCAAGGTTCTCGTGCGCCTGCTCGACGGCGACGATCACGCGATCCTGCTGATGGAGCCTCCGCTGCCGCCTCTCGAGGTGCTTCGTCTCCGCGCTGCCGGTGTGCGGCTGATCGGTTCGCCCACCGCTTCCGCACTCGTGCTGTCCACGGACGGAAGGCGCCAGACCGATCTCATAACGGTCCCGAGCGCTGCGGAGCTGGCGCGCCCTCGGATCACCCTGCCCGGGTTGGTGGGGCGCACCGGTTGGTCAGACGAGGGTGGGAAACGCCTCGCTGTGGAACTACTTACCGCAGAGGGTCTCACCATCCACGCCATCGACCTGGTTACTGGGACTCACGAGCCACTGTGGCCCGACCGATCGGATCTGCGCCTGCGGCTGGTCTCGGCGACGGGCGGCTACGTCGTGGTGGAAGACAGAGACAATCGGTGGGGTCTGCTGCCTCTCGACCGGAGTGGGGAATCCCGCTGGCTGCCTGAGCTGCGGAGCGAGAGAGCACAGATGCCACTCGCAGTCGATCCGGCCGGCCAGGGACTCCTTCTCCGCGTCGAGAACGGCGCCCGAGCCGGCCTAGCGATCATCGATACCGAGGGTGTAACCCGGACCGAGCTCTCCCTTCCGGATGGGGTGGTGGGCGGGGTCGCGCACTGGTCGAGCACCGCGATTCGGTTCCCGTTCGGGTCGCCGGGTGCCTCCGCCTCTATCGCTGAGCTGATGCCGAACGACCCGGCGAACGATTTCGCGGCCGCCTCCATGAGGCTGCTGCCGGGACCGCGGACCGCATCCGTGTCGTCCACACCCGATGGCGCGCCGACAGCGGAACACTTCGATCGTCCAAGCGGCGGGGTCGTCGAGGCAGTCTGCTACGGGAACTGGCGTAACGCTCGAGATGTGGTGATCGCCCTTCACGGCGGACCGGATGCTGCCTGGCGGCTGACCGGAAGAGGGCCGTTCCCCGACTTGGTCGACAGCGGAGTCGCAGTCGTTGGCGTCAATCCCAGGGGCAGCCGCGGTTATCCAGTCAGAGAGTCTGCGGAGATTCACGGAGCCTGGGGTGGGACAGACCTTGTCGACGTGCTTACCGTCGCCGCTGCGATCGTTGGCCGGCGTGGCCGGCCCGTGGCTTTGTTCGGTGCCAGCTACGGCGCGTTCCTTGGCCTGCTCGCTCTGGCTGCCAAACCGGCGCTCTGGGACCGCGGCGCCGTGGTCGCGCCGTTCCTGTCGGGTTCTCGGCTGCGTTCCGACGGCGGCCGCCAAGCACGCGCGATCGTCGACCGGTTCGGCGGGGCGTCTGTCTTCGTCGATGAGTCCGGGCCGCGGGACGTCCTGGCGGTAGCCGACCTGATCCGAGCGCGGCTGTTGATCGTGCACGGTGCCGAGGACCCCATCGTCCCCGTGACCCACTCGCGGCAGCTGGTGGATCGGCTACGCGCCGGCGGAAGGGCTCCTGACTACCGTGAAGTCCCCGGTGCCGGACATCACCCCCTGGAGCGACCGTCGACAGCCGCGCTCGTATCTACGTTTCTTGCCGCCGAGCCGAGAGACGAGCTGCAGGTGATGTCTCCAAGGTTTCGCCGTGGCAACCGCCACAGCGACCGCATCAACACATCAGGGAGGAGGGACAACAATGACTATGCGTAGCGTTGCGGCTCTCGAGCTGCTTCCCGAGGCCAGCACGGCCGACCTCGGACTGCTGGGCGATGGCGACGGTGGCGGCTGCGAGCTGATCACCTGTGTCGTCACCTGCGGATTCACCGTCGACAACGGCGGCGACGACTGCTGGTAGGCCGTTGAGCTACCAGCCTCGTCTTTCGAGGTGGGGGTCGACCTGACCGCGCAGTTCGGCGTTGGAGCGCCGAGCGATCAAGGTCGACCCCGGTAGCGGTGGAGGCGTTCGGCTAGCTGGCCCGGCTGCCTCCACTGCCCTACTCAAAGAGTAGGGATCCTGTCGGCTCCGAGCAGAGAGTTCGCGCAAATGGTTGGGCAGAGGCGCTCTCGACCCGACCCGCGAGGCCAGAAAGGGTCGGATCGGCTTCTTAGTACCGTGCTGCGAAGCCAACGCGGTTGGACCGTCGCCGCCGTGACGGCAGGTGTTGTCGCGTCAGCTGGCACTCTCGGTCTTCCCACAGCTGTCGGCCGAGCCCTTGATGCGGCGCTGAGTGACCCAACGAGCCTTCCTGTGGCCGCTGGATTGGCGACTGGGATGGTGACCCTGGCCGTCATCGCTGACGTGCTGGCGCAACGCGCGAACACGACAGGCGCGACAGGCGCCAGCGCATGGGTGCGGCGGCGCATGGTCGTGTCCGCGCTCGACGCCCGGTCGGGAGCTCCCGAGCTTGGCGCAGGTGAGGTCGCGTCACGGATCATCGCCGGCGGAAGTGCATGCGGTCGCATCATCCCTTTAGTCTCGTCGGCGGTCCGGACTGTGCTGACGGCGATCGCCGCGTTGGCCCTACTCGGCACTATCGACCCACTCCTCCCGCTGGTCCTGCTCGTCGGGGCACCAATCGGCTATGCCGTCCTACGCCCTTTCACCAGACGATCCACCGACGCCTCGACGGCGTATCAGGAGGCGCAGGGCAGAATCGCGGATCGTCTGGTCGACGCCCTCGCCGGGCTGCGGACGATCCGCGCGAGCGGCACCGTCGACCAAGAGGTCGCGAGAATTCTCTCCCCGCTTCCTGAGCTGCGTGCGGCAGGTCTCCGCTCGTGGGAACTCCAGCGCGGGCTTGCCGTGTCGTTCGGCCTGTTGACGCCCGCTCTCCACGTCGCCGTCATCGGCGCCGCCGGCTGGGCGCTGGCGGTTGGGCGGATCTCGCCGGGTCAACTCATCGCGGCTGTTGGGTATGCCGCTCTAGCTCTCGGAACCGTCGACAAGATCGACATCGTCGTCGACTTAGCGGGGATCCGCGCCGGCGCGGCACGGGTAGTCGACTTCGTCCGTCCGATACGGCCCGCGGAGGGCGAGGAACTGCTGCCCTCGGGCGTCGGAGAGATCCGGTTCGACGACGTGAGCGTCCGGCGGGCAGGAGTTACCGTTCTCGACCAAGTCTCGCTGCGGGTAGCCGCCGGGAGCACAGTGGCCATCGTCGGCCCCAGCGGCTCCGGGAAGTCCGCTCTTACCGGCCTGCTCGGGCGCATGGTCGAGCCTGACGCGGGTCGGGTGTTGATCGACGGGCACGATATCGCCGAGCTCACGACGACCCAACTGCGTCAGGCGGTCGCGTACGGGTTCGAGCGCCCCGTCCTCCTCGGTCAGACGGTTGCCGACGCCATCGCCTACGCGCGCCCAGCTGTCCCCGCCGTGCTCGAGTCGCCACGTACACAGAACATGGATCGTGGCATGGATGTCCTTCTCGCCGCGACAGCGGCACACGCAGACGAGTTCATCCGCCGCCTTCCCTTGGGCTATCACACACCCGTCGTGGACGCGCCGCTGTCCGGCGGCGAACAGCAGCGCCTTGGCCTTGCGCGAGCTGTCGCCCAGGGCGCGCGGGTGCTGGTTCTCGACGACGCGACCTCGAGCCTCGACACCGCCACCGAAGCCAATGTGGTCGAGGCGCTGTCAGATGCCCTGTCGGGCAGAACGAAGCTCGTCGTGGCCCACCGAGCCGCGACGGCCGCTCGCGCCGACCGAGTCGCCTGGTTCGTCGGCGGACGCCTCCTCAGGGTCGACACCCACGCTCGGCTGTGGCGCGATCCGTCTTACCGCACGCTGTTCTCCCCGGCCGCCGACGATCTCGCGGAAGACCGGACGCGCTGATGGGGCGTGAAAGGATCACCGGATTTGGTCTCGTCCTTGCAGGGTTGCGTGCACACCCCAAGGTCCTTCGTGACCTCGCCTTGTGGTCTGCCGTTGAAGCCCTGCCTACGCTCGCGACCGGCAAACTGCTCGCCCTGGCTCTCGAGCAAGGGTTCCTCGCCGGGCGACCGGTGCTGGGCCTGGGGTGGTTGGCGGCACTCCTCGTGGTGATGCTTCTCGCCACCGGCGCGTCGGCGATGGTCTTGCCGCGACTCGCAGCCATCATCGAACCGCTGCGCGATGACCTTGTCCTCCGACTTGTCACCGCGACTCTGCAAGCCCCGGGACATCGATCCGCTGGCGGGGATCCTGCGGCGGTGACTCGCCTGACCGGTCAGATCGAGGCCGTACGGAAGTTGACCTCCGGCCTGCTGCGCACAGCTCGCCAGTTCGCGTTCTCGGTCCTGGCGGCCCTGGGCGGTGTCGCGGTACTTGACCCGATGCTTCTCGTCGTTGTCCTGCCGCCTGTTGTGTTGTCGCTCGTGCTCTTCGGCCTGCTGCTGCCAAGGCTGGCCGGTCGGCAACGTGCGGTTGTGGTGGCGGAGGAGGGCGTCGCAGGCCATGTCACCAGGCTCCTGCACGGGGTCCGGGACGTTCGTGCCTGCCAGGCCGTGGACCGCGCGGTCGCCGAAGCTGGCGACGTCATCGACACTCAGCTGACGGCCAGTCGAAGGCTCGCCTCGATGTCCTCCAACCGCATCGTTCTTATCGCGCTCGGCGTTCATCTCCCGCTGCTGGCAATACTCGCTGCCGCACCGTGGCTTCTGGGAGCGGGCCGCGTCGGCGCCGGCGAGCTCTTGGCGGCTGCGGCCTATCTGACCGTCACGGTGCAGCCGGCTTTGCGAGCGCTGATCCAGATCGGCGGCAACTGGGGTCTGCAGCTCGCGGTGGTCGTCTCGCGCCTCGCGACTGCATTGAACGTTCCTGATCCTTCTCGCCGTCCGCAGCTGGATCATTCGGCGCCCCATCCGCTACGTCCACGTGGACGGAACCTCACTGTTCGAAGGCTCGGCTTCAGCTACGGACCGCGCGCAGCCGCGGTCATCGACCAGCTCGAACTCCAGATCAACGAACAAGACCATCTAGCCGTGGTGGGACCCAGCGGCGCCGGCAAGTCCACCCTCGCCGATCTCCTCGCCGGCCTGCTTCCACCCACACAAGGCACGATCCGCCTCGGCGGGCTGGACCTGGCCAGGTGGGATCCCCAGCTCCTGCGACGGACGATCACGCTCATTCCTCAAGAGGCATACCTGTTCTCCGGCACGCTCCGAGAGAATGTCCTCTACCTGAATCCCGATCTGTCCCAAGCCCATCTGACTGAGGTAGCAGACGATCTGCATCTTCATCCCTTACTCGATCGAACGGGCGGATGGGACTCCCTCGTAGCACCACACACGACGAACCTCAGCACCGGCGAGCGGCAGCTCGTCGCCCTGGCCCGCGCGTACGCAAGCCCGTCGCCTCTGATCATCCTCGACGAGGCGACCTGTCATCTCGATCCGGCGACCGAAGCGCACGTCGAGCAGGCGTTCGCAGCGAGGGGAGGCAGCTTGATCATCATCGCGCATCGCATGAGCTCCGCTCTGCGAGCCGCTCGCGTCCTACTCCTCGACGGACCTCGGACTGCCATCGGTCGACACCAGGAACTCCTTCGCTCGTCCACGTCGTACGCCGCCCTCTATGACTACTGGGATCCGCAACAGGTGGACATCTCGAGGCCTGCTCGAACGGCGTCAGGTAGTGACGTCGACAGGTAGGAACGGCTGTGCGCTGGCCAAGCCGTGGTCGACAGGGCGGGACCGGTTCGCTTGTCAAGGCGTTCCGACGTTCCTCTGAGCATGCCGGACAGGTTCAGAGACCGTGATGCGCCTTGAGGTAGAGGCGGATGCGGGCCAGGCTGTCGCGCAGGCGTGCTTTGGCCGTACCTTCGGGGATGTCCAGGATGACGGCTACTTGACGGTACGTGTGTCCATGGTAGTAGGCCGCGACGATGGCCTTCTGGTGCGTGGGCGAGAGGTTCGCGACAGCGGTCCGTACGGCGGCGTGCTCGAGGTTGGTCTGTACCTGCTCGAGGGGGTCGGGTGCGGATCGGGGCTCGCGCCCGGATGCGGATGCCTCTCTCGTGGAACGGAGCTGCCTGGCGCGGATGTGGTCGACGCTGCGGTGGTGCGCGATCACCCGAACCCAGGACAGGACGCTTCCGCGGCTGGGGTCGTAGCGGTCAGCTTCACGCCAGATGCGTAGTGCGACTTCCTGGGCGATGTCGTCGATCTGGTCAGGGTCGGGCACCAGAGCTCGGATGGTTTCGGTCACCGGCGTGACTACGATGGCGTAGAGCCGTTCGAACGCGACGGCGTCACCCATTGCTACATCGACGACGAGGTCCTGCAACCGCGCACCCAGGTCGGGCGCATCATCCCTCCTGCGCTGGGAGTCGTCCACGCCGAGTATTCGGAGCTGGGGCGCGGTCGGAGTGCTCCCAGCTCGACACGATCACGGATCCGCCGTGACGCGCACGCTAGCTGGCGCTGAACGACCATCCGCACTGGAACCACTTGAGCCATGTGTGCGGGCGCTCACCCATCCGA
The DNA here is from genome assembly GCF_016907715.1 of Tenggerimyces flavus. Classification (NCBI taxonomy): domain Bacteria; kingdom Bacillati; phylum Actinomycetota; class Actinomycetes; order Propionibacteriales; family Nocardioidaceae; genus Tenggerimyces; species Tenggerimyces flavus. The sequence goes on along the minus strand of NZ_JAFBCM010000001.1, from coordinate 7,344,831 downwards.
GACGACTGCGGCTTCAAAAGAGGAGATGAGATTCGACCAGACTAACCCTGCTATGGGTGGAGTTGTTCTCGATGATCACGCTGGCCTTGATCGGATTGGTAAGCGGCCTGATCACGGGCGTTTCCCCGTGTGTCCTGCCGATGCTTCCGATCATCTTCTTCGCCGGCACTGCCGGCAAGACCGACAACCCACCCGACAAGGAACCCGACAAAGCGGCAGCGGGCGGCACAGCCGCGACCTGGTGGAGGGGTGCTGGTCGACGAGGTCGTCGACAGTGCAGTCGACAGGGAGGCGGAACGGAAACCCACGCGCGACCTACGCCCTTTTGCGGATCATCGCCGGGATCGTGGTCAGCTTCAGTGTTTCACCTTGCAGGGTTCGGTGATCTTGTCGTTCCTCGGTCTGCCGGACAACCTCCTTCGTTGGGCTGGCCTGACCGTGCTCGTTCTGGTCGGGCTCGGCCTGATCGTCCCGGCGCTGGCTCACCTGATCGAGAAGCCGTTCTACCGGCTGCCGAAGGTCACCCGGAACGCCAACGGCGCCTTCGTTCTCGGGTTGGGTCTCGGGACCCTGTTCGTCCCGTGCGCCAGTCCCGTCCTTGCGGCGATCACCGTCGCCGGCGCGACCGGGCAGATCGGGTGGCGTACGGTCGTTCTCACGGTCTCGTTCGCCATCGGTGCGGCGCTGCCGCTGCTGATCTTCACGGCTGCGGGATCGCGGATCGCGCGTTCGGTCGGAGAACCTCACACTACCGATAATCGCGCAGATCGCCTTCACCTGAGCGCGAGAGACCTAGCCAGTTACGCCTGCCCTGCCCTAGGAAGTGCGCTGCTCGAGCTAGGTCTGTGTAGGTGTGCTTGAGACCAGTCGCGCCCAGACGATGGTGTTGTCCTTGTAGGACCGTCGTGCGGAGTCGTAGTCGCCGCCGCAGGTGATCAGGCGGAGGCCCGCGTGGCCGGCTCCGGCGTAGACGTCTTTGCTGGGGAAGTCGTTCTTCGGGAACGTGGCCACCCGTTCGACCTTGAACACCGCGGTCGTACGGTCTGCTCGGTCCACCTCGATGCGGTCACCCTTGTGCAGGGTGGACAGCTGGAAGAACACGGCCGGACGTCGGTCCCAGGTGATGTGGCCCGCGAGGATCGCCGACCCCACGACGCCGGGAGTGGGCGACGGGGTGAACCAGCCCGCCTTGGCCGGGTCCTTGGGCGTTTCCATCACGCCGTCGTTGTCGAGCTCGAGGTGTTCCAATGTCGAGGAGACGTCGAGTCGGGGGATGCGTACGCGCCTCGGCTCGGACCTGGCGAGCTCGAGCTCAGGCGTCGGACGCGCCGCGGGCGAAGGCGAGCGGGACGCCTGCGGCGGTGCGGAGGAAGCGGAGGGCGACGGCGCGGCCGACTGCTTCGGCGGCGTGGGCAGCGTTTGGGTCTCGTTCACCGCGGGCGGATCGGGTTGCTGGCCGACCAGCGCGAACACGACGGCGGCCACGCCCAGAAGCGCGAGGGTGGCGCCGACGAGCGCGAGGATCCGCGCTCGTCGGCTGCGAGGCAGCTGTTCCGAGGTCAACGAGTCGTCCTGGTTCAGGACTCGACTCGGTGAGCCGCGGCGGACCGTCGGCGCGCGATCAGCACGCCACCCGCACCCAGCATCAGAACGCCACCGGCGGCGAGCAGGTCGAGCCGCTCGATCCCGTGGGTGCTGCTGGCGCCGGTTTCGACACCGCCCACAGGGGAGACCTCTCCGCAGGTCGCCGGGTTGGTGGCTTCCTCCGGGATGCCGCTCACGCCGAGGGACTTGGCGAAGACAGACTCGCCGAGCGCCTCGAGGTCGTACTTGTCGTTACCGTTGGCATCCAGGCCGTGCTGCACCACGTGCAGGTGCGACAGGCTGTCCACCAGGCCAGCTGGCAGCTGGCTGGCGGGGATGGTGCGGTCGTACTCGAGGTCTCCGTTCGCGTCGGCGACCGGGAACCGGTCGATCGCGAGCCCGCTCTTCGGACTCGTGTCGCCCTTCGTCGTCAACGACACGAACACCCCGCCGTACTGGGGAACGCCCTCTTCGGTGGCGACCTGTCCGTCACCGTTCTTGTCCGCCGACGGAGGCGGGCAGAAGAAGTCGTCGCTGTGCGCCATGCCGTGAATGTGCTGAGCGTGCGGCGAGTTCGGGGTGAAGCCCGAGCCCTCGATCTTGACGTGCAGGCTGCCGTCTTCTCGTGCGGTGATCGTCGCGTCTCCGCTGGAACCACTGTCGTTCAGCTCGTCCAACGTGAACCGGACTGTCTGGTCCGCATAGGCCGGGCTCGCGGCGAACAACACCGCGGCCATCGCCGCGATCAAGCCGGTTCCGGCCGCGACTGCCGCCGTACGTGTCAAGCGTGGCATCCGCATCACACCTTTCCGAGTCCTTCGGAATCTGGTCATTTGAGTGTGGTTCGGAGCCGGAGCCTAAACGGATGGGTTCGACCTCAACCACGGCGTGTCTATGATATAGCCGATAAAAAGGATAAAGCGGGCGATAATAGGCCCTGCCTCATTCCAGGTGCAGGTCAGCCTCTGGCTCCCCGCTCGTTGCGGGCGAGGGCGCTGCGAGACCGCCATCGTAATAACCGATGGCACCGTGGGCCTCGTCTCCGAGGGTCACTGGACGCAGTTCTCCAAGACCGTCGGCAGCCCTGCCAACCGTCGAGAACCCGCGCGATAGCTTGACTACGGTCCGTCTCGGATCTTCTTCCCAGGCACGTTCGTAGACGAAGTCTGCGACGAGCTCATGGAGTCGGAACGGACCTGCCCCACAAGGTCGTGCCCTAGCGGTTTCGACCAAATGCATGTCCGTGAGGTCAGCTAGCAGAGTTCACACCTCGACGGTGCCCGAATCCTCGCCGAGCAACTCCTCTGCGACCCACAACGGCCAGTCGTCTCCGACTGCTCAACCCAGCCGGCGGAACAGCAGCCGTCGCCGGTCATTGAGCGATTGATAGCTGAGTTCGATCCCAGCTCGCACATCGACATCGCTAACCGCGAGTTCTCCAAGCGACCTCGTTCGTCGATCAGTAACTCCTCCAGCTGCCCGAGGCCCCACGTCGGGTCCGCCGCCAGGCGAGCACCGGCGACGCAGAGCGCGAGCGGCAAATGGACAGCTCGGCGATCGACTCCGCGGCGACGACGACGCGGCCGATCCTTTCCGAACCGGCGATCTCCGCGAGCAGCCCGACGCGTCGGCGATCGAGTGAGGGGCGGCCGTCCAGCGGGACCTGCCCGTCAACGCGGCCAGACTCCGGCGCGATGTGCCGATAGACCTGCACTCCGCTCCGCTGGGAAGGAGCGGGGCGGACCTGCGCCTCGTCCGCAGCGTCGTCGAGAACGATCAGCAGCCGCCGCTCGTACACCCGACTTCGAAACCTGGCAGTCCGTGCGCCATCGTCGGAGGGGATCTGGCCTCCAAGGACACCGGGCGAACCGGAGGCGCGGCTTGCCGATGCCGCCGGGACCCACCAACAGAGAGCGGAATGCACGAGGCCATCAGGACGACGGTTCTGGTCGTCGAGTTCGTCGCAGATCTCGTCGAGGACCTTGGCGCGTCCGACCAGTGAGAGTTGGACGCCAGGCAACTCCCGTGGAACCACGACATCGGTTGGTCGATGTACGCAGCTCCGCGGCTGATCGGAGGCTGTCGCCGTTGAGGATCTGGTGTTCCAGCGGGCGGAGAGCTCGCCGGGCTCAATGCCGAGTTCGTCGGCGAGGGCCGGCCGCAGGTCGGTGTCCGCTGGGCGTTGGGAACGGGCGAGGCGCCACCTTGGCCCCTGCGCTGCCTGCTGGAGCTCCTGGTGCGGTTCCGAAGCTTGGGCAGCCATGATCAGGATCTGACTTCGATCGTGTGGGATACCGCGGTTGAAGTATCCGCGAGTGGTAGCCGCGCCGGACCGGTGTCTGTTCTGGGCTGACGTGCCGCGGTCGCGGCGAGCCGACGATGGTGCGCATGATCACTGAAGACAGGTCTGAGGGCGGGGCAATTCGTCGGCGGCGAGGTCCGCTGTTCGCTGTTGCAGGATGTGCCGGTATCGGCGGTGTCATTGTCATCCTGGTGGGGCTGCCAGCGATGTGGCAGCTGACGTGGCCGTACACCTTGGCGCTGACGCTCTTGCTGGCTGCGGGGCTCGCCGCCTACGTCGCGGCCGGAATCCGCCCCACCCGCGCGAGGATGCTGCTCGCGGCGGTCCCCACCGCCGGCTTCGCCGGTGTCTGGCTGCTGACGCAAGCATGGCCGGTCCTGCCGGATCCGAACCCATGGACGCCACTCAACGCTACAGTCGGCATCACCGGGCATCTGTGCTTCGGCCTGGAGGCGCTGGCGCTCCTCGGCCTGCTCGGCGTGGCGGCGCGTCCAGGCCGGATAAGCCGGCCACGGTGGCGGCGGGTCGTCGCGATGGTCGTCGCGGCCCCGGTCCTGGTGCTGGTGGTGGCAGTCACGACGCTGGGCGTGGTGCTCGGAAGCAACGCGTTCGCAGGCGCCGCCATCCCTGCCGCGACCGTCGCACCGCATGCGCTCCCGGCGGGCCAGCGCAGCACGGTGGAGTACTGCCGGCCGGACGGCATTCCGCTACCGATGGATCTCTACCTGCCTGCCGTGGCGCAGCGCCGGAGCGGACCTGCCCCTGTGGTCATGTACGCGCACGGTGGCGGGTTCGTTCTGGGTAATCGTCGGCTGGACGGTCTCGGCGCGCGACTGGGTGGGCATGAGGGCGCATTGTTCGTCCCGCTCCAAAAGTGGTTGAACGCGCTCGGTTTCGTGGTCGCGTCGATCGACTATCGCCTGGCTCCGGGCGTGCCACCGATGGTCCCAGTAGAGGACGCCAAGTGCGCGGTCCGGTTCCTGCGTGCGCATGCCGCTGGCCTAGGCATCGACCCGCACCACATTGGCGTGTGGGGCAGCAGCGCGGGCGGGACGATCTCGTCGCTCGTGGGCCTGGCCGGGCCCGGAGCGGGCTTCGACCACGGCCAGTACGCCGATCAGTCCAGTGCCGTCCAGGCGGTCGTGGACATGTTCGGACCGGCAGACCTGACCCGGGTCGGCGACGCAGGTCCGTTCGCCCGGTTCACAGCCCGCGTCAGCCTCGGCGGCTCGCCCGGAATCCGCCACGCGATCAGTCCGATCAGCTACGTGCGCCCCGACGCACCGCCGTTCCTCATCCTGCACGGCCGGGACGACACCGACTTCCCGGTACGGCAGTCCACCGACTTCGCCGACCGGCTGCGATCGGCCGGCGTCCATACCGCGCTGGTGGTCGTGGATGGTGCGGACCACGGCCTGGCCGTTCCCGGCGAGCAGCCATCGCAGGAACAACTCACCGAGCAGGTCGTGGACTTCCTCGCCCGTGAGTTGGCGGGCCGGTCAACGCGAAGTGCATCCAGTTGAGCGCATGCCTGGTCGCCGAAGCGCCTATCTTGGGTCCGTGGCGATGCTGAGGCGGACCGGTCGGGAGTGGCTGGTGGACGTCGTGTTGGCCCTCGTCGTCCTGACCGTCGCCGAGATCTCGATCGCCGCCGGCAGCGAGGTCGGGTCGATCCCGCAGAACGCGGGAGCGTACCTGCTCGGTGTTTCGATGGCGGTGCCCGTACTGGTGCTTCGGCGACGCAGACCGCTCGCGGAGCTGTACGTGGTCGCTGTCGCGTTGCTGGCCTACTACGTGATCGGATATCCGGGGTTCCCGCCGGCGGTCGTGCTCGCCGTGCCGCTGTACGACGCGGCACACGCCGGCCGGCTGTGGCGTGCAGTACCCGTGCCGGTCCTGTTACTCGGCGTGGGGATGGTGGTCGCCTGGCGGAAGGGTACGGCGCTGCTCGATGTCGTCGACGTGTTCTTGCCGCAGCTCGGCCTGGTCGCCGTCGCGCTCCTGCTGGGTGCTCTCGTGCTGAGCCGGCACGCCTACGCGGCGGAGGCACAGCAGAGGCTGCGCGCCGTCGAGGCGGCGCGTGACCGCGACGCGGAGCGCCGCGTCGTGGACGAACGGCTGCGGATCGCTCGTGAGCTGCACGACACCGTGGCGCACGCGATCTCGACGATGACCGTTCAGTCCGGGACTGCGCTCTATACAATGAACGACCAACCGGCGAAGGCGCGTGAAGCGTTGACCGCGATCCGACAGACGGGCAAGGACGCGCTCGCGGAGATGCGCGCCACGCTGCGAGTACTGCGTGCCAACGGGGAGCCGTCCGTCACCGCCGAACGCGACGCGGGGCTGGAACGACTCCCTGACCTGCTGACGGCGGTCCGGGCCGCCGGGCTGGATGTCGTCGTGGAAGGCAACCTCGACCGTTCACCGGCCGGCGGAACGGGCGCGTCGTTGCCCGCGCTCGTTGACCATGCCGCGTACCGGATCGTGCGGGAGTCATTGACCAACGTGCTCCGCCACGCCGGAACGCAGGCCCGGGCAAGGGTACGGCTGGAGCTGGGAAAGGGCGCTCTCGAGGTCGAAGTCAGCGACGACGGCATCGGGCCGACGCAGCCACCCGGCGACGGGCATGGCCTTGAGGGCATGGGAGAACGCGCTCATGCGCTCGGTGGCCATTTCGAAGCCGGCCCCATCGGCGACGGAGGGTTCCGCGTGCGGGCTCGAATCCCCATCGGCATTGGAGATTCGGCGTGATCCGGGTTCTGCTCGTCGATGACCAGGCGTTGGTGCGGGCCGGGTTCCGAGGCTTGCTCGACACCGCGCCCGACATCCGCGTGGTGGGAGAGGCGTCCAACGGCGGGATCGCTGTGGCATTGGCCCGCGAGCTGCGGCCGGACGTGGTCTTGATGGACTTGCGGATGCCGGACGTCGACGGGGTCACCGCGACCCGACGCATCACTGACGACGCCGCGCTGAACGGTGTTCGCGTGTTGGTACTGACCACGTTCACCGAGGAGGACGACGTCTTCGCCGCCCTTCGTGCTGGCGCCAGCGGCTTCCTTGTCAAAGACGCCGAGCCGGACGAGCTGCTTCAGGCGGTCCGCATCGTCGCCGGTGGCGAGGCCCTGCTCTCACCACGAGTTACCCAGTCGGTCATCGCGAAGTTCACCGCTTCGGCCGCGCCAACTCCCGCGCCACGACGCGAACCGCCCGAGCTCGGCCTTCTCACGCAGCGGGAACGTGAGGTCGTGCGGCTCGTCGCGTCCGGGCTGACGAACGACGACATCGCCCGTCACCTGGTAGTGAGCCCGTTGACGGCCAAGACGCACGTGTCGCGAGCCATGGCCAAGGTCGGTGCGCGCGACCGCGCACAGCTCGTCGTGTTCGGCTATCAGAGCGGGCTCGTCGCACCGCCGTACTCTCCAGGGAGTACAGAGGCGCCGTAGCACCTGGGCGCAAATGCCTCCGTCAGCCGGATGCCTGTGCCGCTGCTGATCGAGACCATCTCAGCATGTTCGAGATCAGCGCAAACCTGTCTGAGGTCCTCGGCGCCGTTCTGTTCGTCGTTTGGTCACTGGCTGGATATCGGACCGGACAACTTGCCTCCCGTCCAACGCCGCGCAAGCTTCGTCGCACCGCGCGATGGATCCTCGTTCACTTGAGTGCGGGGTTCCTCTTCCTGATCGTCCAGCTCGTATTCGCCCTCGACTTGTGGACGATCGACTGGAACTTCGCCTCGAACCGGGTCGTACTCGCGCTACCCGCCGTCGAGATTCCCGCAATCGCCGTTGGCGCGTTGACGATCCCTCGCCTGTGGCACCTCGCGCGGGGGAGGTCGACGCCGCTTCACCGCGAGGCGGCAAGCCCGCATCTTGTCGTTCCCGTGCAACTAGCCGGACTCGGCGCGTTCGTCGATTTCTGGGTGGTGTTCATCGACCGTCCGGCTCCGCCGTACCTGAGCTACGCCACGCTGATCTGGATCGCGCTCGGGGGTGGGGCGGTACTGTTGTGGCGTCGGCAAGCTGGCCGCCAGCGCGGTTTGAACACGGCCGCACCGCTCGGCAGGACGGCGCTGTGGCGGCGTAGTGCGAGGGCGGCCGTCGGGATCGGTGCGGTGGCCATCGCCGTGGTCGGCCTCATCGGATACGGCACGCTTACGAGCCGATTGCCGGACCGTCTCGGCATGGCGTCGGCGACGATGGATTGGGGCGGCGGCCCGGTTGGCGCCGCTCATCACCCTACCCACCACGTGCTCGCCGCGAGCCACGGCGACGTCGCCGTTCCCACGCTGACCGGTCATACCGCCGGGACGCCCGATGTACGGTTCACCCTTGTCGCGCAGGAGCAACGCCTCCGGCTCTCGTCCGGGCGTGCCGTCGAGGCGTGGACGTTCAACGGGCAGGCACCCGGTCCAGAGCTGCGCATGCACCAGGGCGATCTGGTCGAGGTCACCGTCGTCAACCACCTGCGGTCAGAAGGCGTGACCGTGCACTGGCACGGCCTGGACGTACCGAACGCCGAGGACGGCGTCGCCGGAGTAACCCAGGATGCGATCCAGCCGGGGCATCGCTTCGTCTACCGGTTCCGCGCCGATCAGGTCGGCACGTTCTGGTACCACTCGCATCAGGCATCGGCGCCCGCCGTGGCGCGCGGGCTGTTCGGCCCGCTCGTGGTGCTGCCTCGCACCGCGCCCTCCACCAACGTCCTAGACATCCCGGTGGTAGCACACACCTGGCAAACCTCGCAGGGCAACGTAGAGGCGCTCGGGACCTCCGACACCCCGCAGCGCCGCACGGTCACGGCCGGCACGCACGTCCGGCTTCGACTGATCAACACCAGCGACAACCTCACGTCCGACGTCCAGCCGAGGATCCTCTCGGTCTCGGGCGCCCGAGTGCGCGTCACCGCGATCGACGGGACCAACCTCCACGGCCCGACCGAACTGGCAACCGTGCGGCTGGCGATGGCGGTCGGCGGACGGTACGACGTAGAGCTCACCATGCCCGACCATCCAGTCCGATTGACTGACGAGCTCGCGCCGACCGCCGGGTTGGTGCTCAGCCCGTCGGGGACCGGGAACGCCCGGCCAGTGCGTCTCGACGGCCCGGTGTTCGACCCCGCCGCGTACGGTGCGTCGGCTGCGACACCGTTCGACGCGCAGAGCAAGTTCGACCGCTCGTTCCGACTCATCCTCGACGACGGGCCCGGCTTCTACGACGGGCACTTCACGTTCCCGCCGACCATCAACGGCAAGGTGTTCCCCGACACACCGATGCTGATGGTCCGCGAGGGCGACCTCGTCAAGACCACGATCATCAACCGCGGCCACCTCGATCATCCGATGCACCTGCACGGCCACCACGTCCTCGTATTGACGCGCAACGGCATACCCACGACAGGCAGCCCGTGGTGGAGCGACACGCTCGAGGTCGAGCCCGGCGAGGTCTACGAGGTCGCGTTCCGGGCCGACAATCCAGGGGTCTGGATGGACCACTGCCACAATCTCGACCATGCCGCCCACGGGATGGTGATGCATCTCGCCTACGCCGGTGTCAGCAGCCCGTACGAGGTCGGACACGCGACGACCAACCGGCCCGAGTAGACGCATGCTCCACCTGAGGAGTGCCCTGCAGCACAATTACGGTTGGAGGCGGCCTTCCGTACGACGTCGACCCCGTCGGCGAGCAGTGTGCGCCAACAGATCGCGTCGACCACCGGAGAAACCGTACCGACGCAACGGATGTCGCCCGTCCCCCGGAAGCGTAGGTCGACACTTAAGTTCGCTACTGGCGCGCAGTAGGTTGGGCGCCTTGCGCACGGAGGCAGTCCGAGCTGTCACATGCTGGATAACAGCCATTGCTCTGTACCTATCGCCTCAGCTGCGGGTCGCTCCTACGACGGTTGGCGCAGGGCAGTGAGAAAGGCATGCTGAGGGCCGTGTCGATACCTCATCCTCCACCGGCGAGGAAGGCATAGCAGCAGATTGCGCTACCAGCGATTGCGACGTCGTGTCTGAGGATGCGGTAGCCGCATTGGCCGCATGGGGTGCGATCAGGTGGGCGACGCCTTCCACGCTGTCGAAGGTGAGATGACGTTGTCGTGGGTGGTGACGAAGAACGCCTTATTGTAGTCGTTGCCGCAGGCCTCGCAAGCGGGCATGGGTGTCCCCCTCTGGTGGAGCGAGGCGAGTTGGCGTCCTCACTTCATGGCACAGGTGCGCCGTACAAGGGCCATTGGTGGCGCAGTTTCGTGGCGGTCTCCGACGGAATCAAGGAGCTCGTCGCTCAACGCACAGGGCCCTCGCGAGTCGGCCACTCGGTTCGGGAGGGTCGCCAACCTCTCGCTTGAAAGGCTGCGGACCGCGCGGGGTGAGAAGGCGACCAGGTAGTCACCGGGCAGCGACTGGAAGTGGTCCATGTCCGAGTCACCATCGCTACCGGCGCAGCGCGGGGAGCCGGGCCGATCGAAGGCGCTGAGGACGAGAACGGGCGGGGAGACGCGGCAGGCGAGTTGGACCTGGCCGGACTTGTGCAAGTCGATGACAGTCAAGCTTGGACCGGGCAGAAGGTCGTTGCCCAGCTGTCGATTCATGAATCTGCACAGGACGTCCACAGAATCGGCAGCCGGGCATCGGACCGACAGGAGCTTCGCGGCAACCGTCTGGAGTTGTCTGTCGATGCTCGGGTGTGGGCACCGGATCGCCGGTTCGCCGATCAGCAGCCGAACCCGGTCGCGAGATCGCACCAGGAGACCGAGTCCATCGCCCCCTGACGTCACGCACACCGACCAGCCGAACCGGTCGATGACATCGCAAGCCGCGTGTGCTGTCGCCCTGGCTTCGCGTGCCGGATGGCTCCGCTCGACCTTCGCCAGCGTCATCCGGCATCCCTCATCTCGGTTCGCCCGTCGGCGGGCGAGGGCAGCTCGATCTCGAAGACGTGGTGCAGCCCTGTGCGTCGAAGTAGGTCCAACGTCCGCCTGTTGGGTGTCCTGAGGACCACTCCACCACCGCGGATCCTGCAGATCCTGTGAGTGCTCAGCAGAGCTGCGACGCAGGTCGACGACAGCTGTCGCAAGCCAGCGACGTCGACGACGATGTCGCGGACTCCGCTCATCAGGAGATGGCGTAGGTTCCACCGAAGGTCTGCCAGGTCCTCGACGTGCGCGTCGTCTGTGAGCTCGACGATCGCGCGGTCGCTGTGCGTCGTGTCAACAGACCGCCTCACTGCTCGGCTCCTCTCGCAGTTCCTTTCGACGAACCACCTCAACGCTGGCAGCGAGGGGTTGCGGTCGACACGCGGACTGTATTGCGATCGCGTGACGATGCAACCCCGCCCGCTGCTCCGGCTTCCGCCCTTGACAGCATGGGGGAGTGACGAATCGGCTGCTCATCGTCGAGGACGACGACCGGATCCGGGCCACCCTGCGTCTCGGGCTGGAGGACGAGGGTTACGTGATCGTCGAATCCGCGTCGGCGGAGTCGGCTCTCAAGGAGGTCGAGGACACACCTCCGGACGTCATGATCGTCGACCTGATGCTCAGTGGGATGGACGGTTTCGCCTGCATCCGTGAGGTTCGACGCCACCGCAACCTGCCGATCATCGTGGTCAGCGCCCGCACGGACTCGCACGACATCGTCGCCGGCCTCGAGGCAGGTGCGGACGACTACGTGACGAAACCCTTTCAGATCAAGGAGATTTCGGCCCGTTTGCGTGCTTTGCTCCGCCGCACCAGGCCGGCGATCGCCGACGAGTCTTCCGACGCTGAGATGGTCATCGACTCGGTTGGTCCTTCTGCCCTTGTCCTCTCGCATCGTGCCGGAACGGTGCGTCGCGGTGAGGACGACATCCACCTCACGTTGACGGAGTTTCGCCTGCTGAGCGAGCTCGCGAGCGTGCCCGGAAGGGTCGTCAGCCGTCGCAGTCTGCTGGAGACAGTGTGGGATCGTGACTACTTCGGCGACGAGCGGATCGTTGACGTTCACGTGCGACGCCTCCGAGCAAAGATCGAGCCGGATCCCGCACATCCGTGCCTCATCCTCACGGTACGAGGGCTCGGATATCGGCTCGACCGGCGATGAGACCACCGATTCTGGGCCTGCGCGGTCGGGTCATCCTCGCCTTCGGCGTCGGTGCCGCCGTCATCACGACGGCATTCGCCGCGTTGACGTACCTGCTCGCCCAGGGTTACCTCACCGAGCAACGCCATCGAATCGCCCTTCGACAGACGTTCACCGACGCGACCCTCGTCCGCGACCAGCTCCAGACGGCCGGAGTGAACGCCTCCGACGCTCTTGCCAAGCTCGCTCCTCCGACGACGACAACGATCGTCCTGCGCTGGCGAGGAGACTGGTATGCGACGTCGCTTGAGGGTGGTCGTGACGCCGTCCCGGCCCCGATCCGCGACCATGTGCGCAACGGCGACGTCATCACCCAGCGCGTACAGCAGGGTGAGGATCCCGACCTGATCATCGGGCTCCCGCTTCCGGCCGTGAACGCGGAGTTGTACGAGATCAGCTCCCTGCAAGAACTCGACGAGACGTTGCGGGTCCTGGGAACCGTCCTCGTCGTCGGAGCGCTCGTCGCGGCTCTCGGGGGTGGCGCCCTTGGCGTCTGGGCCAGCAGGTCGGTGATCCAGCCACTCGATCGCGTCGCGGCCACCGCCGCGCTGATCGCCGCCGGACAACTTGGAACCAGGCTTCCCGCGACCCGCGACCCCGGGCTCGCGACGATCGTCGGCTCCTTCAACAGCATGGTCGACACCCTGCAGCAACGACTCCAACGCGACGCCCGCCTCGCCGCAGACGTCAGCCACGAGCTCCGTTCGCCACTCACCACGCTCGTCGCCGCAGTCGAGGTGATGAACACCCGCCGCGACGAACTTCCCTCACGATCGCGTCGAGCCCTGACCCTGGTCACAGAGGAGCTCGGACGCTTCGAGCGGCTGCTGCAGAACCTCCTGGAGCTTGCACGAGCCGACGCCGGTCTCGACCCCTCCGCCATCGAAACGATCCCAGTGTCGGAGCTCGTCGAACACACCCTCGACGTGACCGCCCGACCCGTCGGGCTGCTGACGCAGCCGAAGGAACGGGCGACCGTCCGAGGCGACCGCGTCCGATTAGAACGAGTCCTCACGAATCTCCTCGACAACGCCGACCGCCATGGAGGCGGTGCCACCGGTGTCACCGTCGTCGCGACCGCGGAGCGCGTCCTCGTCACAGTCGAGGACGATGGGCCAGGTGTGCCCGAAGCCGACCGCGGACGGGTCTTCGAGCGCTTCGCGACCGGCGTCGCCCGGCAGTCCTCCTCCGGGACGGGACTTGGCCTCGCGCTGGCGGCCGAAACGGTGACCGCCCACGGCGGCACCATCTGGTGCACCACCAAGCCGTCCGGCACCGGGGCCAGGTTCACCTTCGCCCTGCCGCGAAGCGACGCATGACCACCCGGCGATCCATCTCGACCACGCTGCTGGTCGGCCTCTGCCTTGGTGGTCTGGCGGCGTGCGGTGTTTCGGTGGACGACGAGCCCCATGTCGTTCAGCCGACGGCGATACCTAACGGACTCCTGGATCGTTCGCCCTCCACACCGACGGTCTCACCCGCGATACCCGTCGGTCCTGCCACCACGTCGTACTTCCTCGAGGCGAACCGGCTCGTAGCGGTTCGACGCCCGGATCGGGATGGGACCGCACCCGGAAAGCTCCGCCGAGCGATCCATCACCTCCTGGCTGGTCCCACCGACAATGAGCAGGCACATGGCCTCAGCACAGCCATACCGTCCGACCTCGAGCTGACTGTGGTCTCACTCCGGGACGGTAGAGCAACCATCGACCTCACCGGAACCCTTCCCAACCCCCCGGCCCAGAACCTGACACTCGCAGTCGCCCAAATCGTGCTCACCGCGACCGCAGTCAGCGGTGTCGGAGAGGTCCAACTGACTCAGCAGGGCGAAACGATCGAAGCACCCCTCGTGGACGGATCCCTCACCGCGGAACCACTCACCGCCGCCAACTACCAGATGCTGCTCGCATCCTGAGAGCGAGCGAATAGACCCGTTTCCCTGCCCGCGACTACATAGTCCACGGTAATGGGCTCGGTGAGGAAGGAGCGAAATCAGGCCGCGCCTAGGCCAGGGCTAGTTTGGTGGGGTGAGGATGGCGTCGAGGTCGGCCGTGGCGGCGGTGCTGTCGGTGATGGCTCGGGCGAGGTCGGTGAGGCGTTGGTTGTGGGAGCGGGCGTGGGCCCGGAGGCGGGTGAACGCGGCGTCCATGGACAGTCCTCCGCGTTGGGCGAGGACGCCTTTGGCTTGTTCGATGACCACGCGGGTGTCGAGGGCGATCTGCAGTTGGGCGGTGAGTTCGTCGCGGTGCTCGCTTGCGCGGTGTTGCAGGATCGCGATGGTCGCGATGTCGGCCAGCGCCTGACCAAGTCCTAGATCGTCGTCGGCGAGCGCGCCTGGGTCGCTGCCCAGCAGCGTCAGCACTCCCACGACCTGGGTTCCCCGCCGTAGCGGGACCGCGTGCACGGACCGAAACCCGCACGCCGATCACCGTCGCTCGACGGATCTCACGCCGCGACCATGCCGCCCTCTACGTCGAACAATCCGAGGGCATGATCAGGCAGCGGCCTGCCGGACTCGCCAGGCAACTAGACACCCTGACGCCGCTACCCACGCCTTGCCCTGGCAGGCACGTGGTGGTGCGAGATCCTTGGTCAGTCGGAAATCGACGACGCAGCCCGGGGTACAGGTTGGGCAGCGAGGATCTCGTTCGCATCGAGGTCGCCGGTGGCGACGTCGCGGGCGATGTCGGACAGCAGTTGACTGTGGGCTTGGGCGTAGCGGCGGAGCGCAGTGTACGCCTGGTGCATGTCCAGGATACCGACTTCGGCGAGTACCCCCTTGGCTTGCTCGACCACGGTGCGGTGGTGGAGGGTCGCCTCGAGCAGTTCGTAGAGGATCTCGTCGCGACGAACAGCGCGTTGTTGCAGGATGCCGATGGTGGCGATGTCGGCTAACGCCTGACCGAGCGCGATGTCCGGCCCGTCGACGGCGACCGGGCGGGTGTTGAGCAGAGTCAGCGACCCGATGACCTCGTCCCGCAGCCTCATCGGCACCGCACACGCCGCGCGGAATCCGGCGTCGACAGCTGCCGGGACGAACTGTGGCCAGCGGTCGGAGTCGGCGACCAGATCGGCGCTCGCCACGACGGCGCCGGTGCGGGCTGCATCCAGGCAGGGTCCCTGCTGGGTTTGGGCGGCGAACACCTCGACCAGCGCCGCGTCCTCCGAGGACCCGGCGGCAGGGCGCCAACCGCCGCGCTGGTCGGACAAGATCACCCCGGCGGCGTCGACATCCAGCAGCTCCACTGTCCGCTCGGCGAGCAGGCTGAAGAAGTCGAGCACGTCGAACCGAGCCACGAGAGTGTCGGCCAGCAGGACAAAGGTGTCCGCCAGCCGCTGATCACGGGTAGTGCTCATCAAGACGACCTCCTGTACGGCACCCTTACCTCGTCGTGTGGGGCGTCATGGCCCCGCCCTACCGTCGACGTCACCGTCGGCCTCAGGGTCCAGAACGTCAGGGTCGCGGGTGAAGCGCAGTGCCCGGGCGACCACCTCCTTGGCCACTTCGGCCAGGGGACGGTCGTGGATGAAGGCGTGCCCGCGCAGCCGCATCAACGCCACGTTGGTCGACACCTTGAGCTGAACCTTCACCATCCCCACCGCCTGATGGATCTCGACGTGGGGATCGGCCAGCCAGCTCAGATCGGACGAGGCGTGCCCGTCCAACTCCTCCACCACCCCCTGGGTCGCGAGGTCGGCAAGAATCAACGCGTCGGTCAACTCCAGCCGTGTCAGCGGCCCAGGGACTTCACGGTACAGGTCCAGCGACCCCAACCTGACCACCCCGACCTGCAACGGGAACGAGAACACCGCCGCCGCACCCAACGCCCGCGCCGCCGCGGTGAACCCCGGCCACCGCGTACTCTCCGCACTCAGATCCGCCACCAGCACCGGCCCTCCAGACGCGAACGCGTCCAAACAAGGGCCCTCCCCCACAGTGAGCTGCAGATCCTCCAACCCTGCGCTGACCTCATTTGTCGCATACACCAACCCACGGGTCGGTTGCCCATCACCTTCCGGAAGGTGACTGAGCACCGTCGCACCCGCCCCGGTGACCGACAACTCGTCCACACTGACCGCGCACACCAGTCCCACAGCGGAAGCAGGCCCAGCCACAAGATCTCCGGTGCCGTTCCAGGCCCGCTGCATTGCGCGGTGCCGAGCGCGATCCGTGGCCAACAAGGCCACCAGGCGTGCACGGCGACTCTCCATGACCACCTCCGCCCTACCGTCATCCCAGCCTAAGCCCATCGGCCGAGTGGGTGCGGCGCTCGCGAGATGCGGAGTTTGTTCCCTGGACCAAGTCGCGAGCGGTCGAGGCGCCGCTCCGCCTCGCCTGGGATCCACGGCAACATGACCATCTGCAATCAGCGGCCGGCCTGACCACCTCCGAAATGCCCGGCCCGGCGTGTGACAGCCGCGGCCGATCGGGTTGGACTGGCGCACGCCCTCCTCGACCAGGAAGTCGAAGAATAGCCCGTACCGGCCGCTGCTGCAGCGTTGCGTGCGCCAACACCTCGCCAATAGGTGCCCCACCCACGCTCCGCCGGTTGGACTGAGAGGTGACCTGTAGACTGCATGGTGGGCGGACCGACCGGCGTTGCCGGGTGAGGAGTTCGCCCATGACCGTCGAGCCAGCGACCGACTTCCTGCGTGCCCTGAGCGTGCATCTGCGATCCGCCGACCGCTCCGGACCCGCGGCGGATGAGCTGCTCAAGTCCGCGATGCTGCTTTCTGTGCGGGAGAAGCATCTCACGTCCGCGGAAGCGCCGAACGCGCATCACTCGTTGCCGGTCTGCACCTTCTGGGACGACGCTCGCACCGCGGCCGGACGCGACGTGCCAGCGTTGGCCGGCCCTTTGGCCAGGCTCGCCGACCGGCTCGTCTGGATGCAGAACCCCAATTATCGGAGGTCTCCGCCGTCGCCAACGTTCCTCGACAACTACGGTTTCGCCGCTATCGTCGATCGGCCCGGCGGGGCGCCGTCGCTCGCGTACGACGATCGGGTAGCGGTCGGACTTCTCATGCTGGGGCCGAAGACCGAGTAGCCGCCGCACCACCATCCCGCCCTCGAGGACTACGTGTCGTTGACCGCCGCGGAATGGTGGACCAAGACATCCGGCTGGCAACCCGGGCCGGCGGGCAGCGTAAGGCACCATGGCACGTTCGTCGAGCACGCGATGCGGGCCGGCGACCAACCCCTCCTCGCGATCTATGTCTGGCGCGGGGAAGAGTTCATTCCGTCGACCTGGGCACCTCGGTGACGCAGGAAAGGCCCGACGATCCGCACGATCTTCGCCCAATCCTCCGCCCCCTTTGCTCGTTTGCCGCTGGTGGTGACACGTTCCTTACCAACACCCCGAGTTCCATGTAGCCGAGTTCGTCGATGCAGAGCAGGTCGACGCGGCCGTAGCGGGCGATCGTCTTGGTCAGGATCTTCTCGTCGGCGGCCTCGACGAGTTAGTTCACCAGCTTGGTGGCCAGGGTGTATTTGACCCCGGTAGCCGGCCATCGCGGCACAGACGTGCTCCCGCACCAGAAGGCACGTCATCCTCCCATACACAAGCCCTCAGGTCGAGCTCAAACTCACCGACAACAGACTCCCCACCAACAGGTGGAGCCGACGCTCACCGACTAGCGGAGCTGGAAGCCACGGTCAAAGCCGCCGCGTTATTGTGCTCGACCGAGGTCGGTTCCAGATCCGCAGCCATTCGATCGCCCGCTCGTCCGGCGTACGCCGGCGACCTTGCTCAGTTGGCTCGGTTAGCTCGAGCCGGATGCACCAAGCTTGACCCACGGGGCGGCGATGACTTGACGTAGAGCGCGACCGCGGGGTCTGAGGGTTCCCAACGTCAGAGGTCCCTGAGTCGACTCGTTACGAGGCGGGTCGACAGGCTGTACGCCAGCGGGCCGACTGTTCAACCGCAGAGGGGAGAGTGGCACGGGCTTGTTTGCGATCCGACGCGCTGAGTCGGAGACGCCGCTGGGGGTGCATGCGCTTGCGTTTGTGGCCCTCCTGGTGATAGCCACGTCGCTTGGTGTGGAAACGAGGCGGCGGGCCGCGAGTTCGCGGTTCCGGCCGAGTCTGAACGAGCAGCGCCCTCGTCGCTCAGCGGGGACTTCAACGCTGACACCGACATCGCTTTGATGAGTGGAACGGGCTTCGGACGCTGCCTGTCGCATCGGCCGAGGGAAGCGCGGGCGCGTTCAGCCGAACCCAACTCCGCCGCCGCCGAGTTCGCTTCTGGGCAGTTGGCTCGGCGTAAATATCACAATCAGCGAGACTTCAACAGCGACGGGCGCACGGATGGCGCCCTCACAGGTGCATGGACGCGCTGCTGGGTGGCAACCACGTCGACGGCCTGGTGGTCGTCTACCCGGAACGCCTTTCCCCTCGCGCCGCACTCCAGGCCGCTGTCGCCGAGCTGGAGCGCTGGCTGCGCTGACGGGCGCGCCGTGTCGCCGGCATCTGTGAACGAGTTCAGGCGTGCAGTTGCCGAAGGCGCAGCGCGAGCTGGATCTCCAGCGCGCGGTCCGGGGAGTGCCAGTCCTCGCCGAGCAGGGACGCGATCCGGTCCAGCCGTTGCACCACGGTGTTGACGTGGACGTGCAGCGAGTCCTTCGCCCGGGTCAGGTTCGTGCCGGAGTCGAAGTAGGCGCGCAGCGTGTCGATCAGGTCGGTGCCGCGACGCTCGTCGTAGTCGAGCACCGGCCCGAGGATCGCGCGGACGTAGCTCGCCAGATCGGTGCGGTCGCCGATCAGCTGACCGACGAAGCCGAGATCGGCCAGCGCCGCGCCGTGTCCGGCCCGGCCCAGTGCCAGCAGCGACCGGACGCATCGGGTGGCCTCGGCGGCGGCCGCCGCCAGTGCCGTCGGGCCGGCGGCTGGACCGGATGCGCCGACCGTCACCGGGGCGTCCACCGTTGCCGATAGCTCGGCCGACAGCTTGGTCGCCAGGGAGCTCGGAGCGCCGGCGGCCACTAGCATCACCACCTGCTCGGCGTGCAGGCCTACCAGTGCCGCGCACCGACGGCACGCCATCGCGAGTCGGCGACGTGACGCGCCATCCACGTGGGCGATCAGCACGGTGTACGGCGCGGCCAGGTCGATGCCCAACCGGCGACCTCGAGCGAGCAGCGCGGTTGGGTTGCGGCTTGGCGCGGTCAGCAGGTCGGTCAGCAGCTCGCCGCGCACTTCGTCCTCGGCGCGGGCCACCGATCGCCGCAGCAGGAGCAGAAGCGCTGTCACCACCGCAGCCCGCTCGAACAGTCGCCGGTCAGCGACGCCGAGCGCGCGGTGGCCTGTGAGTACGAGGCACCCGAGCGGCTCCGGGCCGGCGAGCACCGCGCACACCCAGTCGGTGCCGGCCGGGACCGCCCGGCCCGACGACCGTGATCTCGCGATCGCGGCCTCGGGTGGTGGGAGCGGCTCGGTGCCGACGCGTGCCAGCTCGGTGCCGGACTCGTCGAACAAGACCAGACCGCCGCCGAGCACCGCGGCCATCTCGCCGGCCACCGCTACAAGGTCGCCACCGCGCAGCACCAGCTGCATCAGCCGATCGTGGGTGTCCTCGCCGCGGTGCATCTCCTCGTTCGCCCGGCGGGTCTCGGCGAGCAGCTGCGCGTTGTCGATGGCGACCGCCGCGTGGTCGGCGAGCGACGACAGCAGCGCCACCTCCTCGACGGTGAAGTCGCGCCGGGCTCGGTCGGCCGCGAACAGCACACCGATCACCTTGCTGCCCAGCGACATCGGCACGCCCAGGATGCCGACCATGCGCTCCGCCCTCACCGCTTCGTCGATCGGCCGGGTGTGGGCGAACCGCTCGTCGTGCAGGTAGTCGGCGCTGGCGTAGGGGTGCGCGGTCTGCGCGACCAGGCCGCCGAGCCCATCGCCGTGCCCGATGCGCAACCGTGTCAGCAGCGAGGACACCGAGCCGTCGGTGACCCGCATGTATGTGCTGCCTGCCTCCTCGTCATTCATGCTCAGGTAGGACAGATCGGCGCGCAGCAGCATCCGCGCGCGTCGCACGATCGAGCGCAGCACCTCGTCGAGGTCGCGCAGCTTGGACAGGTCCCGCGCGGTGTCGAACAGTGCCGTGAGCTCGGCCTCGCGGCGGCGGTGCTCGGTGAGGGTGTGCCGGATCCGCAACGCGACCTCGACGGCTGCCTCGACCTCCGCCGACGTGTGCCCGGCAGCCCGCGCCGCCACCGCCACCTGCGCCAGTTGCTCGCCGCTCGCACCGTCGGCGAGTAGGTCGAGCAGCTGGCGCAGCACACCGGAGGTGCCGAGGTCCACGCAGGTCATGCTTTCACTGTTGCCCCGGGGCGGGAACCGCGGCGACCACGTCAGGGTCCTCCTCAAGCGACGACCCGCGGGTCTCCCTCGCGACGACCACGGCGACCACCGTGATCAGGCACATCGCCGCAAGGTAAAGCGACACCGGCAGCGTGCTGTCCCACGAGTCGAGCAGCGCGACCGCGATCAGCGGCGCCACCGCGCCGGCCCCGATCGACGCAAGCTGGTAGCCGATCGACGCGCCCGAGTAGCGCACCCGGGTGCCGAACAGCTCCGAGAAGAACGCCGCCTGCGGGCCGTACATTGCACCGTGCAGAACCAGGCCGACGGTCGTCGCCAGCACGATGACGCCGAATGACCGCGTGTCCAGCAGCGCGAAGAACACGAAGCCCCACACCCCCATCCCAGCAGCGCCGAACAGGTACACCGCCCGCCGGCCGACCACGTCGGAGAGCAGGCCCCACAGCGGGATCGTGACGAGGTGGACGCCCGAAGCGATCAGCACGGCGGTCAGCCCGGCGGAGCGGTCCAGGTCCAGTATCTGGGTGAGATACACGAGGATGAACGCGGTGATCACGTAGTACGACACGTTCTCGGCCATCCGGGCTCCCATGGCGATCAGCACCGAACGCCAGCTGTGCTTGAACACCTGCACGATCGGCGCCTTCTCAGCCGCACCGCGCTCCTCGGCCTTGCGCGCGGCCGCCAGGAACACCGGCGACTCGGCCACCGCGAGCCGGATCCACAGGCCGACCACGACGAGCACCGCGGACAGCAGGAAAGGGATCCGCCAGCCCCAGGACAGGAAGGCCTCGTCGGATTGCACGGCGGCGAGGACGGCGAGCACCGCGGTCGCCAGCAGGTTTCCGCCGGGTGCGCCGGCCTGCGGGAACGATGCCCAAAACCCGCGACGCTTCGTGCCGCCGTGCTCGGAAACGATCAGCACCGCGCCGCCCCACTCGCCGCCGAGGGCGAAGCCCTGCACCAGCCGCAGGAACGTCAGCAGCAGCGGTGCCGCGACGCCGATCATCGCGTAGGGCGGCAGCAGGCCGATGCCGAACGTCGATATGAGGTTCCCCCCGGACCGTAGAGGCATCAGCTATAAGGGGTAGCGATGTCTGAGAAGCGGAAGAAGTACGACCGGGAGTTTCGTGAGGGTGCGGTCCGGATCGTCGAGGAGACCGGGAAGCCGATCGCTCAGGTGGCCCGTGACCTGGGCGTGAACGAGGGCACCCTGGGCTACTGGGTGAACCGGGCTCGGGCAGCGGTCGAGGGCACCAGGGGGTTGTCGAAGGACGACCGTGAGGAGCTCAACCGGCTACGCGCGGAGAATGCGGAGCTCCGGATGGAGCGTGATGTCCTCAAGCGATCCGTGGTCCTGTGGGTCAAGGAGGCGACGAAGTGAGCGTGGCACGCTTCATCGCCGACCAGAGGACCAGCTATCGGGTGCCGCACACCATCACCTGCGTCCTGCTCGGTGTCAGCCTTGCCTGGTTCTACAAGTGGCTGGGCCGAGCCGAAGCACCCGGTGCGGCGGCCGGGTTGCACACACCGCGGGACCGGCGCCGCGACACCATCGACCGTGCGGTCGCGGTCGCGTTCAAGAAGGCTCGTGGCCTGCACGGCTCGCCCCGGTTGCACGCCGACCTGGTCGACGACGGCTGGAAGGTCAGCGAGAAGACGGTGGCGGACTCGATGCGCCGCCAAGGGCTGGTCGCGCGCCGGATCCGGCGCGCGAACGGGTTGACCCGGCAGGACAAGACCGCCCCGGTGTTCCCCGACCTGCTCAAGCGGGACTTCACCGCGTCGCGTCCGAACGCCCGCTGGGTGGGCGACATCTCATGCCGATGTCGGCATGAGATGTCCTATGCCGACCTTCGGAATATGCCGACGTCGCTGGCGATGACGCAGGTCAGCGGCGGTGTTGAGGTTCGGCAGGTCGGCATAGTCGCGTAGCCCGGTTGACCCTTCAGACACGGAGTGTCTGGAGGTGATGTCCGTGACGAAGAGATCGTCAACTGCCCGGTCGTATCCAGTTCGGATCCCACGGGTTGCGGTGGGTCCCTTGGCGCCAACGGTGCTGGGCGAGTGCTCGGCATGGTCGGCCGCACAGGGGTACTCGCTGGGTTCAGCAGCCGGGATCGGCAACCTGCTGGAGCGGCTGAGCATGTGGATGGAGGAAGTCGGCGCCGGTGTCGATGACCTCGACGAGGACGTGCTCGCCGAGTTCGTCGCAGCTGAACTCTCCCGAGAACTTCCCTGCGCCAGCGTGCAGCGCTGGACGGGCACGATGAGCCGGTTCTTGGCGTCCGCTGGCTATCTGGGCGCAGCCAGGAAGAGGCCGGATCAACTCACGCCGGTCCAGGCCGCGGCGGAGGACTGGCGTTCCTGGATGCGTGAACAGCGTGGTCTGACCGACAAGACCATCGTGGCCTACTGTCATTACGCGGCCAGCCTCCTGGACGAGATGACCGCCACTGACGGGTCGGTGGAATGGGACCGGCTCGACGCGGCCATCGTCAACTCCTACATCGCCGAACGCGGCCGACCCTATGGTGTCGTAGCTCGTGCTCACATCGTCGGATCGGTCCGCTGTCTACTGCGGTGGGCGTTGTCCACCGGCCGCCTCAACCGCGACCTGACCGGCGGCATCCTCAAGCCTGCTGGGACGCGACGTTCAGTGCCGCGAGGGGTGGACGCCGAGCAGGTCGCAGGCTTGCTTGCCGTGTGCGATCCGGCCACGGCCATCGGGACACGGGACCGGGCCGTCGTCGTGACCTTGGTGCGGCTGGGCCTGCGCGCTGGTGAAGCCGCCCGTCTCAGGCTCGACGACATCGACTGGGCCAGCGGACTCCTGAAGGTCACCGGCAAGGGCCGCGAGCACACGCTGCCGCTCCCGGTCGACGTGGGCCAGGCGCTGGAAGCGTGGCTGCGACTACGACCACCCGCGCTGGACAGGGCGGTGTTTGTGCGGCTGAGGGCACCGCGCCAGATGATGACGGTCGCGGGGCTCTCGGGGATCATCGCGCGACTGTCAGACCTGGCCGGGATCGATCAGATCCGCGCGCACCGGCTGAGGCACACCGCCGCGATGGACGTCTTGGCTGCGGGTGGCTCCTTGACCGAAGCCAAGGAGCTTCTGGGCCACGTCTACACCGTCACCACGATGACCTACGCAAAGGTCGACCTGGTGTCGCTGCGCGAGCTGGTCGTCCCGTTCGGGCAGGTGCCCTGATGACGACGCCGACAACCCCGACGACGCCGACGTTGCGTGAGCGACTCGACGAGTACTTGGTGATGCGCCGGGCGCTGGGGTTCCAGCTGGGCGATCTCGAACGGCAGGTCGGCC
Organism: Tenggerimyces flavus; assembly: GCF_016907715.1. Classification (NCBI taxonomy): domain Bacteria; kingdom Bacillati; phylum Actinomycetota; class Actinomycetes; order Propionibacteriales; family Nocardioidaceae; genus Tenggerimyces; species Tenggerimyces flavus. Next base: position 7,321,181 of record NZ_JAFBCM010000001.1, on the reverse strand, counting down.
TGTTCTGCACTTGGCTCGAAGCACGCGGCCAGAGGCAGACCTTCACCATCGACGACGCCGTGACGTGGGCCCGGCTCAATCCCGACGCGCACCCCTCGTGGTGGGCGACCCGCCTGTCGTTGGTCCGCCGCTTTGCCGGCTACCTGAACGCTAACGGTGTCGACGTCCCGGTCATCCCCAGCGGGCTACTGCCGGCCAGGAAGCCCAGGGCGGTTCCCTTCATCTACACCCAGAACGATATCGATGCGTTGCTCGTCGCCTGCGACATCGAGTTCACCGACGAGCGGATCGCCGCGACCCTCCGCACCGTTATCGGTCTACTCACCGCCACTGGCCTGCGGATCAGCGAAGCGCTGAACCTGGGAGTCGATGACATCGACCCCGACAACGACGTGTTAGTGATCAAGGCTGCCAAGTCTCACGAGCGGCTCGTTCCGGTCCACCCGTCGACATCGACCGCGCTGCAGCAGTACATCGCTCTCCCTGCCCGCACAGCCACCCAGCCCGATCCCCACGGGCCGGTCTTCGTGACCTCCCAGGGGACCGGCTACGCCTACGTGTCCTTCCAGTCCATGTTCAAACGAGTCAGGGAGGCTGCCGGGCTCACCCCGCGCGCCAGGGCACGCCCCCGCCTGCACGACCTGAGACACACCTTTGCCACCGCGCACATGACCGCGGCCTACGCCCACGGTGGGGATCCCGACCGGGTCCTGTCGCTGCTCACCACCTGGCTCGGGCACTCCGATGCCGCCCACACCTACTGGTACCTGACCGCGACCGGCGAGCTCATGGCCCTTGCCGCCGGGATGCTCGAACCCGACGAGCAGGGTGACGGAGGAGAACCGTCATGAACGCTCTGGCCGCCAGTCTGCAGGCATACTTCACGACCTTCGCGCACACCCAGCGCGACCTGTCCGCCAACACGATCACGTCCTACCGCGACACGTGGCGGCTGCTGCTGAAGCACCTGACTGCGACGCTCGGGGTTCCTGCGGACGCACTCGACTTCGACGCCATCACCGCAACGAACGTCGCCGGGTTCCTCGACCACCTCGAACACGAGCGTGGCAACAGCGCCAGGACACGCAACGCCCGACTGACTGCGATCCGCTCCGTGCTCGCCCGGGCACTGCCCGACCATCCCGAGCACGCCGCCACGATCACCCAAGTCCTCGCGATCCCACCCAAACGCACAACCAGGGCTGTCATCGAGTTCCTCACCACCGACGAGGTCGACACACTCCTCGCCGCACCCGACGCCACGAATTGGACCGGGCGACGCGACCACGCCCTGCTGGCCCTGACAGTGCAGACCGGTCTACGGATCAGCGAGATCTGCTCCCTGACCGTCGACGACGTCCACCTCGGCGCAGGCCCCCACGTTGCCTGCACCGGCAAAGGGCGACGCCAACGCGTCACCCCGCTGACCCGAGCAGCCGTGGCCATCATGACCACTTACCTCGCAGAACGGATCAACCGCCCCGGCACTGCGCTGTTCTGCGGTCCCCACGGGCAACCCTTGTCCCGCGACGCGCTCGAGCACCGGCTCGCCAAACACCTCATCACCGCAACGACGACCTGCCCGAGCCTCGCCGGCAAGCACGTCACGATGCACACACTGCGGCACACCGCGGCGATGAACCTCCTCGCCGCCGGAGTCGACGTCTCCGTCATCGCGCTCTGGCTCGGACACGCCGACACCCACAGCACCGACGCCTACCTCCACGCCGACATGGCCATCAAACAGGCCGCCATCGACCGAACCAGGCCACCCGACGTGAGACCCGGCACCTACCAGCCTGAGCCCGACATCCTCGCCTGGCTCACGGCCCTCTGACTATGCCGACCTCCCCAGCCCCGAAGCCCCACCGGCACGCACCGTCGCCCGCGACGTCGGCATAAACCGAAGGTCGGCATAGGACATGACCGAGATCCCCACCGGCCCCGATGGCCGTGGTCCGAAGCTGTACCTGGCGACCGTGATCGACCTGTACTCCCGTCGCCTGCTCGGCACCGCCACCGGGCTCCGCCTCGACGCCGAGCTGGCCCGGGCGGCGATCACGATGGCCGTAACGACGCGCGGCGGGAAGGACGCAATCTGGCGGGAGGAGGAGGCCGACCGGGTCGTCTTCCACACCGACCGCGGCTCGACCTACACCGCACACGCGTTCACCAGACTGTGCCGGCAACTCGGCATCCGCCAGTCCATGGGCCGGGTCGGGTCGTGCTTCGACAACGCCGCCGCCGAGGCGTTCTTCTCCTCCCTGGAGTGGGAAGTTCTGTCACGACACGACTTCGAGACCACCCGCCAAGCCCAGACCGCTGTGCTGGACTGGTGCTACGGGTTCTACAACCACCACCGCCGACACAGCTCGGCCGACATGATGAGCCCGATCAACTACGAGAACACCACGGCCCCCAACCGGGAAGCCGCATAGAGAACCCTCCACGATTCGGGGGGAACCACAATATCCCCATCAGCACCAGGCTGATCACGAGTAGCTTCTTGCGGCCGACCTTGTCGCCGAAGTGCCCGAACACCAGCCCGCCGATGGGCCGGGCGGCGAACCCGATGGCATAGGTGGTGAACGCCAGCAGGGTGCCGGTGAGCGGGTCGGCGTTCGGGAAGAACAGGGTGTTGAACACCAGCGCCGCCGCGGCACCGTAGAGGAAGAAGTCGTACCACTCGATGGTCGTGCCGATCATGCTGGCGGCCACGATCCGCGCCAGCGACCGCTTCGACGGGGATGGGGAACTCACAAGATCACCGCACTTCCTTGGGCTCGGACATCGGATTCAGTTCGCGGTCCATCCGCCGTCCAGCGCCACCGACGCCCCCGTGAGCGCTCCCGCGTGCGGACCGCAGAGCCAGCGGACGAGTTCGGCGACCTCCGCCGGCTCGACCAACCGCTTGATGGCTGGACGGTCGAGCAGGATCCGCTCGACCACCTGGTCGACCGGCAGGTCGTGGGCGACCGCCTGCGCCGCGATCTGGCTCTCGACGAGCGGCGTGCGCACGTACCCCGGGCTGACGCAGTTGCTGGTCACCCCGTACGCGGCCCCCTCGAGCGCCGCGACCTTGGACAGCCCTTCGAGGCCGTGCTTGGCGGCCACGTACGCGGACTTGAACGCACTCGCCCGCCGCCCGTGCGCACTGGACACGTTCACGATGCGGCCCCACCCCCGGGAGTACATGTGCGGCAGGCACCGGCGAATCAGCAGGAACGGAGCGGTCACCATCACCCGCTGGATCAGCGTGAACGTCGCCGGCGGGAACTCGTGCAGTGGCGCGACGTGCTGGAGGCCGGCGTTGTTGACCAGGACGTCGACCTCAGCCGGCAGCTTGTCGATCGCGTCGCCGTCGGCCAGGTCCACGACGTGCGCCCACCCGCCGACGTCGTCCGCCACCCGCTCGGCCGCCGCGGCATCCCGGTCGACCACGTGCACCTTCGCCCCGGCGGCGGCCAACGCCTGCACGCAGGCCGCACCGATGCCGCCACCACCGCCGGTGACAAGTGCGATGCGCCCGTCGAGCTCGGTGTGGCCTGGACCACCGTTCATGCGGAGAACGTTAGGGTCCGGGTGCCGTCACAGCCATATGTCGATGAGCCATAGCGGACCAGAGAACCATGTAGGTTTCAGCCAGTGGCGTCGCTTGTTCTGAAATCCTGAGGCTCATCCGAAATCGAGAAGTGGGTGGGAGCAACCGGCGCCGGCCAAGCATCGACGCATTACGGGGTTGCCCGTGCGTGGGACAGTCCGATTAACGGCGGATGCGAGCCTTGGCATCGGTTGGTTGGCGCTCGGGGTGATGCGGCCTTCAAAGGTGATCGCGAAGGCATTGAGCGCCTGTTTCCCGATCGACCAGATGTCGCCTAGGCCGCACAACGCCAAATCTGTTGACCCGTCCGTCGGGAGCTAAGTTGGCTAACTTGGCTGGTTGCGGGTCGCGTGGGCTGCCTGCTCGAGCAGCTTGGTCACCACGACCAGTGACCGACCCGCGTCCACCGCTGCGACGTACCTCAGGTCGACAAGACGATGATCTGGCGAAGGTTCCCTACCAGTAGGCGCAGCGGTACGTATCGCGAGATCAGCAACATCCAAACCAAGTTCGACTTCGGCCAGAACCGCATCTGTCCATACGACCAGGCATACCGGGCGACCTCCACGGCTTGCAGGCCCTGAGCAGCTGGCTCGCGTACTCCTCCCGCACTCGCTCCACTCCCAGCGCTCGTCTGCGCCGCTCGGCCTCGACATGCTCCGAACCAGTCACTGGATCCATCATCGGCGAACACTCGGCGAAGGCTCGAGAGGTTTCTCGGTTGGCGCCGACGACGGCGTCGATTCGCTCGACTCGCTGGGCTCCGGATCCGGCTCTGGCTCCGGTTCTGAGGGCTCGGGGCTCGGCGACGGTGTCCCGGGATCGGGATCGTTCGGTGTGGGGGGCGGGTTCGTCGGGACTGGCTTGGGTTCTCTCGGTGTAGGTGCCAAAGTCGGAGCCGGTGTGGGAGCCGGTGGGGATGTCTCGGGACTCGGGCGGCTGGGCTCCGGGCTTGGTTCGTCGCTGGGTGGGGACGGTTCAGGCGTCGACGGCTGTTGTACGTCGACGTCATTGGCGCCACCCCTGGCCCCCACCTTGGCGCCAGCCTCGGCCGCCGGCGTTGTGTCGGCGCCAGTCTTGTCGGGCTGAAGGGGAGGTTTCGGGCTGCCGGTCTGATCTGGCATCGATTCCCCCGGCAACGTTCCCGTTCCCTGAGGCGAGCCCAATTCCGGCCAGTTGACGAGCAGGAAGGCTCCTCCGGCAAGGGCGAGTGCGGCGGCGGCCGCGGCGACAGCTGCTGTGACGGCGTAGGTCCGGGCTGGCGCACGGCGCCCGCGCTCGACCGTCGCGACGGTCCCGGCCGTATCAACGGCCTCTAGTAGCTCCATGGCCTGTGGTGACTTCGTGGCCGGCGGATTGTTGAGCGCGGACTCGATGTCGGCCCGCATCTGCGCCGCGGTCTGGTACCGCTCGTCGGGATCTTTGGACAATGCACGAAGGACGATCGCCGCGTACAGCTCCGGTACCGTCGGATCGATCGCCCGCGGCGACAGCGCCTCCTCCTGAACGTGTTGGTACGCCACCCCGAGGGCGGAGCCGACAAAAGGTGGCCGAGCGGTGAGGAGCTCATACAGCAGGCACCCGGTCGAGTACACATCGCTCCGGCAATCGACAGGAATGCCGAGAGCCTGTTCCGGCGAGAGATAACGCGCAGTGCCGAGGATCTGATCGGTCTTGGTCAGATTCGCCGCGGTGTCCGAGTCCGACATCGCCAGAGCGATGCCGAAGTCCATGACCTTCACCAGGCCCTCGTGGGTGACCATCACGTTGCCCGGCTTCACATCGCGATGCACGATGCCGGCCCGGTGGCTGTAATCCAACGCGTCGAGGATCGTCGCGGCGATGTCCATCGCGCGGTCTGACGTGAGACGCTGACCGTCGCGAAGCAGCTCGCTGAGAGCGTCGCCGGTCACGTACTCCATCACCAGATAGGGCAGCTCGGCTCCGTCGATCGTGTCGACGCCGGCATCGTAGACGTCGACGATGTGGGGGTGCTTCAGTCGTGCGACCGAGCGAGCCTCTCTACGAAGCCGCTCGGGAAAGGTCGGATCCGAGGCGAGGTCCGCGCGCAGCACCTTTACAGCGACGACGCGACCGAGCCGCCGGTCGTGCGCCCGCCACACATCGGCCATCCCGCCATGGCCGACTATCGCCTCAAGGTCGTACCGCCCATTCAGTCGCTCATGTGCCACGCCGGTAGACTTCCATGTCTGAGTGCCTCGAAACCCCTGCCCACATGAGAAACTTGCCTCCGCCATCGCGCTAGCCTCAGCTGAGGATCAGCCCGCACTGGGCTCAGCCTCATGCACGCGTGACCGTACGACGTGACCGCGGCATGAGGAATTCAGACATCGTCATCACATCTCGGCGCCGATGAGCGGGTCGTGGGATCGTCCCCATCGCCGGCTATCCGTCGGATTGACGGCGTCTCTCAGACCGTGACGGTGAAGGTTTGATGACGAGTTCCCGGCTGGTTCGGTCCGTTGTGTAACTCCCAGCTTCGTGGGTAGCGAAACGCCAAGCCACGAAGGAAAGGGCCAGGAAGGAAAGGGCCACGACGATTGTGGCACTCATACGAGTGGCGCCTGAGCGCCTCGACGCCAGGACGGGCCGACCGTTCTGGTCGACGGGCCTCGCGTTTCGTGGGTTGGTCGTACGGAACTGGTCTGATGCGTACCTCACCTGCGCCAGCGGCACGCTTAGCCTCGGGCTTTGGGGTGGTGTGATGTGAACGCGTATCGGGTGGTGTGGCGGAAGGTCGTCTCGAGCTTTGTAGCGTTCGGAGCCTTCCTGGCATTGGTGACGTGGTCGTTCGGCGGGTCGCTGGGGGTCTTCGTGGTCGTCACAGTGGGCGGCGTCGTGGTGACGGCTGGTGTCGAGGCTGCGGAGATCCCTTTACGTGCGCGGCGTGAGTTCGTGCGGAACGTGGCGACCAAGTCGCTTGCGGCGGGCGCGGTCGCGGTGGGTCTCGCTGGATACGTTGCGCTTGTTGGTGGTACCGCGCTGCTCGCGGCGTTGATCGTCTTCGCCTCGGCGCCGTTCGCGATCACGCTCTACGTCCGCTGCTACCGTCGCCGCGTGCCGCCGACGCGTGTTGCCTCGAATCAACTGGAACGGCCGGATCGATCCGATGAGCGACAGGAACAGGTGCCCTCTCACACGACTGATCTACCGGCGCCTGGTCGCCGACCTGCATCTACCGACCGAGCTCGGTTGCTGCCGCCCGGTCCCGAACCAGGTGGTCTTGACGATGCACAACTCTGCCTGGAGTGGCGGCGCAGCTTCCGTGTGCTCGAGCGATCCGTTCGCGCGGACCGGCTCCGCGTCGTCGAGCTCCGACAGCGCTACCTCGACGAGTTGGAACGTCGCCATCCAGCAAAGTTCCGCCGATGGCTCGAGTCTGGAGCGCGTGCCGCCGGAGATCCAAGCCGGTTCCTCGGCGAAGGATCCGGGGGGTCCAGGCCACGGCATAGCTAGGTGTCCAAGTACAGGAGATCACCATTGAATGAGGAGTCCTGTAGCGATCCGCCTGGTCCACGATGATGACGCAACCGGAGATCCAGACCCGTCGCGATGGACGCGATGCTCGTGATTGCGTGACAGTGCGAGCGGGGAAGCGAACTGGACCAGGAGCGAGACTACCGCTCCGACTAGGAACGCCGCGGCGATGCGTGCCCGCCCTCTTTGGCCTCAACGTGAGATCCGTCCTATGAACTCACCCTGGAACAGCCGTTCTGCCTGCACGAACTGTTGCCCGCTCAGGGCGTTCCCGCGCGGGTTACAGGAACGCCCACAACTCACCTATCCCGCATTGTCATGTCGGTGAAGATCCTGGGATGGGGACGTCGGCGTAGGCGCGTTCGTGTTCGACGACGAGGACCGGAACGGTGATGGGAGCGGCGCGAGTGAAGGTGAAGGTGACGTCGACGACGAAGCCGGCCCGCACTGGCTCGCCGCGGAGTGTGGCTGTGGCTGGTGTTCGACCCAGGGTGGTGGCGACTCCGAGGTTGGCCGCCTCCCGGGAGGCCAGCGGCAGGGGTTTCGGTGTGAGCTCGACCTGTCCGCCGACCATAGTGACGCCGGTGAGGGCGTCGTCGGAGGTGCCTTCGTTGAGGATGGTGGTGAGCAGGGTGCCGTGTCCGTCGCGGCCGGAGACAGCGACGATGTTCCGCAGTGCCAGTTCGCCGGTGTTGCGCGCGATGCCTTGTCCGGTGCCGTACTCCACCGCCGACGTCGGAACCGACGGCCCACATTTGCCAAGGAACGGCAGCGTGGCAGCCATCACTGCGACCAAGAAGAACAGGCCGACGAGAGCTGCGGGACGAGACGTGCTCCGTCGGGGATCTACCGTCACTGCGGCGGGCGCTCCTGGCCTGATATCCGTGGTTTCGTCAACCTGTGATGGACCATGATCCGACGCTCTTGAGTCATCGCGCTCCGGGCGTTGTTCGTGGTCTCGTTCGTGGCTGACGGTATGGCGGCGCTGCCTGTTCGTCAGGTTCCGCAGATATGTGCGGCGGGTGGGACCAGTCATGTGGGGAGCTCCCCGAAGGTGACCTTCAGTTGGCGGGTGTCGCCGCCGCGGTGGACGTGCATGGTCGCGGTGTCTCCGGGGTCGAAGTCACGAAGTGCGCCGAGGAGGCCACCGACGGAGTCGACTTTGGTGTCGGCGACAGCGGTGATGACGTCGCCGGTGCGCATTCCTGCGGTGGCGGCGGGGCTGTTCTTCGCGACGTCCATGACGATGGCGCCGGCGTCGACGTCCAGGGCGAGCGCTTCGACAACCTGCGGTGTCAGTGGGCCGGCGGCGACGCCTAGGTAGGCGTGCTGTGCGGTGCCGTCGGCGAGGAGTTCGTCGACGGTGTCGGTGACAGTGGGGGCGGGGATGGCGAAACCCAGCGAGACGGCGCCGGCGGCTGGGGGAATGTAGGCGTCGTTGATCCCCACGATCTTGCCCTCGGTATTGAGGAGGGCACCGCCGGAGTTGCCGGGGGAGATGGCGGCGTCGGTTTGGATCAGGTCGACAAGCGCGGGCGCGCCTTGTGCGGCGCCGGGAATGTTGCGGCCAAGGCCGGAGACGATGCCGGCGGTGACGCTGTTCTCGAAGCCGAGCGGGCTGCCGATCGCCACCACGAGTTCACCGCGAGGAGGCAGCGTGGCGGCGAAGGATGCCGCGGGCAAGTCCCGGCGATCGGCCTGGATCACTGCCAGGTCGGTCGGTTCGTCGGTGGCTAAGACGGTTCCAGGGGTCCGAGTGCCGTCGGCCAGGCCCAGTTCCACCTTTCTCGCGTCGCGTACGACGTGGGCGTTGGTGACCACCACGCCGGCGTCGTTGTAGACCACGCCACTGCCCAACCCTTCCCCGGCGAACACCGTCACTACCGACGGCTCCACCCGGGCCACCAGCTCCGGCAGCCGACCGAACAACCCTCCTCCGCTGGTGTCGCCGTCCGGGTCCGCGCTGGTTCCGTGCATCGATGGCGAGGGGGTCGGCTTCTCCACAGGCCCGCCGGGCTCATCGGTGCATCCCGCCGTCCACCCGAGCACTCCGAGCATGACGCCGAGCATGACGCTCGCGGCCGTCATGCCACTGGATTGGACCTGGTCAGAGGTCCTGATCGTCCGTCGCCTCACCTGCCACCACCTCTGCGTCAACCCGCGTCGACTTGTCTGCGCGGCTATCCCTGGCGCCGGCCGCATCGATGACCGGATTCCTCTCCCATACTGGCGAGATACGCGCCGCTCCTGACTGCGTCGTCATTCAACGGCTCCTTCCTGCGAACGCCGCGGGATGGCTTTCCAGCCGCCGCCGTAGCGGCTCAGATCCGCGCGACGGCCCGACGCCGTAAGCAGGACGACCGCGACGCCCGCGACAAGGCCGTTGACCACCGCGTCCCCTGGGTGGGGCAGCAGCCACGGCGCTGCCAGGAGCCAGAGTCCCGGAACGAGATTGAACCACCGCAGAGCACGGGTGATTCTGAACGCGGAGAGGAATCCGGCCGCCACGATGATCGGTCCCACCGTACGGAAGCTGTCCGCGGCACCGCCGAAGTCCGTGGCACGGTCGAAGGCGAAGCCAAGCAGAGACGGTGCCGCCATCAGCTCAACACCGATGGCTGGTACCACCACGCTTACAACGACGTTGCGCCACATCTCAGGGGTCCACTCCCGTCGGTTGTCAGCAGTCGGTTGTCAGGTCTGGCTCATCGTGTGGCTCGGCCTGGCGGACCGCGTTCCCCAGAACGCCCGCCAGGTTGACTCGCCGCGAGCGTGGACGCCGCGCAGATACTGCAGGCTGGCCAGTACCTCGTCGACTGCGGGCGCGATCATAGCCAGGGAGACCGCGGCCGAGGCAAGGCACAACGTGCAGTAGGCGCCGTAGAGGACAGGCTGGGCGATCACTAGCAGGATGCTGACCGCACCGAGCGGACCGACCGCGATCCCGAAGACGATGACGATCCAAGGCATCGTCCGCCACCGGGCACGGCCCCCGAAGACGCCGCTGACGGCGTCGAGAAGGTAGGCGGCGGCGCCGAGAGCGGCGTCGGATACCGGCAGCACCCGCGACAGCGAGGAGTCCAGGACGGTGCGGCTTCCGTCCCCGAAGAACGGTTCCCACACGTCGCCGACCAGTCCGTACTGGTAGGCCGTCAGGTAACTCGCGATCGCGAACCCGACCATCGCCAACGCGACGATCGGCAGACGTTGACGCCATGATGATGGGTTGGCCGCCCAACCGGGAGGAACGGCGCCGTAGGGCGGGATGGCAGAGGTCATCAGCTCTCGCCTCGCGTCTCGCACCTCACGTTATGCCTCACGTCTCGCCTCGCCTGCTAGGTGCCGTTGGCGTTGCCGTTACGTAGGGCCAGCCCGGCGGCAGCCGCGGTGAGACCGGCGGCGAGCACCCCGTACACGAGCTGACTTTTGTGGGTCGCCAACCAGAGCTGCGTACTGCGGGACCGGGCGCGATCGTCGAAGACGCCATGTGCGCCACGATCGTCGGTGTCGTCGGCGGGCGCGTCGAGGTTGTCCGTCCAGGCCTCACGATCGATCGGTTCACTGGTCTGCTGACCATCGATCCCGTAGCGGGCAAGGTAGTGATCCAGCAGACCAGGGGCGAACCGGTTACCGATCCGCGCCTTGACCGTGGGCCACCCCACGTTCAGCTCGCGAGGCCCGTGATCGGCGGCCCACACCACCGCGCGAGCGGCGACCTCGGGCTGGAAGATCGGCGGCACCGGCTGCGGATGGCGCGGCAGCCGCGTCCGGACCCAACCGAACTGTGGAGTGTTCACCGCCGGCATCTGCACCATCGTGACCCGGACATCACTGCCCTCGGCCAGCAGCTCCGAGCGCAGCGAGTCCATGAACCCCTGGATCGCGTGCTTCGACGCGCAGTACGCCGACTGCAGCGGGATACCCCGGTACGCCAGCGCCGAACCCACCTGCACGATCGTGCCGTGCTGGCGAGGCCGCATACGCCGCAACGCCTCCAGAGTTCCGTACACGTAGCCCAGATAGTTCGTCTCCGTCACGCGCCGGAACTCCTCCGGCGGGATGTCCCAGACTCGAGCGAACACAGACACCATCGCGTTGTTGACCCACACGTCGAACGGGCCGAGCTCGTTCTCGAACTGGCTCGCCGCGGCCGCCACCTGCTCGTGGTCGGCGATGTCGGCTTCGACGGCGACCACCTTGCTGGCGCCAAGCTGCAGCGCGTCACGACGCGCCCCCTCCAATCCCGCCCGGCCGCGGGCCACAATGCCCAGGGCCGCGCCGCGGGACGCGAACTCCCTAACCACGGCCCTCCCAATTCCAGCGCTCGCGCCCAACACAACAACGACTGAACTATTAACGGATCGCACAACCACGGCTACGACCTCCATCCAAGCGACTTGGTGCAGAGTTGACGTTCGAACCGACTGAGCCAATTCCCTATGCCAGCGTGCAGAAACTCACCGAACCTCGCCGGGTGCTTGACGGTCTGATGACGACGAGATGAAGGTTCTGCGTCCCCAGATGGCTTCTTGGCAGTCGCCATGCCTCACACCGGAAGTCCGGGTGGATCCTCATGGCGGACATCGTGGGAAGTGTTGTGCGGGCCGGTGGTGGTCCTGGCGACCGCCCTGGCGCGTGGAATGACGTCGCCACGAAGTGCCAGTTGGGCGAGTTGGTTGGTCGCCTCCTCGGCATGGCTCAGGTCGCACCAGACGTCATAACTGGTGGCGACGATCGCCGATCGAGAGGTGAAATCGCGCCGGCCACCAACTTGGGCGTATCCGACCGCACCGAACACCATGCCGAACAGCGCACCGAGGATGAGGCCGGTGAGCACCGTCGCCAGCCAGTTCGCGCCGACGGGGGCGAACAGGCCGAGCAAAAGGCCGACGAACAAGCCGAACCATGCTCCGCTGGCGAGTCCGGCGCCCAAGGCGCGAGGCCAGGTCATCCTGCCGGTGATCTCCTCTACCTGCCGAAGTCCGTTACCGATGATGCTGGTGTGTTCGACCGGAAACTTCTGATCCGACAGGAAGTCAACCGCCCGCTGTGCTTCGACATAGGTGCTGTAGGAACCCACCACCATCCCATTCGCGGGAAGATCGACGACCAGCTGACTGCGTCGTGCAAACATCGGTATCTCCTTGTTTCGGGGATCAATGAGGTCGTGATCGGCGCCGTACCCGCAATGCCGGGGATGAATCCCGCGGGGGTGCAGATGGGCACGGAACGGATCCCGATCGTCATGAAGGTTCCGATCGTGCGGCGGACTCATGACGATGACATGTCGTTTCGCCTCTGCTTGCGTAGCCACGATGTGCGCGGGAAAGCCCACAGCCCAACGGGATCCAGTGCGAGGTCCGGCGATCCAAGGAGGAGCCATGAGCGATCGAAGGATGCCGACCGACATCCAGCGGGCGCTCCGCAACGCGGGGTTGAGCCGCCGCGGATTTCTCCGCGTGGGGGGTGGTGGACTAGCCGGAGCGGCCTTCCTCGGAGTCAGCGGATGCGGTGTCTTCGGCAGTGAGGAAGAGGGAAGCACCGACTCTGAGGCTCCCGAAACTATGAACCGCAATCTTGGTGCCGAGATCGACGATCTCGATTCGGCGACCGCGACCGACGAGATCTCGTTCGAAGTTCTGTACAACACCATGGAAGGCCTGTACCGGCTGGATCCGAGTGAGGAGCCACAACCGGCACAGGCCGAAGGTGTCGAGGTCAGCGAGGACGAGCTCGTCTACACGTTCAGGTTGCGCGACGGCATCACCTGGTCGAACGGTGACTTGGTGACATCGCGGCATTTCAAGTTCGCTTGGCTCCGCGCGATGGACCCGAAGGTGGCGAGCCAGTACTCGTTCATCCTCGCCGAGTTCGTCAAGGGTGGTGCGGAGTACAACGCGGGCAAGGGGAGTCGCGATCAGGTCGCGATCGAGACTCCCGACGATCGGACGCTGCAGGTGACGCTTGTCGGACCAACGCCGTTCTTCCTCGGACTCACGGCGTTCACGACGTACCTGCCTCAGAACGAGGAGTTCGTCGGGCAGCAGGCCGCGGATTACGCGAAGGGTGCAGCCAACCTGCTGTTCAATGGCCCGTACAAGATGACGCGGTACAGCCCGGCTAGCGGTGGCACGCTCGAGAAGAACGACCGCTACTGGGACAAGACGAACGTCGACATCGAACGCATCAACATGCGGATCGTCAAGGACACCAACACCGCGCTGACCCTGTACCAGTCGGGGGAGATCGACCTGACTGGCCTGACCGGTGAGCAGGTGCCGAGGTTCGAGGACTCGCCGGAGCTCTTCCGCACCGTCAACTTCACCCACTTCTTCGGGCAGATGAACCAAGGCAACCCGGCCATGGCCAACCTGAACATCCGCAAGGCCTTGATGACGGGGTTCGATCGGAAGCTCCTGACGGACCGGGTGTTGAACGACGGGTCGGAGCCGGCGTACGCGTTCGTGCCACCAGGCATGGAAGGGCCGGAGGGCCAGACGTTCCGCGAGGCGAACGGCGACCTCGTCGAGCCCGATCCTGCGGCGGCCCGCGGCCTTTGGGAGCAGGGTGTCCGCGAACTGGGGAAGGCGCCGAAGATCGTCATGCTGTTCTCCGACAGCAGCACCGCGCGTGACATCGCGACGTTCATCCAGGCGGAGTACCAGAAGCACTTGGGTATCCGGGCCGACATCGACATCACCACGTTCGAGAACGCCCTGGATCGGGTGAACAACCGCGACTACCAGATCTCCTTCGCTTCCGGCTGGGGCGCGGACTACAACGACCCGATGACGTTCATGCAGTACTTCACCTCCGGGTCGGGATTCAACCGCGCGGGATGGTCGAACGATCGGTACGACAAGCTCGTGGGTGGCGCCCGCAAGGAGCCGAACAACGCCAAGCGCATGGCCATGATGCTGGAAGCGGAGAAGATTCTCTTCGAGGAGGCTGTTCTCGTTCCGGAGTACTTCGAGGCGGTGGTGGGGCTGAAGAAGCCGTACCTGAAGAACTTCGTCTCCCACCCGTACGGGCCGGAGCCGGACTGGAAGTACGCACGGCTGGACAAGCAGTAGGGACTCTGAAGGGGACTGGTCGTTCATGCTGCGTTACACGGTGAAGCGGCTGCTCAACGCGGTCGTCATACTGTTCGTGATCATCACGATCACCTGGCTGCTGATGCAGTTCCTGCCCGGTTCTCCGTTCAACGACCAGCGACTGACCGAGCAGGCCCGCGCCCAGCTGGAAGCGAAGTACGGGCTGAACGAACCCCTGCTGGTGCAGTACACCACGTACCTGTGGAACGTCATCCAGGGAGACCTCGGAAACTCGTACTTCCTCAACGGTCGACCGGTCACGGCGATCATTCTCGATCGGTTGCCGGTCTCGGCGTTCCTGGGGTTGCAGGGCATCGTCGCCGGGACCATAGGCGGGATCGCGCTAGGAGCGATCTCGGCGATGCGGCACAACACGGTGTGGGACCGGCTCAGCACGCTTGTCTCGGTACTGGGCATCTCCGTACCGATCTTCGTGCTGGCTCCGCTGCTGCAGTACTGGATCGCGTTCAAGTGGGGTCTGTTGCCCATCGCGTTCTTCGAGAGCTGGGCACATTCGGTACTGCCTTCGCTGGTTCTGGGCATCTACGTGGCGGCCGTCGTCGCGACGTACACCCGCACGGAGATGCTGGAAGTTCTGAACCAGGACTATGTGACGCTCGCGAGGTCCAAGGGGCTGGGCGGGTTCCATGTGATGACGCGGCATGTGCTGCGGAACTCGATGGTGCCTTTGATCACCATCATCGTTCCGCTTGCGGCGGCGCTGCTCACCGGGACACTCGTGATCGAGCGGGTCTTCGCCATCCCCGGCATTGGCGAGCAGTTCGTTCGGTCCATCACTGTCAATGACTATTCGATGATTGTCGGCACGACGATCCTGTTTTCGATCTTCTTCGTGACGGCCTATCTCGTCCAGGACCTGTTGTACGGGGTCGTCGATCCGCGCATCCGGGTTGCCGGAACGAGGAGTGGGTGACATGGCGACCAACGAGCGGCGGACCAAGGAGACCCAGGACAGCTTCGAGCCGAGCGTCTTCGAACCCATCGGACCTTTGGAGCACGACGCAGAGCAGCTCACCGGTGCACCGATCGGCTTCTGGCGGGACGCGTGGAGGCGGCTGCGGCGGAACCGTACGGCCCTGGTCTCGGCCGGCGTGATCATCTTGGTCATCGCCCTCGCCGCGATCGGGCCATATCTCACGACGGACTCTCCTTCGCAGCTCTCGCTCGACCGGCAGTACGAGCGTCCGTCGCTGGAAGGTGCATGGTTCGGGACCGACCAGTTCGGCCGCAGCATGTGGGACCGTGTGTGGGAGGGCACCCGAGTTTCGCTCTACATCGCGTTCCTCGCCACGGTGCTGGACCTCGGCATCGGCATGTTCTACGGCGCGATCTCCGGATACTTCGGCGGCAAGGTCGACAACGTAATGCAGCGGGTCGTCGAGGTTCTCGTTGGAGTACCCAACCTTGTGGTGATGATCCTGGTGATGCTCGTCCTGGAACCCGGCATCCTCACCATCACGATCGCGTTGGTCATCACGGGGTGGACCTCGTCGGCGCGGTTGATCCGCGGTCAGGTGTTGCGGCTCAAGGAGCAGGACTTCTTCCTGGCGTCGCGGGTGCTCGGAGCAGGGGTCGGCCGATTGATCCTCCGGCACCTGATCCCGAACGTGCTCTACATCGTCGTCATCACACTGATGTTCACTGTTCCGTCGGCCATCTTCTTCGAGGCCTTCCTGAGCTTCATCGGGCTGGGGATCGCTCCTCCTGAGGCATCGCTTGGATCTCTGATCAACACCGGTGCGGAGACCATGCGGTACTACCCGTACCTGCTGATCGTTCCGGCTGTCGTCCTGAGCCTCCTCACGGTCGGTTTCCGGCTCCTGGGTGATGGGCTGCGGGACGCCCTCGATCCCCGATTGCGAAGCTAGAGGTGCTTGATGCCTGACCTTCTGCTGGAAGTGTCGGATCTGGAGATCTCGTTCCACTCGTATGCCGGCGACGTCCGTGCGGTACGAGGAGCCTCGTTCGATCTGCGACGCGGAGAGACCCTTGCTGTCGTGGGGGAGTCGGGCTCGGGCAAGTCCGTGATGGCTAGGAGCCTGGTCGGACTGCTACCGTCCAACGCGAATGTCGAAGCCGGCTCGGCGATGCTCGACGGCACGGATTTGCTCCGGCTGGGCGACCGCGAGCTCGACCAAGTACGCGGTTCGAGGATCGCGATGGTCTTCCAGGACCCGATGACGTCGCTCGATCCCACCATGAAGCTCGGTAGACAGCTCACCGAAGGCCTGCGCAAGCGGCTCGGGTTCTCTTCCGGTGAGGCCAGGCAGAGGGCGGTGGAGTTGCTCACGATGGTTCACCTCCCCGACCCCGAGGAGCGCCTCAGGCAGTATCCACACCAGCTGTCGGGAGGTATGCGTCAACGCGTCGTGATCGCGATCGCACTCGCGTGCGAGCCGCAGATTCTTCTGGCGGACGAACCCACAACCGCGCTCGACGTCACCATCCAGGCCCAGATCATGGAGCTTCTCGGCGAGTTGCAAGAGCGGCTGGACATGTCAATCGTCCTGATCACCCACGACCTGGGAGTCGTGGCGGGTATCGCGGACCGGGTGGCCGTGATGTACGCAGGACGGATCGTCGAGATCGGCCAGGCCCGCGAAGTGTTCTACCAGCCGAGAATGCCCTACACGTGGGGACTGTTGACCTCGGTGCCGAGGCCCACGCTCGACTCCGGCCAGGCACTGGCGACGATCCCTGGATCGCCACCTGATCCCCTCGATCCACCCACGGGGTGTCCCTACACGACCCGATGCCCCTACGCGATGGGGATCTGCGGGCATCAGATGCCAGAGATGACGAGGTTCTCGGCCGAGCACATCGCCGCGTGCTGGCTGCACCATCCCATGTCACCAGACGTGGACCTGCCGACGATCGACGGGAGACCACTGTGAGGACGGTCGGATCCAACCAAACATCTGGCCGGGCATCCAGCCGGGTGACCGATCGAGCCGGGCGGAGACCACTGCTGCAGGTGAAGGGATTACGGAAACACTTTCGCGTCGGACAGGGAAGCGTCAAAGCGGTCGACGGCGTCTCGTTCCAGATCCATCGGGGCGAGACCTTCGGGCTGGTCGGCGAATCCGGGTGCGGGAAGACGACCGCGGGACGGGTGCTCGTCCGGCTCCACGAACCCACCGATGGGCACGTCCTGTTCGACGGTGAGGACATCTTCGACGCGAAGGCGAGCCGCCGGAGTAAGGCGCGCGAGCTCAGTCGGTCGATGCAGATGGTCTTCCAGGACCCGCAGGCATCGCTCAATCCCCGCATGATCGTCAGCGACATCGTCGCGGAAGGCATCGACATTCACGGACTCGCCGACAGCCGGAAGGAGCGCCTCGACCGCGTCGGCGAGCTTCTCGAAACCGTCGGCCTGAGACCCGAGCACGCCGGCCGCTATCCGCACGAGTTCTCCGGCGGGCAACGGCAGCGGATTGGGATCGCTCGCGCGTTGGCCGTCGAACCCGCGTTCATCGTCGCCGATGAGCCCGTCTCCTCCCTCGACGTGTCGATCCAAGCGCAGGTCGTCAACCTGTTACGGAGGCTGCAGGAGGACAAGGGCCTGACCTACTTGTTCATCTCTCACGACCTGTCGGTCGTGCGCTACCTCTGTGACCGGGTGGGGGTCATGTACTTGGGGCAGCTGGTCGAGCTCGCCGACACAAGGGAGCTGTTCCGTCATCCATTGCATCCCTACACCCAGGCACTCCTGTCGGCGGTGCCAGTGTCAGATCCAGATGCAGCGGCGTTACGGAAGCGGATTGTGCTTGAGGGCGACCTTCCCAGCCCGATGGATCCTCCGTCGGGTTGTCGGTTCCACACCCGGTGTCCGCGCGCGACGCCGACCTGCGGACAGGTACCGCCGGTATGGCAGGAGTCGATGCCCGGACACTGGGTGCTCGCCTGCCCATGCGCTCGTTGAACCGTATTTCAAAGCGTGTATCGATTGTTCAATCGTCTATCGATGAGGAGGTGGGCTGGGATGTTAGGACCAGATGATCTTCGCCGCAGCGAAGAAGCCGCGAACGCCGAACGCGTCGCCAGGGAGACCGTCGCAAGGATGGCGGAACCCCCCGCCGTGGCGCCGGTGCCGCCCTGGAGCTATCCAACAGGCCGCTACTACGACTCGTGGTTCGGCACGGATCCTCCACCCGCGGAACGCGAGTTCAGCGACGGCGAAATCAATGCCGTCATCGTCGACCGGCTCCACACCAACCCGCACACGCAAGACGACACGATCAAGGTGGACGTCAAGCAGCGCGTCGTCATTCTCGGCGGCGAGGTGTCCTCGTGGCTCGCCAAACGCGCCGCCGGCGACGACGCCTGGGATACACGAGGCGTCGTCGACGTCAGCAACCAACTCGAACGACGCGGCCGAGATGCTCGCGGGAGAGATGCCTGAGCCACGGATCGCCAGAGGCATCTGATCCCCAGACTCGGGCACCGGGACACCCAACAAACGGACATTGGATTGCTTGGACGCACCGGGCTTGACCGCGTCTCCGCGGTCGAGCACCGCAGCCGACCTGATCGGAGGTGAACAACGCAGCTGACGATACCGAGTGCCGATCCGGAGGGTTGGCGGATGGGAGTTGTCCGGACATGTTGGCTCGCCGACCGCCTGTTACCTGGGCCCGCGGCGCTGCCCAACCGCTCGCCCGACCCACGCTTGGATTGCGACTCTGTGACGAGTCTGTGACGACGCGATCCCAGTGGCATAAGCGCTTGGCGTGTGGGTAGCCCCGCTACAAGCGTGCCGACGAGTTCGAGGCTTGCGGATCTGTCGAATGCGAATCGCCCGTCGATCGGGAGGATCCGGCTTCCACGAGGGTTCGTCATAAACATCTGAAGACGATGAAGCAACGGAAGTCATAGACCGGATGGACCTCCAAAGGGGAGGGCTGAGATGAAGGTGTACCGACGAGTGTGGTGGATGGTCGCCGGGCTGTGGGCGTTGCCCGGCTTCGTCCTCGCCTTGTTCTGGTCCGTCGCCGGCACGTTGACGGTCTTCGGGCTCGGTATCGCTGCCGGCTTTATGATCGCGCAGCCCTCGGCTGCTCGGGCATGGGCCGCTCCCCCGTCTGCAGGGCCTCCCCCCGCCAAGGGCCCCTCTAGACCCGGTGTGGCCGCCGACTCCTTCGTCACCGGAATCGCCGCAGTCGCCGCGTCCGGGCATCTCGCCACGACTGGATGGTTTGCTCTGCCGGTCATGATCCTTATCGCAGTGGCATCACCGCCGGTACTCAGCAGACTCCACCGCCGCTATATCCGCCCCCACCCACCATCCGGCGACGATCCCCGCCGTGTGGACCGAACACGGCGGCCACCAGATGCCAAGCACCCACCCGGCAGTGATGAGAGTGATGAGCCGAGGTGGTGGCTTGCCCCAAGGACGAAGGATCCTAGTCGTCCTGCACCGCCCCTGCCGTCCAACCCACCCGGGTGTTCGATACCGGCGGGGCCCATGGGGTCCAGGCAGTTCGGTCCCGAACCGGAAGGCCTCGACGACCGGGAGCTATGTTTGGCTTGGCGGCGCAGCTTCCGAACGTTAGAGAACGCCACCTCCGACGCGGACCGCATCGAGATTGTCGACCTTCGGCAGCGCTACCTCGACGAGCTGCAACGGCGCCACCCCGCGCACTTTCACCGCTGGCTCGGCTCCGGGGCTCGAGCCGCTGGTGATCCGGCCAAGTTCTTGACCGCCGATCTCAACCAAGCACCGCCCCACCAAACGCCGCCACATGGCCAACAACCGCTGCCTGGTTGAGGCCCAACGATGCGGCCCAAGGCGAACGAGCGGTGAGAAAGGAGTCGATGCCTACGAAATCGCGGCATCGGAGGACGAGACCAGACGATGTTCGGCCGCTTGGTCGGACAGTTTGAAACGTAGCGAAGGAGGATTCATGGGCGAGGATGCGCAGTCTGTTTTGGTGCGACTTGGTGATACGGACTTGACCGTGGCGGATGGGAACGACGATGTTCGTGGACGCGTCGTAGTCGACCGGTCAGGGGAGGAGATCGGTGATGTCGATGGTCTGCTGATCGATGAGGAGGAGCGGCGGGTTCGGTTTCTTCAGGTTGGGTCGGGTGGCTTCCTGGGCATCGGCACCAAGAAGCAACTCATTCCTGTGGATGCCGTCACTAGGGTGGACGAGGACGCGGTCCATATCGATGTCGAGCGCGATCGGGTAGCCGCGGCCCCGGTCTACGACCCAGACCTCGCCCAAGACCTCACACAGCAGCGAGGCTTCTACGAGGGCCTCTATGGCTACTATGGCTACTCTCCGCACTGGCTGCCCGGGTACGTCTACCCCGGCTACCCCCACAACCGTCGCTGAACCAACGGACCCGATCCATGAACCCTGCCGTGATCCCTGGTCCCGTCGCCGGTATCGGACCACGGCGGGTTGCCCGTGGACGCCACCGGGCCCGGCAACGTGCCGCCTGGGTGGGCCGCGCAGAACACACCTCGGGAGACCCGTCGGAACACACATCTGGAGACCCGTCGGAGCACCGCTCAACCGCCGAGCGACTGGCACAACTTGTGCCGGCTGTGGTGCCGGTATGGGTGGTTCGCGTGGTGGGTTTTGGGGGCGCGTTCGTCGTGGCGGCGGCGGTGTGTTGGCTGGCCGGCCCGCTCGTAGCGCGGTTGGCGGTGGTGTGGTTGACGTTTGCCATCGCCGTCTTAGCGACGGCCCTGGTCTATCCGTTGTGTAGCCGGTTGCGCCGGACCGGGGCGCCGGCAGCGGTCGCCGCTCTGCTGGGGTTGGTGGTGTTGCTGGGGATCCCGATCGGGCTGGTGGTGGTGTTGTCGACCCGCGTCGCCGCCCAGGCCGACCAGTTGGCGGAAACGGTCGGCACCGGGCTGGACAGGCTGCGGAGCTGGCTGATCACCGGGCCCCTGGCGCTGGACGCCGCGCAGCTCGACGCGGTCCAGGATCGGATCCTGGAGGCGTTGAAGAACATCGTTCCCGGTCCGCTCGCGGGCGCCCAGAGCGTCGGATACCTGCTCGGCGCAGTCGTACTGTCGATCTTCGCCACGTTCTTTCTGTTGAAGGACGGCCTCACGATGTGGCGGTGGATCACAGCGAAGGTTCCCACGCGACACCGGCGTCGCCTCGACACCGCGGGACAGCAGGCATGGACGACGCTGACCGCCTACGCGTCCGGTGTGCTCATCATCGCAACCGCCGACGCGGTCGTAATCGGCGCTGCGGTGCTCGTCCTCGGCGTGCCGATGTGGATTATTCTAACCCTGCTCGTGTTCGTCGGAGCTTTCATACCCATTATCGGCGCCACTGTTAGCGGCGCTGTGACCGTGTTGGCCACCCTGGTCACCAACGATCTGCGCGACGCGGTGATCGTGCTGATTGTGGTGTTGGTCGTCCAGCAGGTCGAGGGCAACCTGCTCCAACCTCTGGTGATGCGTCGAGCGGTGCGACTGCACCCTCTCGTCACCTTGATGACCGTGACTGCCGGAACCGTGCTTCTCGGCATACCTGGCGCCCTGCTCGCGGTCCCCACGGTTGCGGTGGCAGCAGCCGTGGCCTCCAAGATCGCCGAAGCCCACACCATTCCCGACACCATTCGGTCCACACGGGCTGAACCCGAACGTGAATGACAACCCCCGTCCGTCCGCGATGCCCCTGGATACATGACCTCCGGGCCCCTGCGCTCGTCATCGGATGAACGCTAGCCATCGGAGGAGACAGACGATCACATCAACGAGGGAGGTCCGTGGTGGCTTTGCCGATCGAGGACTACGCCGTCATCGGTGACACCCAAAGCGCGGCGCTGGTCGGGCGAGATGGCTCGATCGACTGGTTGTGCCTGCCCCGGTTCGACTCCAGCGCCATCTTCTCCGCGTTGTTGGGTCGACCTGAGCATGGCCGCTGGCTGCTTGGGCCTGCCGGTGAGGTCCATGCGGTGCGGCGCCGCTACCGCGGCGACACGCTGCTGCTGGAGACCGAGTTCGACACCGAGGACGGAACCGTGCGGTTGGTCGACTTCATGCCGCCCAGGGGCGAGGCGGCTGATGTGGTCCGCATCGTCGAAGGCGTCCGCGGCCGAGTGTCGATGCGAATGGAACTGACGCTGCGGTTCGACTACGGCCGCGTCCTACCCTGGGTGCGCCGTATCGGGCACGACGTTGTCGCCGCCGCCGGACCGGATGCGGTGTGGCTGCGCACTCCCATCGAAGTCCACAGCAGAGCCAGCCGCGGTAGCAGCACCGGTGAGGACGGCAACGGTGGACGCAGCGACCACGGGAACAGCGCGGACGCACTCACCAACGCTCTCGCCAAGGAGTCTGTGCTGGTGGCCGAGTTCAGTGTCGGTGAGGGCTTCTCCGCACCGTTCGTGCTGACTTGGCGCCCTTCCCACCAACCTGCCCCGCATCCGGTGGACCCCTATCTTGCGCTGGCCACCACCGACGCGTTCTGGCGAAACTGGATCGCACCGTGCACCTACGTCGGCGAGTGGCGGGACGCTGTCGTGCGGTCGTTGCTGACGTTGAAGGGCCTGCAGTACGCCCCGACTGGCGGCATCGTTGCTGCGACGACCACCTCGTTGCCGGAGCGTTTGGGCGGAGTGCGGAACTGGGACTACCGGTTCTGCTGGCTGCGTGACGCCACCATCACCCTGCAGGCCTTCATGCATAGCGGCCTGTTCAGTGAGGCTGAAGCGTGGCGGCAGTGGCTGCTCCGGGCGATCGCCGGCGACCCCGGCAGCATGCAGATCATGTACGGCGTCGGCGGCGAACGACGCCTCACCGAGTACGACGCGGACTGGCTACCCGGCTACGAGAGTTCCGTCCCGGTACGGATCGGGAACGCCGCGTCTGAACAGTTCCAACTCGACGTCTACGGCGAGGTGATGGACGCCCTTCACCAAGCCCGCAAGGACGGACTCGCCAGAGACGAAGACGCCTGGGCCTTGCAAACGGCGATGATGGGCTACCTCGAGCGCCACTGGACCCGCCCCGACGAAGGTATCTGGGAAGTTCGCGGCGAGTCGCAACAGTTCACCCACTCCAAACTCATGGCCTGGGTCGCCGCGGACCGCGCCGTCAAAGCAGTCCAAGACTTCGGGCTCCCAGGCCCGGAACGCAGGTGGCGGGCGCTGCGCGACGACATTCGCTCCGACATCCTCACCCATGGCTACGACCACGACCGCGGAACCTTCACCCAGTACTACGGTTCCGCCGAGCTCGACGCCGCCATGCTCATGGCCCCGCTGGTCGGGTTCCTCCCCGCCAGCGACGAACACATCCGTGGAACCGTCGCCGCGATCGAGAAGGAACTCCTCGTCGACGGCTTCGTCCACCGCTATACCCAGCCCCCGGCCCACGTCGACCCAGCCAGCTCCAGAACCGCTGACCGACAAGCTGAACGTTCTGGCGGGGTCGACGGGCTGCCACCAGGCGAAGGCGCCTTCCTCGCCTGCAGTTTCTGGCTCGCAGACAACTACGCCCTCATGGGACGCCGCGACGAAGCCCATCAACTATTCGAACGACTCCTCGCACTACGCAATGACGTCGGGCTGCTCGCGGAGGAATACGACCCGCGCGCGCAGCGCCTCACCGGCAACTTCCCCCAAGCGTTCAGCCATGTCCCGCTCATCCAAACCGCACGCAACCTGTCCACCATCGAAACCCGAACCGACATCGCGCTAAGAAGCCGCAACCGTCCAACCCAAGCCCATCACGGCGCAGCGCCGCCCGCACCCCGCGACTAAGGTGGCGCGCCGCCCAGGCGGGTAGATCCGCCCGTTCGGCGACCGCGAACCCCAAGGAGAAGGCCATGCCTCCAGATGCCACCCACCACCCAAGACATCCGCGCCACGCCTCGAGGCGCCAGCTGCTCTACCAGCCGTACCAGGGGTCGGTCGGAAAGGTTCTGGCCACTCCACGAGCCCATCCGCTCGCCGACGTGCGAACCGTGGTGCGACGCGAAGCGCAACGGCGATTCGTGCCCGCGCCAGAGAGCAGGTCTCCAGCTCCACCCCCGCAGATGCCACGCCCAGCCTGCTCTGACGTTCACATCAGCGGCGATCGTGTCGTCCTGATCGCCATCGACGAGCACCTTGAGCAAAGCACCTATCTCCGCGGATACAGGGCAGCGTCCGAGGTCTACACCGACCCGGCAGGAACCTCGATGGTCCGCGTCGCCACCGAACTCGACTGGTACTGCTGGGCCACCGATCCCGACCCCGCACGGCCGAAACAATGCCCCCACTCCAAACCCTGGCCAGCGGCCCTGGTCTGGGCAGAATGACCTCCGCCCGGACACGCCGCGCGCACTCCATCCGCACACATGGGCACCGTCCACCACCGATGACACCGACAAGTACCTGGAAGGCGGACCGTGCGAAAGAACCTTGTGCGCGGTCCGAACTAGACAAACCGACTCGACAAACAGGGCAATGCGGGTCAACGACACCCGGTGCTACGCCACTTCCTGGCGCACCGCTACGAAAGGAGAAACGATGAGCGGAACGATGGGAAACGAGCTCGGCCCAATCACCGCGGTGCGGGAGACCATGACCGTGCTGGACGCCCGCAACGAAGTGGTGGGCGAGGTTTCAGAAGTGAAGATGGGCGACCCGGCGGCTGTCACCGAGCAGGGACAGACCCCGTCCCCTGATGACATGACCTTAGTGGGCCAGATCGCTTCGGCATTCGGCGTAGGAGGACTTCAGGTACCGGACCAGGAAGCCGCGAGGCTGCTCCGGATCGGATACGTCAAGATCAACCGTCGCGGCATCCTGACTTCGGACATCTATGTCGGCGCGGATGAGGTCGACCGGGTAGAAGGAAACAGGGTCTACCTATCCACACCCGTCGACCGCTAAGCACTGGGCAGCCAGGCCCGCTTGCATGCCGACGTCAATAGCAGGTTGACAAGGTATGCGACCGGCGCAAGGGCAGTACGATCCTAAGGGCCAAGGTCACTGCTCGTCTCAGCCGTCATCGGCGCCTTCGGCGTCTTCGTTGGTGAACTCGGAGACCGGACTCTGCAGCCTCGGCAGGTGCGTCGGCCAGCTCGGCCTCGCCGACGTAGGAGCTGGGGGAGTCGAAGGAAACGCCGAGGGCGGCGATCAGGCGCGGCAGGTCCTGCACCAGCACATGTCCGAGTCAGGATGAGCGCAGCGATCGCTGCCATGAACGAACGTGCATCGACATCTCCCAAGAGATCCCGGAACCTCGGCTAATGAATCGTCAGCGCTGCAGACGTCGTCATCTCATGCGCTGCGGCGACGCGCTGATCTTCCCGCACCTCCGCTAAGAGAACCTCGGCGATCCACCGGCCTCGACGTCGAGCAGGTCCCACCGATCCGACGAAGACGAACGCCGGGTCCGCCACCTCCTCGCCGACTTGGAACTCCATAGGGCTCACGCATGCCTGACGTGATCCTGCGGCGCCGACCGCTCTCACCGTGCTCTCGGCGCCGTCTCCTCGTTGGCTAAGGCAATCTCTGCTGTGTTGTCCTCCCCGCCGCGGGCCAGCGGTCGTCAACGCAGTGGGGAGGACTGTGCATCAGCGATGCTGGTCGCCCAAGCCTGGCATGGTCGTCGTGTAGTACGCGCCTACTTGTCGGTATCGAGCTTCAACGAGTTGACGGCGGGGCCGGTCAGGACGGCTCCGGTGGAGTCGAAGCGGGAGCCGTGGCAGTAACAGTCCCAGGTGGAGTCTGGGGCGTTCCAGTGCAATGGGCAACCGAGGTGGGTGCAGGTCGGGTGGTCGTTGCCGAGACGGCCGGCTATGAACTCCTTGCCGACGTGGAAGCCGCCTGTGACGAGCTTGCCGACCGCCTTAGCGTCGCCGATACGGCCGGCATTGAAGGGCGCCGCCCAGCTGTTCTCGCGACCGGCAAGGTGGTCGGTGAGCATCAGTGCGGCAGCGGCGCCATTGGAGAGTCCCCACTTCCTGAATCCGGTCGCGACAAGGATCGCGGTGCTCGTGGGCGAATATCCGACGTATGGCAACAGGTCAGGGGTGCTGTAGTCGTGGGCGAACCAGCGATGTTCGATCGTTTCGACCTCGAACGTGTTGTGCGTCCAGGCTGCCAGCTCGTCCGATCGGTAGGCAGCGTCGTCAGTCTTGCCGACCTGGTGACCGTTGCCGACGACGATCATCCCGGTGGGGCCGGCGGCCAGCCAGGGTCGGGTAGACCAGTTCGGTGGCTCGATCTGGATGGTCATACCGGCGGGCGCGGCATTGCGCAGCCGTACGGCGATGCCGTACGCGCCGATCGGTCGCGTCTTGGCGAAGTACCCGCCCAGTGAGCCCAAGGGAAGCAACGTCGTGACGACGGCTTGGTTGGCGCGAACGCTACTGTGCCCGAGGCCTCGATCGGAGATGCGCTCGACGGAGATGTTCACGGACTGGTCGCGTAGCTCATCGACGGAGGTGGCGCGGCTGTGCTCGTAGATCGTTCCGCCGGCGGAGACGAACGCCTCTGCCAGCTCATTGAGGTACCGGACTGGGTCCAGATGGTACTGGCCGTCGAAACGCACCGCTGCTGCGATTTCGAACGGCAGGTCGATCGTCTCGTCCAGGTGAGCAGGCAAACCGAGTCGCCGAGCTGCATCGGCCTCTGATGCCACTTCATCGCGCCGCGTCGGCTCGAGTGTGTAGGCCCAGGCAGGGGCACGTGTGAGATCGCAGCTGATGCCGAGTTCGTCGACCAGCCCCGTGACTAGGTCGATGCCTGCGACGTTCGCAGTCGCGTACTGCTCAGCCACCTCGACAGTATGCCTGGTCTCCAGGGCGTCATAGATGAACCCGTGCTGGCTGGTGAGCTTCGCGGTGGAGTACCCGGTCGTACCTGACGCGATCTCCGCGGCCTCCACCACCGCGACCTGTGCGCCGTCACGTTGTGCGAGGTAGGCAACGTGCAGGCCCACCCAGCCTCCACCTACCACCGCTAGATCCACATCGATGTCACTAGTCAGGGCCGAATAGGTCGGCCGCTCCAGCGGAAGCCACATACTCGATCGCACCATGATGTCCGATTACCCCACCAACGACTAGACATGCCCGGCTCAGGGGTCGTTCTCGTGGAGATCGACATTCGATATGCACCGCTCGGCGACATGGAGTTCGATCCTTGTCGAATGCGACCGGTACACCATCAACGCTGACAGCACACTCCTCGCTGCCAATCCGTCCGAGCCGCTAGTTTTGCCGCCTCCTTGGCTGGAACCCGGAGTCCGAGCTGCAGGTGCCGGCTAAGTCAGCGGGAGCCAGCCGGCCCAGCTCGTGATCTACAATGCGAGGGATGGAATTCAGTGCTCTGCCGGCCTATCAAGTCGATCCTCTCTCGATGAGGCTGCCGTCGCTCGGCTAATGTCGAAGGGATTGGTGGATTGTCGGTCTACGGAGCCATGCGAACAGTCCTCATGCACGCGCCCCTTAAATCCGATCGGGCGAGTACGCTGGGTCCAGCCAGGGATGCGACGCGACGTCTCACAAGCAGCCTCGGCCTTCATCAGTAACGGGCGTAGCTCCGCCGGCCTTTCCGTACCGGGTTTGCGTACTCAGAATGGATGCAGCGCCGTACTCCGGCAGGTCCTCCGACGCCAGATCGTGGTGGGGATCCGTCAGCGCGCAAGGATCGATGGTTCGGCGCCGCCGGAATAGCCTCGCGCTCGGCGCGGTCGTTCGTGAGCCTCGACCACCTCCGACCGCTGCGCACTAATGTCATGTGGTGACGTTCTTCTGCGCACGCCTCCGGCGCAGCGGGAGGATGAACCACGTGAAACCGACAGTAGCCGCCAAACCGGCTGTTATCGTCGCAGCTGCTTGGTCGCGGTACAGCAGGTCCGTCACGAGGAACGTCACAGCCGGCAGAGCGATGGCAAGCAGCGCCATGCCTGTGATGGTCTGCCTCGACGCAGTAGACACCAACTTCGCTTTGTCGTAGTTCGTGTTCTGCAGCTGGTGGTAAGCCGTCTCGCCGAGGAGGAGCACGATCGAGAATGCACTACTCAGGAACGCGATGAAGTAGGCTGTGCGGTCCAGCCGAGACAGCGACTCGAACCTTGCTGTGAACGGCAGAGTGATGAGGAAGACAAAAAGGATCGAGACAACGGGCAGCACTAGTCGGAGCTCGCCCGTAATCTCGGCCAGCCGTCTGTCGGCGTCGGTGTCGCGGGTGTCGTTGTCCATATCGTCGGGCATAGTTGCGAACGGTAGCAAGCTGTTCGCGGTGCCTCCCGGGGATGGGCGCGGCGCCAAGTCCATCGGATCGCGGTCAATCCGCGACCACGATGTGGTCATGTCGGCGCACTGGGAGCAAGGCTTCGCGCTCAATAACGCGTCACCATCGCGGACGGACCCGCTAGATGGGCCTGCGTGCAAGATCCGGCGCAGATATGCGAATGCGGCCGCCTGTGCGCGGTCAGGGGCCTATCGTAATCCCCAGCCCTCCTCCGAGCACCGATGGCGATCCGTAAGATCCCAGGAACGATCCTCGGATCTCCCCAGTGAGGGAGGATCTTTGTGGGGTTGTTGGCGTCGTAGCGGGCGACACTGCCCAGTCTGCTGGAACGACTTCACCGTGGCCACTCGCCGAGCCCACAAGCACACCTGCTCCAGTCGCCGCCGCGGCCGGTCGACGTCGCGTCCGGGCCAACTGGCAAGCAACCTGGGGCCCACACCACCGACCACACTCTCGCAGCCGGCGGCACATCGCCGCTGTCCCCACTGCGGCCGCGCCATCACCATCGTCAGGTTGCCCACAATCCCCGAAGCAGCACGCGTACAACCCGACCCGCTACCCAACGACGTCATCCCGGGAGGAAGGAACTTTGGTCCAGCCATGCACGTACCTGCCGATTCGCTTGTTGGCGATGGGTGCGGCGTCGCCGGCTACACCGTGGGAGGCGTTCTTCGAAAGGGGCTGCCCGGCCGCGGTTGATGAGGTCGCGCAGTTCAGGTCGGTGTGTATCGACCTGGTATTGCCCTAGGTAGTCGGCGGCTCTGTCTGATGTAGGACTTGACAGTTATCCTGCACTCATGACCACAGCCGGACCTACCGATGGCAGCGTCGGCGCCGCCACATTTGATCCCTATGATGCGTGCGGCGACGCCGAGGAGACGCCGGCCGGGCCGTTGATCAAGGAGTATCTCGGGGGCGTGCTGCAGCTGTTGATCCGGGGCGCCAATCCCGACGCGAACCCGGTGCTGCGGGATCTGCCGCACCCGATCGCCATCCTTGACGTGCCCTTCGGCTCGGCCAGCTTCTTCGTCGTCGAGGCCGAACTGGCCGACGGTACCCGCCGGAGCTTCAACGTCCAGGTCTCCGAGGTCACCGAGAAGGTGGCCGAAGACTCCAACGATGGCGAAGACGGCTAGGGACCTCGATTGAGCTTCGCGGACTCCGCGGGAACCGCAGTGTGCCTGCGAGCACCTCGGGCTGTGAGGATCGTGTCTGCCTAGTGATCGACGGCTGGGACCGATGCAGGTGTTCGCCTTTCCTAGATGATCGATTCCAAGGGGTGTGGTTCGGCGTGGTGAGTGTTGGCTGAGGTGGAGGGTGTCCAGGATCGGCGTTGCTTACCCGACGCCGATCTCGTGGAGACCTTCGTGGACGCTGACCTGGACACCCTCGCGACAGCACTGTACGTGCGGACCGATGATTGGTTGAAGTCGGCGCCGGAACGAGCGCCATGGCGTCCTGCGGTGGGTATCGTTCCGAAGATCAGTGACGCTGAACTGGTCACCTTGGCGGTGATGCAGGCACTGCTCGGACACACCAGCGAGGCGCGCTGGTTGCGCTATGCCCGGAGCCACCTGCGGGCGTTGTTCCCGTATCTGCCCAAGCAGCCCGGTTACAACAAGCGGCTGCGGCGGTTGGGCTCGACGATCGGTTGGTTGGTCGGGGTGCTGGCCCGCGACACCACGATGTGGACCGACGATGTGTGGGTGGTCGACTCGACTCCGGTCGAGTGCGGTCGATCACGCGAGACCGCGCGTCGTTCCGATCTGGCCGGTTGGGCTGAGTACGGCTACTGCGCCAGCCACTCCCGCTTCTTTTGGGGACTGCGGCTGCATCTGCTGTGCACCCTGCACGGGCTACCGGTCGGGTTCGCCCTGACCGGAGCGAAGGCCGACGAACGTCAGATCCTGCTCGGCGTCCTCCACGCCGACCCCGACCTGACCACCGGGAGGGTCGGGCAGATCGTGATCGCGGACAAGAACTACTACGGCCGCGAGTTCGAGACCGCCCTGGCCGACGCCGGCCTCCACCTGCTCCGCCCGACCCGCAAAGGCGAGACCCCACGGGCAGGCGCCGAGTTCTTCCAACCGCTACGACAAGTCATCGAGTCGATCAACGACACCTTCAAAGGCCAACTCGACCTCGAACACCACGGCGGCCACACCCCCGCAGGCGTCTGGGTCCGCGTCCTCCAACGCGTCCTGGCCATGACTACCGCGATCTGGCACAACGATCACACCAGCCAACCGATCAAGCGATCACTCCTGGCCTACGACCACTAACCCCTTGGAATCGATCATCTAGTCGATCTGCGCACACAAGGACGTTCCCACGAGAAGTCCGCGGCGGTTGATGACGTAGCCGATCCGGAGCGGCCTCGCCGCTTTCTGGGCCGGTACTGAAGCCCTCCCACGCCGGAATACCGCGGCTATCTGACCCACGAACGTCACGTCATCAGGCGGGCTTCCGGCTGCTGCCGGCGATGTAGCGAACGTCGGGATCGTCAACACCCTGGATCGGGGACAGGCCACCGTCACCCGAAGTGTTAGCCGGTGCGGCCCGATTCGTCGTGGACGATCACCTTCACCGCCGCTTTCAGTTACCGTTCCTGTCCTCGTCGTCGACGCGACGCGCCTACGCCGGCATCGCGATCCCGGAACCTTTCTGGCCCTGACGACTCCACTGGCTGTCGCAGGGACGGCGGCGGTGGGGCGTACGCCATCGTGACCTTTCCCGAGGGATCGGAAGCGATCGATCTCCTCACCTGAGCTCCCGGGGCATCCGAGTCTCAATCTTTGGATCGGCGATATCAGAGGTGTGTCGTGGATGACTGGATGCGCAGGCCTGAGCATGGCAGGGAGAGTCGCAGCGCTCCTACTTTGCGGATTCGTGACGGTCGCGTGTCAGGTCCACTGCACCGTGCATTGGCCGGTTGGCTTGGGGTAGGCGAAGGGGCGGCATGAGGCTTGAGGCCGAAGTAGCGCTGCACGAATGAGTTCAAAGGAAGGAATCTCGATGAAGCCAGGTAGAGCGGTCCACATCGTCGCGGCAGGCCTGGTTGCCATCATCGCCG
This sequence comes from Tenggerimyces flavus, assembly GCF_016907715.1. Classification (NCBI taxonomy): domain Bacteria; kingdom Bacillati; phylum Actinomycetota; class Actinomycetes; order Propionibacteriales; family Nocardioidaceae; genus Tenggerimyces; species Tenggerimyces flavus. Next base: position 7,289,671 of record NZ_JAFBCM010000001.1, on the reverse strand, counting down.
CGGACTTGGCCCATCGTCACAGGACGAAGAGCGCATCGATGACAGCTACCTCATCCCTCAGCCCGCTGAGGGGAAGGGAGTAGAACGTGATGAGCGACAATCCGATGAGCGACCATCCCCAGGTGAGCCGTCGCACCATCCTTTACGGCACGGCCATCGCGGCCGGTTCAGTCGTTCTGGCCGCCTGTTCAGGTGGGGGAGGCGGAACTCCCGGCAGCGGCGGCGCGAACCGCGACAGCGGCACGGACGCCCCTGCGGGCGTCAAGGGTTCCGCGAAAGAGCCGCCGCCTGTCCCGTCCGGATTCAAGGAGTCTCCTCTGCTCAAGGCACAGGCGGCTTCGGGAGCGATCCCGACGTTGGCCGAGCGGCTGCCTGAGAGGCCGTTGGTCGTCCCGCACACCTGGGTGCAGGAGGGCAAGTATGGCGGCAAGGTTCGGATGCTGTGTGAGACGACGTCTGGTGACCGGGCGGCCTCGATTGGTGAGTTCTTCTGCGGTCACAAGATTATCCGTTTCGTCAACGACGGTCTCGACATTATCCCCGGCCTCGCCGAGAGCTGGGAGATGAACGCGGATGCGAGCGAGTGGACCTTCCACTTCCGCGAGGGCCTGAAGTGGTCCGACGGGAAGCCGTGGACGACTAAGGACATCATGTTCTGGTGGGAGGACATCGTCCTCGACGAGGCGCACACCGAGGTGCCGCCGGATGAGACCCGTTCCGGTAGGAACACGCTGGCGAAGTTCGAAGCGGTCGACGAGGTCACGCTGAAGATGAGGTTCGACGCACCGGCGCCGCTCACCGCGCAGCGGATCGCGATGTGGGTCAACGGGCCCATGCAGAACGGGCCGTGGTGGATGGTCCCGGCGCACTACGCCGAGCAGTTCCACCCGAGGTACAACAAGAGCGCGCCGAAGAACTGGGCGGCGGCTGGCGGTGTGTTCGAGACCAAGGTCGATTTCACCCGTAACCCGGACTGCCCGACGATGACCGGCTGGCGCTGCAAGAGCCATGACGCGCGGAGTGTCGTCTTCGAGCGGAACCCGTTCTACTACGTGGTGACGAAGGAGGGTTCGCAGCTGCCGTTCGTCGATGAGCTCGTCTTCACTGCGGTGCTTGACGCCGAGGTCGGCAAGCTGCAGATGCAGCAGGGCAACGTGGACTATGTCCAGGGCCAGTTCCTGAAGGTGGGCCTGTCCGACATCTCGGTGTTCCGCCGGGCCGAGGAGCGGAGCGGGCTCGCCCTGCTGCTGTGGGACGGCGGCTCCGGCACCAGCTCGATGTGGTTCCTCAACTACGACCACAAGGACCCCGAGCTCCGCAAGCTGTTCCGCGAACCGAAGTTCCGGCAGGCACTGTCCTTCGCGTTCAACCGTGAAGAGGCGCAGAAGTCGATCTACTTCGAGCAGGGCGAGCTCACCAGTGGCACGCTCAGCCCGAAGGCCAAGGAATACCTGGTCAACGACCAGGGCAAGCAGGCCTACCAGGAGTGGCGGGACGCGTGGGTGAAGTACGACCCCGAGACCGCCAAGCGGCTGCTCAACGAGGTCGGTGTCGTGGACAAGGACGGCGACGGGATCCGCGAGCTTCCCAGCGGCAAGAAGCTGAAGCTGTCGATCGACCGCTCTGCGAACGCCGATCCCGAGCACATCCAAAAGGACAACCTGCTGATGCGTGACTGGAAAGCGGTCGGCGTCGACGCGACCGTCAACCCGATCCCTCCCGAGGGCTTCAACGAGCTGTGGGACAACGGGCAGCTGATGGTGCACAGCAACTGGGAGGTCGGCGACGGTCCCAACCACCTGCTATACCCGCAGTGGCTGGTCCCGATCGAACAGAGTCGCTGGGCACCGCTCGAAGGCCGGATGTACAGCCTTCGGGGCACCCCGGCCGAGAACCAGGAACTCGACGTCGACCCGTTCAAGCGCACGCCACCACGCATGGAGGCCGAGAAGGGCGGCCCGATCGAGCAGCTGTGGAACAAGTACGACCAAACCAAGCTCGAGCCCGACGAGATGAAGCGCACGCAGCTCGTCTGGGACATGATCAAGATCCATGTCGAGCACGGCCCATTCTTCAGCGGCACGGTGGCCAACACACCGCGGGTCATCCTGAAGAAGAAGGACCTGCGGAACGTACCCACCAAGCAGAACCTCCAGCTCGGCGGATTCGCTAACCCGTGGATCCACCCCACGCCAGCCGTCTACGACGTCGAGACCTACTACTGGGACAACCCCGACCAACACCCATAGGAAGCAGCTTCCCGCCGAGCCACCGGGCCTCGTCGGAGGAAGCCATCACGCGTCGGCCACGGTGTGCAACCCGCGGTGTGCAACCAGCGGTGGCGTGCTAACCATCCCTGATCCGTCGACGTTAGCTTGACACCTCACACTCGATGGGAGGGCGGTAAGGAATACGGCGGCGCGAGAGCGTACTTCTCCCGTGCGCTGTGACACCTCCGCGACCACTTGCCGCACAGTTGAACAGCAGGACGCCCTCCTGACTTCCGTGACTCTGTTACTGCCAGACTCTCAGTCGAGCAAGTGCAACTGGAGAAGCACGGGATCCGCCGTTCCTCGAGGACGAAGTAGACGACGTGTGCACATCAATGGGATGCCCGAAGTAGCGCATGCGGCTTCGACGTCAACGCCTGGCCGAAACTCGACGCTCGCCACCTGCGACCGAGCGAGAGGATCGTCGAGACGTTTGGCCCCAGTGTAGTCAGGCGGATTTAGTGAACGTCGCAGCGACCGTCTGTCTGAATCATCTGATCTGGCCCCCGTTGATGTTGGTGGGTGTGGCCGATTGAGGTGATGACGATAGCTAACTGGCGACGCACACGCCATCAATCGGCGGCAACAGTGGCGCCATGCGGCTGCGAAGTGCCAAGGCGCAAGGTCTACGAGCGTGTCATCTCGATGATCCACTGCGCGAACCGTTTCCAGTCCGGTCGATCGCGGCATGGCCCGGCCGGACAGGTGGTCAGTCCGGTGGAGTGGGTTCGCCTGTGAGGGCGCGTGCGAGGACGGTGAGGTGGACGGTGTCGCCGAGGATTGCCGCGATGTGGGTTGCTTTGGCGAACCTCGTTCCGGAAGGGGTGGCGATTTCGAGGTAGCCGAGGTCGAGGAGGGCGTCCTCCAGCCGAGAGGTGGCGGTCGGCTGAGTCCAGCCGATGGCGCTACGGACAAGGTCTGCGAGGAATCCCGGCCGCCGATGGAGGGGGGTTCCGGTGGGGGCGCCGAGGTGGACGTCGACGATGAAGCCGACTGGGTAGCCGTTGCTGGCGCGGACGGCCATGCCGGGCCTGATGCGTCGCATGGAATGAGCCCGGCCTTGGTGTGTTCGTCGTACCTCGTGGTTGGTCATCGCAGGCGCCTCCCTACCGCTGCTCAAGCGACCCGGAACGATTCGGCTTCAGCGGCACGCCAGGCGAGGCCAAGCCCGGGCCTGTCGTTGGGTGTGACGATCCCCCCGGACGGGTCGGCGGTGCCGGCGAAGAGTCGGCGTTCGATGAGGACGTGGTCGTGGAACCACTCCTGGTGCCGAAGGTTCGGCACGGCGGCGAGCGCCTCGAGGTGGAGATGTGGCGCGCAGTGTCCGGAAATCTGCAGGCCGTGCGCCGCCGCGACGGCGGCAACGCGCAGCAGCTCGGTGAGACCGCCGCATCGGGTGATGTCGACCTGGAGGCAGTCGATGGCGTCGGCACGGCACATGCGTTCGAAGTAGGGCAGGTCGTATCCGTACTCGCCGGCTGTGACGTCGGCGCCGAGCTGGTCACGGACCTGACGAAGCCCGGCGAGGTCGTCGCTGGAGACGGGCTCTTCGAACCAGGAGACGCCTAGCTCGTCCAGGTGCCGACCGACGCGGACCGCCTGGCCGATGGTGTATCCGCCGTTGGCGTCGACGAAGAGCTCGGTCGAGGATCCGACGACGCGGCGGGTGTGTTCGACCCGCGCCAGGTCTCGATCTACTCGCTGGCCACGGGACTCGCCGATCTTGATCTTCACGCGTGGAATGTCGTCGTTCTCCACCCAGCCACGAAGCTGCGCGGCCAGCGCGTCGTCGGTGTACGTGGTGAAGCCGCCCGACCCATAGATTGGCACCGCGGAGTGCGCGCGCCCAAGCAGACGGTGGAGCGGCACCCCGAGGAGCCGCGCCTTCAAGTCCCACAGCGCGCAGTCCACGGCCGACAACGCCATTCCCGCCACACCTGGCCGCCCGAGGTTGCGCAACGCGTCGACCATCGCCGACCATGCGCCGACGACATCGAACGCGTCGCGCCCACAGATCACCGACGCCAGATCGCGCTCGACCACAGTCGCGCATGCCACTGATCCGTACGTCCATCCGAGACCTGTTTGGCCGCCCGCGCTGACCTGGACGAGGACCAGGGTGGTGTTGGTCCACCCGAACGTGCCGTCGGCCTCCGGACTCTCGGTCGGAACGGTATACACCGAAGCCGAGACGCCAGTGACTGAGACGTCGGAGACGGTAGCGCTGGCGCCAACAGTGCCGCTGGTGCTGGCATGGTGAGGACTGGTCATGGGCTCGGGTCCTTGGTGCCCGGGAGGAACTCCTGGATCTTGCTCTTCAGGCCCTCCTTGACCACGTCGACGCGGTCGGAGTCGCCGCGAACGATGGATTCCAGAGCGTTCCCGATCTGGTCCCAGGTGGCGTGCGGGGGAATGGGTGGGACGGCGGGATCGGTCAGGAATTCCACTACGCAGGGACGATCGGCCGCCAGGGCTTCTTGCCAGGCCGGTACCACCTCGTCGGGCTTGCTGGCCAGCACCCCGTGCAGGCCAATGCTGCGGGCGAAGTCGGCGTAGGGAAAGTCGGGCAGCTGTTGCGACGGAAGGAACTGCGGTGAGCCACCCATCGCGCGCAGTTCCCAGGTGACTTGGTTGAGGTCGTTGTTGTGCAGGACGGCGATCACCATCCGGGGATCGGCCCAGTCCCGCCAGTACTTGCTGATCGTGATCAGTTCGTTGAGTCCGTTCATCTGCATGGCGCCGTCGCCGACCAGCGCGATGCAGGGCCGGTTCGGGTGGCCGAACTTCGCGCCGATCACATAGGGCACGCCGGGACCCATGGTCGCCAGGGTGCCGGACAGGGAGCCGCGCATCCCGGCATGGAACCGCAGGTGCCGGGCATACCAGTTGGCCGCTGACCCGGAGTCGGCCGCCACGATCACTTCCATGGGAAGACGCGGGGACAGCTCGTGGAATACGAGCTCGGGATTGATCGGATCGGCCGAGGTGTAGGCGCGGCGCTGCATGACCTCCCACCAGCGGGTGACGTTCTTCTCGATCGACTCGCGCCACGACCGGTCGGTCTTGCGTTGGAGCAGCGGGATCAGCCGACGAAGTGTCTGCGTGGAGTCGCCAACCAGGTTCACCTCGAACGGGTATCGCAAACCCAGCATCGTCGGGTCGTGATCGATTTGGATCGCCCGAGCCTGGTCGTAGGCCGGCAGGAACTGGCTGTACGGGAAGTTGGAGCCGACCACCAGCAAGGTGTCACAGCCGGTCATCAGCTCATACGACGGGCGGGTGCCGAGCAGACCGATCGACCCGGTAACCCAAGTGTGCTCATCGGACAGGACGTCCTTACCCAGCAGCGCTTTTGCCACTCCCGCGCCGAGTAGGTCGGCGACCTCGGTCACCTCCGCTGCCGCGCCGCGGGAGCCTTGCCCGATCAACATGGCGACCTTCTCGCCAGCATTGAGGATTGCGGCCGCCCGCTCCAGCTGCCGCTGGGCCGGCACGGGCGCGGACGACGTCAGGTCCAGGCTGGACGGCACCATCTTGAAGGCGTGCGCAGGCGGGATGTATTCCAGCTCCTGCACGTCGGCGGGGATGATCACCGCGGTGACTGTTTGTCGGCTCGCGGCGATCCGGATCGCCCGGTCCAAGACGTTGGGCAGTTGCTCGGGAACGGTGACCATCTGGCAGTAGGCGTTGGCCACGTCCTTGTACAACGTCAGAAGGTCGACCTCCTGCTGGTAGCTGCCACCCATCGCCGAGCGGGCCGTTTGGCCGACCAACGCCACCACCGGGACGTGGTCGAGCTTCGCGTCGTACAGGCCGTTCAGCAGGTGGATCGCGCCCGGTCCACTGGTCGCCGTGCACACCCCGACCCGGCTCGTGAACTTCGCGTAGCCGACAGCCTCGAACGCCGCCATCTCTTCGTGTCGGGCTTGGACGAACCGGGGATTGTTGTCCGCGCGCTCCCAGGCTGCCAGCAGCCCATTGATGCCGTCGCCGGCGTAGCCGAATACATGGTCGACTCCCCATTGCCGGAGCCGGGCGAGAATTTCGTCGCCTACCGTCTGCGTCATCATCTCTCCCTCGCAGGTTCGTCCCGTCGGTCCGTCCGTCGGTTCATCTGCTATTCGGTCAGTCTCCGAGTCCCTCGTACTGGGGACTGGTGCTCCTCGTGAGCGCGGTGGCGAGGAGTTCGGCCAGATGGACGGCGTATCGGCCGGTCCCGCCTTGGTCGATCTGGGTGCGGCAGCTGAACCCGTCCGCGAGCACGACGGTGTCGGCCGGTGCGGACCGAACACGCGGCAGCAGTACGCGCTCTCCCGCGGCCATGGATACCTCGTAATGGCCGCGTTCGAAGCCGAAGTTGCCCGCCAGGCCACAGCAGCCAGATGGCAGTCGTTCGGCGTCGACTCCGACCCGCTTCAGCAGGTCGACCTCGGCGGAAGGGTCGAGAACGGCGTGCTCATGGCGGTGGGTCTGCACCAGCGCGGTCGCAGCGATATGCGGCGGAACCCAGTCCGCCGCCCGCGATCGCAGCAGTTCAGCGAGCGTGAACGACTGCTTCGACAGTCGACGGATGTCGTCATTACCGGGGACTAGCTCGGATGCGTCGGCCCGGAACACCGCTAGGCACGACGGTTCCAGCCCGACCATCGGGATGCCGGCACGGATCACATTACGCAGCGCGCGGATGGTCCGGAGCAATACCTTGCGCGCGGTTTTCAGCTGACCGGTAGAGATCCAGGTGAGGCCGCAGCACACGGGCATGGGCGGTACCAGCACCTCGAATCCGGCGTCCTCGAGGACGGCTACCGCACTGCGTGCAATCGAGGTGTGGAAGTAGTTGGAGAACGTATCCGGCCACAGCACCACCGGTCCGCGCGACGCGTAGGTCTGCCCAGACGGGCGGTTCCGGGCTCGCCACCACGTGGTGAACGGCTGCGGGGCGAACCGCGGCACGTCTCGGCGTTGGTCGATACCACCAATGCGTTTGATCACGCCGGCCAGGCCGGGCGCCCGGGTGAGAGCGTTCACTACTCGCGGCAGGCCTGGCGCGGCGTTCGCAAGCCTCGACCACAGCGGTAGCCAACCCATCGAGTAGTGCGCCGCGGGTCGCAACCGCCCCGCGTAGTGATGGGACAGGAACTCCGCCTTATAGGTGGCCACATCGACGTTGACCGGGCAGTCGACCTTGCATCCCTTGCAGGCAAGGCACAAGTCGAGCGCATCGCGCACCTCTGCCGACCGCCAGCCGCCTGGGATGACCTCGCCGCGTACCATCTCGAACAGCAGCCGGGACCGCCCGCGGGGGGAGTGGTCTTCGTCGCGGGTGACCATGTAGGAGGGGCACATCACCTCATCTGAGGGATCTGCCCCGGACTGGCGACATTTGCCGACGCCGACACATCGCATGGCCGCCTTAGCGAACTGGCCGTCGTCCTTCGGGTAGGCGAAGTGCGTCGACAGCGGCAGCGGCGCGAACTCCGTGCCCAGTCGCAGGTGGGAGTCCAGCGGGTTCGGGTCGACGACCTTGCCCGGGTTCATCATGTTGCCCGGGTCGAAGATCGCCTTCAGTTCACCGAACGCCCGGACCAGCCTGCGGCCGAACATCTTCGTCAGCAGTTCGCCCCGCGACTGGCCGTCGCCATGCTCGCCGGACAGCGAGCCACCGTAGCCGACGACTAGGTCGGCAGCGCGTTCGACGAACCTTCGGTAGTGGGCGATGCCGTCCGCGGTGCGCAGCTCGAACGGGATCCGGGTGTGCACGCAACCCTGCCCGAAATGCCCGTACAGAGCGGTCTCGGAATCGTCGAATCCGAACTCGTCAAGCAACGCGCGCAGGTCGCGAAGGTAGTCGCCCAAGTCATCCGGCGCGACGGCGGAGTCCTCCCACCCCTCCCACGTCGCGTGCTTCGCGCTGGGATGAGCAGTGGCGCCGAGCCCTGCCTCGCGGACCTCGATCAGCTCCGCCTCACGCGCCGGGTTGTCGATGTACTCCACGGTCGGCATCGGGTCTCCGGGGGCCCCGGGCCCGGTCGGCGGGTCGTCCCCGCACACGTCGTCGATCAGGTGACGCGCCGCGGTCCTGGCCTCGTCCGGTGAATCACCAGCGAACTGCACCATCAGCCATGCCTGGCCTGCGGGCAGGCGGTGGATGGCAGTGCTGGCCAGGGTCTCCGCCTGCTCGAGGTGGATTAGGACGTCGTCCATGCCCTCGAACTGCCACGGCCGATGTGGCAGGATCCGCGGCACTGCACGTCCGGCGGTCACGATGTCGCTGTAGCCGAGCACCACCATCGTCTTGTGCACCGGCACGTTCTCCAACGCTAGCTCGGCGTGCAACACCGTCACCAGCGTTCCCTCGCTGCCGACCAGCGCCTTTGCGAGATTGAACCCGGCCTCTGGTAGGAGCGAGTCCAGGTTGTAGCCCGACACCCGCCGCGGAATGGACGGATACCCGGTGCGGATGTCACCCAGATACCGGTCCCGGAGTTCACGCAACGCGCTGTAGATGTCGGCGCGGCGCCCGCCGCCCGCGGCAATGGCCTGGTACTCGGCGTCGCTGGTCGGTCCGACCCACATGCGCTCTCCGTCGTAGGTCAGCACCTCAAGCCGCCGGACGTTGTCCACCGTCTTGCCATAGGCCTGAGCCGTCGCCCCACACGAGTTGTTGCCGACCATCCCCCCGATCGTGCAGCTTTGGTGGGTCGACGGACGTGGCCCGAACATCAACCCGACGCCGGCCTGGGCCGTGTTCAGGTCGTCCAGAGTGATGCCCGGTTCGACCACGCACGTCGCTGCCTCCACGTCGACCGACGCTAGACGGTGGCAGTGCTTTGTCCAGTCGATCACGATCGCGTTGTTCGTCGTCTGGCCAGCGAGACTTGTTCCCCCACCGCGGGACAAAACCGGCACACCGAACGCCCGGCACACCGCCACAGCGGCGACACCGGCATCCACCGTGTGCGGGATCACCACCCCGACTGGCACCTGCCGGTAGTTCGACGAGTCACACGAATAGACAGCCAACGCCCCCACGTCGAAACGGACAGTGCCGCCGACCGTCTGGCGAAGTCTCGCCTCCAGCCCTGCACGGTCAAGCCGCTCCGACACGCGACCGTCACCCGGTGACGCGATCAACGGCGATCCCTCCCATCCTTAGCTGCTGCAGTCGCGCCTACCCCGACACGGAAGGGTCGAACCTGAAACTTGCCATTTGACAATGGTTGTCCTCAAACAAGGAAGGGCGAATGGTCGCGAGAAGCGTAGGCGGTAGGTTGATACCTATGGTGGACCAAACGTTGCAGGCTGGGCACAGCCTGGAAGCGACCGCGACAGTCGTCGAGCTGGCTTCGCTGTCGCTAGTCGAGCTCACCCTCAAGGCGCTCAGTGCCTCCTCGACCTTGTCGGTGTTGCAGGTCCGCGCGCTGCTTACCGCCGACCAGCACGGGCCGATCAGTCTCAGCGATCTCGCGAACGGGCTCGATATATCCCTGCCCTCAGCGAGCCGACTCACCGGCCGCCTCGTCGAGGACGGTCTCCTGCTACGGCGCACCCACAACCACGACCGCCGACTTATCCAACTCAAACCCTCAGCTCGAGGTCGACGGCTGCTAGAGCGACTACGAAACGCTCGACAGGCCAGCATCCAGACCGGTCTCGCCGACATGACCGACGCAGACAGAACCGCTCTAGCGACAGGGCTCGCCAGCTTCTCACGAGCCGTCAATGCGAACGATCCAAGCTGACCATCGCGAACCATCCAGCAAACGCCGCGACCCAGTTGCCACCAT